>NZ_JAHLYT010000066.1 GCF_025128095.1 Synechococcus sp. CS-1328 | reverse complement strand
TGTGCCTGGCGGTGGATGGCGCCCAGCACAAGGGCAATCTCTAGCCCCGCCGGCGTAGCTGGAGCCCTGCTGCCGAGCGTGCCCTGCGCCATTCGGTGATTCAGCGCAAGATCAGCCATGGCGTCCAATCCCGCCAGGGTGCGATCTGCCGCAGCAGGCTGCTCACGGTCACCACCAGCCTGCGGCAACAGGGCCGTGAGATCTGGCAATTCCTGGAGCAGGCCTTGATCGCCCATCATCGCGGCGGCGAGATGCCATCGCTGTTGCCGAATCCCTAATCGGCTGTCATCGATCGTGGTGTCTGTGGCCGCTCGTTGATGAGTGATCAAGGGCGGTGAATGCTGCGTTGCTGCGTCACGGCCCCTGAACGGGTACCAGCCTGGTTTCCGCCTGTGTCAGCAAAGTTGTCCGCTCGGTCTGCCCCATCTATCCGGGTGCGGCGCAATTGCTTATGGATCCTGGAGGAGTCGAACTGCACCCCATCCGGCACGATTACAGCCGCATGGCCGTCGGGTTTGAGCAGCTGCAGAAACAGCGCCATGAACAGCAGCTCGGTCTTCTTCGTTTGCACCACCTGATGCAACTTGCCGCTGGTGCTTTCGAAATCAAGCGATCCGGCGAAGTGCGGATTGACCAGAATAAGGAGTTGGGTTTCTCCTGGGCTGCCCAGGGTGCGCAGGAAGGGGAACACGCTCTCGCCCACCAGGGCGTCTATCTCGCCGGCGGCCAGGGGGCTTAGGCCCGGGGCTTTCAAGCCGCCGCCGGGGCCGCGGACTTTCTCGGCAGCACCCATGGCCACCACATGATCCTTGGCGGCGGCGAACTCCTCATCCAAAACTCAGCGGTGCATTCAGGGTGGAGACCACCAGCGCCTCAGCAACGACCACACGTGCGAAAGAACAGCTGAGTGGCGGCTGCAGCGGATTCCAGGCAGCCAGCTCAGCGCCGGCGATAAGACACTGGTGGCACTGGATCTGGTGGAGTTCCCAGCCGGCCCCGATCACTGGCCGCGCGGGTGATTCCGGTACTGCGCCGCTGATCCATGGCTGTCGTCTCCCCATCTCCCAAGGCTTCTCCGGAGCTGAAGCTGGTTGCCTCCCTGATCGAGCTGATGGAGGACGGTACCACCCCCTGGCGCCGCGAGTGGGATGGCAGCGGCGGCGGCCACCACGTGAATCTGCTCTCCGGCCACCGCTATCGCGGCGCCAATCCGGTGCTGCTCAGCCTCGGCCTGCACATTCGCCTGGCGCAGCGCACCTCCGGCGGCGAAGGCGCTGCCCTGCCCTACTGGTGTGGCTTCTCAGAAGCCAGGAAACGGGGGATCGTCCCCCGCAAGGGCAGCAAGGCCATATACGTGCTGCGGCCACAGGTGCATCGCAAAGGTGAACCGGAACTGACTCAGGGGGGTGGAGGTGGCGAGGGTGCTGGTCAGAGTTCCGGCTCGGGCCAGGCCAGCGAAAACGTCTGGGTCAGCTACCGGCCGGTGCCGGTCTTCCATATCGCCGATCTGCAGGGCGAAGCCCTGGCCGGCTTGATCGAAGCCCGCCAGGCAGTCGAAGGGATAGCCATCCGGGCGGAGCCGGAGCGGTTGGCGGCCGCTGAAGCGGTGCTCAGCGCCTGGCCGGTGCCGGTGAGCCATGGCGGCGAGCGGGCCTGCTACTTCCCCACCATCGATCGGATCCAGCTGCCGGATCGCGCAGCCTTCCACTCCGCCAGTGCCCTCTACGCCACCTGGGCCCATGAGGCGATCCACTCCAGCGGTCATGGCTCCCGGCTCCAGCGGGATCTCTCCGGCCGGATGGGAGGCAGCGCCTCCAGCAGCCGGGCCTATGCCCGCGAAGAACTGGTGGCCGAGCTCGGGGCGGTGCTGCTGGGTGATCGGCTCGAGATCGGCAGCGATGTCTGCAACCACGCCGCCTACCTGGCCCACTGGATCGAGCTGCTCAGGGAGTCGCCGCGGCTGCTGTTCCAGGTGCTGAGCGAGGCCCGGCAGGCTGCGGATCTGATCGCACCCGATTGGATCGCCCATCCCAGCCAGGGCAAGACTGCCCAATGGCGCTAAGGAGGAGCATCAGAGGGGCCCGAATGAGCTGGCTTGAGCCCACCAACCTGCTGCTGCTGGCCTGTGCCCTGATCTACGGCCTGATCGGCGAATGGGTCGATGGCGGCATCCTGCTGGTGTTCGTGGTGGGCATCAGCCTGCTCGATGCCGTCCAGCAGCAGCGCAGCAACCACGCCTTGGCCGAACTGGCCCGACTCTCGGCGCCCCACGCCCATGTGCGGCGGGCTGGGGAGGATCTGGAGCTGCCCGCCGATCAGGTGCGTGTGGGCGATCGGCTCCGGCTGGAGGAAGGCGATCGGGTGGCGGCCGATGCCGCCCTCAGCGAGGCGGTGGGGTTGTGGCTGGATGAGTCGCTGCTCACCGGGGAATCGCTGCCGGTCGCCCGCTCCACGGCCGGGGAGCGGATCCTGGCGGGTTCCCTGGTGGCCAGCGGCCGCGGCTGGGCGGAGGTGGTGGCGGTGGCTGGCGCCACCGAGCTGGGCCGGCTTGGCAGCAGCCTGGCCACGGTGCAACCGCCGCCCACCCGCCTGCAGCGCCAGACCCGTCGCCTCACCGGTCGCCTCACCGTGCTGGCCCTGGGGCTCTGCGCGGCCCTGGCGGTGATTCAGGGGGCGGTCAGCGGCAACTGGCCCGAAGCCCTGCTGGCCGCCCTGGCCCTGGCCCTGGCAGTGCTGCCCAACGAAATCCCCGTGGTGCTGGCCCTGTTCCTGGCCCTCGGCGCCCTGCGCCTGGCCCGGATCGGCGTGCTGGCCCGCTGGCCGGCGGCGGTGGAGAGCCTCGGCAGCGCCACCGTGCTCGCCGTCGACAAGACCGGCACCCTCACCGAGAACCGCATGGGGGTGCAGCAGCTGCTCACCTGGCCGGAGCTGGAGGGCTGGCAGGCGGGAGACCCCCTGGAGGAACCCTTTCACGCCCTGGTGGAAATGGCGGTGCTGGCCAGCCGCGGTGACCCGGTGGATGCGATGGAACTGGCGATCCAGCGCCTCGCCGCCGATCAGCTCGGCGGCACCGAACACCTGCATCCCGACTGGCCCCTGGAGCGCGAGTACCCCCTGCAGAGCGATCTGCTGGTGTTCTCCCGCCTCTGGCACAACAGCAAAGGGGGTCTGGAGCTGGCCGCCAAGGGCGCCCCCGAGGCGATCGCTGATCTGTGTCACCTCGATGCCGGGCAGACCACGGCACTGCTGGCCGCCGCCGATCGGCTTGCCGCCAGGGGGCTGCGGGTGCTGGCGGTGGCGCGGGGGCTGGATGGCGTGACGGTGCACGAAGGTCAACCGTTCGCGAGCGGCGGCGCTCTTCCCGAACACGTGCACGGCTACCTGTTCGAGCCGGTGGGGTTCCTGGCCCTGGCCGATCCACTGCGCCCGGATGTGCCGGCGGCGATCGCCACGGCTCGAGGTGCGGGCGTTCGCGTAGTGATGATCACCGGAGACAGCCCGGTGACGGCCCGCTCGATCGCCGATCAAGCGGGCCTGCCGTCCGGTCCGGTGCTCTCCGGTTCGGAGCTGGACGCCCTGACGCCCCAGGCGCTGGCTGCCTCCATCGGTGAGGTGTCCGTGTTCGCCCGGGTGATGCCCCAGCAGAAGCTGCAGCTGGTGCGGGCCCTGCAGGCCGCCGGTGAGGTGGTGGCGATGACCGGCGATGGCGTCAATGACGCCCCGGCCCTCAAGGCCGCCGACATCGGCGTGGCCATGGGGCAGCGCGGCACCGCCGTGGCCCGGGAATCCGCCGATCTGGTGTTGCTGAACGACACCTTCAGCGATCTGGTGCAGGCCCTCGAACTGGGCCGGCGGGTCGATGCCAACCTGCACCGGGCACTGGGTTACACCCTCGCCATTCACCTGCCGATCGCAGCACTCGGCTTGGTGCCCCTGCTGCTGCCAGGCCAGGCCCTGATCCTGCTGCCGGTGCACATCGCCCTGCTGCACCTGGTGATCGATCCGGCCTGCACGGTGGTGTTCGAGGCATTGCCCGCCAGCCCGGGCCTGATGCGGCAGCCCCCCCGCCCACCGGAGGCGCCCCTGTTCGGGCCCGACACCTGGCGCCACTCCCTCACCCAGGGCGCCGTGGTGATGGTGGCCGCCCTGGTGCTGGTCTTCTGGCCCGATACGGCCGCCGCAACCCACCGCAGCCTGGTGTTCTCGCTGCTGCTGCTCGCCGGTGGAGGCCTGGTGTGGCTGAACGGAGATCCCCACAGCCGCATCACGGCCGCCGGTGCGGGCATCGGCCTGGGGCTGTGGCTGCTGCTGCTGGCCATTCCCGGGTTGCAGCAGGTGCTCAGCCTGGCGCCGATGCAGCCAGCCGAGATCCTCACCGTGATGATCACCACAGCGGTCGCCCTGCTACTGGCAGGGCTGCTCAACCGCCAACTCGCCTGACCCCCATGCCCCCCAAGCACGAGAGCCGCAGCCACCCGGCCGTGGAGATCCAGCGCCAGCCCCACCCCCGCCAGCATCAGCACCGCGCCGGATCCGGCACGGCCTTTCGCTGGAGCGTGATCCTCAACAGCGGCCTCTCGGCCCTGCAGCTCGCCATCGGCGTCGGCTTCGGGTCGCTGGCGCTGGTCGGGGATGCCGTGCACAACCTTGGCGATGTGGCCGGCCTGCTGCTGGGCTGGGGCGCCGAGCGGCTGAGCACGCGAGCCCCGAACGACCAGTTCACCTACGGCTACGGCCGCTCCACCCAGCTGGCCTCCCTGGCCAATGCGGGGCTGATCCTGATGGCCGCCACCGTGGTGCTGGTGGAGGGGATCAAACGCCTCAATGCCCCGGTCGAGGTGCTCAGCACTCCCGTGGCCTGGGCGGCTGCGCTGGGCATCGCCGTCAACCTCTTCTCCGCCCGACTGTTTGGCGACGACGGCAGCCACGACCTCAACCGCCGGGCGGCAGTGATTCATCTGCTCGGCGATGCCGCGGTGTCGGCCGCGGTGCTCGTGAGCGCCATCGTGGTGGGACTGACCGGCTGGAACTGGCTCGATGCCGCCACCGGCATTGGGGTCGGCCTGGCGGTGGCCTGGACGGGCTGGTCCCTGCTGGGCGCGTCCATGAGGGTCGCCCTCGATGCGGTGCCTGCCGGGATTGAGCCGGCGGCGGTGAATCAGGCGTTACGCAGCCTGCCAGGCGTTGTGGATGTGCACCATCTGCACATCTGGAGCATGAGCACCTCCCAGAACGCCCTGACCGCCCATGTGGTGCGTCGAACCGGAGAGGTCGACGACCTGGAACTGCTGCACCAGGCCAAGCAACGACTCGCCCAGCTCGGCATTGCCCACAGCACCCTTCAACTGGAGCCGGGGGACCAAGCTGATCCTTGAGAGGAACGGGCGTCGCTCAGCCCACCAGCTCCACCATCTGGTGCAGCCCTTCGATGCCCTGCCAACCCAGGTAGAGACCCAGCAGCAGCGCGAACACCCCGACCAGCCATTCGGCCCGGTGCACCAGCCAGTCGTTCAGCGAAGAGAGGGGCTGGCGCAAGCGGCCGCCGCTCACCATCCAGGCCAGGGGCGGCAGCAGCAACAGCGAGGTGGTCATGGTCACGAACACGGAGCCCACCTCCAGATCGCCCCGCAGATCAGAGTGGTTGGCCAGCAGCATGCCGCCCTCCTTGACATAGAACACCAGGTTTTCGGGGCTGACCAACGCACAGCCGGCCCCAAGAGCCAGCAGCGGCAGCGCATCGAGCTCCGGCAGCTGGCCCATCAGCTGCATGGCCCAGCCCTCCTCCCCCATGGCGACCGCCGGTGTGAGCTGAAACAGCCCCAGCCCCACCAGGGCACCGGCGCCGATCAGGTCCATCAGCACCTGACCGCGGCTGCCCAGGTGCATGGCCCAGCTGAAGCGGCTGCCCACCAGCACCACGGCGGAGAGGGCTCCGGCATTGGCCAGGACCCACCCCCCCAGGAAGGTGGCGCAACGGCGCAGCGGCTGACGCCCCAGCAGCAGCAGAGCCACAAGAGCGATGTTGATCGGACTGAAGGCGATGCCGAGGCCGAGGGCAACGGTCTGGGTGAACCAGTGGAAAGGAAGCATCGACGAATTCTGCCCCTTGCTCCACGGGACCGTGCCCTGACTCGGTGCTGCCCAACGACCAAATCCCGAGGGAAAGGCCAGGGACTGAGGACCACCAACTCCAGCAATCAGACGACGGAGATCAGGGCTGGGAAAACGCCACCTGGAAGGCGCGATTTGGAAGGCACCGCCTGAAAACCGTCAACTGGAATGCCTCACCTGGAAAGCATTGCCTGGAAAGAATCAGAGGAAAGACATCTTTGAACTTGAATAATGTCACCTGGAATACGTCAACCGGGATGAGCTAGGCGCAATGGCGACGCATCCGAAGCGCCATCCCCTCCTTCAGCCCCAAACGACAAGCCGGTGCCGGATGCCGACCCTCCCCGAGAGCCTGACCGATGCCTGGCCGATGGTTGTCCAATACCTGGCCGATGGCCACCCCGAGGCCGCCCGCCGCTCCAGCCCGTGGCACAAAGCAATGTGATAACGATGTACGGCGAGATGCAGCATTCCATGCCAGAGAAAGCATCCCAGGATCTCAACCGATTCGACAGCAATTCAGGAGCCTCTACATGTGAATCACTGACACTTAAGGAGGGTCTGGATAACCCAGGAAATGCTCGAACCAAGGATTGAGACTCGTTTCCCTGTCTTGACGGCAGCTTCTCAACAGGGGGTTGTCCAGAGCCTCGTTAAACCTGCAGGAATAGAGGCAGCATCGACAGCCAATTCCTCGGACACCGCCGATCACCAGATCATGGCACCAGAGAGTGATGGAGGGGGAGAGAGAGACCTGAACCCAGATGACGCCCTGATCCAATAACAAAATCCCATTAACAACGGATCGGGGCCAATCCGGATGTTGGCCCCGCCCCCTGCGATGAAGAACTCCCCTGAACCGCTGACACCCCATCCCCTTCAACCGCAAAATGGGGCAAATTCACCACCAGACCCCCTGCGAAGACGGTCCCACAGCGAAGACGGGACCCAGAACCAAGCCCAGGATCTTGTTTCAATGCCACGCGACTGGCGGCTCGGCCCTGCTCATCGTCATCAACCAATCCGACCATGACTCCCCCCTTCCGAGACCTTGAGCGGCCTGGGCGAAGGCTGTGTGGTGAGCCCTGGCCTGAAGTGAAACGCCAGGGGCCCCGCGTGTACCGCGTCCTGGATCAGGAGGGCAATGTGACGATGCTCGAAGCCACCTCCCTGGGAACCGCGATGATGATTGCGGAGGAACGGCTGGGCATTCACGCCGACCTTCTGCATATCTCGCCCGTCTCCGGTGGTCCGGAGATCATGTGAACGGCCACCGGCCGATCGGCTCGTTCTCAGCGTGGCCAGCCGCAAAGGATCAGGCCCAGTGCATCTCCATCGCCACGGCCCCCTCCAGGCTCTTCTTCACCGGGCAGGCCTCGGCAGCGCGGCGCAGCGCCGCCCGGGCGGAATCCTCCAGCTCCGGCGGCAGGCTGATCCACACCTCCAGCTTCTCGATTCGCCGCGCTCCCGTGCTGGTCATGCTTTTCTCCACCCGGGCGGTGGCGCCCTCCAGGGGCCAGTTGTGCCGCTCGGCTGTGATTCCCATGATCGTGAGCATGCAGGTGGCGAGCGCGGTGGCCACCAGATCGGTGGGGGAGAAGCACTCCCCCCGCCCCTGATTGTCGGTGGGGGCATCGGTGACCAGCTCGGTGGTGCTGGGTTCATGCAGGGCCTGGCAGCGGAGGCCGCCCTCGTAACGGCAGTTGATCGAGGTCATCGGATCAGAGTCGGTAGGGTCGCAGTCTGCGGTGAATGTCTCCGATGCAGGGCAGCCTGCCCACCACCATCCTGCTGGGGATCCTGAGCGAGCCGGAGCAGGGCTCGGCCGTGGTCGCCCTCTCCCGGGCCATCCAGCTGTCGGTGGCGCCGGTGTTTCTGCTCACCGGTATCAGTGGTCTGCTCAGCACCTTCACCGGCCGACTCGCTCGGATCATCGACCGGACCCGGGTGATGCAGGAGACCCTGGAACGGGGCGGCGGCCAACAGGCCGAAACCCTGGCCAAGTCCCTGAAGGTGCAGCACCGCCGCACCTTCCTGATCAACCGCGCCATTCTCTGCAGCAGTATCAGCGCCTTGCTGGTGGCGGGAGTGGTGGCCGTGCTGTTCATCAGCACCGTGGCCGCCCTCGACCTGGCAGCGATCGTGGTGCCTGCCTTCGTGCTGGCGATGCTGGCGCTGATCGTGGCCCTGCTGCTGTTCCTGGTGGAGGTGCAGCTGGCGATCGGCCAGAACCCCCGCCGCTACTACTGAGTACTGAGGTCGCCTGACTGCGGCCCCCAGCTCAGGCCACGGGCATCCCTCAGGCCACCGTGAGGCGGTCGCGGCCCTGCTGCTTGGACAGGTAGAGCGCCCCATCGGCCATGGCGAGGGCCGCATCGAACGGGAGAGGTTGATCCGGATCAGACACGAACAGGCCAGCGCTGATGGTCACACCCCCATCCGGGGCCAACCCCTGGAGATCCAGGGCCTTGACCTGGTGGCGGATGCGTTCACCGATCCCCAGAGCCATGGCCGGATCAATCTTGGGGAGCACCACCAGAAACTCCTCTCCGCCGAGGCGATACACAGCGTCTCCCTCTCGCACGGCCTTGGTCATCACAGCAGCCACCTTCTTGAGCACCTGATCACCGGCCGCATGGCCGAAGCTGTCGTTGATCCGCTTGAAGTGATCAATGTCGAACGACAGCAGGGCGTAGGCACCGCTGGGCTGGTCAGATTCAAGGGCCCGCCGATTGCTCAGGGCCGTGAGCGGATCGGTTGTGGCCAGGTGCTTCAGCTCAAGCATGCGCTGGTGATCCTGATGCTCCTCCACCACACCATCAATCCACGCCTGAAGAGAGGGCGTGATGTCCTTCAGCATGCGCAGAACATCCTCATCCACAGGGATCTTGTCGTCCATCAGCAGCGACAGCCGCGCCGGCGGCAGGGTGCTGAGCACCACCTGCTCCCAGTTCAGCGGTGGCCCCTCCAGTCGCGGTTCCGGTGGTGTGCCACTCCAACTGGTCCACCCCTGATCAGGCAGCTCAATCGAGAGCACGCAATCGCGGACTCCGCGGATACGCTGCAGCACCAGTTTGATGGTGACCAGCATCTGGGTGGGGGCCGCCTGGGAGAGCAGAACTTGAAACAGGCGGCTACGCGCCTCGGCGATGCGCAATAAGCGCCGCAAATCAATGTCGGCATCCGCCAGGGCGAAGATGCCGCACTCCAGAACCTTGAGCCGGTTGAAGGCCTTCTCCACCAGCGGGCCAGGCACGACATGGCCGTGCTGGGGCGCGATCATGGCGATCTGGGGCCAGCGGTGCTGGACCCGGGTGAGCCCCGCCGACAACAGCTCCGTGCTGGGCATGTAGTGCTGATGAAAGGGCTTGGCACTAGCGATCAGGACATCAAGATCTCGGCAGATCAGATCGGCGGCATTGGGAACGAAGCCGCCGAACAGATCGGAGGAAAACAGAATCCTGGAGGCCGTGTCATACGACACCATCGCTCCAGGAAAGTGCAGATACGGCGTCAGCTGAAACTCAAGCGCGCGATCCCCTTCCAGGGGCAGCCGCCAATTCTGTTCCTCGACCAGGTAGTAATCGAAACGGTGGCCGTAATGGCGCAGCAGCGCCATGGCCCGCCATTCGGTGACCACCTGAATATCCGGCCGGCTGAGGCGCTCGGACAACATCGGCAGGGCCGCCGCGATATCGGGATCGCAGTGGTGACAGACCAGATAGCGAATCGCGCTCAGATCGTCGATCCGGGCCACCTTGGCCAGGGTGGTTTCGATCGTGAGCGGCGAGCCCGGATCGATCAGGACCCCGTTGTTGCCATTGCGCAGGTAATAGGCATGGCACTGGAAGCGGTCGTCCGGCAGGCGACGCCCGACCCACCACACATCGGGGGCCAGTTCGATCGGAGCATCGGAGCGATCGGCAGGCTCATTGCCTACATGAAAAGCAGCCACTGAAGTCGACGAGCGATCGGACTGTGACGTCTCCACATCCATGCTGGCGATCAGATCGATTGCTGTTTTAATAATTTTAACATTCGTTCATCTTTGTCTGGGGCGCTGTCGCCCCCAGGCGTCACGCAGCCGCGAGTTCGCAGCAGCACTGATTGAAGGCAGCGGCCGGATCCGCCGAGGCCGTGATCGGCCGGCCGATCACCAGCTGGCTGGAACCGGCCGCGATCGCTTCAGCCGGACTCCACACCCGCTGCTGGTCCCCCGCCTCCGCTCCCGCCGGCCGGATTCCCGGGGTGACCAGGGCGAAAGGCAACGGATAGCGCTGCCGCAGGGCCGCCACCTCCAGCGGAGAGCAGACACAGCCGCCGAGGCCGGCCGCGACGGCCAGTTCAGCGAGGCGGGGCACGTAGATGTTCAGGGGCTCGTCGATCGCCAGCTCAGCGGCGAAACGAGCGGCATCCCAGCTGGTCAGCACCGTGACCGCCAGCAGGGTGGGTTGCGGCAGACCCGCCTGCTCGGCGGCCTGGGTTGCTCCAGCCTGGGCAGCGGCCAGGGCATCGCCACCGGCGCAGGCGTGCACAGTGATCAACTCGGCGCCGAGGCGAGCGGCGCTGCGGCAGGCGCCGGCCATGGTGGCGGGGATGTCGTGGAACTTGAGATCAAGAAACACCCGCAGGCCCCGATCGCGCAGCTCCGCGATCACCGCGGGGCCGGCGGCGGTGAACAGCTCCAGCCCCACCTTCACCCAGCGCAGATCCGGGATCGCCTCTGCAAAGCGGAGGGCCTGGGTGCGATCCATGCCGTCGAGGGCCACGATCAGCCGATCCGCTGCAGCCTGATCAGCCGGTAGGGGAACAGGAGAGGTCATCCGGCCACCAGGCGGCGGAAGGTCTTCTTGCCCAGTTGCAGCACCTTGCCATCCAGCGCGGCGGCATCGGCGAACTCCTGATTGGGATCGGCCAGCTTCAGGCCGTCGAGCCGCACACCACCGCCCTGAATGGCGCGGCGCGCCTCGCTGCTGCTGGCGCAGACACCCACCGCAGCGAGCAGATAGAAGGCCCTGGCCGGGAAGTTCACCGCCGCCAGCGAGGCCTCCGGCACCTCGGCATCGGCCGCGCCAGTGCCGGCGACACCGGCCACCAGACGCGCCGCATCCGCCTGGGCCTGGGCCGCCGCCTCGCTGCCATGGCGCGCCCGGGTGATCTCCAGGGCCATCGCCTTCTGGCGCTCACGCGGGTTACCCGGCAGGGCGGCCAGATCGGCATCGGTCAGCAGGGTGAGATAAGCGTCCACCACGGCATCGGGCACTTTCTCCAGCTTTGAATACATCGACAGCGGGTCTTCCCGCAGGCCCACCGTGTTGCCCAGGCTCTTGCTCATCTTCTGCACCCCATCGGTGCCCGGCAGGATCGGCAACAACAGACCGAACTGGGGGCGCTGGCCGAAGTGGCGCTGCAGATCGCGGCCCATGGCCACGTTGAACTTCTGGTCGGTGCCGCCCAGCTCCAGATCGGCCTGCACCGCCACCGAGTCGTAGCCCTGCAGCAGGGGATAGAGAAACTCGTGCAGGGAGATCGGTGTGCCGCAGCCGTAGCGGTTGGCGAAATCCTCCTTGGCCAGCATCTGCCCCACCGTGCTGATGCCCAGCAAGTCGATCACCTGCGGCAGATCCAGTCCCGCCAGCCATTCGCTGTTGCGACGCACCTCCAGCCGACCCGGCGTCTCGAAATCGAGCAGGGCCCGTTCCCTCGGCTGCCCCTGGCCCAGCTGTTCGAGATAGGTGCGGGCGTTGGCCTCCACCGCCTCGGCGTCGAGCTGCACCCGCGTGCTGCTTTTGCCAGTGGGGTCGCCGATGCGGGCGGTGAAGTCGCCGATGATCAACACGGCCGTATGGCCCGCATCCTGAAAAGCCCGCAGCTTGCGGAACAGAATGCTGTGACCCAGGTGGATGTCGCTGCCGGTGGGATCGATCCCCAGCTTCACCCGCAGGGGCCGGCCAGCGGTCTCGGCCTCCGCCAGGCGAGCCCCGAGCTGCTGATCGGGATCGGTGGCGCCGCCGCTGCCGGCCGGGAACAGATCCACCAGGCCACGCGCGAGCCAGCCAGGCAGCTCCATGGCCTCAGCAACTTGCGTAGCGGCAACCCGTTGCATGGCGCCACCTCCTTGCATGGGCTCAACTCCTGCCACAGCCATCCCACTCCCCGATACCAGACCGCGGCGGATCGTAGGCAGGCGCGACCCGGGATCAGTCGGGCTGCGGGATCAGGCCGTCTGATCGAGTTCGCGCTTCATGCGCTCCAGGGTCTGCTGCATCTGCTCGAACATCGCTTCGGGGGTGAGGCCGAACTGGCCGAGCTGGGTGCGCAGCTGCTCCACGGTGAGCTTGGCCTGGAAATCCTCCGAGAGCTCGAAGCGTTTCATGAACACGCGGTAGCGGTCCATCAGCTCTTCCATGCGGTCGATGTAGAGCTTTTTGCCGGCCCGATCGAACTTGCCGTAATCACTGCCCAGCTGCATCAGCTGCTGGTAATCGCTGAACAGACGCCGGGCCTCGTCCTGAACGATCTCGGAGTCGAAGAAGGCCATGGCAAAGCCCGGCAAGGCGTTGGCGACGATTCTGGGGTCCCCCCGCTCCCGATCGAAGGTGCGGATCCACGCACGCAGGTTCAGCGAAACGCCATCAAGGCCTGACAGCGGCGCCGGCACGATTCACCATGCCGGCAACGATCAGTCCCACCACCCGTTCTGTGCCGATCGCCGTTCAGGAGCTCCGCCACCTGTGGATTTCACCCCTCACCTACCTCGCCTGCAGAACCCTGACCTCACCAGCCTGGAGCTGATCCGCGGCAGCAAGGCCGTGGTCGCCATGGGGAGCCGGGCCCTGCTCACCTTCTTCTGCCACTACCCCTCGCAGCTGCGGATCACCGGAGCCGCCACCACCGCCCCGGACGTGCTGCGGTTGCTGAGCGAACACAAGCCCTACGTGCTGATCGCCACCGACCATCTTGAAAGCGGCTGTGGCATCGACCTGGTGGTGCAGGCCAAACAGGTCCATTCGAAATTACGAACCCTGCTGATCGCCACCCAACCGCAACGCAGCTACCGCCTCAAGGCGGCAATGCAGGCTGGTTGCAACGGCATCTGCCTCGAATCACGCATCGGGCTCGGCACGCTGCGCGCGGCAATCGGCGCGGTGCACGGTGGCGGAGTTTACATCGATTCTGACCTGGCTGATCTGTTCAGGCAGGTCCATGCCGACCACACCCCCCTGCGGCCGATCACCGAGCGCGAGACCCAGGTGCTCACCCTGGTGACGCAGGGCCACTCCAACGCGGAGATCGGCGCCCGGCTCTTCCTGTCGCCGGACACCGTGAAAAGCCACATCCAGAACCTTCGCCACAAACTGCAGGCGCGCGACCGCACCCATGCCGCCGTGATCGGCCTCTGTCGCGGACTGGTGCCCTGGCTGGACGCCTGAACCCCGCCGGGCGAGGGCGGATTCCGTGACCTGGCTCCGGCAGGGAGGCCACCGCTAACTTCTGGGCCGTACCGCGCCCGGATCCGTATGGCCAAGGGCCACTGGCTCGATCCCCTGGCCCGCCGTCTGCTGGAGGCGACCGGCCAACTTCCCGCCGTGCCTGAGCGTGAACCGAAGTCCGGCGGCGGCGTCAGCCCCCTGGGCCAGGCGCTGGACATCACAGCCGAGCGCCTCCGTGCCGTGGCGGCCTGGCGCACGCCCGAGCAGAAAGCCTCGCCAGACGACCGCACCACTCTCGGGAACGACAGGCAAGCCGTCGACGAACGGGAAGCAGACAAGCAGGACGCCGTGGAGCGGGAGCTGCTGGCCCTGCGGCTGGCCCAGAACCCGGCCCTGCGGCTGGGCGGAGCGGACGAGGTGCGCCGGGCCGCCGCCCTCGGCTGGCGGCTGGATGTGAACCGGGCCGCGGCCGCCGATTGGCTGCGGCTGCCGGGCTGCAGCCCGACCCATGTGGATCTGCTGCTGCGTCTCCAGGCCAGCGGGGTCCAGCTCAGCAGCCCAGACGACCTGGCCAACCTGCTGGAGCTCGAGCCAGCCACCGTGGCGGCCTGGATCCCCCTGCTGGACTTTCGCTGGTATGGCGACGCGCCTGCGGTGCCGGCCGCACGTCCGCTCGAGATCAACCAGGCCAGCGCCGCCGAGCTGCAGCGTGATCTGGGGCTGAACGAGGAGCGCTGCGGGCGGCTGCTGCGCGAACGGTCACGGCAGCCATTTCAGGACCTGGCCGATCTGCAGCTGCGGTTGCAGTTTCCCCCCGCCCTGCTGGAGGGCTGGATCGGCCGGGTGCGCTTCAGCCCCGGACCCGCCGGGCCCAGCCTGCCCCAGCCCGCCAACCAGCGCCTCAAGCCGCGATGAGCAGCCGAGGCCAGCCACGCCAGGGGGAGTTGTTCGCCAGCACGTCGGCCTCCACCACAGCCCTCTCCGCCGCGGCCAGTCCTGTCAGACCAGAGACCCTGCCGCTGTTGCACCGCCAGATCCTTGCCTGGCAAGGGGCCCTGGCGTCTCACCAACAGCCCCTGTTCAACGCCACTGCCGCAGGCCTCGATCCCGCCGCCCAGCAGGGCCTCCTGTTCGGCCCACCGAGTCAGCCTCAGCGGCTGGCTGGCCGGTTGGATCCGCTCAGCCTCACGCCCCAGAGCCTGTCGTTCTGGCGCTGGCCCAGCAGCTCCCACCAGGGTGCCGCCGTGTATCTGGTGATGGACCGGCCCGCCGAAGCCCCCTGCCCCCTGCTGCTCTACGTGGGCGAAACCAGCCGCGCTGACCGGCGCTGGAAGGGGGATCACGACTGCAAGAGCTACCTCAGCGCCTATGGCGAGGCCCTGCGTGCCGCCGACCTGCAACCCCAGCTGAGCATCCGCTTCTGGTGCGACGTGCCCTCCACGACCGCAGCCCGCCGAGCCCTGGAGCAGGCCCTGATCCAACAGTGGCTGCCACCCTTCAACAAGGAGACGCGCGAACGCTGGAGCACCCCATTCACCGCGCTGCAGGACTGAGAAAGCCCAATCGTGCTGGCTACGATCGCGGCCACGCCCGTACGATCCGCATGCAGGTCCGCTGCCTCCCCGCAACCTCCGCCACCCCCCTCGGCGACTGGAGTGGCGACACCCTGGTGCTGGGGTTGTTCGCGGGAGAGGACGGGCAGCCGTTGCTGGGCGTCCTCGAAGCCCTGCTCGGCGCTGGCGTGCGGAAACGGCTGGAACAACGGGCCTTCAAAGCCAAGCCAGCCGAGGTGCTCGCCTTCGAACGGATGGACGTCGAGCCGGCGGCCGTGGTCGTGGTGGGGCTGGGCGAGGCGGATGGCTTCAGTCTCGATGGTCTGCGCAGCGCCGTCGCCAAGGCCGCTGCCACCGCCGCCGCCTCCGGTGGCCACCACCTGGGGCTGGCCTTCCCCCTGGCCAGCCTGCCGGCCGAGATCACGCCCGCCACCGCCGCAGCGGCCATGGCCGAGGCCGTGCGGCTCAGCCTCTACACCGACCAACGCTTCCGCAGCGAGGCCGAACCCAAACCCCGCCCGGACGCGGTGACCCTGATCGGCCTGGATGACTCCGCCGATGCCGCCCTCAGCCGCGTGGGGGCGGTCTGCGCCGGCGTGGAGCTGGCCCGTGAACTGGTGGCAGCGCCCCCCAACGTGGTGACCCCCCAGGCCCTCGCCGACACGGCCTCCGCCATCGCCGAGGCCTATGGCGCCGAGCTGAAGGTGCTGGAGCGGAGTGACTGCCAGGCCCTGGGCATGGGGGCCTACCTGGGGGTGGCCCAGGGCTCGGATCTGCCGCCCAAGTTCATCCACCTCACCATCCGCCCCGAGGGCGCGATCCAGCGGCGCGTGGCCCTGGTGGGCAAGGGGCTCACCTTCGACTCTGGCGGCTACAACCTCAAGACGGGCGGTTCCCAGATCGAGATGATGAAGTACGACATGGGCGGCAGCGCCGCCGTGCTGGGGGCAGCCCGTGCCCTTGCCGAGCTGCGGCCCGCGGGGGTGGAGGTGCATGTGATCGTGGCCGCCTGCGAAAACATGATCAGCGGTGGTGCCGTCCACCCCGGCGACATCGTCACCGCCTCCAACGGCAAGACGATCGAGATCAACAACACCGATGCCGAAGGGCGGCTCACCCTGGCGGACGCCCTGATCTATGCCTGCAAGCTGGAGCCGGATGCCGTGGTGGATCTGGCCACCCTGACCGGGGCTTGCGTGATTGCCCTGGGGGAGGAGATCGCCGGCCTCTGGTCGACCAGCGATGCGCTCGCCGCTGCCTTGCTGCAGGCCGGCCAGGTGGGCGGGGAGGCCTTCTGGCGCATGCCCCTGCGCGCCTCCTATCGCAGCGGCCTCAAGAGCCCTGTGGCCGACATGAAGAACACCGGTCCGCGCCCGGGCGGTTCGATCACCGCCGCCCTGTTCCTGCAGGACTTCGTGACCAAGGATCTGCCCTGGGCCCACCTCGATATCGCCGGCACCGTCTGGAGCGACAAGGGGCGGGGCATGGATCCGGCCGGCGCCACCGGCTTCGGGGTGCGCACCCTGGTGCAGTGGGTGCAGGCGGGGGCCACCGCCTAAGTTTGGAGCCCCTGAAGCCGGATTCCCAGCCCCATGGCCGCTCAGAAGATCCGCTGGTATGCCAAAGCCCAATTAGGGGTCCTGATGCTCCCGGCGGGCCTCTGCCTGTTCGGCGAGGCGGTGATCCGCAAGGGCATCCAGACCCTGGCGGCCTCGGCCAAGACCGTGGACACGATTGCTGATCCAGGTCCCTGGTTCTGGTACGGCACCTTCGGCCTGATCCTGATCAATGCAGGCGTGGGTCTGATGATCGAAAGCGGACTGCTGCGGGGCTACCCACGCCAGCCCCGGCCTGAGCAGCCGAACTAAATCCGCAGGGGCGGCCTGTGGTCCAGGCCGCCAGAACGTTGAACCAGTCAGGCCACCATGGCGGCGCGACCAGGACGCGGGTTGCTCAGCTGCTGCCGCAGCAACTCCGGAGATTCGAGCGCATGGATCTGCCAGCGAGCCCGCTCGCCGCAGCTGGCCAGCAGACGATCAAGATCGTCGGCCGCCTGCTTCGGACTCTCGTAGGGCCCGATATGCCGGGTCTGCAGACCGTCTCGAATGGTCAGCAGATACATAGGCTGCTTCGGACGAATATGGCCAAACCCTAACCGCAGCAAGCCTGGATGGGAAGGGTAAAAACCCCTGCCCATCAGCGGGAGCTCCAGGCCGACGACCCACGGGCTCGCTTGCCCCAGACGGCATCCAGGCGGCGATCGCGGCCGCAGGACCAGCGGTAGTAGTTGTACTTGACCGCATTGCGCTCGGCATAGTTCTGGTGGTAGCCCTCCGCCGGCCAGAAGCGCTGCAACGGCTTGATCTCCACCTTCAGGGCCGACACCGGCCGGCCCAGCTCTGCGGCCGCCGCCTTGAGGCTGGCCTGGGCAAGGCTGGCCTGCTCCGCCCCTTTGGTGAAGATCACCGGCCGGTAGGAGTCACCGCGATCGCAGAACTGGCCGCCCCGATCGAAGGGGTCCACATTGCGCCAGAAGGCGCGCAGCAGGGTGGCATAACTGATGCGTCGATCATCGAAACGCACCAGAACGCTCTCCTGGTGTCCCGTGCCGCCGGCGGACACCTGCTTGTAGGTGGGCTGGGCCAGGGAGCCACCGCTGTAGCCGCTCACCGCCTCCAGCACCCCCGGCTGGGTTTCAAGATCGTGCTCCAGGCACCAGAAGCAGCCTCCCGCGAACACGGCCTCCTGGGTAGCCGCCTGGGCCAGCGGGGGAGCGAGCGTGAGGCTGCAGGCCCCCAACACCAACGACAGCAGGACGGCAAACAGGCGCACGACGACGACACGCGAAGCCCGCTCAGGATCGCGCAGCCGGGCCGCAGGATGGCGGCCCGGCTGCATCAGGCGGGCACGGGGAGCGGCGGGCTTCCCTGGGGGATCTGATCAAGGATGGCCGCGGCAGCCCGCCGGGTCACGCCCGGCTCCCCAAGGATGCGGCGCAGCCGCCCATAACCTTCCAGCAGACGCTGGCGGGCCTCGCTGTCGGGATCCAGCAGGATCTCCGCCTCGCGGATCAAGGCGTCACGGCTGAAGTCCTGCTGCAGCAGCTCCGGCACCAGGCGCTCCTGCAGCACCAGATTCACCGGCGAGATGTGGGGAACGTTGAAGCGCAGCAGGTGCTTGGCCACGGCGGCGGTGACGCGGCTGACCCGGTAAACCACCACCTGCGGCACCCCCCGCAGGGCCAGCTCCAGGTTGGCGGTGCCGGATTTGGTGAGGGCCAGATCGGCTGCGGCACAGAGGGCCGGCTTGAGTGCATCGGCCTCGCAGGCGGGAATCACGCGCGCCCGCAGCCCCTCACGCCTGCAGGCCTCCTCCAGCAAGGGCTCGAACCCAGGCAGCCCCGTCGACACCAGAACCTCCAGATCGGGGTGGCGCCGCTGCAGCTCCGCCGCCGCCGCCGCCATCTCCGGCAGCAGGTAGCGCAGCTCCTGGCGGCGGGAGGCGGGCAACAGCAGCAGCACCGGCACCGTCTGCGCCAATCCCAGCAGACGACGGGCCTCCTCGCGGCCAGGCTGGCTGCCGAGGGTATCGAGCAGGGGATGGCCCACCCAGGTGACCCGGGCACCGTGCTCGGCATAGAAGCGGGCCTCCTCCGGAAAGATCGCCAGAATCCGATCGCTGAAGCCGATCAGCCGGGTCGTGCCGCCATCCCCCAGGCGAAACGCCCACTCCTGGGGAGCGATGTAATAGGTGATCGGCACCTGGGGCTGGTCGCGCTTGAGCCGCAGGCCCAGATTCACATTGGCTCCCATGTAATCGATCAGCACCACCCCATCGAGGGGATGGAGCTTGAGCCACTGCCGCAGGCGATGCTGCAGGCGCAGGGTTGGCCAGATCAGCGGCACCGCCTCCCACAGCCCGATCGCGCCGAGGGAGGCGGTATCGGCCAACAGGTTGGCACCGGCTCGGCGCATCCGTTCACCACCGAGGGCCACGATCTCCAGGTGGAGCCCCCGTTCGGCGGCCTCCTGGTGCAGGGCCTGAATCAACAGCGACCCCTGCAGATCGCCGGACACCTCCCCGGTGCTGATCAACAGCCGCGCCATCAGCGCTGCGCCGGCAGGGGGCCGCGGCGGCCCGGGCCGATCGAGGCCTCCAGGAAGTCGCAGAGTTCTGCGGCCGCCCCGAGCAGGGAGAGCTGCCGCGCAGCCTTGAGGGCCTCCGCCAGGACACGATCGCTGCGATAGATCAGGGTCCAGATCTCCTGGAGCTGCCGCAACTGGGCACCGTCGTCGTGATCGGCCAGGCCGCTGCGCCGCAGGCCGACACGGTTCAGACCACGCACCCGACCGGGATGGCCCTCCACCATCATGAAGGGAGGCACATCCCTGTCGATGCGGCTCATGCCGCCCACCATGGCGAGCTTGCCGATGTGCACGAACTGATGGATACCGAGCACGCCGCCGATCACGGCCCGATCGCCGATCTCGACATGGCCGGCCACGGCCACACCGTTGGCGATCACGATCCGGTCCCCCAGCACACAGTTATGGCCGATGTGGCTGTAGGCCATCAACAGGTTGCCGCTGCCGAGCCGGGTGCACTCCTGGCCCGCCGTGGCGCGGTTGATCGTGACGCACTCCCGGATGGTGTTGTCATCGCCCATCACCACCTCGGTGGGATCGCCGGAGTACTTGAGGTCCTGCGGCTCAAGGCCGATGCAGGCACCGGGGAAGATGCGGTTGCGAGCTCCCAGCCGCACCCGTCCGTCGATCACCACATGGGGACCGATGCGGCAACCCTCACCGAGCTGCACGTCCGGACCGATCACGGCATAGGGGCCGATCTCGACCCCCTTCCCCAACTGGGCCCGAGGATCCACCAAGGCCGTGGGATGGACCGATGTCGCCATGGCTGCGCTGGTCATGCCGATCAGTCCACCAAGGAGAACATCAGTTCACCGGAACAGACAAGCTCACCATCGACCGTGGCCTCAGCGCGTACTTTGCCGAAACGCTTGCGCTTCAGGGCCAGCAGTTCGCAGGTGATGCGCAGCTGATCGCCGGGCACCACGGGCCGTCGGAAGCGCACCCCATCAATGCCGGCGAACACGAACAGCCCCTTGGGCAGATCCGGCATCTGGGTGACGATCAGGCCACCCACCTGGGCCATCGCCTCGACGATCAGCACGCCGGGCATCAGCGGGCGGCCGGGGAAATGGCCCTGAAACTGGGGCTCATTGATGGTGACGTTCTTGATCGCCACGGCCCGTCGGCCGGGCTCGTGCTCGATCACACGATCCACCAGGGCAAACGGATAGCGGTGCGGCAGCAGACCCTGAATCTGCTCGCTGCCGAGCACAACGGAAGGGGAGGCGAGGGCGGACAAGGAGGAAGGGGCAGCGGGCGGGGGAAGGGATCAGGCGGCAACAGGGACTGGGCTGGCAAGGGCGGCAGCCAGGGCCGTGTGCAGACCGTGGGAACCGCGGTAGGCGAACACCTGGGCGCGGGGGAGTCCCGCCAGGGCCAGATCACCCAGCAGATCCAGGAGCTTATGGCGCACCGGCTCATCGACGAAGCGCAGCGGCGGATTGAGCCAGGTGTCGCCGTCGCAGACCAGGGCGTTGTCGAGATCGCCGCCGCGGATCAGGCCGGCGGCGCGCAGCTGCTCCACCTGATCGCGAAAGCCGAAGGTACGGGCCGGAGCCACCTCGCGCACGAACACCTCTGGGGTAAGCGCCACGGAGAACAACTGGCGACCGATGGCCGCCTGGGGGAACTCAATCGCGGCACCCACATGCAGGCGCTCGGCCGGCAGCGCCACCGCAAACCCACTGCCCTGCTGCAGGGTGATCGGCTCGCGGGGGGCCGGGGCCCAGGTCGGTGCAGCCACCGGGGCAAGCCCCGCCTCCGCGATCGCTTCCACCCAGGGCAGAGCCGAACCATCCAGCACCGGAATCTCCTCGCCATCCACCAGGATCTCGGCCTGGGTGATTCCGGTTCCGGCCAGGGCAGCCAGGAGATGCTCCACGGTGGCGAGCCGCTCGCTGCCCAGCCGCAGGGCTGTGCAGAGCTGCGTCTCACACACCTGGGAAGGATGCAGCGCCAGACTGGGCTGAGCAGGATGCTCAAGCCAGCCAACCCGGAAACCCGGTCGCTCCGAGGGCTGCAGCCGCACACGGCCCATGGCACCACTGTGGAGACCAACGCCGGAGCGCTCCACATGGCTGGCCAGGGTCCAGCCGTGGTCGTAATCGGAAGGCCAGATCCCCATCAGAACTTCCAGCCCACACCCAAGTTGAAGCGCCAGTCGCCGGTGAAATCCTGGCTGGCCACCTCCAGACGCAGCGGCCCCACCGGCGTGGTGACGATCAGGCCGGTACCCACCGAGAAGCCGCTGCCGGGCTTACCGAGCAGGCCCCCGGGATTGCCGGGCACGTTGGCCTGACTGCCGAAGGTGGTGCCGCCATCGATGAACAGCTCGCCGCTGACGATGCTGAACAGGGGGAAGCGGTATTCGATCGTGGCCTCGCCGAAGCTGCGGCCCACACCCAGGTCGCAGTCGTAGTAGCCCCGCACCGAGTTGGAGCCACCCACGCAGAAGGCTTCGTAGGGGGGCAGCTGGCCAATGTTGCTGCCGGCACTGAACTGGAAGGCAAGGGCCTGCTTGCAATCGGCAGACTCACCGGCCTTGGGGCGGCAGCCCTTATACACCTTCAGCCAGTTGACCGGGATGAAGTGGGTGTAGCTGGCCCGCACCCGGTTGAAGGTGGGGGAATCGGGACCGACCGAGAAAAACTGCTCACTGGCCAGGCTGAGGAAATTCCCGGAGGTGGGATTGCGAGGGTCGTTGAGGTTGTTCATCGTGGCGGCCACGCGGACCCCCACCAACTGATTCTGATTGGCGCAGTTGTAGGAAAGGCAGATGATGTCGTCGGTCGGGGCCTTGCTGTTGCCATTCTGCAGCGATTGCTGGGCCACGCCGAACACACGCGAATCGCCGGAGTAGTTGATCGGCGACACCTCCTGCACGTTGAGGCCGAGCACCACACTCCAGGGTGCTCGCTTGAAGGGGTTACCACCGTTGAGGGGTCGCACCACCTGAACGTTGCCACCGATGCGCTGGATCAGAACGGTGTTACCGGAGTAATCGAACCAGCTGTTGCGCGGGTCGGCGTTTTCGGCGTCGTTAACGGAATCAAACGTCTTGCTCTGGGGATTCTTCTTGGATTCGATGTTGTAGGCCACCTTCGTGCCGGGAGCCTCATAGAAATCACGCACGCTGTAGATATTGCCGTTGTTCTGGCTCTGGAACACCTGCGGCACATCGCGGCTGATGAATAGCCGCCCGCGGAAGGCCGTGCGGTATTTATCACCCTTGATCCAGGGATCGGTGAACGAGATGTCCGCCAGGCCACCGAACTGGCCGTAGGTGAAGTTGAACGCCAGATCCCAGGCACGGCCGAACAGGTTGGAATCCTGCACCTGGATCTGGCCGAACACCCCCTGGCTCTGGCTGTAGCCGAGGCCACCTGAGAGGGAACCGGTGGACTGCTCGACGATGCCCAGCACGATCACCACCTGCCCCGGCTCGGCCGGCACCGGCTTGAGGGTCACCTTGACATCACTGAACAGGCCAGTGGCGTAGATCCGCTTGATGTCGTCTTCGAGATTGCGGCGGTTGAAGACATCACCCTCTTTGAGGGAGATCTCGCGGGTGATCACCCAGGCCTTGGTCTTGCCGCGGATCGGTTCACCCTTGTCATTGGTGGCGGAGCCCTCCTTGTTGAGGAACTGCACCTCCACCCCACCGACACTGCCCTCGCGCACCATCAGCTCCACCACCCCCTCGGGGCTGACCCGACCCGGACCGGTGATGCGGGCCAGGGAATAGCCCTGATCCGCGTACCACTTCTGCAGGTCCTGCATGCGGCCCTGCAGGGTGTTGAGGTTGAGGGTCTTGCCGTAATCGGCGGCGAAGGTGTCCTGCACCACCTCAGCCGGCAACTTGGCTGTGGCCGGTTCGAGGGTCACCTTCTCCAGCACCGGGTTGGCGGTGACCAGCACCACCACCCGCACCCCCAGCGGGCCATCCACCGGCTGGATGCGCACATCCGAGAACCAGCCACTGGCGTAGATGGCGGACAGATCGGTCTGGAGCTCGCTGCGGGTGACTCGGCTGCCCGGGGTGGTGGCCATGGCCGCATAGGCGGCCAGTTCGAGCCGTTCGCGCTCGGGATGGTTCTCCAGCCCCTGGATCACCACCTCGCTGATCAGGACGCGCGGCTCACTGGGATCGGCCGGAGTCGTGGTGCTGCCCTGCGGCAACCCAGGTGCAGGGCCTCCGGCAGGAGAGCCTTCGGCGGGCACGGGAGCCGCATCGGCCGGGAGGGCATCGGCAGGCATCGGGAAGCCCCCACCGCCATCGGGGGATTCAGTGGAACCCTCGGTGGATCCGGCGGGACCGTCCGGAGTCGTCGCGGGCTGCGGCTGCCCCTCCGCAGGGGTCGTGGCGGCCGGAGCCTGCGCAGTCGGGGTCTGGTCCACCTGGGCCGACTGCACCTGAGCCGGCTCCGCCTGAGCGATGCGAGCAGCGGCTTCCACCTCCGCAGGGGGGCGCTCCGCTGCGAGCACACCGGCAGGGGCCGCCAGGGCGAGCGCCATCAGGGGGAGGGTGGCGGTAATGCCAGGCAGGCCGGCCATGGTGTCGGGTACGGAGCGGCCAGGCCGCAAATTGGGCTGACCTTACCGGTAGAAGCGCGGCGAAGGACAGACCCCTTGGACCCGTTTGAGGACCTCCCCGTAGGCCTCGATCACGCCACCGAGGTCGCGGCGGAAGCGATCCTTGTCGAGGATCCGCTCATCGCTGGGGTCCTCACCGCCGCTGCGGAGGTCCCAGAGACGGCAGGTATCAGGACTGATCTCGTCGGCCAGCAGCAGGCTGCCGTCGGCCGCCAGACCCAGCTCGATCTTGAAATCCACCAACTGCAGACCGGCCTCCAGGAACAGGGCCAGCAGGGCGTCGTTGATGCGACGGGACAGGGCTTCGATCGCCCGGCCCTGCTCGGGCGTCACCAACCCCAGCCGCTCCAGCCGAGCCTCGGTGAGCAGGGGATCGCCCAGGGCGTCGTCCTTGTAATAGAGATCCAGCAGGGCCGGTTGCAACGGCGTGCCTGCTGCGATCGGCATCTGCCGGCAGAGCGAACCGGCGGCCACGTTGCGGAGCACCACTTCGAGCGGGATCACCTCAACCGGCCGCACCAGCATCCAGCGGTCTTCACCCACGCCGCGGTAGTGGGTGGGAATCCCGGCCGCGTCCAACCGCTCGAAGATCAGGGCCGAGATGCGGCAGTTGAGCGAGCCCTTGCCCTGCAGTGAGGCTTTTTTCTGGGCGTTGAACGCCGTGGCGTCGTCCTTGAACTCGACCGCCACCAGATCGGCCTGATCGGTGGCAAACACCCGTTTGGCCTTGCCTTCGTGCAACAGGGCGCCGAGGGAGTAGGCGGTCATGGCTGGGGAACAGCGGGCTCTGCCGGATCCTGCCCGGTCACCGGGGCGGGATCCGCCGGAACGGGCTTGGCCGGGACCGCTGCGGCTGGAGGGGTGGTCGTCGGCTGGTGCCCTCCCGGCTCGCGGGGGGAACGCAGCTGGCGCTCCAGCTGGCGGCTGCGATCGCTGGCGGCGGGATCCTGGCGGCGCAGGAGCCATTCGCCATAGGCGTCGTCGATGCGGCCACTGAGGCGCAACCGCCGTTCAATCGCACGGCTGGGATCGCCGCCCGGTTCCGCCTGAAGCCTGGCCTGATCATCGAGCAGCTGGGTCACCAGCCCCCAGGCCCCAGCCGCCGCCGCCTGCTCCAGGGCCCGCTCGTACAAGCTGTCCCGCTCCGCCAGGGGAAGGGTCTCGAGCAGGGCAGCGGCCTGTTGCAGCCGCGACGCGGTGGCAACGCCTGGCAGCCGGGAGGCCAGCAGCACCTCGGCGGCCTGACGGCGACGCCCCTGGGCGATGTAGTGCTCGGCCAGCTGATCGAGGGCCACGCGGGTGGTGGTCGTGCCGTCCGCCGCCTGCTTCACCGGCAGCAGCACGGCTTCGAGTCGGGCCGCATCGCCAGCCGCCAGTCGCCAGAGGGCCTCGGCGGCGCGGCGGTGATCCAGGCCAGCGTTGGCGGCGCGCCACTGCAGCAGCAGCCACTGCTGCCGTTCGCCACCGGCAGCGGGGCCAAAGCGATCCAGCACCGCCAAGGCCTGCTGGGGGGCGCGGCAGCTGATCAGCACGTGGGCGTTGGCCAGCACCACCGCCAGGGGCTGGGGCGCCGGATGGAGGGTCATCAACCGGGCGTGAAGCTGGCGCACACGCAGGTCGTCCCCCAGATCCAGCAGCGTGAGACAGGCTTGCTCGATCTGCTCGAGGCTTCCCTTCTCCAGCAATAAGGCAAAGACCTCGGGGGGGTAGGGCTGGGGCGGCACCCCCGGGGCGCCAGCAGCGGCGGGACTGGCGGCCGGCGCGCTGGCGGCGGGCGGATTGGCAGCCGGCGAGTTGGCAGGACTGACCGCAGACGAATTGACTGGAATGGCCGCTGGAGCCACGTCCGGGGAAGCAGCACTAGCCGGGGGAATGACGTCTGCCGCAACAGGCCGGCTGATCCCCAGGCAGGCACCGACCAGGCAGAGCCCGATCAGGCGGGACAATGGCGACCGGCCAGCCGGCATGTCGATTCAGACGGCCGTCGCGGCCATGACTGGATCACAACCTAAGGGCACTGCCCCCAACCCGCTCCCCTCGCCATGCCCGACCCGGCCGCGCCGCCCACCCCCCCTGCCCCGGCCCCGGCCGGCAGGACGCCTCGGCGGATCCTTGTGGTGGGCGGCGGCGGCCGCGAGAACGCGCTCGGCTGGGCCCTGGCCCGCTGTGGCGGCGTCGAGGCCGTGTGGGTGAGCCCCGGCAACGGCGGCACCGCCGAGCTGGAGGGCTGCCACCAGCTTTCGGTGGCCGAGACCGACCATGACGGGCTGCTGCAAGCCTGCGCGGAGCACGCGATCGAGCTGGTGGTCGTGGGGCCTGAGGCTCCCCTGGCTGCGGGTCTGGCGGATCGGCTGCGCGGCGCCGGTCTGGCGGTGTTCGGCCCCGGAGCCGATGGCGCCCTGCTGGAGGCCAGCAAGCGCTGGGCCAAGGCGCTGATGCGGGAGGCGGGCATCCCGACCGCTGGCCACTGGAGCGCCACCAGCGCCGCCGAGGCCCTGGTGATTCTGGAGCAGCAGAACCGCCCCCTGGTGGTGAAGGCCGATGGCCTGGCGGCGGGCAAGGGGGTGACGGTGGCCGAGAGCGTGGCCGAGACCCGCGCCGCCATCGAGGAGGCCTTTGCCGGACGCTTCGGCGAGGCGGGCACCTGCCTGGTGCTGGAGGAACGGATGAGCGGTCCGGAGGTGTCGGTGTTTGCCCTCTGCGACGGCGAGAGGATGGTGCTGCTGCCCCCAGCCCAGGACCACAAACGCATCGGCGAAGGGGACACCGGGCCCAACACCGGCGGCATGGGCGCCTACGCGCCGGCCCCCTTGCTCGATGCCGCCGCTCTGGAGGCGGTTCGCCGCCAGGTGCTGGAGCCCACCCTGGCGGCCCTGCGCCAGCGTGGCATCGACTACCGCGGCGTGATCTACGCCGGGCTGATGCTGACGCCGGAGGGTCCGAGCGTGATCGAATACAACTGCCGCTTCGGCGACCCGGAGTGCGAAACCCTGATGCCCCTGCTGGGTCCGGAACTGGCGGCGGTGCTGCTGGCCTGCGCCGAAGGCTGCCTGGAGGCAGCCCCCAGCCTCACGATCGCGCCGCACTGCAGTGCCTGCGTCATCGCCGCCGCCGCCGGCTACCCGGGCACGGTGCGCCAGGGGGATCCAATCGAGGGTCGGCCCGCCGCAGATCAGCACCGGCAGCTGTTCCATGCCGGCAGCCGCCGCGATGCGGATGACCTCTGCCGCACCAGTGGCGGCCGGGTGCTGGCCATGGTGGCCCAGGCCGATGATTTCGACACCGCCTTTGAGCTGGCCTATGACGGACTCGCCCAGGTGCACTTCGAGGGCATGACCTTCCGGCGCGACATCGGTCATCAGGTCCGGCAGCGCTGATGGCGGAGTCGATGCCCAGGTCCATGCCGAGCGCTATCCACCACACCTGGCGGGAACGACTGGCCCGCTGGTGGGCGGAGTTCAGTCTGCAGACCAAGCTGCTGGCGGTGGCCACCCTGGTGGTGAGCCTGCTGATGACCGGCATCACCTTCCTTGCCCTCAACGGCATCCAGCGCGATGCCCGCATGAGCGACACGCGCTATGCCCGTGACCTGGGCCTGCTGCTCTCGGCGAATGTGACCCCCCTGGTGGCCGAGGGCAACGACCGGGAACTGGCCCAGGTATCGGAGCGCTTCTGGCGCTCCAGTCGCAGCCTGCGCTACATCCTCTTCGCCGATCCCGAAGGGGTGATCTACCTCGGCATTCCGATCGGCAACAGCAGCGGCAACGGCGACCAACTGCTCAGCCGCCGCCTGGAGCTGCCCGCAGACATCCAGCGCCGTCCGGACAATCCCCTGGTCCGCCAGCACCTCACCCCCGACGGCCGGGTCACCGACGTGTTCGTGGCGATGGTGAACGACGGCCGGTATCTGGGGGTCCTGGCACTGGGCATCAATCCCAACGAAACCCTGCTGGCCAGCGCCGCCCTGACCCGGGAGGTGACGGTGGCGGTGTTCATCTCGATCTGGGTGCTGGTGATCCTCGGTGCCGTGTTCAACGCCCTCACGATCACCCAGCCGGTGAAGGAATTGCTCCGAGGCGTGCGCCTGATTGCCAGTGGCACCTTCGAGGCTCGCATCGCCCTGCCGGTGGGTGGCGAACTGGGTGAATTGCTGAATGGCTTCAACACCATGGCGTCCCAGCTGGAGGCCTACAAAGCCGCCAACATCGAAGAGCTCACCGCCGCCCAGGTGAAGCAGCAGTCGCTGATCGCCACCATGGCCGATGGGGCGGTGCTGCTGGATGCCGAAGGCCGCATCGTGCTGGCCAATCCCACGGCCCGGCGGCTGTTCCGCTGGGAAGGACGCAGCCTTGAGGGCAACGACCTGGAGCGGGAGCTGCCGGAGCGGCTGGCGGTTGAACTGCACGCGCCGCTCGAAAGCCTGATCGGCAACCAGCGCGACAGCACCGATGTGCGCTGCAGCTTCGGTGAGCCACCGCGCACCCTGAGGATCGTGTTGCAATCGGTGCGGGATGCCAGCGGCGAGAGCCTCAAGGGCATCGCCGTGACGATTCAGGATCTCACCCGCGAGGTGGAACTCAACGCGGCCCAGAGCCGCTTCATCAGCAACGTCTCGCACGAATTGCGCACACCCCTGTTCAACATCAAGAGCTACGTGGAAACCCTCCACGATCTCGGCGATCAGTTGAGCGAAGCCGAGAAGCGCGAATTCCTGGGCATCGCCAACGACGAGACCGATCGGCTGACCCGACTGGTGAACGACGTGCTCGATCTCTCCCGGCTCGAATCCGAGCGGGTCTGGACCCTGGAGCCCCTGGAACTGCCACCGGCGATCGAGCAGACCCTGCGCACCTACCGCCTCAACGCCGAAGACAAGGGGGTGAGTCTGGCCTTCGAGAGCGATCCAACCCTGCCGCGCGTGCTGGGGAACTGGGACCTGCTGCTGCAGGTGCTCGACAACCTGGTGGGCAATGCCCTCAAGTTCACGCCCAAGGGAGGCGGCCTCAGGATCCGTGCCTACCCCTGGCCCGATCTCTGCCAGCTCGAACCCAGCGGGCCCGCCGGCGAAGAGCACCCCCGCTGCACGCTCACCTCTCCATTGCCGCGGCTGCGGATCGAGATCGCCGATACGGGCTGCGGCATCTCGGAAGCGGATCAGGAACGCATCTTCGATCGCTTCTTTCGGGTGGAAAACGCCGTGCACACCGAAGCCGGCACCGGTCTGGGTCTTTCAATCGTCCGCGGCATCATCGACAAGCACGGCAGTCACATCAACATGGCTAGCGAACTGGGCATCGGTACCACCTTCTGGTTCGATCTGCCCTTGGAAGACTCCGATGATGATGAACTCAGACTGGCCGGAGAACGCCGCTCCCTGCTGAACGACAGCCTCGCCGGCCAGGTCGTTCTCAGGTAAAGCGGCCAACAAGCCAGGGCTGATTCAAAGTGTGTCACAAGCTCTCTGGCCGGGGCTGCCAGCATGGGTTGAGGTCGGTGGAATCGCGCTCTTCCTGTGCCCGAAACCGCTCTTCCCGCAATCGATCTCGACCTAATCAGCTTTCTCAAGGCGA
>NZ_JAHLYT010000065.1 GCF_025128095.1 Synechococcus sp. CS-1328 | reverse complement strand
TTGGTAATCCAGGGCCTGAAGGCTCCGGAAGAGGTATGGACGGGGTCCGGTGAGGGAAACCCCTCCACGGCGGTGCTCCGCCTGTAACGACCGTAACGGAATGTTGCGGTTCTGTAAAGGGGGTTCATGAAGTTTCTGGGAGCCTGGGCGCCATGGGCCTGTCTGTCTGGGCTCCAGCCATGGGCCAGGGATCGTGCGGCTGGTCAACGCCTGGGGGCACTGCTAGGAGTTCGGGTCTCGCTCCATCACCAGGGCATGACCAACTCGCCGCAACGCTTGTCCTTTGTCTGCAACGGCGGTGTCCTGCTGCTGCTCGGCGCGGCCTTTCTGCTGACGGCCTGCCAGCCGAAGCCGGCCAGCCCGATCAAGGTGGACACCAGCCAGCAGCAGCGCCTCAATCAGCTGGAGCTGAAATTGCAGCAGTTGGAGCAGAAGCTCAACGCCACCACGCCCCGCGATCCGGCAGACCGGGACGGCAAGCCCCCCGCTGGCCCAGTGAAATCGCTCACCCTGCGGAGCGGCAGCGATGACGATCGCCTCCGCATCTACTGGGCCGATGGCAGCAGCAGTGATCTGCCCTGCACCAAGGAACAGGGCACCCTGGTTTGCGGCTGATGCCGGCCATCCCCAACTTGACAAGCCAGGCCAGCACCGCTGAGGTGATGGGCCCTTCCGCCAACCTTGCTTCCCCATGCGCGCCTCCCTGTCCCCGCGGGCACTGCACGCTGTCCTGGCGGGTTCCCTGGCCGCTGCCGCGCCCCTGAGCCTGGCCATCCCCGCGGCCCTGGCGTTCTCCCCACTGGAGACGATCCGTCCCCCGGCCGAGAACCGGGTGGCACAGCTGGACCTTGCGATACCCGAGCCCTACAGCCGCATCCGCGCCGTCAACCTGGCCCGCAACGTGGCGGTAAAACTCAATGGCGGCCTCGGCGTCTATCGACCTGCCGACTGCATGTTCCGCACCTCCGTCGCAGACAACAACTGCCTGATCTCTGCCGACGGCCAGGGGTTCCTGTTCCGTTTTCTGGGGGGACAACCGGGCTGGCAGCAGCTTGAACTTCCCGCCACCATGGAGACCGAGATCCTGATCGCGCCGGATGGCCGTCAGGTGGTGAGCGTGATTTACAACGGCGCACCGCGCCCACCCATCCAGTCGGAATCAGGCAATCCTCCGATTGAGGCAAACCCCGCACCGCCTCAATACTGAGCCCATTGACTGGCCGCCACTGAGGTCGTTGGCTGGCCGCCAGGGAGCTCACCTCTCCTCCACGGCCAGTCGAGCAGCCAGCTGGCCCAGGGCCTCAGACCAGGAGGGTTCGACCGGCCAGCTCTCACGCCTGGTCAGACTCAGGGCAATCCCCTTCTCGCCGTAGGCCGCCTCATTGAGGAACACCGGCCACACCGTGTCGGACTCCAGACCCGGCGGCGGCACGTAGGGGAGGGGTTGACCCTCTTCCCCCAGAAACAGCGGGTCACCGGGTCGCATCGGCTGCCAGTCGCGGTGCATCCGCCGCGGATCAAAGCAGGCCGCCACAGCGCCATGGGCATGGCGGGGCAGATCGAGGATGGTGAGATGGCGATGCACCACCAGCTGTCGCGGCAGACGCAGCTGGCCGCGGCCCGCCGCCGCCAGGGCATCCAGCGACGCCTCCACCGCCAGCTGGGTCTGGACGCAGATGGCCGGCACCACCACTCCCTGCGGCACCGGCCCCACCTCCACCACCAAACCGCAGGGCCAGCGCTCCACCAGGAACCCGCTCTGATGGGGATCGGCTTCATGCAGATAGACCGGCAGGCCCAGCTGCCCCTGCAGGGCTGCCGCCAGGGCCAGATCCGGCGGGCGGCGGCCGTAGACCACCAGGCAGTTGCCCATGGCCGCCGTTGTGCTGTGCAGATCGAGCGCCACCAGGCAGGGCTGCACCCCCTCGGGACCATGGAGACGGATCAGCTCACGGGCCCGCTGCATCTCATCGGCATCCTCGGCGGGATCGTCCAGCAGGGCCGGCACGAAGCAGCGGTTGAGGTCGCGATCGCGATAGCGGCGGTTCAACGCATGGGCCTCGGGGTTGCCCAGCACCAGCTCCAAGGCCAGTCCACTGCGATCGAGCAGGGCCGGCTGCCGCCGCCAGGCATCCAGCAACCAGGGAGCATTGCGCTCGTTGCCGTGGGTTCCTGCCACCACCAACACCCGAGCCCTGTCACCGCCGGTCATGGGCTGTCTGCACGATCGCTCGCTGCCCAGCCTGGCGCAGCGCTGGCCGAGAGTTGGACCTTGCCGCTGCCCTGTCATGCGCCCTCCCGCCCCCGTGGTGCAAGTGGTTCGCCAGGTCTGGGAATGGCAGTGGCGTCAGCTGATGGGCGGCCTGGGGCCGGCCGATACCGAGGGCAACTACCGGCGTCCGGCCGCCGCCTACGGCCAGCTGCCACCCCTGCCGCCGCGGGCCGGCGAGGCCGGCAGCCACGTGCTGATCGTTGGCCGCAGCTGCCCCTGGGCCCACCGGGCCTGGCTGGTCTGGACCCTGCGCCAGCTGGACACCACGATCACGCTGCAGGTGGTGGAACCCGACCGGAGAGGAGGGCGCTGGTGCTTTGCGGAACCCTTCGAAGGGTGCGCCACCCTGGCGGAGCTCTACCAGCGCCGTGCGCCTGGCGCCAGCGGAGCGCCGGCCAACGGGCCGGCAACGGTGCCCTGCCTCTACAGCCGCGACGAGGGGCGGATCCTGGTGAACGAAAGCGCGGTGCTGATCGAGCTGCTCAACCAGTGGCCCGCACCTTCCAGCGCCTGCGATCTGGCACCGGCAACGCAGGTCGACCTGATCACCGCCTGGCGAGAGCGGCTACAGCACAGCGTCAACGATGGTGTTTACCGCTGCGGCTTTGCGCGCAACCAGGCGGCCTACGACCGGGCCGAGGCAGCCCTGTTCAGCTCCCTCAGTGCCGCGGATGAGGTCCTCGCCGCGGCCGAAGCAAGCCTGCCGCCGGCCGCCGGGAACCCAGGCCCCTGGCTCTGCGGCGGCAGCGAGCCCTCCCTGGCAGACGTGATCCTGTTTCCCACCCTGATCCGCCTGGAGCTCATCTACGCGCCCCTGTTCGGCTGCAGCCGCCTGCCGCTCTGGCAGTTGCCGGCCCTGTGGCGCTGGCGCCAGCGCTTCTACGGCCTGGCCGGTGTGGCGGCCACCTGCTGGCCGGAGCACTGGCGGGCCGATTACTTCGGCAGCCTGTTTCCGCTGCACCCCTCCGGCATCATCCCGGCAGGCCCGGCCCTGGCCACACTGGTGAACGGCACCCCAGCCGTTTCCTGCCAGAGGATCGATGCAGAGTCCTGATGCCGTCCACGAGGGCTACTACGGCCCCTTCACGATCACGGCCGACGACCGCCGTGAGGTGCTGGGCTATCGCCTCGCCCTCACGGCCGTGGCGATCGGCCAGCTGGGCCTGCTGCTGCAGTGGCGCCAGTGGGGACCTGATCTGGTCTGGCCCTGGCTGCTGGTGATGGCGGCGGGCCTGGGGCTGGCCCTCCGCTGGATTCACATCTACCTGCGGCCCCTGCACCGGGCCCTGCAGTTGTTCTGGCTGCTGGGCTGCCTGGGCGGAATCGCGCTGGCCGCCCAGGCCGGTGCCAGCGCCATGCTGCCGGAGCTGGCGCGCCAGCCGCTCTGGATCCTGGCGATCGGCCCCTTCTTCGCGGCCCTGGCCGGGGTGGGCTTCAAGGAGTTCTTCTGCTTTCGGCGGCCCGAAGCCATCGGTGTGACCCTGCTGCTGCCGCTGGCCCTGCTGGGCCGTCTCAGTGGGCTGCTCGATCCCAGCGTCACGGTGGCGCTGCTGGCAACCGAAAGCGCCCTGCTGCTGCTGTTGTGCCTGCGCAAATTCCCGATGCCGGCCGCCGCGGATGTGGGCGACAAGAGCGTGTTCGATGAGATGGAACGGCAACGGCAGGCCCCGGCGGCCGACGGCTTGCGAGGCTGAACACCGGCCCGCCCCGCAGCCCACCTGACCCATGAGCCTGATCAGCCTGGTGGATGCCGGCAAGGACTTCGGCATCCGCACCCTGTTCGAGAACCTGACCCTGCATGTGGGGGAGCGGGAACGGCTGGGGCTGATCGGCCCGAATGGCGCCGGCAAGTCGACCCTGCTGCGGGTGTTGGCCGGCCTCGAACCCCTGGGCAGCGGCGAGCGGCGCTGCGCCAGCCGAACCCGGGTGGTGCTGGTGGATCAGGACCCCGTCTTCGATCCCGCCAACACCGTGCTCGAGCAGGTCTGGGCAGATTGCGGCGAGAAGGCAGATCTGCTGCTCCGCTACGAGCAGCTCAGCCATGCGGTGGCGGCCAATCCCGAGGACGGGGCGCGGCTGGCTGAGCTCAGCGACCTCCAGGCCCAGCTGGACCGCAGCAACGGCTGGCAACTGGAACAGCAGTGCCGCGAGGTGCTGCAGCGGCTGGGGCTGGGCGACGGCCACCAGCGGCTCGGTGATCTGTCCGGTGGCTTCCGCCGGCGGGTGGCCCTGGCGGCCGCCCTGGTGGCTGAACCAGACGTGCTGTTGCTCGATGAGCCCACCAACCACCTCGATGCCCACGGGGTGGAATGGCTCCAGAGCTATCTGGGGCGCTTTCCCGGTGCGCTGGTGCTCGTCACCCACGACCGCTACGTGCTCGACCGCGTCACCCGGCGGATCGTGGCCGTGGAACAGGGGGAAGCCCGGCCCTACGAGGGAAATTACGCCACCTATCTCAAGCACCGGGCCGAGGAGGAGGCTTCCGAAGCCGCCACGGCCGCCAAGTTCAAGGGCACCCTGCGGCGCGAGCTGGCCTGGCTGCGCCAGGGCCCCAAGGCCCGCAGCACCAAGCAGAAGGCCCGCCTGCAGCGCATCGAGGCCCTCCGGGAGACACCACCGCGCCAGGGTCGCGGCCAGGTGAGCCTGACCACCAACAGCCGACGCCTCGGCAAGCGGGCGATCACGGCCGAGGATCTGTGCGTGAGCAGCGTCGAAGGGGAGCAGGGCCGCACCCTGCTGCGCCAGTTCAGCTACGACTTCAGCCCGGAGGACCGGGTGGGGATCATCGGTCCGAACGGCGTTGGTAAATCCAGCCTGCTGGAGGTGATCGCCGGTCGGCGCCAGCCCAGCGGCGGCAGCCTGGAGCTGGGCAGCACCGTGAAGCTGGCCTACTTCGATCAGCACAGCGATGTGCTGGTGCAGGCCGGCGCCGACGGCACACCGGCCCTGGAGCGCAAGGTGATCGATGTGGTGAAGGATGCCGCCAGCCGGGTGGATGTGGACGGGGTGGAGCTCAGCGCCTCGCAGCTGCTGGAGCGGTTCCTGTTCCCACCGGCCCAGCAACATCAGCCGGTACGCAAGCTCTCCGGTGGAGAGCGGCGGCGCCTGCACCTCTGCCGGCTGCTGATCGAAGCGCCGAACGTGCTGCTGCTCGATGAGCCCACCAACGACCTGGATGTGCACACCCTCAGCGTGCTGGAGGACTTCCTCGAAGACTTCCGCGGCTGTGTGGTGGTGGTGTCGCACGATCGCTACTTCCTCGATCGCACCGTCGATCGGCTGTTCAGCTTCGAAGACGGCGAGCTGCGGCGTTTCGAGGGGAACTACAGCGCCTACCTCGAGCGCAGGGATCAGGATGCCGGGGCCAACCAGGGAGGTAACCCGAAGGGCCAGCAGAACGACCGCCAGTCAGGTCAAAGCCAGAGCGGACGCAGCCAGGCTCAAGCAGACCAAGAGCAAGCAGATCAGGCAAAAGGAGACCAGACCCAGGCAGGCCAAGCCCCTGATCCCGCTACTGCCACTCCAGCGACCCAGGCGGCCACCACCCCAGGGACGCGCGCATCCGCACCGAAGCGGGCCCGCCGCCGCAGCTTCAAGGAGAGCCGCGAGCTGGAACACCTGGACAGGGATCTGCCCCTCTTCGAAGAACGCCGCCGCGACCTGGAGCAACGCCTTGCCGGGGGCGGCGAGGATTACACCGCCCTGGAGAGCCTCACCCAGGAGCTGGCCGAGCTGATCGAGCGGATCGGAGCAGCGGAGGAGCGCTGGCTAGAGCTGAGCGAGCTGACAGCCTGAGCGGCGAGGGCGGCGAGGGCGGGCCATCTGAGCGTCCATGCGGCGCCAGATCAGCAGCAGCGCACAGAGGCCCACCCATGCCGTTGTGGCCCGTATGGTGGATTCGATGATTCCCGGTGCGTGACGGCCGGCATTTGCATGAACACGATCGACGAGCACATCCAGAAGGATCAGACTGAGATCGAAGCGGCCCGTGCCGCCGGGGACCTCGGCAAGCTGCGGCACCTCGAGGGTGAGCTGCACGATCTCAAGGAGTACAAGGAGCACCACCCCGAGGAGAGCAAGGATCCCACCGCCCTCGAGGTGTACTGCGATCTCAATCCTGAAGCCCCTGAGTGCCGTGTCTACGACGACTGAGGCTCAACCTGGCTGAGGTTGACCCAGACCCACTCGTCACGTCAGGAACCGCAGCGTTCCCCGGGTCCCTGAACTTTGATGGCGGCACGTCTCTCTCTTTAGGGAAGCAATGGTCTCAAGGCCCCACAGCGAATGCCGTTGTGGGGCCTTTTCATTTGGGGCGTCCCTGTCAGAGCCTGCCCCTGGAGCAGCGTTAAGCAGCTCAGCTCAGCCCACGCCCAGTTCCTGCCACACGGCCTGTTTGAGGGGCTCCAGTCCCTGGGCCATCGCCGCCGAGATCGTGAGCACGGGCTGGCCGAGCCGCGCTTCGATCCGCAGGCGCAGCGCCTCCAGCTCCTCAGGAGCGAGCAGCTCCAGCTTGTTGAGCACCACCAGCCGCGGCCGCTCCGAGAGGCCGTGGCCATAGGCCTTGAGCTCCTGCTCCACCACCTCCAGATCCCGCTCCACATCAGGAGCACCGACATCGACCAGATGGACGAGCAGGCGGGTGCGCTCGATGTGGCGCAGGAAGTCGTGACCCAGGCCAGCGCCCTGGGCCGCTCCGGCAATCAGGCCGGGGATGTCAGCAAAGACCGTGCCATCACCGGTGGGCCGGCGCACCACCCCCAGATTGGGCACAAGGGTGGTGAAGGGGTAGTCGGCAATTTTGGGCCGGGCGGCGGACAGCACCGAGATCAGGGTGCTCTTGCCGGCATTGGGCAAGCCGATGATGCCGACTTCCGCCAGCAGCTTGAGCTCGAGTTGCAAGGGCCACTGCTCCCCCTCCTTGCCTTCGGTGAACTTCTCGGGGGCCCGGTTGCGGTTGCTGAGGTAGTGGGCGTTGCCGAGGCCACCGCGGCCACCGGCGGCCACCAACAACTCGTCGCCGGATTCGGTGAGATCACCCAGCAGGATGCCGGTGCGCAGGTGACGCACTTCAGTACCACAGGGCACCTTGATCACCAACGGCGATCCACTGGCACCGGTGGAGCGGTTGGGCCCACCACGGCGGCCGTCATCGGCGGCGAACAGCCGCTTGTATTTGAAGTCGAGCAGGGTCTGGAGGTTGCTGTCCGCCACCAGCAGCACACTGCCGCCCCGGCCACCGTCGCCACCGGAGGGACCACCGGCCGGCACATACTTTTCGCGGCGGAAGGCCACGATACCGTCGCCGCCGCGCCCGCCCTGAACGGCAATGCGGGCCTGATCAATGAATTGCAAGGGGGACGGGGAAGGCGAACAACGCTGCCGGAACTCCGCAACCGGGACCTCCGCGATCGACAACCCTAGGATCGCCCCGTCGCAGGGCTGGTTTGGCCGAGGTTCGATTCCAGCAGGTCAGCAAGACCTATCCGCCGCGGCGCGGAGGGGAGCCGGTCTCCGTCCTGCGCCAGCTCGACCTGGCCATCGCCGACGGTGAATTCCTGGTGCTGGTGGGCCCTTCCGGCTGCGGCAAAAGCACCCTGTTGCGGCTGCTGGCGGGCCTGGAGACCCCCAGCGGCGGCGAGATCACCGTGGGCGGCAAGCCGGTGAGCCGGCTGCGGCCCGGCCAGCGGGACGTGGCCATGGTGTTCCAGAGCTACGCCCTCTATCCCCACCTGAGCGTGGCGGACAACATCGGCTTCGGACTGCGGCGCAGCCGCCCCCGCAGCGCGGCCCAGCAATTGCAGGACACCCTGCACCGGGCCAGTCGCCAGTTGCCGCCCCTGCTGCGGGTGCCGTCCGAGCGCGAGGAGCGGATCGAGCGGCGCATCGCCGAGGTGGCCGAGACCCTGGAGCTGGAGCCGCTGCTGCAGCGGCGCCCCAAGGAGCTCTCGGGCGGCCAGAAGCAGCGGGTGGCCCTGGGGCGGGCGATTGCACGCTCGCCGGCGGTGTTCCTGATGGATGAACCGCTCAGCAATCTCGACGCCAAGCTGCGCACCGGCACCCGCGCCCAGATCGTCGAGCTGCAGCGACGCCTGGGCACCACCACCCTGTATGTGACCCACGATCAGGTGGAGGCGATGACCATGGGTCACCGCATCGCCGTGCTCAACGCCGGCCGGCTGCAACAGCTGGGCACGCCGATGGAGCTCTACCAGTGGCCCTCCAATCTGTTTGTGGCGCAGTTCATCGGCAGCCCGCCGATGAATCTGCTGCCGGTGATCGCCCTGGGTGGGGATCAGGTGCAACTGGGCTCACGCCGCTTTCTGGTGGAGGGGCCGGTCACCGAGGCCCTGGCCGCCCATGCCGAGACCGCCTCAGCCAGCAGCCTGACCGCCGGTCTGAGGCCGGAACATCTGCGCCTGGCTCCTGCCACCAACCGCAACCTGCCGGCCGAGGTGACCCATCTCGAGGCCCTGGGCAACGAGCAACTGATCAGTTGCCGGTTGCAGGAGACCAGCCACTTGGTGCTGTTGCGGGCCGATCCCTCGCAGCACCTGGCTCCGGGCCAGACCGTCCACCTGGAGGTGGAGCCGAGCGGCTGGCGGTTTTTCGATGCCTCCGGCGAGGCCTTGCCCCTGCCGGTGTCCGTGAACCACGAGCCGAAGCTGCCAGACATCGGACGGATCTGATCGCACCGGTTTGATCGAACTAGTTTGATCGACTCGGCCTGATCAGCGGGGCCAGATCACCGTGCAGCCCTGGCCGCCGTCACCTTGCTCCGCGTCGCCCACCCGCTCCACGTAGGGCACACCGGCCAGCCACTCGCGCAGCCCCCGCTTCAGCCGGCCGGTGCCGATGCCGTGGATCACCCACACCGGGCCATTGGCACCGCGCAGGTGTTCCTCCACCGCCGCCTCGGCTTCGTGAACGCGCATCCCCCGCACGTCCACGGTGTTGCCCTCGGTGCGCACGTCCGGCCCGCGGCTGGCGGGGGAGCGGCGGCTGCGGATCTGCACCACGGCAGCGGCAGGCTCCGGCAGGGTGGGTTTCTCGCCATGCAACCCCTCGATCGCCGTCAGATCCACGGTGAGCCGCAGCACACCGCAGCGCACGTTGAGTTCGCGGCCGTCGCCCGAGATGGCCAGCACCTCGGCCGCCTTGCCCAGGGCCAGCAGCCGCACCCGATCCCCCACCATCGGCTGCCAGCCGCGATGGTCACGCCGCTCGGGCTGGGGCCGATGCTGCCGCTCCAGGGTCTTGAGCCGCTGCCCCGCCTGGCGGGCCGTTTCGCCCAGGCTGGCCGCAGAACCACCGCCATCACGGGCTGCCCCCTGCCGCAGCCGGCGAATGATGCGGCGCACCTCCTTCTGGCCGTCGCGAATCGAGTGCTCCAGCTCCAGCCGCCGCCGCTCCTGCAGCTCGGCGCTCTGCTCCTTCTGCTGCTGCCAGCGCAACAGCAGCTCCTCATGCAGCAACTCGGTGCGGGCCAACAAAGCCGCCGCCTCTTCCGCCGCCAGCTGCTGGCGCTGGCGCTCATCTTCGAGGCCTTCGATCACCCGGTTCACCTCCCCTTCGCCGGCCGGCTCGAGCTGGGCCGCCGCCGCCTGCACCACCGCAGGATCCAGACCCAGACGGGTGGCGATCGCCAGGGCATTGCTGCGCCCCGGGATGCCCCATTGCAGCCAGTAGGTGGGCGAGAGTGTCTCCACGTCGAAGGCCACCGAGGCGTTCTCAAAGCGCGGATCGGTGTATTTGAGGGCCTTGAGCTCGCCGAAGTGGGTGGTGGCGATCGTGAGCCGGGCCCGATCGGCCAGATGCTTCAGCAGCGCCGCCGCCAGGGCCGACCCCTCCTGCGGATCGGTGCCGGCCCCCACCTCATCGAGCAACACCAGCGAAGCGCCCGCCTCGGGGCCGAGGGCCGCGAGGATGCGGGCGATGCGGCGGATGTGGCCACTGAAGGTGGAGAGGCTCTGCTGCAGCGACTGCTCATCGCCGATGTCGGCCAGCACCTGGGCGCACCAGGGCAACCGCGGCGTGCCGCTGCAGGGCAGGAACAGACCGGCTCGTGCCATCAGGGCCGCCAGCCCCACGCTTTTGAGCGTCACCGTCTTGCCGCCGGTGTTGGGGCCGGTGATCGCCACGACGCGCAGATCGTTGCCCACGGTGAGGCTCACCGCCACGACCGCCGCGCCAGCCTCGCGCCGCTCCTGCCAGAGCAGCAGGGGATGGCGCAGCTCGCGCAGCTCAAACGCCGCCGCCGGATCCTCGAGCAGCTGGGGCCGCACCGCCCCGAGCCAGGCTCCATACCGGGCCCGGGCCAGGGCGGCATCCAGCCGCACCAGCACCGCCTGGAGGTGCTGCAACGCCGCAGCCTCCTGGGCCACCGCAGCGCTGAGCTGCCGCAACACCTCCCGCTCCAGGTCCCGTTCCTGACCCTCCAGCTCGCGGATGCGGTTGCCGAGGGCCACCACGGCCTGGGGTTCCAGGAACACCGTCTGCCCCGAGGCGGAGCTGTCGTGCACCAGGCCCGGCAACTGGCTGGCCGCCCCGGCCTTCACCGCCAGCACGGGCCGGCCGTTGCGCTCGCTGATCACCGTGTCCTGCAGGAGAGCGGCATGGCGCCGCAGCAGGTCCTGCAGGCGCTCACGCCGCTCGCCACGCACCCCCTGCAGCTGGCGCCGCAGCCCCGTCAGGGGCGGGCTGGCCCGATCCGCCACCCGGCCGCCCTCCTCCAGGCAGAAATGCAGACGTTGCTCCAGCTCGGGCAGGGTGCGCAGCTCCGCCACCAGAGCCGAGCAACTCGGCCGCAGCTCGGGATCCTCGATCTGCCGCCGCAGGCGCCTGGCCGCCGCCAGGGTGGAGGCCACCAGCAGCAGGGATTCGCCATCGGCGGTGCCCTCCTTGGCGCAGAGCAGCACCGTGGCGGCGATGTCGCCGGCCCCCTGAAAACTGAGCCCACCCTCCACCAGACCATCGAGGCCGAGCAACTCAGTGGTTTCGGCCAGCAGACGCTGACTGGCGGCGCAGCTCGGCGCCAGAGGCAGATCGAGGCAATGGCTGCGGCCGGCCGCTGTGCTGGCGAAGCTGGCGACCTGGCCGGCCAGGCGCGGCCATTCCAGCAACTCCAGCGTGTCGTGCTGCACCGGCGTGGGGGCCGGCGGCGCACCGGGGGACTGGATCAACTGCGCTCCCCCGCCAGAGGCGGCACGGGAATCGGGGCCTGGCCCGGCACGTTGGAAGGGATGCCGGCGGCTGGCTCGTAGAGCATCTCCAGCCAGTTGCCCTCGGAATCCTGAAAGTAGAAGGAGGCCGTGCCATCGCGGTGGTCATGCACCGGACCCACCGGATGGCCGGCCGCCGCCAGGCGGGCATGGGCGGCCTCAACCTCGGAGCGATCGCAGAAGTGGAAGGCGACGTGGGGGCCGGCCGCCTTGTAGCTGGGACTCAACAGGGCAATGCCGTCGCCATTGCGGGGGTTCTGGAGATAGGCCCAGTCGTCGGCCTCCCAGGTGAGCCGAAACCCAAGCGAGCCATAGAACGCCGTGGCACGGTCCATGTCCTGCACCCGCAGGGCCACGTGACCGAGTCGATGGGTCGCCGACTGAGCCATGGAACCTGCCGGAACTGTTGCTGGCTTCATTCTCGGCCTTGCCAGAGTGGACCGTGCCGTGGGGTACTGGGTCAGCGCAGCCAGGCCGCCGCATCACAGGCGTGATAGGTGAGGATCAGATCCGCACCGGCCCGCTTGAAGCAGAGCAGGGTTTCGAGCACCACGGCCCGTTCATCGATCCAGCCCCGCTCCGCCGCCGCCTTGACCATGGCGTATTCGCCGCTCACGTTGTAAGCGGCGATCGGCAGTTCGGTTTCGCCCCGCAGGCGATGGATGATGTCCATATAGGCCAGGCCTGGTTTCACCATGAGGATGTCGGCGCCTTCCTGCTCATCGAGCAGGGCTTCAGTAAGGGATTCGCGGCCGTTGGCCGGGTCCATCTGATAGGTGCTTTTGTCCTTGGGAATCGGCTTGGTGTTGGTTGCACGGGGCGCCGAATCGAGCGCCTCGCGAAAGGGGCCGTAATAGGCGGAGGCGTACTTGGCGGTGTAGCTGATGATCCCCACATGCTCAAAGCCCTCTTCATCGAGCGCTTCTCGAATCGCACCCACACGGCCGTCCATCATGTCGCTGGGGCCGATCAGATCAGCACCGGCTCGGGCCTGCGCCACTGCCTGGCGGCAGAGGATGGCCACGGTCTCGTCGTTGAGCACCACGCCCTCGGCGCTGACGATGCCGTCGTGGCCATCGCAGGAATAGGGGTCGAGAGCCACATCGGTCATCACGACCATGCCGGGATGCACCTCCTTGAGGCGACGGATGGCGCGGGGGATGAGGCCGTGCTCGTTGAAGCATTCAGCGCCGTCTTCGCTCTTGAGGCCATCGGCCACCTTGGGAAACAGCACCACACAGCGGATGCCGAGGGTCCAGGCGCGCCCGACCTCCTCCACCAGGCCTTCCAGGCTCCAACGCTGGCAACCGGGCATGGCGCCGATCGGCTCGTTGGTCGCCCCCTCATGCACGAACAGGGGATAGATGAAATCGGCCGCTGCCAGATGGTGCTCGCGCACCAGGGCACGCAGCGCAGGGGTGCGGCGCAGCCGGCGGGGGCGGTAGGAGAGCTCCATGGACGGAAACGGGCTGGCCGGATCCTACGGAGCAGTGCTCAGCACCACTGCGGCGGAGCAGCCCTCAGAGCTTCGCCGCCTGGATCCAGCCGCTGCGGGGATCGGCACTGCGGGCCTGCCGCAACTGCTCCAGCAGGCTGCGCTCCTCGGGGCTGAGTGTCTCGGGAAGCTTGAGCACAGGGGTGAGCAGCAGGTCGCCACGCCCACCCTTCACCGGCCAGCCCTTGCCCTTGAGCCGCAGGCTGCGGCCCAGGGTCATGCCGGGAGGCACCTGCACGGCAGCCTCGCCATCGGGCGTCGCCACCCGCACCTCACCGCCGAGGGCCAACTCATCGAGGCTGAGCGGCAGCTCGGCCCGCAACTGATCGCCATCCAGCTTCCAGACAGGGTGCTCCTGCAACTGGAGCTGGAGGTAGAGATCACCGCGGCGCCCCGTGCCGGGCTGGAGGTTGCCCTTGCCCTTGAGGCGCAGCCGGCTGCCGGCTTTCACCCCGGCAGGGATGCGCACCTGCACCCGCTCCTCGTTCACCGCGAGGGTGCGCTCGCAGCCGCGAAAGGCCTCGCTGTAGGTGAGATTGAGGGTGGCTTCTGCATCGAGATTGGCGGCTCCTCCCCTGGCCGTGGCGCCACCGGGGCCAGGGAAACCGCCCCCGAAGCCTCCGGGGAAACCGGAGCCGAACCCGAAGCCTCCCGGTGCCCCGCTGAAACCAGCACCACCGCCAACTCCCCCGCCCGATCCCCCAAAGCGACCCAGAAGATCGTTGATGAAGTCGTCGAAATTGCCGTAACGGCCGAAGTCGACATCCATACCGGGCCCACCGCCTCCAGCGGGACCACCCATCTGGCTCCAGTACTGACCGAACTGCTCGTAGCGCCGCCGCTTGTCGGGATCGGAGAGCACCTCATAGGCCTCACTCACCTCCTTGAAGCGCGCCTCAGCGCCCTTGTCTCCGGGGTTCACATCCGGGTGGTGCTGCCGTGCCAGCCGCCGAAAGGCCTTCTTGATGGTGTCGGCATCGGCACCGCGCTCCACACCCAGAACCTTGAAGTAGTCGCGGTAGCCGTTGGCATTCATCGCAGCGCGGGCAGATCGGAACAACGGCCGGCCCCAGTGTCTCAGCCACAGCCCCTGCCGTGCGGGGTTCTGGTGGGCGGAAGGCCGAACGCGGCTCGTGCCCATGGGCCGCCACTGTTCCTAAACTCCTTCAAGCTCAGGTTTCGTCCATGTTTCGTCGCGGCACCCTGCGCTCCGGCCTGCTGATCGGTCTCAGCACGCTGATGGTGGGCTTCGCCAGTACCGCCAGTGCCGGCAGCGCCCCCTCCGGCAAGGCCAGCACCACCCCCAGCCTCGGCGAGGCTCTCAAATCCTCATCCGCTGAACAGAAGGCCCTCACCGAGCACCTGCGTGCCAAGGGTGTGCTGTTCTATGGCGCCTGGTGGTGCCCGGCCTGCTTCAAGCAGAAGAGCCTGTTCGGCAAGGAGGCCGGCGATCGGCTGCCCTACGTGGAGTGCGACAAGGACGATGCCGGCCGGAAGCGCTGCATCAGCGCCAAGATCCGTGCCTTCCCCACCTGGGAGATGGCCGGCAAGCGGCTGGAGGGCGTGCAGACGATCGAGGAACTGAAGGTGTGGAGCGGCTACGGCCGCTGAAACGGCTCAGAGGCCGCTGATGCCCTTCAGCGCCAGAAATCCGGCAAAGCCGAAACAGAGAAGCGCCTGAATGCGGCGCTGGTGCTGCGCCATCCAGGGCGCGAGCCGCTCTCCAGCGTTCTGCGGCCACGGGCGCCCCAGAGCCACACCAGGGCCGGTGGGGCCAGGGCGGGCAGCAGGGTGATCAGGGCCATCAGCAGCACTTCGGTCGGCAGCGGCGACTGGGCACGGGCCAGATCCTGCAGTGCTGGCAGAAACAACACCAGCGAGGTGAGGTTGGTGGCCATGCTGCCGGTTCCGATCAGCAGGCCGCGCCTGACACTCAGGGGTGCCCCCTCCGCACCGACCGCCGACGCATGAACCAGGCGTCCCTGCTGAATGGCCAGGCCCAGGGTCAACAACAGCAGGGCCAGCACGAGGTGCACCACCGCCGCCACGGGGTCTGGCCCTGCGGAGCGGGGCGGCAGGGCATGGCCCAGCAACAATCCGGCCAGGGTCCAGCCAGCCACCACCAGGCTGGCGCCGGCGGCGAAGCCCCAGCTGGGGCCCAGGCCCTGGGTGCTGCGGCCCAGGAGCATCACCTGCAGGATCAGCATCAATGGACTCACGCCCGCCCCCAGCGCCAGGGGCAGGATTTCGGCGAGCAGGGAGAAGGACACCATCCACCCAGCATCAGGGTGAGTGGGCGATCCGTTCAAGGGTCAGATCCTGGAAGCTCCCGTTGCGCGCTGGCCGAGGTAGCGCATGGTGGGGCGAGCGGCACTGCGCAGTTCCAGGCGCTGCCCCTGATGCAGGGTCGTGGCCGCCGGTGAAGGCTGGGGCGCCTCCAGGTTGCCAAGCCCGGTCGCCACCACCATGGCCGCGAGGACCAGGGTGAGGAGCTTCTGGGTGGTGGTGGCGGATTGGTGGGTCGACATCGTTCGTTTGCCCGATGTCGTCACTTTCAGCGGAGCGTTTGCTGCTCGCTGCGATCCAGCGCAAGGCCGGCTGTGATCTTGCTCACATCTTGCTCACAAGGCTCGCGAACGGGCCTGGGCCGGCGCCTGAGACGCCCAGAAGCAGAAGGCTTTAGCGTTCGGCTCCTTCAGCCCACGCCTCCCATGGGCCGCCGACTCTGGGTTCTGCTGATGCTGGCGGCCCTGGGGCTGGCGCTGCTCCTGCCCTTCCCCGCCAAGCTCGCCGCCCAGCCGGTCGCCACAGGCAGACCCACCGAGATTCGGGGGGTCTGGATCACCGCCAACGACATGGGCGTGCTGCGCGACCGGGAGCGGATGCGGCAGATGGTGGCCCAGCTGGCGGAGCTGAACTTCAACACCATCTATCCGGTCGTCTGGAACGACGGCTTCGCCTACTACCCAAGCAGGGTTTCCGAGGAGCGCGGCCTGCAGACCTTCACCTACCGCGGCCTGCAGGGACAGGACATCCTCGCCGAGCTGATCGAGACCGCCCATTCCCATGGCCTGCTGGTGGTGCCCTGGTTCGAGTTCGGCTTCATGACGCCACCGGAGTCACTCCTGAGCCGGCAGCATCCCGACTGGCTGACCCGGAAACAGGACGGCGGCCTCACCTCGATCAGCGCCGCCGGCACCGTGGCCTGGCTCAATCCCTTCCGGCCCGAGGTGCAGCAGCTGATCACCGATCTGGTGCTGGAGATCGTGGGCCAGTACGACGCGGACGGCATCCAGTTCGACGACCACATGAGCCTGCCGCGGGAGTTCGGCTACGACCCCTTCACGCTGGCGCTGTACCAGCAGGACATCCAGAAGAGAACCAAGAAGCAGACCGAGAAGGATCCCAAGAAGGAAACCAGCAAAGCCACACCCAAAGCCTCCGCAGCAGTGGCAGCGCCGCCCACGCCTCAGGATCCGGCCTGGCTGAAATGGCGGGCGGACAAGATCACGGATTTCATGGGTCAGCTGAAGCAGGCGGTGACGACCCGCCGGCCAGGGGCGATCCTATCCGTGTCGCCGAATTACTACGACTTCGCCTACAAACTGCAGCTGCAGGACTGGCTTGGCTGGGTACGGCGCGGCATCGCCGACGAAATCCTGATCCAGATCTACCGACCTGATCTCGACAGTTTTCTGCCCCATCTCAGCCGGGTGGAGGTGCAGGAAACCCTGCAGAAGATCCCCACGGGCATCGGCATCATGAGCGGGCAGCGCAACCGGCCGGCTCCGATGGCCCTGATCCAGTCCCAGGTGCTGGCAGCCAGGGAACTTCAACTGGGCGTGGCCTTTTTCTACCTCGAGAGTCTGTGGGATCAGAGCAGCGAACCACGAGAAGCACGGCTGGCGGGCCTGCGCCAGCTCTTCCCCACGCCTGCTCCGCGCCAGCGGCGGGCGCGCGCCGGCACGGCACCACCCTTGAGGTCCCTGCCGTTGCCGCCTCCCTTACCGAGCCTGCCGGGGGCCTGAGGCGGGCTTGAGGCAGACCTGACCAGCTGCGTTGACAGCCCCCAACCATCGCTTTAGCAATGGGCATCATCGTGTTCGCCATGGCCTGGCAACAGCCTCTGCAGCGCCTCCTGCCACTGGCCCTTTTGCCCGTGTCCCTTGGACTGCTCACCGCCTCGCCAGCCACAGCCAAGGAGGCCCGCTGTGTGGTGAAAGAAGCTGGCGTGACGACCTTTCAAGGGCGCTGCGACTTCCAGCAGTTCGGCGGCAATGGCAGCTTCTCGATCGGCCCGATCGGACAACCCTTGATCGCCGGCCGGCTGTTCCTCTCGGTGACCCTGGTGACTCCAGAGATCGCGGAGGTCCGCGGACTCACCCAGGACGGCATCAATTCCCGCTGGGGTCCGGCGCGGCGATCCGCTCGGGATCGTGCCTGCTGGGACGGGAATGATTTCCAGATCTGTGCGTACTGAGCTGGGAAGACTGAGAGCCTCAGGCGCCGCAGCGACGGGAGCGCGGCAGGGTCAGGAGTTCGGGAGGCAGCACCACCGGCAGAGGACCTCCGGGAGAGAGAGCGTCCTCAAGGGCTTGGCGGCGGGCTTCCTCAGACAGGGCCCGTTGCTGGGCGTAATCGGCCAACTCCTGCCAAAGCAAGCGGGCACGCTCGGGCACCATCGTGGCCTGGCTGGCCTCGATCACCGTATCCCCGTCCGAATTCCGCTTCACCACCAGCTGGATCGCTAGCTCAGGAGGCCTGACAGAGCCCCTCGCATCGAAGAATGCCATTGGTCGCCTCCGAGCGCGTGTAGTAGTGCCGCCAGGGGCTGTTCCGGCGGTGCCCTCACCCTCCCAGCGGCCGATGGGAGGAGCCGTGATCCGGCTCAAGGCTGGCTGTGATCTTGCTCACACCCCAGGCCCAGCCAGTGATTGTGCGTGGGTGCATGGGTTCAGAGGGGGCCGCACAGGCAGACACCAGAACAGGTTCCTTTCAAGCTCTGGCGGGTCATCGACAGAGAGGAGGCAAAGGCAATCTGCGTCGCCACAACTCTGAAACCAATCACCGGACCATTCCAATAATCAGTCCACTCCAAACAGTCAGACCATTTCAATCAGCCAGGCCATTCCAATCCGCCAGACCATTCCAATCCGCCAAAGCAACAGGATGGACCCACTCATCCAAACCAAAGCAACAAGTTCTTGAATACAAGGATCTCCTGAGACAAATCCTTTCATGCGCATCGCCATTTCAGGCTCTCACTCGCTGGGCAAGTCCATCGTTGTCAAGGATTGGGCCGCCGCCCATCCGTCTTTTCACAGAGAGGAGATGTGATGCCAAACCAAAGGGGTCTGCTGCTGATCGAATTGGTGGGGCCGCCAGAACAACGGCTGGAGCAGCTGCAGAGCGCCATCTTCGATCGTCAGCAACGATCCAAGGCTGGCTGATGCAGCTGCATCACCGGGAGGCTGTACGAACAAGGCTGCGGCAAACCTGCGCTGAAGAACAGTTGCGCCCAATCCAAGCCATCCACCCCAAACGCGGCCATCAACCAGCTCTCAACCAGCCGCATGGTCGTCATGGCCAGGCTCCGTAGCGTTGCCAAGCTGGACCCAGTCGCCATCACCACCGTGATTCCTCCCCAGAAGCAGATGACCGGCATGCTCGGCCATCCGGTGGCCGAGAACCCGATCGACCGCATGTTCGACACGGTGTACAGCCACTACGGCCTGCCCTGGCAGTTCTGGAAGAGCGACATCGCCTCGGAGGCTGATCTGGCCTTGGCCGTCGCCGCCCTGGCACCGCTCGGCTATCGCGGCGTGGGCATCACCGTGCCCTACAAGGTGGCCGTGATGCCCATGCTGGATGGGGTCGACGACGACGTGCGTGCGATCGGCGCCGCCAACTACGTGACGATTGAGCGGGGGCGCCTGATCGGCCACAACAACGACGGCAAGGGCGTTGTGAAGGCGATCGAAAAGATGGTGCCGCTGCGCGATCAGCGGGTGGTGATGCTTGGTGCCGGCGGGGCCGGCCGGGCGATGGCGGTGGAGATTGCCTGGGCCGGTGCGGCCCAGCTCACCCTGGTGACCCGCCGCGAAAGCCAGGGACGCGAGGTGGCGGAGCTCGTCCAACTGGCCAGTGGCGTGCCCTGCAATTGGCAGGCTTGGGAGCAGCAGGTGAGCGTGCCAGCGGCCACCACCCTGCTGATGAACGCCACGCATCTGGGCTGTGCGCCACAGCTGGAGCCCGTACCTGTGCGCTGGGAAACGGTGGATCCGGGTTGTACAGCCGTGGATGTGATCACCAACCCGCGAATCACGCCCTTTCTGGCCACCGCGCGTGAGCGGGGCTGCCGGATTGTGGACGGGGTGGAGATGCTGGTGCAGCTGGCGATGCAGATCTTTGAGCGCTGGACTGGCATCAGCCCCGAAGAAGCGGTGTTCCATCGCGCCGTGGCCGAAGCCCTCGGCGAGTGAGCTACGCGATTTGCAGCAGCTCATCAGGGGTGCTGCAGCTGATGAAGTGGCTGAGCCACATGACCGATGAAGATCCTAAAGGAGTGGATTCAGTCATCAGCGTGGGCAGTGGTAGGCAGCTCAGACTGAGGGACCTGGAGGCGGAAACAACAGGCAACGAAGTCCCGAGAAAGAACGTCGATGAAGCGTCATGCCGCGATCAATCAGGGTCAGTTTGACAACTCGCATGACTCAGAAGATGACAAATTCCACCTCCTCTGTCCACTTCTCTTGATTCGATCTCCTGACTTCCCAGATCAGCGTCTTTCCATCAAACGACTTCATCCTTCTGTACGTCTTAACCACAGTCTCTTCGTCCCAGTTGCCTTCCCACACACTGCCTGGCTTGAACGAAGGCCCCGTATAGACAATCGTGATCGCGCTTTGAACCCTCGCAGGATGCCAGACTTCAATCATTTTCTGGCCTGGGGAGTCCGAGATTTTAACGCCACACAAATCATCGGCTGAGCCCTGCCAGCACTTGGCAAGCAACGAACCGCTTGGCGGACTCTCTCCAGCAAAGGGCTTGCCATCATCTCTGCATTCCGCAACAACAGGCGAAGCAACGACGACGGCGCAGAGACCGAGCAGGATCTCCCTCATGGAGGATTGGATAAGAATGAAACAATCCTACGACGAGCGGGAATCAACCACCAGACTCTTGGACGCGCCATCCGATTGGAGCTTCTGGATGACCACCCATCACTTCCAGCCCTGATGCGAAAGGTCGAGGATGCTACCGATCGTCCAGCATGAAGCCTGCTGCTTTGTCAATCCTGACTTCCCACCTTGCGATCGCAAGCCCTGCCACCGCTACAGCCGAATGGGTTGGCAACAACAACTGGCAAACAGATTGCGAGGAGCCCCAGGCTATGCCAAGGGAAGGATGGAATGGCTATATTAGGGCTTGCTGAGGAACCCAGAACCTTTGCAGGGCAGTTGATTCCAGCGATAGTCTCGGGTTAGGATCAGGCGAAATTAGCCATTTCTGGCTTAGAAGAACTCGCTGGCTCGACAATGTACGTCTTTCAGAGTGCTGGCCAGCTATCGATTGAGGAATTCCATGTCCCCTTTGGAGGGAAGCTCGACCCAGGTAATCGCTGGGTCGTGCTTGCC
>NZ_JAHLYT010000064.1 GCF_025128095.1 Synechococcus sp. CS-1328 | reverse complement strand
TTCGATCCGATCAGAATGACGCGGTAGAAGCGTCAGTTCCTAAACTTTTCAATTGTCCAGGTGCTGCCTCAACTCCCTTGGCCTCTCGGCTCGGGGTCGTCTCGGCGCGTCGCCTCTCAGCGACTCAGGAAACCTACAACATCGGTGGCTCGCGCCTCCTTCGTCGTAAGCACGCACCCTTCACCCTTGCAGGCAAACGGCACTCGCCCTCAGAGCCTCGCAGCACTGAAGACTCTGCGCTTCCGCCGGTGCTCTCGCTCCCGGTGTGCTGCGCAGTCCAAAACCATAACCCATCTGCCTCGCATCCGGCAAGCCGTTGCCTCGCTGAGCCAGGTGCAGCCTCAGCCCGACAGGCTCAGCGGCGGGAGGGTCAATCCAGCAGGGCTTCACCCCAGGGCAGAAATCTCTCCAGGCTCTCCTCGCTGTCCGCGGCCAGCACCGGATAGTCCTGGGAGGCCTGATCACTGCCGCTCTTGAGAAACTGGGGCTCCGCATCGAGCCAGCGCAGCGGGCAGGCCAATTCATCCAGCACCAGCCAGGCCGCGGCGAGATCCCAGATCTTCGGGGTGGCTTCCAGTGCCGCCACGGTCTGCCCCATGGCCACACTCACCAGGTTGAGGCTCGCGACCCCCAGCAGGCGGATCTTGCCGGGGAAGCGGAGATTCGGCAGCTTCTGCAGCACCCCGATCGATCGACTGCACAGAGACGCGCAGCCCGCCGTGCGCGCCTGCAAGGAAGGCGGCTCCAGCCTCTTTCCATTGCGCCAGGCCCCCTCGCCGCGGATCGCCACAATGCGCTGACGCAACGGGGGCACATCCAGCACCGCCAGCACGGGGCGGCCCCGCTCGAATCGGGCCAGCGAAATCGCCCAGTAGGGGATGCCGGCGGCAAAGTTTGTGGTGCCATCCAGCGGATCCACGACCCAGAAGCTCGGGGTGTCGGGAACGATCTGACGGCCCTCCTCACTGAGGACCCCATCCTCGGGATAGATCCGCTGCAGGCCCTCCACCAAGGTGGCATCGCTCCAGCGATCACATGCCGTGATCAGGGTGCCGTCGGCCTTCAGATCGGAAGCCATGTGACCGAAATCCCGCCGCTGCCGGTCTGCCACCCGATCGACCAGCGCATCAAGGGCAGGATCAAGGGGAGAGGAGAGGACGGGGGATTCGGTCATCCGAGCTCCAGAGCGAGCACCCTGCTCAGGCTTCGTCCCGTATCTTCCCTGAACTGGCGCAGATTGAGGCGACTCAGCAACAGGATGGCGGCAAAGGCCACGAGCGCTTCGATCCCAAAGACCAGCAGGTAAGGAGCCAGGGAAGACGCACCAGGGAACAGAAACCGACCCAGATCGAGCAGACCACCACCCACCAGCTTGCCGAGGGCACGGGAGAGAGCCTGGGCCAGACCCCAGACCCCCACAAACGTGCCGGCGGCCTGGGGCAGGGTGAGATCCAGCATCAGACACAGGGCGCTGTTGGTGGCGATACCGGACGCCAGCCCGAAGATCAGCATCACCAGCTTCAGAAAAGCCACCTGGCCCACCACGCCACTGACCATCAGGAGCAGCAGGCTGACCAGGATCAGCTGGCAGCCAAGCCGGGCCGTGGGCAGCTTGCCGAATCGCGGCACCACCCAGATCCCCGCTATGACAAGGCCCAGCAGGGTGCCGACCCCCCAGAAGGTGGTGAGCAGGGCCGTGGCAGAGATCGGCATGGCGAACACCTCACCGCCGAAGCTCTCAAGGATGGGGTCTTGGATGAACAGGGCCAGGGTGAACAGCACCAGGAAGCCAAAGAACACGGCCACCTGGCGGCTGGAGGTGATCAGGGCCCAGGACTGACCAATGGTGATGGCCTCGTCACGACGTGACGCCACGCTCTGGGGAAGCCGAGCGGGCTCCATGCCGGCGATGGCCAGCAGGGTGAGTGCCAGCACCACCAGCACCAGACGCTGCATGAACACCGTCAGTACTGGCTCGAGCACGGCGGGATCGGTGACCCCATCCAGGGAGCGCAGCGAGAGGCGAATCGCGATCGAGGCCACGATGATCCCCACCGTGAGCATGCACCACAGCAGGCTCACCGCCCGGGGCCGCTGGGTTTCGGTGGTGCGATCGATCACCAGGGCGAGGTAGGGGGTGGTGGCCATGGAGACGGCCAGCCCATAAAGGGCGAAGAGACCGGCGATGGCGGCGATCGACAACCCTGCCGTCAGTCCGATGCCGCCATCGAGAAGGCGGGCGGTATGGAAGACCAGCGGTACCGCAAGCAGGGCCAGGAGGCTGAACAACACCGCCCCCAGAAGGATGTAGGGCAGTCGATGGCGACCGGCGATCGGGTGGTTGTCGGAGAGGTGGCCGAACAGCACACGACTGGGGGCCACAAACTGCTCACAGGCCAGGGCGCCTCCCACAAGCAGGGCCGGCAAGGCCAGCTCGGTGATCATCACCCGATTCAGCATCCCCACAAACACCGCCGCCATCGCACCAACGCAGCCCTGGAAGAGGCTCAACCGCAGCACATCGATCCAACGGAGCGGCGAAAGGGGCGGAGCGGCCGAGGCCATGGCTCAGGAGAGACGACTCAATTGACCGGATTGACGTTGAAGGCACAGCCCGGTTCGAGGGGCTGGGGTTCCACAGGCACCACGATCTCACCGGTGTTGGTGGGTTTCTCAGCCGGCAGGACCTGGGGCTTGCAGAGGGCGATCTGATCGAGGCCGGTGCGGCGACGCATCTCGGCCAGCCTGCGGTTGTAGTCGCTGATGGCGGTGGCATAACGCACCTCAGCGTTGGTGAGGTCACGCTGGTTGTCCACCACTTCCCGCTGGGTGGTCACACCGGCCTGGAAACGGAGACGGGCCAGACGCAGGGCCTCCCGGGCCGAGATCACCTCGCGCGTGGTGGTGAGGATGTTGCGGTTGTTCTTCTGCAACTCGTAGAAGCTGACTTCGACCTCCTGGCGGATCGAATCACGCTGCTCGGCGAAGCGGAAGCGGTTCTCCTCCGCCACCTGCTTCTGTTGGCGGTACAGGGCTCGGGCTCGGCCGCCATCGAAGAGGTTCCAGCTGAGGTTGAGGCCGATGCTGTTGTCGACGTTCCAGCCGATCTCACTCGGAATCGGCACCTGCACGAACTCGTAACCGCGGGAGCGACCTGCCCGCAGGGTGTTGACGATGTTCAGGAACGGCTGCACCTCGCCGAGCTGGGCATTGGCACGGCTGTTAGCGATCGAAATGTCGAGCAGAGCCTGATCCAGCTCCTCGCGGAAGGCATAGGCCGCAATGATGCTTTCCTGCAGGGAGGGCAACCAGGTTCCCAGCACCCGGGCCGGATCCTTGGCCGTGGGAGTCACGGTCTGGGGCAGGTCCAGCAGGGCGGCAAGGGTGCGGCGGGCGATCGACTGGGCCGCCAGGGAGCTGGTGAGCAGCTGCTGGTCGCGGGCCAGCTGGGTTTCGGCTTCCAGAACCTCCAGCTTGGTGGCCACGCCGGCCTGGAAGCGGGCCCGGGCGTCCCGCAGGCTCACCACCGATGCCCGGACCGACTCCTGACCGATGCGCACCTGTTCATCGGATTCCTGCAGATCGAAATAGGCCTGGGCCGCCTGCAGACGGAGGTCGCGAAGACCAATCAGGTACTGGTTCTTGGCCTGCTCAAACTGGTCGCGGGCCGCGGCAATCTGTGGCACCCGGGTGGGGTTGATCAGGGACCAGGTGGCCTGGAGGCTGGCCTCCATGTTCCAGATGCTGGTGATCGTGTTGCCCTGCTCCTGCCCCGTGCCGGTGATGCTGGAACTGTATTGCTGGCCGCCGGTGTAGCTGGGGAAAGACCCTGCGTTGAGATTGAGATTCGGGTACCACAGGGCGATCTGGGCGCGCAGATTCGACTGGGCCTGCTCCACCTGGCTGGCCAGGGCCTTGAGATTGGGGTTGTTGACCTCCGCCAGCTGCTCCACCTCGCCGAGGCCCAGAGGGCGCAGCTCATTGATGCGGACCTGATCGGTCTTGATCGGCAGACCGAGCGAGGCGGGGGCCGACAGGGGCTGGAGATGTGGATCGAGTTTGGTCGCAGCCGGAGGCAGGACCGAGGGATCGGATTTGGGTCGCGGACCCTTGACCTCAGGCGCCAGCGGCAAGGGCTCGGGCTGGACCGGAAGCGCTTGATCAACGGTTGCCCCGGACGGAGCAGGATCAGCAGCGAGAGGAGCCTCCGTTGCGGACTCCGGGGGACTTCCTCCAGCAGCGATCGCGGTCTCCGGCGGCGCAGCCGTCAGAGACCTGGACTCCGCATGCGCCACCGAAGCCCCCGCAGGGAGGCCCACCATGGCGATCAGAGCTGCACGCAGGAGCAAGGAGCGCGTCACGCCGTCTGTCAAATCCAATCCGTCGGCCGCAGCTTAAGCAGCTCCCACCGGATTGCCGAGGCAGACGGACACCAGATCGTCCGCCCCTTCCAGCAGGTGGAGCGGCACCGGCAGTCGGACCGAGAGCTGATCCAGCGTCATGTCGTCGAGAAAGACCGGCTCGCCCTGGCGCAGCATCACTCGCGGCAGCAGCAACGCCTGGCCAAGCGGACGATCCGCCAGGCCGTCGACCAGATCCGAGCCGGTGAGCAGCCCGGTGACCACCTGGTCCTGGCCCCAGTAGGGGCTGGGCAACCCGTGCAAGGTCAGGGTGAGCCCCGCAACGGCATTGAGCCGCTCCACCACCGGCTGCAGGGCCTCGGACACCAGCTTGCCCACCACCCAGCTGTAGTGCCGGACGGGGGTCACCGCCGCCGGCAGGGCCGTGGTGGCGGCATTGAGCTGCTCAAGAAAAGCGCGGATACTGCCGACGCCGTTCTCCTGTTGAGGCAGATCTTCGTAGGTGACCCGGGGCGGCAGGGGCAGTCCGGCGATCAGATACCACTCATCCGAGAGCCAGGCAAAGCGGCTGCCCAGCCGGCCGGCAAACTCGCGCTGCAGGGGCTCAACTCGCTCGATCACAGCCTTGGCACAGGCCCGATCCACCGGCACGAGCGAATCTCCCGCCGGCCGAAAGCGGGTCAGCCCCACCGGCACAACAGCGGTGGAGAGCACGGCGGGCCAGTCGCCGGCGCCGAAACCAGCCAGATCCCGCAAGGTGCGCTCGAGGGCATCGCCATCGTTGAGGCCAGGGCAGACCACCACCTGGGCATGGATCTGCAACTGCCGTTCGGCAAACCAGCTCAGCTGCTGCGGCAGCAGAGCGGCGCGGGGATTGATCAGCAGGCGACTGCGCAACCCTGGATCGGTGGCATGCACAGAGACGTAGAGCGGCGAGAGGCGCTGTTGCTCGATCCGCTGCCAATCCGCGGCCGTGAGGTTGGTGAGCGTCAGATAGGAGCCGTAAAGAAAGCTGAGCCGATAGTCGTCGTCCTTGAGATAGAGGCTGTCGCGCCGGCCGGGTGGCTGCTGATCGATGAAACAGAAGGGGCAGTGGTTGTTGCACTGGCGCAGGCCATCGAACAGCGCCTCGGTGAAGCCCACGCCCAGCCCCTCGTCGGCGTCCTTCTCCAACTCCACGAGGTGTCTGGTTCCATCGGGATCGAGCACCTCCAGGGCCAGGTCCTCGTCACCGCAGAGAAACTGCACATCAATCAGATCCCGCGGCCGAACCCCGTTAATGCTGACCAGACGATCCCCCGGCTGGAAGCCAAGCTCCTCGGCAATCGAGCCCGGCTCGACGCTGGCCACCTCCGCCGGCATCGGCTGGCGGCCCGGAATCCCACTGATCTCACCGGCAGCTGCTGCAGGGTCGCGCTCCCTGGCCGCCGCAGTGGCCTCGGCACTCAGTTCAGTCCACACGGCTCAATCCAGGGGGTAGGGGTCAGAAGGTTGGGGCAGCGGAGCGAACCTGCCCCAGAAAGCGGTGTTCAGGGACCGGAGCGAGACACCCACTGCAGGAGAAACAGACCGAATAGCAGTCGATACCCCACGAAGATCCAGGTGCTGTGGCGCTGCAGGAAGCTCAGCAACCAGGCGATCGCCAACCAGGAGACCAGGGCCGCCGAGAGAATGCCCAGCAGCATCGGCACCAGACCGCCACCGGCCGGCGCCTCCAGGGCGCCCTTGATCTCGGCCAGGCCAGCCAGGGTGATGGCTGGGATGCCGAGCAGGAAGGAAAAGCGCGCGGCTGCAGGCCTCTGCCAGCCATCGAACAGGGCGGCGGTGAGGGTGCTGCCGGAGCGGGAGACCCCGGGAATCAGCGCCAGGGCCTGGGCAAGTCCCACCACGACACCATCACGGGGGAGGGTGTCGTCGATGGTGCGGCGGCGGCGGCCGAGCAGCTCGGCCAGGGCCAGCAGCAGGGCCATCACGATCGAGACGATGGCGATTGAGGGGAGGCTGCGCAGCAGGGATGTCTCGTAGCCCGGCCAGAAGCGTTTGATCGAGAGACCAGCCACAACGATCGGCACGGTGCCGACCAGAATCGCCACCCCGAGACGGGCGGAAGGATCGCTCCAATCGCGGCGGCGGCTGGCCTCGATCATCCCGAGGGCCACCGTGCGGAGGTCATCGCGGAAATAGGCGAGCACCGCCGCGATGCTGCCGAGCTGAATCACCGCCGTCACGGCGACACCGGGATCTCCCCAGCCCAGCAGGACAGGAACCACCTTGAGATGGGCGGTGCTGCTGATCGGCAGAAATTCCGTGAGTCCCTGCACCACCCCGAGCACCAGCGCATGCCAGCAGGCGGTCCAGAGGTCGAGGGCGCCGGCCCCGGCGGAGTCGGCAGCGACGCCGAAGGGAATGCCGCCGAAAGCCATGCCGGAGGAGGCCATGCAGGAAGACGAGCACCAATCCCGACCCTATGGCGGCCGGCCGCCCCTCACCAGGGTCGGCTCCACCTTTAAGGTTGGCCAACTTTCTTCACATCCTTGGTGATCGGGGTTCCCTCCAGCCTGCACCCCCCCTCCAGCGTGGGGCCTCTCACCCTGGGGCCGTTGCTGCGGAGCCTGGAGCGCGCCGAGCCGCGTGGGCCTGGCCTGGCTGCCATCCAGGCCACGTCGGCACCCTGGCTGGCGGCCCTGCTGGTGAGTCTGCCGGTGTTTCTGCAGGCTCCCTGGGTGCGCTTCGCCCCGGCCAGCTCCGCCCTGTTCACCGGCGTCCTGCTCCTGTTGGGCCTCGTGCTGGAACGTCAGGCACAGGAACGATGGAGCCAGGCCGGGGCCCTGCTGGTGGGGTTCAGCGGCAGTTGGCTGGCCGGCTCACTGTTCTGGGGCTGGTGCCGCCTCCATCCGCTCTGGCATCTGCCGATTGAAGCCTTCGCCCTGCCGCTGGCTCTGACCGGGCTGGCAGGTCGCTGGCGGCTGGCCTGTGCCTTCTACCTCGGATCCCTGTTGGGAACCGCCGCCACCGATGCCGTGATGGCCCTGACGGGAGTCATGGCCCACTGGACGATCGTGCTGCAGGCCAGTCCGGATCAGGCCCCCCTGCTGCTGCACACCGCAGCGCGCCAGGTGCTTCAGCCCCTGGCCCTCTGCGGTGTGTTGCTGGCGGCCGTTGCAATCGGGTTGGTTTGCCGTCAGATCTGGCAACGGGGCACGGCCTGCCGGGTGGCAGCGTCAAGCCTGCTCACCACGCTGGTGGTCGATGGGCTGTTCCTGCTGGCGGCGCTTCTGGCCCCCCATCTCTCCGGTCTGGTCTGAACCGGCTGGCTCCAGGTGACTGGCCCCGGGCGTTTGGCTCCAGGCAAAGCTGAAGTTCTGCAAATGCCAGCGGCCCCATCGGGGCTGGCAGAAGGAGAGATCTGTAACGTTGTTGGCCTGGCGGCTCCCTGTCGCCTCAGGTCCCGGATTCAATGTCCCGTATTCAACGGAGAGTGGAGATGAAACGGCTGGTTGCCTGGCTGATGGGCGGGGTTGCCATGATCGGGCTGATGGCTTCGCTGGTGCTGCCCCCCGCAGCCTGGGCCGACGAGCTGCGCAATGTGGCCGACGACAAGATCGCCGAGTCTGCAGGCAAAGTTGATCTCAACAATGCTTCGGTGCGCCGCTTCCAGCAGTATCCCGGCATGTATCCGACCCTGGCTGGCAAAATCGTGCTGGGAGGTCCCTACGAGAGCGTCGACGACGTTCTTCAGCTGGATCTGACCGAACGCCAGAAGGAACTGTTCGAGAAGTTCAAGGACAACTTCACCGTGACCCCGCCCTCGATCGCCCTGAATGAAGGCTTCGATCGCATCAATGACGGCGTCTACCGCTGAGCCCTACCATCAGCTTCAGGTGAAAGCCGTCGGGCCCTCCCGGCGGCTTTTTTCATGGGCGATGCCGTGACGCAAGCAGAAGACTCAAGCGAGCGGTCGCCCTTCCAACGCTCCTGGGACGTGGTGGTGGTCGGCAGCGGCGCCGCCGGCCTGATGGCCTGCCTGGAATTGCCCCCGGAGCTGCGGGTGCTGCTGCTCAGCAAGGACAGCGAGCCCCGCTCCGCCAGCCGCTGGGCCCAGGGCGGGATCGCCGCCGTGACCCGGCCGGATGACAGCTTCGCCAGCCACATCGCCGACACGCTGAAGGCCGGGGCCGGCCTCTGTGATCCAGCTGCGGTGGAGCTGCTGGTGCGCCACGCCCCCGCCTGCGTCGAGCGCCTGCTCAGCCTGGACATGGCCTTCGACCGCCATGGCGCCGAGCTCAGCACCACCCTGGAGGCCGCCCACAGCCATCGACGCGTGCTGCATGCCCAGGACCGCACCGGAGGCGCCCTGGTGGAAGCCCTGGAGCGGCGGGCCCTGAAACGGCCAGGGCTCTGCTGCCTCAAAGGAGCCGTGGCGCTGCAGCTGTGGGTTGCCGGGGGCCGTTGCCGGGGGCTGCAGGTCCTGCACCAGCAGGAGCTGGGCTGGATCCGCAGCGGGGCTGTGGTGCTGGCCTGCGGCGGCGGCGGCCACCTGTTCGCCCACACCACCAACCCGTCGCAGTCGAGTGGCGATGGCGTCGCCATGGCCTGGCGGGCCGGGGCTGAACTGCGAGACCTGGAGTTCGTGCAGTTCCACCCCACCGCCCTGATGCTGCCGGATGCGCCCCATTTCCTGATCTCCGAGGCGGTCCGTGGCGAAGGGGGACGGCTGCTTGATGGTGCCGGCGTCAGTCCGGTGGCAGGGCTCAGCGGCGGCGATCTGGCCCCGCGCGACCAGGTGAGCCGCGCCCTGGCCAGGCGGATGCGGGAGCTGCGCACCGACCATCTCTGGCTGGATCTGCGCCCTGTGGGCGACGAACGGCTGGAACGGCAGTTCCCCACGATTCTGCGGCGCTGCCGTGAGCTGGGGCTGGAGCCGACCCAGAAGCCGATCCCCGTGGCACCAGCCGCCCACTACTGGATGGGGGGCGTGGCCACCGATCTGGAGGCCGCCACCAGCCTGCCCGGGCTCTATGCGGTGGGAGAGGTGGCCTGCACCGGTGTCCACGGCGCCAACCGCCTGGCCAGCAATTCCCTGATGGAATGCCTGGTGTTCGCCCGGCAGCTGAGGCAACTCCAGCCCGCAGATTCAGACAGGGCCGCGGCACCCATCAGCAGCCAGGGTCGCCAGCTCAGCCTGGAGGCCCTGGCACCAGTCCTGGCGCTGCCCGATCCGGAGGTGTTGCGAGCGCGCATCCAGGAGCTGCGGCGGCTCTGCTGGCAGGAGGCAGGGGTTGAGCGCAGCGGCAGCGGGCTCCGCCGCGCCCTGGCCTGGGTGCAGGAGCGTGCCGGGCTCTGGCCCTCCGGATCCCTGGACGCGCGCTTGGCCCATCTGGAACCTGGCGATCGGCTCAGCCTCGAACCGAATGCCGCTGCCGCCCTGCAGCGTGGCCAGAACCTGCAGCAACGGCTGGTGCTGGCCGAACGCCTGATCGAGGCGGCCCTGTTTCGCCAGGAAAGCCGTGGCGGCCACTTCCGCACCGATGCCCCTGCTCCCCAGCCCTTCTGGCAACGCCACAGCGTCCAGACCTTGGGGCAGCCGGTGCACACGGCGCCGGTGGGGCAGCCGGTGCATCCGACAGCCCTGGACGGCCAAGCCGCAGAGCGCCCGTGAGCAAGCAGATGAACCATCCCGAAGGCAGGCCACCACACTCAGCTTGAGCTCTGAAGCCCAGGACTGCTTAAGCAGCCGATCACTTCGAGAAACCGCTGATCAGCTTGAGCTGCTCCAGCGACTTGACCCCGGAATCGAGCTTGCCCTTGATCTCCCAGCTGGGGAATCCCTCCAGATTCTTGCTGTCGCACAGCTCCTTCTGGTTGTTCTTGCCATCGGCAGCACATTCGATCACCTTCAGCTTGTTGGTGGCCTCCTTGCCGAACAGCTCCTTCTGCTCGTGGCAATGGGGGCACCAGTAGGCGGAGTACATCACGACGCCCGTGGCGGTGAGATGTTCAGCCAGGGCAATGGAATCCGGCGTGCTGGCGGCGATTACGGCCGGCGGCGTGCCGCGGGTGTCGGTGGCGGCGGGCCGATCCACCGAGGCCGCCCAGCCCAGGCCCACCAGGGCCACCACCAGGGCCACCAGCACCCCACGGAAGAGCAGTTGGCCCCGATCCTCCCAGCCCCCCTGCAGCAGGCTGAAGACACACAGAGCCAGGCTGAGGCTGGCCGACAGCAGGCAGAAGAAGCAGAAGGCCTGGATCTTGAACACCATCAGCCCCAGCAGCAGCAGGCTGAACACCGCCATGCCCGTGGCGATCAGGAACAGTCCCCAGCGGCCGACCGGTAACAACCGGCCCCGCAGATCGCCGCGCAGCACCAACGCCAGCACCGCCAGCACCAGCACGCTGGAGTAGGCGAGGAAGCCCATCAATGACAGGGGCTGACCCAGCACGGTGCCCCAGGCGCTGTTGAGCACCTTGTCGCAGCCTTCGGCGCCTCCGGGACAGACAAGCGGCCCGAGCAGCCCCCACCGCTTCAGGGTGATCGAGCCGGTGTCGATCACGCCCACGGTGGCCAGCACGGCCATCACCACCCACACCCAACGCCGGCTCGGCTCGCTGGGCCGCCGGCTGCTAAGGCGACTGCTGAGAAGACTCGACGTCACGGGGGCGGAAAGCGCTGACGGAATTGTGGCAGTCCTCCGGCGACGCGCCGAAGGCCCCTGACACCCTGTCCCATTGCATAGGGTGGTGGATTGGCCCATCCCTCCCGCAGCCGGCCCACCCTGAACCCAGCGACCTTCATGTCCCCGCCAAGCCAGTCCAGCCGGAAGACCGTGGCCTTCGCCCACCTGGGCTGCGAGAAAAACCGGGTGGATACCGAGCACATGCTCGGCCTGCTGGCCCAGGCCGGCTATGGCGTGAGTGCCGATGAAACCGAGGCCAGCGTGGTGGTGGTCAACACCTGCAGTTTCATCCAGGACGCCCGCGAGGAATCGGTGCGCACCCTGGTGGAACTGGCGGAACAGGGCAAGGAACTGATCATCGCCGGCTGCCTGGCCCAGCACTTCCAGGAGGAACTGCTCGAGAGCCTGCCGGAGGCCAAAGCGATCGTGGGCACCGGCGACTATCAGCACATCGTCAGCGTGCTGGAGCGGGTCGAGGCAGGTGAACGGGTCAACCAGGTGAGCGCCGTCCCCACCTTCGTGGGCGATGAGCATCTGCCCCGCTACCGCACCACCTCCGAGGCGGTGGCCTACCTCAAGGTGGCCGAGGGCTGCGACTACCGCTGCGCCTTCTGCATCATCCCGAAGCTGCGCGGCGACCAGCGGTCGCGGCCGATCGAATCGATCGTGGCCGAGGCCCAGCAACTGGCGGCGCAGGGGGTCCAGGAGCTGGTGCTGATCAGCCAGATCACCACCAACTATGGCCTGGATCTCTATGGCAAACCCCAGCTGGCCGAGCTGCTGCGGGCCCTGGGCGAGGTGGAGATCCCCTGGATCCGGGTGCACTACGCCTATCCCACCGGCCTCACCCCCGAGGTGCTGGCGGCCTACCGGGAGGTGCCCAACGTGCTGCCCTACCTGGATCTGCCGCTGCAGCACAGCCATCCCGATGTGCTGCGCGCCATGAATCGCCCCTGGCAGGCCGATGTGACCGCGGGCCTGCTGCAGCGGATCCGCGAACAGCTGCCCGAAGCCGTGCTGCGCACCACCTTCATCGTGGGCTTCCCGGGTGAAACGGAGGAGCAGTTCCAGCACCTGCTCGCCTTCGTGGCCGAGCAGCGCTTTGACCACGTGGGCGTGTTCACCTTCTCCCCGGAGGAGGGCACCGCCGCTGCGTCCCTGCCCAACCCGGTGCCGCCCGAGCTTGCCCAGGAGCGCAAGGACCGGCTGATGGCCCTGCAGCAACCGATCGCTGCCGCTCGGAATGCCGCCTGGGTGGGCCGGATCGTCGACGTGCTGATCGAGCAGGAGAATCCATCCACCGGCGAGATGCTCGGCCGCTGCGCCCGCTACGCCCCTGAGGTGGACGGCGAGGTGCGGGTCAGGCCAGGGGTGGGGGGTCTGTGCGCCGCTCCGGGAACCATGGTGCCGGTCCGGATCACCGCGGCACACATCTACGACCTGGAGGGCGAAGTGGTTGGGGCCAGGGCCATGGTGGGCGACGCCCTCGCCGCCCACCGGAGCGGCGCTTGAGCCCTGGGGAGAGCTCCAGCCAGGCCCCCCGGGCCGTTCCGGTTGCGAGCCGGGCTTCCGGGCGGCCCCCCGAACCCCCGGGGAACGATCCAGCTGGCCTGCTGGAGAGGCTGCACCGCCATCAGCGCACCACCTTTCTGATCGCCTCGGGCGTGAGCACCGCCGGCTCCTTTGCTGGACTCACCGCCAAGGGCTGGATCCTGATGCACGGCACCGGCAACCCGATGGTGCTGGCCCTGCATTTCGCCGTGCTGGCCCTGCCCAGCCTGCTGGTGAGCGGGCCGGCCGGGGTGCTCACCGATCGGCTCGGCTGCGAAACGGTGCTGATCCGCGCCCAGTGGGGACTGTTTCTGGCCGGCACCCTCGGCGCCCTGGCGATTCCGCTGCAGACCGGCACCATGCAGGTGGTGCTGCTGATGCTCAGCACCATGCTGGCCGGCATCGCCAGTTCCTTCGAACTCACGGCCCGCAACAAGTACTGCGCCCTGGTGGTCGACCATCCCGGCCAGCTGGCCCGCTACATCACCAGTTTTTCGGTGGTGTTCAACGTGGGCAAGCTGGTGGGCCCGCCCCTGGGGGGCTGGCTGGTGGCGGCCACCGGCCCCCTGGCGGCCCTGAGCATCGATGCGGCCAGCTATCTGCTGCCGATTGCGACCGTGGTCTGGCTGCTGCGGCCCAACCGGGCGATGGAGCAGCGCAGCCGGCCGGGTCAGAACGCCAGCCTGATCAGAGCCTGGCAGGACTGCGGCCGTCCCCTGCGGCATGTGATCGGCTTCACCGCCCTGGCCTGCCTGGCGGGCTTCTTCCACCCTGGCCTGGCGCCCTTGATGGCCGCCGAGATCCTTGGTCCCTCGCCTCAGGCCCTGGGCCTGTTCACCAGCGTGCTGGCGGCCGGCAGCATCTGCGGCGGGGTGGTGCTGCAACGGAACAGCAGCTGGCTCAGCCAACGCCCCGCCCTGCTGATGGGCGTGTGTGTGCTGGCCACGGGTGCCGCCCAGGTGGGGATGGGCGTCAGCACATCCACCGGCTTCGCCCTGGCCATGGCCTGGGTGATCGGCGCCGGAACCGCATCGCTGCTGGCCGGGGTGAATCTGATCAGCCAGGTGGGCAGCCCGATGGTGCTGCGCGGCCGGATGGCCGGCCTCGGTCAGATCGCCTTCCTCGGTGGCGGCGGCCTCAGCGGTCTGATCGCCGCCGGACTGTCGATGACCATCGGGCTGGCCGCCGCCTTCGCCTGGCTGGGTGGCATCGGCGTGCTGCTGGGGCTCTGGGAGCTCACCCAGCGCGCCGGCCTGCGGATTCCACCACCCGTCGATTGACCCGCTGGGTTCAGGTCAGGCGGATCAGATCAGCCGGATGCCGCGCAGCACCACAGCAGCGATGAACGCGGCAGCAAGACCACCGCCGACCAGACCCAGATAGATTGCCGCACCCATGGCCGTGATTGAAGCGTTTGGGTGCCATTACAGCAGAAGGCCCGAGATCGGCGCTCCCAGCTGGATGCACCTAGGGTGGCCAGCACCATTGGCCAGGCGACCCAGACGCCGACTGCGCAAGCACCTTTTCCTCACTCCCTTCCCCCGCCGAGCATGCGCACCCTGTTCATCTACCCGGAATTTCCCAAAACCTTCTGGAGCTACGAGAAGATTCTCGAGCTGGTGAATCGCAAGGTGCTGCTGCCCCCCCTGGGCATGGTCACCGTGGCGGCCCTTCTCCCCCAGACCTGGGAGATGAAGCTGGTCGACCGCAACGTGCGCGAGGTGGGCGAGGCCGAGTGGGCCTGGGCCGAGATGGTGATCATCTCCGGGATGATCGTCCAGAAGGCCGACATGGCCGCCCAGATCGCCAAGGCCAAGGCCCGGGGACTACCCGTGGCGGTGGGCGGCCCCTTCGCCAGCTCCACTCCGGACGCCCCGGAACTGCAGCTGGCCGACTTCAAGGTGCTGGACGAAGGTGAGATCACCCTGCCTCTGTTCATCGAGGCGATCGAGCGGGGTGAATCCAGCGGACGCTTCAGCTCCGAGGGTGTGAAGCCGGATGTGACGGGCACGCCAATTCCCCGCTTCGACCTGCTCGAGCTGGATGCCTACGACTCGATGAGCGTTCAGTTCTCGCGGGGCTGTCCGTTCCAGTGCGAGTTCTGCGACATCATCGTGCTCTACGGCCGCAAGCCACGAACCAAAACGCCGCAGCAGCTGATCGCCGAGCTCCAATCTCTCTATGACCTGGGCTGGCGCCGCTCCATCTTCCTGGTGGACGACAACTTCATCGGCAACAAGCGCAACGCCAAGCTGCTCTTGCCTGCTCTGAAGCAGTGGCAGATCGATCATGGCTATCCCTTCAGCTTTGCCACCGAAGCGTCCGTCGACCTGGCCTCGGACGACGAAATGATGCTGATGATGGCCGAATCCCGCTTTGATTCGGTGTTTCTCGGCATCGAAACCCCCGATGAGGCCAGCCTCTCGATCGCCGGCAAGCACCAGAACACCCGCAGTTCCCTGGAAGAATCCGTCGACCGGATCACCTCCTACGGCATCCGGGTGATGGCAGGCTTCATCATCGGCTTCGACGGTGAGAAGAAGGGCGCTGGCGACCGGATCGTGCAGTTCGTGAGCCGCACCGGCATCCCCGCCGCGATGATGGGCATGTTGCAGGCCCTGCCCAATACCGGGCTCTGGCATCGCCTCGAGAAGGAAAATCGGCTGATCCAGGAAAAGGCCGATGCCAAGGGCGTGAACCAGACGAACCTGCTCAACTTCGTGCCCACCCGGCCGATCCGCGACATCGCCAACGAATATGTGGATGCGTTCTGCCGTCTGTACGAGCCGAATGCGTATATCGATCGGGTGACGCACTACTACACCAAGGTGGGCAAACCCCGCTGGCAGCAATATGTGAAGGCCGCAGCCTTCGGCAAGGCCTCTTTACCCTCCTGGACCGATGTGCGCGCCTTGCTGATCGTGATCTGGCGCCAGGGCTTCCAGCGGGATACCCGCTTCCGGTTCTGGCGCTCGATCGTCCAGATCGCCCGCTGCAACCCGGACAATCTCGAGCAGTTCCTCGTCACCCTGGCTCACAACGAGCACTTCCAGGAATATCGCGAGGTGGTGACCCGGGAGATTCAGGACCAGCTCTCGGCCCTGCCCCCCGAACCGCCCCGCAGCCAGGTGGCCGATCGTCAGCTGCAGCCCGCCTGAATGAAAGCCAATGTCTGGCTGATGTGCTGCCTTGTTGAGGCTCAGTCCTGGATGTAGGGGATGCCCTGTTCCAGACAGGCTTCGGCTTTCTGCAGTTCACGCCCGAGATACAGGGCATGATCCAGACGGCTGAGCGGGTGGGGGCCGGGCCCCTCGGTGAGAGCCACACCCAGTTCCTTGGCCGTGCGGCCCCTGAATACCGCCAGGGGGGCATGGGGGCCGGCGCCGCGGCAGCTCAAGACCTCTCCGGTTTCAGGATCGGTGGCCAGTCCCTGGTCGTTGATGCCGTTGCCGTAGTGCTCGGCAACCAACTCACCGGCCTCGGCATCCAGCTTGATCAGGAAATAGCCGGCCGGATCCAGCGCGATCTCGCGCTGCGAGAGCCGCTCATCCAGGCTGCGGCGCTGATCGACGGCGCTGGCGGGGGAAAACAGAACCATGGCTCCAAGTTAAGCCGCCCGCTGGTCGAGAGGCGGCGGAGCCGCGCTGAAGGGCAACTCCGCATTGATCGCCTCGATTTCCTCACGCATCAACGCATTGGCCCGAGGTAGCCACTGGCGCAGCATCGCGTCGAAGCGGGGATCACTCCAGCGGTGCAGGCTGACCCGCGGCTCGGCCAGGAAGCCGCGGCGACGCTTGTGGCTGCCCCCCGCACCGGGATCGAAGCTGCGAATGCCATGGGCGATCGCCCACTCGATCGGCGCGTAGTAACAGACCTCAAAGTGCAGATTGTCGAGGTCGACATCACTGCCCCAATAGCGGCCCCAGAGCCCCTGCTCGGAGCGCACGCACAGCGACATCGCCACCGGCTCGGTGGGATCACCGTGGTGTGCACTGAACAGCACCAGATGCTGGCGCAACTGCTGAGCCGCCGCCGTGAAGAACGCCTCGGTGAGATACTTGCTGCCCCATGCCCCCCAGCGGCTGCAGTGCTGGGCATAGAAGGCATGCATCCGCCCCACCATCCGGGGCGGAATCTCGGCCCCCACCAGTGGCGTGACCTGCAGACCTGCGCTGGCCACAGCCTTGCGTTCCCGCTTGATGTTGCGGCGCTGGTTGGCGTTGAAGCTGGCCAGGTAATCATCAAAGCTGCGATAGCCGGGGTTGTGCCAGAGGCTCTGCTGATTGATCCAGCTGGCACAGCCGGCCGCCTCGGCCAGGGGCTGCCAGGCGGGATCGACATAGAGGAAGTTGCAGCTGAGCAGATGATTGCGGCGGCAGAACTCGTCGATCAGCTCCAGCATCAACCCGGTCAGTGCCGCGGCGTCCTCGCCGGGGGCGAACCAGAAGCGGTAGCCCTGCACCGGGCTCACCGGACTCATGCCCACGAGCTTGGGGTAGTACCGCAGCCCCAGGTCGTCGGCGAGGCGTGCGAAGGCCTGGTCGAAGACGAATTCGCCGTAGCTGTGGCCCTTGAGATAGAGCGGTGCCACCGCCACCAGCAGGTCGCCGCGCCACAGGCCCAGGTGACAGGGCTGCCAGCCCTGGCGCGGCACGATGCTGCCGCTGGCCTCGAGCTGATGCAGCCAGTCCCAGCCATAGAAGGGCAGGTGCTGGCCCACCAGCGCCTGCCACTGCTCAGCAGGCAGCTCCGCCATCGACTGGTGCCAGCGGGCATGCAACTCAGCCATGGAGCGGGCCGCGGTGGCGAGCGTTCGGGCGCAAAACTAACGGGAGTGTTCCAGCCACGGCGGTCTGTCATGCACCAGCCCCAGCGACGATCGCACCGATCCCTGCTGCTGCCCCTGGCCGCCGCACTGCTGGGTGGCCTGAGCGGGCTGGGCGCAGCAGCCCCGGCCCAGGCTGGCCTGGCCCGGCCGCTGCTGATGATGATGAAACCGCAGCTGGAGGAGCGGCTCGCCCGCGTCTGTGTGGAGACCGCGTCTGGAGGGCAGAGCGATCTGGCCCGCAAACTGAAGGATCCCTGCCGCCAGCTGGCCGGGCCCACCAGCGCCTGCCTGATCGAAGAGACCGACCGCAGTGGCCGCAGCCTCGGCGTGGTCAGCGAACTGGTGCAGGGCCGCTTCGGCGACGACAGCGAATGGGTGGTGAAGCGCTGCCTGGCCCGTCTGCTGGGGCTCAAGCCCGAAAGCCTCCAGGACGTGCCGCTGGAGGAGCTGGCCAAACGCTTCGGACAGAGCGCGGGAACAGGGAAAGGCCAAAGCCGTACGCCCTAAACGGCACGCCCTAAGAGTTTGCTGATAAACCAACCCACGAGTCCGTTTTCCACAGGCATCAGTGGATTTCTGGCTCAAAAAGTCGGATCGGCGGCTATCAGATCCGCAAACAGACCGATTTCGGCATCGTTGGCCTGACTGCAAGGCATT
>NZ_JAHLYT010000005.1 GCF_025128095.1 Synechococcus sp. CS-1328 | reverse complement strand
GCTCGCGCCTCCTTCGTCGTAAGCACGCACCCTTTACCCTTGCAGGCAAACGGCACTCGCCCTCAGTGCCTCTCAGCACCGAAGACTCTGCGCTTCCGCCGGTGCTCTCGCTCCCGGTGTGCTGCGCAGTCCAAAACCATACCCCATCTCGCTCCGATCGCGCAAGCTTTCCTCCCTTCACGCAGACCTTCCTCCGCTCGCCTGGCGCGCCACGGCATCTGAAGTCCAGACACCTCTTGCCACCCGCACCATCTCAGCCCGCCAGGCTCAGCACCACCAGCACCAGCGCCGTGACGACCAGCACGGCGCTGCCCACCGCCCACATCCGCCGCTGCCGCGCCGTTCGTGCCAGCAGCACCTGCTCGCCTTCGCGGCGGATCAGGAACAGGCCGTCCTGCTCCGGCTTGCGCAGGGCCAGGCTGCCGCTGGCATCGCTGACCTCAGCCACCACGAAGATCCGCCCGCCTGAGCGAAATACCTCCTCATCGCGGCGCATCCCGAGGCTGCGGATCTGCTGCCGGGCCAAAGCCTTGCCCTTGGCTGAAGGCGCCGCCTCGTCGTCGGGTTCGAGGACGGAGAGCACCGATTCCCATTCCAGCTCGGCCTGCTCCGGTTCCACCGGCAGCTCGTGCCCAGCCTGCACCAGGCGAAACGAGCAGCGCCGCTCCAGCCGACTCACCTCCTGGGAGCGCTGCTCCCAGCGGCTTTTGGTGGTGGTGCGCCCCTCGGGATCGGTGGTCTGCTCCTCAACCCGCTCCTGATACAGATGCGTGACCGTATCGACGAAGGCGACGCAGGCCTCGCCGCTCCAGGGGGCCTGCAGCGGCTCCTCGCAGACCAGCTCGCCCTCGAGCTTGACCAGTTCCCGGAAGGAGCCTGCTCCGATGCCATCCACCACGGTGGCGTGCAGATCCAGCAATTCGGCCACGCTGCTGCTGCGCGCCGCCCGCAGCAGGCTCAGGCGGCGCCCCTGATGCAGGGAGCTCCAGCCGCAGAACCCGGCGGCCAGGGCCGCGACCAGGGCGATCCATCCCATCACTCGCCCTCCTCGCCGCGCAGCGGCAGCCGATCCGGCAGCCCCTTGCAGCCGCCCGGCAGGGTCTGGCGGGACCGCTTGCCACTCCAGGCCGCCAGGTAGAGGCGGGCTTCCGGATCCAGCAGACGCACGCCCGTGAGATTGATGTTCTCCACCAGGGCGCCGGTGCCCCGCCCGCTCAGGAAATCGGGGCTGACTCCGATCTGGCGCGGCGTGGCGCTCTCCAACGGGCCATAGAAGAAGCGGGTGTGCTCCAGCCGTGCCCCCTCCAGGCAGGCTCCACCCAGATCGACGCCGGCCAGGTTGGCGTCGCTGAGGTCGGTGGCTTCGAGATTGGCGCCGCGCAGGTCGGCGCTATTGAAATCTATGCCGCGCAGATCAGTACCGGCCAGGTCCTGGCCCCGCAGGCTCTGGTACAGCTGGATCACGGGCACGCCGGCCACCCGATCTTCTTCGTAACTTCCCTGGCCATCGAGGATGGCGCGGCCGAGCCGATGGTCGCGCCGCAGCGGTGTGAGCAGGCGCGCATGGGAGAGAAAGCGCAGGATGCGGGCCTTGCCGTCGGCATCGATGCTGCTGAGCACGGCCGCCAGCCGCCCCTCGGCCAGCATCCGCTCCAGCGGCCAGTCTTCCAGCAGGCCTTCGTCGTCGCTGATCAGCTCGGAGACGCCGTGGATGAAGCTGTCGATCGTCTGGGCCTGGGTGATGCGGTTCTGCTGGGTGGTGAGCCGCTGGTCGACCATCACCTGCCGCCAGGCGATCATCAGCGCCACCGAGGCCACCAGGATCTGACCGAAGGCGCCGATCACCCCTTCGCCGATGGCGCCGATCGCCTCCCAGTCGGCACGGCGGTAGATCCCCAGCAGGGGATCCCACCAGCCCAGCTGCAGGGTGATCACCACCAGCGCCACCACCAGCGCCAGCACGGCCGCGATACGGGCGGTGGGGGGATCGTCGATCCGCTGGCGCAGCAACTGCCAAAGCGGTGGCAGCAACTGATGCAGCGACAGTGCCACGGTGAGCAGGGCCGCCGCCGCCGCCACCCAGACCAGGCCAGCCAGGGAGGCCGCCAGGGTGAGCGCCACCGCCAGCAGCAACCGCAGCAGGGGCGACTGGCGCAGCAGGGCCCAGAGGGTGATCGGGCGGAAGGGGGGCGGAGCCGTGCGGCGCTCGTCGGACAGCTGACTCATGGCAGGGAACCGCCCTGGAAATAGAAGCCTGCGGCCAGGATCAGATAGGTCGCCAGCAGCAGCACCCCCTCCAGCCAGTCGGAACGCCCATCGAGGCTGACGAGGTTGCTCACCACAACGGCGGCGATCACGGCGACCAGCTCATAGAGGTTGAAACTCAGATCGAGGGGATGGCCCAGGGCAGGCCCCAGCAGCACCAGCAGGGGCACCACCAGCAGGGCCACCAGCAGGGTCGACCCAAGGGCAACCGACACCGAGAGATCCATCTTGTCCTTGCGGGCCATGCTCACCGCCGTGAGGTATTCGGCGGCGCCGCCGAGCAGCGGCAGCAACACCACGCCGGTGAACAGGGCCGTGAGCCCGAAGCCCTCGGTGACGCTCTCCACCACACCCACGAACAGCTCGGATTCATAGGTGAGCGCCAGGGTGGCCAGCAGCAGCACCACCACCCAGGGCAGCACCCTGGGGCGCTCCCCGCCATGGGCGAGCTCCTCGCTGTCGGCTTCGGCCACGGCGTAGAGGGTGCGGTGGGTGCGCAGCGAAAACAAAAGGGTGAGGCCGTAGACCGCCAGCAGCACCCAGGCCACGAACAGGGAAAAGGATTCGCGGCCGGCCGCTGCCACGCCACCATCGCCGCCTCCGGCCAGGTTGCCGCTGGCGAGGCTGCCGACGCTGGGCAGCAGGATCGCCAGCACCGCCAGGGTCATGGCCGATCCATTCACCCGGGCCACCACCGGCTGAAAGCGCTGCTCACTGCGTCCGATGCCACCGACCAGCATCGAGAGCCCCAGGGCCAGCAGCAGGTTGGCCATCACCGTGCCGGTGATGCTGGCCTTGACGATCTCCACCAGACCAGCTTTCAGGGCGGTGAGGGCAATGATCAGCTCGGTGGCATTGCCGAACACGGCATTGAGCAGGGCGCCGATCGAGGGGCCGAAGCTGATGGCCAGCTCCTCGGTGGCCGTGCTCAGCCAGATCGCCAGGGGAATGATCGCCAGCGCCGAGGTGGCGAACACCGCCCCATCCCCCCAGTGCAGGGTCTCGGCCAGCGCCGACAGGGGCACCATCACCAGCAGGCCGAACGCGATGGCGTTGCGGGGGGTCATGGGCCTGGATCGGTTCGGCGCATTCTGAACGCACTTGCCCGGCTCAGCAGCGGTGGCTGCAGCATCGGCGCCAGATTCCCGGTGCCGACACGGCGACGCAGAGGAACGACACACTGGCTGGGGGCTGAGCCTCGGCCTGCTCGCCTCCAAAGGTCTGGGCCTGCGGCTGCCGGAGTCAGTGGCGGGCGGCGTGCATGGAGCGCTCACCTCGGTGGTGGTGACCTGTCCGGCGGCCCTGCTCGATGCCCTGTTGCCGATGCCCCGGCACCTACCTCGGGCTGCTGATGGCGGGGCTGCTGGCGACCTGAACCCTGGCGGTCTTAACCCTGGCCAAATGTGAGGGTTCCTGCAGTTCTGCCGTTTTGTGGGTTACGGTGATTTCATCTGGCAGAAGCCGGCGAGCTGAATGCTCGCGCATGCCAGAACCAGCACCGAGCCGCCCCTGCGCTTCCTGGGGACGGCCCTTCAGGACCAAAGCCATGGCGGTGACCAATCGCCACGTCTGTGCTGCCCGTGTGCGAGTCCCATCGGGGACCGTGGCAGCTGGCCGGTGCGTGATCCATATCTTGTCGCAACGTCATGTCCATCACCCGCAACCGACCCATCACCAGAACCACCAAAGCTGGCGCCAAGCGCAACACCGCTCCGTCGCGCAGCGCCCCATCCCGCAGCGCTCCGTGCAGCAGTGAGCGGCGCGGAACCAGCAGCAACCCGCAGGAGACACCCTCCTGGGAGGAGCTGCTGGGGCGCCGCTGAACTGAGGCGCGGTTCAACAAGGCACCGTTGATCAGGACGTCGTTGAACACCCAGGCCGAGACCTCAATCTTGGCGTCCGGACCCGGCGCTCAGGGCGGCGAGTGCCGCATCAAAGTCAAATCGGCGGGCGCAGTGCAGCGCCCGGCGCACCTGATCACCCAAGGCAGAGGGGCCCAGCTGCTCCGCCAGGTCCTCCAACTCGTCCCGGGCCTGCGCATCACTGGCGGCCAGCAAGCTTCGGCAACGCTCCAGCCGTTGCTTCAGGAGAGCGAGAGCGGCGGGATCCGGCTCCACCAGGGCCCTTGTGCGGTCCACGGAACCAGGTCCCTCACCAGACCCCTCGCCAGCGTCCAGGGCCTCCAGGCCCGCCAGCACAGGGCGAAGCTGGGCGAGCAACGCCTGGAGATCGTCCTCAACCTGGCCGCTTGCAGTGTCTGATTGCTCGGATTGCTCCGATTGCTCCGATTGCTCCGAACAGGCCGCTTCCAGGGTCGCGGCCGCCTGCTGCACCGCATGGGCTCCGATCGTGCCAGCCGTGCTCTTGAGCGTGTGGGCCAGACGGGTGGCCGTGCTGCCATCACCCCCCTGCCACGCCGCCTGGAACTGGGCCTCGAAGGTCTGCTGCTCCTCTGAAAAACGCCGCAGCAAGCGCCGGTAGAGCTGGACATTGCCCATGGTGCTGATCATGCCGGCACGGCGATCGAGGCCCGGCAGGAGGGGAAACTCCGGCGCCGGGGCGGCAGCGGGCGATGATGCGGCATACGGCAAAGCAGCCGGGGGAGACGACGCAGACGACGAGGCTGCCGGGGGGCGAATCCAGCGCGCCAGGGTGCGGAACATCGCCTCCACATTGAGGGGCTTGGCGATGTGATCCACCATGCCCACCGCCAGCACCTTCTCCCGATCCCCCGTCATCACGTTGGCCGTCATCGCGATCACAGGAATCGACGCCAGGGCCGGATCGGCCTTGATCGCGCGGGTGGCGGTGTAGCCATCCATCATCGGCATCTGGCAATCCATCAACACGCCGTCGAAGCGGCGGTCGCGCGCCAGCAGCTCGAGAGCTTCCTGGCCATTGCCAGCCACCTCCACCACCAGGCCGGCCTGGCGCAGCAGCTCGCAGGCCAGTTCCTGGTTCATGGCGTTGTCTTCCACCAGCAACACCCGCGCGCCGACCAGGCCCTTCGCCGTTTCCGCCGATTGCCGGCCCAGCTCGGAACGGCGCGACTCCGGCTGGATCTGGAGGTGATCCAGGGCTGCGGCAATCCCCTCCAGCAAGGAGGAGGCCGTGGTGGGCTTGCTGATCACCCCATGGATCGCGAGCCCATCCCGTTCGGCCATCTCCTGAGCATCATCGGGCCCGAACGCCGTGACCATGAGCAGGCGCGGCTGGGTCTTCAGAGGCAAGGCCGTGATCTGCAGTCCCGCCTCGATCCCGTTGATCAGGGGCATGCGCCAGTCCATCAGCACAAGGACATAGGGATGGCCTTCGGCATCGGCCTGCTGCACCGCCCGCACCGCCGCCTCAGCATCGCTGGCTGTGTCGGCCTCCATGCCGAAGCCGCGGGCCATGGCGGCGGTGATTTCAAGGGCACTGGAGTTGTCGTCCACCACCAGCACACGCACGCCGCGCAAATCCTCGGCGACAGGCATCCGCTTGGCAGCGGGATGGGCCTGCAGGCCGAAACGGGCATGGAAGTGAAACGTGGAGCCCGAGCCGAGGACACTCTCGACCCAGATCGACCCACCCATCATCTCCACCAGATTGCGGGAGATCGCCAGCCCCAATCCCGTGCCGCCGTACTTGCGCGTCACGGAGCTGTCGGCCTGGCTGAACGACTGAAACAAACGGCCAATCTGTTCCTCAGACAGGCCGATGCCCGTATCCCGCACCCAGAAGTGCAGCATCACGGAATCGGCGCCAGTCTCAAGGGGCTCAACCCCCACCACGATCTCGCCCTGTTCGGTGAACTTCACGGCGTTGTTGCCGAGGTTGATCAACACCTGCGAGAGCCGCAGCGGATCACCCACCAGGGCATCAGGGCAATCGATCGCCTGATCAAACAGCAGTTCCAGGCCTTTGTCGACAGCCTTCATCCCGACCAGATCGCCGAGATGGCGAAGCACAGCCTCGAGGGAAAAATCGACCGTTTCCATGATCATCCGACCGGCTTCAATCTTGGAGAAGTCGAGGATGTCGTTGATGATGCCCAGCAGGTTTTCCGCAGAGGTGTGCACCTTGCCCACGTAGTTGCGCTGCTTGCGATCGAGATCGGTCTGCAGCGCCAGCTGCGACATGCCGATGATCACATTCATCGGCGTGCGGATCTCATGGCTCATGTTGGCCAGAAAATCACTCTTGGCCCTGGTGGCTTCCTCGGCCAGCGCCATGGCCTGGCGCAACTCCCGTTCCACCTGCTTGCGCTCGGTGATATCGCGGATCGTCTGCATCAGCATCAGCTTGCCGGCGAGGTTGATCGGAACCAAGGTGATCTCGCAGGGGAAGAGGGTGCCATCACAGCGGCGATGGATCCACTCGAAGCGTTTGATCTGCCGCTGCTCCAGGATGTTGGCCATGATCTCCGATGCCATCTCGATCGTGAGACGCCCGTTCTCCTGGCGCTCCGGTGAGAGCTCGGCGGGCCCGGTCTTGAGCAGCTCCTCCAGCGAGGCGAAGCCAAACATCTCAAGGGCGCGGTCATTGGCATGCTCCCAGCCCATCTCAGGACTCAACACGAGCAACGCATCATTGGAGCTGCGGAAGAAGACGTTCACCAGCTCCTGGGCCGCCCTGCGTTCGGCAATGTCCTCAAACATCCACACCGCGGAAACCTGATCGCCCTCGATCCGCAGAGCCTGAGACGACACACCGGCCAGGAACGGCTGGCCATCCTTGCGGCGCAGGGTCCACTCGCAGGTAGCAATCCTGCCGGCCTTGAGATCAGGAAGCATGACGGCATCGAAGGCGTCGTGATCCTCCGGGCTGGGGAAGAGGATGGAGACGGGCTGATCGATCAACTCGGCGGGTTCATAACCGAGGTAGACGGCAGCACGCCGGTTGACCTGCACCAGAAGGCCAGCCTTGGTGTACAGGATGCCATTGGGAGCGCTCTGGAAGATCGCCTCCTGCCGGTCCACCAATTGCCGGATCGCCGCGGCCTGATCACGTCGCTGGCTGATGTCCCGCAGGGCGGCACAGAGGCAGTTGCCATTGCCGTCGATCGTCGGCAACTGGGACAGGCTGATCTCCAGGGGGAACGCGCCACCATCGCTGCGCTGGCCGCTGAGCTCGGCGCTGAAGATCTCTGCGCCAGCCTGGAGCCCGAGGTTGTTCACCCGGGTGAGCAGTTCCGCCATGATCAGCCGGGAATGGGATGGCACCAGTGCCATCAGCTCGCGTCCGATCAGGCCACCGGCCGCGGCGCCGAACATGGCCTCCGCCTGCGGATTTGCCAGGATGACGCAGCCGGAAGAATCGGCCACGAGCATGCCGTCCGGGGCGGATTCGATGATGGCTCGGTACCAGGCTTCGGTGGTCTGGAGCGCCAGCTGCCCCGCTTCGAGCTCAGCGGTCTGTTGCTGCAGGGCATCCGACAGCTTCCGGGATCGCTCCAGCAACTGTTCGGTATTGGCGTGGCGATCGAGGATGTCGAGGTTCATCGCCAGCACGGGCAGGATCGCCTCGATCAGGGCCTGCTGCCGCGGCTGGAACGGCTGAAAGCTGGCCAGCTCCAGCACCGCCAGCAGCCGATCTCCGCGCAGCACCGGCAACACCGACAGCACTGTTGGAACCGCCTCCCCCAGGCTGGAGCCGATCCGCACATAGTCGGCCGGGGGGCGGGTGAGGGTGATCGACTGGCGCTCCAGAGCACACTGGCCCACCAGCCCTTCGCCGATGCGGAACTGCTGGGCGAGATCCTTGCGTTCGCGGTAGGCGTAGCCACCGAGCAACCGCAGCCTCTGCTGATCAGGCCCGAGCAGAAAAAAGGCGCCATGGCCGATCGGCACCACGGCGGCCAAGGTCTGCAGGACACGCTCGACCAGATCGTGGACACTCTGCGAGCGCTGCAGGTTGGCCGCGATCTCGGCCTCATGGCTCTTGAGCCAGCGCTGGTCTTCCACCTGGCGGGATTGATCGCGCAGCACCCGGATCGATCGGCTCCAGGCACCGATCTCATTGGGGTAGTGCCCGTAGGGGATCTCCTGATCGAGTTCCCCCTCGGCCAGGCCCTCCACCACTCGTCGCAATCGATCTTCCGGCTGACGCACGGAGCGCGCCACCAACAGGGCCGCCGAGACCGCCAGGACCATCCCGCCGATCAGCACCAGCACCAGCACGTTGAGGCTGGTGGCAGCAACCCTGCCAGCCTTGAGATTGCGTTGCGCCGCCTCCTCGTTGATCGACGCATTGATCTGTTCGAGTTTCTCGATCACCGACTGCAGCACAATCTGGAAGTCCAGAGTCCTGGCCACAGAGCTACTCACCATCGCCGTCAGGGCCGGGCGGAAGGAGCGCACCAGCTCCAGCAACTCGCCCAGGGGAACAAGCAGTTCTGTGTCGTCTGCATGGTTGGCCGCCAATTGGCCTTGGGCCCGCTCCAGGTGGCCCTGCATCTTCTGGTAGGCCCCGAGCATCTCCTCGCTGATCAAGCGGCGACGCTCGGGATCCGTTGTGGAGCGCAGCGCCATCAGAGACCGCTCGATGCGTGAGAGCTGCATGGTCGCCACGCTCACATCCGAGGCGGTGAACACATAGACCTCATAGGTGTGCTCGTTCTCTTGCGCGAGCTTCTGCATCGACCAGAGGCTGAGGCCGCCCATGAGCACGGGCACCGAGATCACCACGCCGAAGCCCACCAGCAACTTGCGCCGCAGCTGGAGCTGCTCCAGGCTGTTGAGCAACGGGGCGAACGGGTTCATGGCATTGCCGGCTGGAGCGCGTCCAGCTGGGAGAACCTGGCCAGCAGGGCCGCCAGCAGAGGCAGCATGTCGGTGATCAGGCTGCGCTGCCGGGGCTCCAGGGGTGTGAAGCTGGCCAGCTCCACCACCGCCAGCAGCCGCGGTTCGCCGATGATCGGCAGCACCAGCAGCATGGCGGGCACCGCATCGCCCAGCCCACTGCGGATGCGGTAGTCGGGCGGGGGATCGGTGAGCACCAGGGGCGTGCGATCCCGGGCGCACTGGCCCACCAGCCCTTCGCCTATATGCAGACGGACGGGCCGATCCAGGGCGGCATAGGAGCCGATCAGCCGGAGCGGTTGCTCACCTCCCACCCAGGCGTAGAAGGAGGCCGCCCCGATCTCCAGCAGGGCAGCCAGCTCGCTCAGCCAGATCCGGGCCAGCTCCTCGCTGCTGCCAGCCTGCTGGAGCAGCTGGCCGATCCGCACCTGCTGGGTCTTGGCCCACTGATCGAAGGCCAGCTGCTGCGCGGCCCGCTCATAGGCCCCCAGGGCATGGGCCAGGTCGTGGATCTCCTGAGCGCTGCAGGCGGGAAGCCGCAGGGACGGCTGCTCCGTCACCCCCTGCTGCAGCATGCGACGCTCCAACAGGAGAAGAGGCTGCACCACCGATCGGGGCACCACGACAAGGAGCAGCACCAGAGCAAACAGCATGGCCAGGCCGATCAGCACCACGCTCTGGCGCCACGCCAACTGAGCCCGATCAACAACAGCTTCGACCTTGTCGTCGAGCCGCCCCTGCAGCCTCTGCATCAGCCGATCCCCTGGCTCCAGAACCTGCCGCAGCTGCTGGTCGTAGCCCACGCTGAACAGCAACTCCCGCCCCTGATCTGCCTGGCCCGCTCGTGCCAACGCCATGGCCCTCCGCTGGAGAGCGATCAGCGCCGCAGCCCGGCTCTGGACCTGGCGCAGGAGCTGCTCCTCCTGGAGGGAGAGCGACAGTCCTCGCAGGCGCCGGGCCGCTTTGTCGACACTGCGGTTCACCTCCAGCTCCCGCAGATAGGCCTGCTCGAAACCATCCTCCCCAGTGATTACAGAACTGCGCGCGCTCCTGGACAGCTGCTCGATTCCGCCCTTGAGCAGAGCGACCTGGTCCTTAGCCTGCAGCTGGAGAGCCAGGAGCTCGAGCTTGTCGGATCTGGCCTGACTGAAAGCCACCAGGCTGAGACCCAGACCAAGAGCCAACACGAGATAGGTCAGGGTGATCAGTCGCGTGCCGGTCTGGATCCGCATGGTGTTCAGCCCGGCAGGGGTTGCTCTCCCCGGATCATCCGGATCGCACGGTCTTTCTCTAGGAGGTCGTGGTCGGTATCGGCGTAGCGGTGAGCGATCGCCTGGAACTCCTCTTGAAGCGCATCACAGGCATCGACCACATCGGGATCGAAATGGCTGCCGCGACCCTCGTGCAGGATCTGCATCGCCTGGGCATGCGACATGGGCGCCTTGTAGACACGGCGACTGATCAGGGCGTCGTAGACATCGGCCAGGGCCATCAAGCGGGCAGAGACCGGAATCGCTTCTCCCGCCAGGCCGAGGGGGTAACCCGAGCCATCCCACTTCTCATGGTGGCTGAAGGCAATCTGCTTGGCATGGCGGAGGAATTCCACTTTGAGGTGGAGATGTTCCTCCGCCGATTCAATCGCCGCCAGGCCAAGGGTGGTGTGGGATTTCATCACCTCGAATTCCTCCGGCGTCAGGCGCCCCGGCTTGAGCAGGATGCGATCAGGGATCCCCACCTTGCCGATGTCGTGCAGCGGGGCGCTGCGGTAGAGCAGATCGATCGTCTGGTCGTCGTCGAGCACGGCGCGGAAGCGCTCATGGTGGCGCAGCCGGATGGCAAGGGCGCGGACGTAGTTCTGGGTGCGGCGGATGTGGTTGCCGGTTTCGTTGTCGCGCGTTTCAGCCAGCGAGGCCATCGCCTGGATGGTGACATCCTGAATCGCGGCCAGTTCACGGGTGCGCTTCTGCACCTCCCGCTCCAGATCGGCATTCTGATCGCGCAGACGATCTGCCACCGCTTTGAGTTGCAGCTGGGTGGCCACCCGGGCCAGCAGAATCGGCGGACTGACCGGCTTGGTGATGAAATCAGCCGCCCCGAGCAGCAGGCCGCGGGCTTCATCATCCACCGTTGACATCGCCGTGAGAAAGATCACCGGAATCTCCCGCGTCGAAGCGTCCTGCTTCAGCTTCTCGCAGACGTGATAACCGGACAGGCCCGGCATCATGACGTCGAGCAGGATCAGATCCGGTGGCGGCTGGGCGGCGGCAATCTCCAGGGCCTTGGCTCCCCCCTTGGCTGCCTTGATCCGGTAGCGATCCTGGAGGAGGGCACTGAACAGCTCCAGGTTATCGACGCTGTCGTCCACGATCAGGATCGTGGGTGTTTTCAACCCTGAAGACCTTTCGCCCGCATCGGGGGCGAAGACAGGGGGCGCAATGATGGCAGGCGCCGTCTGCGGAGAGCGATCCTCGGAGAGGGGTTTGGAAACAGCCTCATCCATGCACCCTCACCTGGCCCGCAAAGCAGCGAGGCCGATGTAGAGCCATGCTACTCAGCTCGGCCAGCCACCGCGCCACGGAGCGCGACGGCACGGCAAAACGAGGCAATTCGATTGATGTCTTAACGCGACAACCTTCCCGAGCCCAAGCGGTGTCGCCCCGGGGGCTGCGCTCTCTCAGGGAGCCCCTGGCGGTTCGGCGTAGGTTTGAAGGCGATTGGGGGCTCAGCAGGGATGTCCGGCCCTGAATCCAACGCTGCAGGCTCTGAAGCCAGGCCTGTTCGGGCTCGCTTGCTGCGCCACTTCGTGCCGGAGATCCTGCCGATCGCCCTGCTGATCATCGGCGGCGCCTGGCTGATCGCCGAAGGGCTCGCCCATGAGGAGATCCGAAGCCTGGCCTCTCGCCGCCTGGAACGACTGGACCTGGCCCTGGAGGCCCTGAACGAAACAAGGCATGGCGCCGTGGACCAAATCTGGGCGGCCCAGCATCTGCCGTCGCTGGCCGCAGCGGTGGCGCAACCCAGTGCCGCCCACCTGGCGACCCTGGCGAATGACTTCCAGGCCATGGTCTCCACCGCACCCTGCACCCAACAAATCCGCTGGATCGATCGCAACGGCCAGGAGCAGGTGAGGGTCCAGAGAAGCGGCAACCGCCTGCTTTCCATCCCCCCCCAGGCCCTGCAGAACAAGGCCAATCGGCCCTATGTGCGGGAGGGCCTCCGCCTGCAGCCAGGGCAGCTGTACATCTCCGCCCTCGACTTGAACCAGGAGCAGGGCCAGCTGGAGCGGCCCTACCGGCCCACGACCCGGTATGTGCTGCCCCTGGTCGATCCCAATGGCCAACGGCAGGGCCTGGTCGTGCTGAACAGCTCCGGCCGCTGCCTGCTGCGCAACTGGCTCCGGGCCATCCTGAACGACACCAGCCGACTGATGCTGGTGAACCAGGACGGCATCCGCCTGGACCTGGCTGAGCAGCAGCAAGACTGGAACTTCCTGCTACCCGGTGCCCGAGCGGAGCAGCAGAGCAACAGCCTGGCCCGGACAGCGCCCGCCGCCTGGGCCGCCATGACATCGGCGCCGCATGGGTCGGTGAGCCTGCCGGACGGGGACTGGCACTGGAAGCAGATCGACTCCAAGAAGGACATCGATGAGCATCTGGTCCAGCTCAGGGCGGGCAGGGCGGGCACCATCGCCGGCAGCTCCCTGACCGACCCCAGCCGGCTGGGGTTTGATCGCCTGGCGGTGTCTCACCTGCCAGCCTCCGAGCGAGCCGCCATCTTCTGGCAGCACCGGCGCCAGGTGTTGCTGCAGGCGAGCCTGCTGATCGGCCTGGCGGTGCTGAACGGCATCCGGCTGACGCGCTTTCGCCTGCGGCTGTTGAGCGTCAATCACCAGCTCGCCGCCCGTGCGGAGGAGGCGCGCAGCAACGCCCAGGCCAAAACCACCTTCCTGGCAAATATGAGCCATGAGATCCGCACCCCGCTGCATGTGGTGCTGGGGCTGGCCCATCTGCTGGCCCAGGAGACACTCACGGCCGGCCAGCGCAAGCTGGTGAGCCAGATCCAGTCGTCCGGGCAGCTGCTGCGCAGCCTCACCAACGACATCCTCGATTTCACCAAGATCGATGCGGGCCAGCTTCACCTGGAGGACAGCACCTTCACACTGGAGGCGGTGCTGGATCGCCTCGCCACCACTCTGGCCGTGGCGGCCGCCAACAAGCCGATCGACCTGCTGATCGCCCCGCCAGCCCACCCCCTGGGCCGCCTGCGGGGCGATGCCACCCGGCTCGAGCAGGTGCTGGTGAACCTCACCACCAACGCCGCCAAGTTCACCGAACAGGGCCAGATCGCCCTGCTGACCACAGTGCTGGATCTACAGCCGCGGCGGGTACAGATCCGCTTCGAGGTGCGCGACTCGGGCATCGGCATCCCACCGGAACTGCAGGAGGCGATCTTCCGGCCCTATGTGCAGGAAGACGATTCGATCGCCCGGCTCTACGGCGGCTCCGGGCTGGGGCTGGCGATCAGCCACCGGCTGGTGGAGCTGATGGGCGGCCAGCTGGCGCTGGAGAGCACACCGGGCCAGGGCAGCTGTTTCCAGTTCACGGTGAGCTTCGAACGGCTGCCCACCGCCCTGGCGGCACCGGCCCGGTCGCCCCTGCGGGTGCTGGTGGTGGACGGCGATCCAGCCAGCCGCGACGCCCTGCTGCTGCACTGCCGCGCCCTGGGCTGGCAGGCCAGCGCCATGGCCGATGGCACGGCGGCTCCCAACAGCGGCGGCCCGGAGCAAGCGCCACCCCAGCTGGTGCTGCTGGCTGAAGCGCAAGGGGCCGAAGCGCTGCGCCAGGCCTGCGGCCAGCCACCACCACGGATCCTGCTGATCGTGCGGGCTGGCCAGAGCCAGGCCCTGAAGGCCTCCGGCCTGCCCGCTGCCGCGGATGGCGTGCTCGAACAGCCGATCACCGCCGCCGCCATGGCCGCCGCCATGGCCGGATTCGAGGAGAGCACGATGGCATCTCCGGCCGAACCAGGGGAAGCCGTCGCAGCGGCAGACGAGACCGCAGCCGCCCAGAAGCCCCTGGAGGGCCTGCATCTGCTGGTGGTGGATGACAACCGGCTCAACCGCTACCTGGCCCTGCGGATTTTCGGCAACGAGGGAGCCAGCATGAGCCAGGCGGAAGGGGGCCAGCAGGCGCTCGACTGGCTGGCGGCCCATCCAGGCAGCGCCGATCTGGTGCTGATGGATCTGCAGATGCCCGGCATGGATGGCTGCACAGCCACCCGGCAGATCCGGGCCCAGGAGAGCCTGGCCCACCTGCCGGTGGTGGCCCTCAGCGCCGGAGCCACCACCGGGCAGCGGCAGGCGGCCCTGGAGGCGGGCATGGACGCCTTTCTGACCAAGCCGTTCGAGGTGGCCTAGGCCATTGCCCTGATCCGCCGGCTCTGCGACCGCGAATGTCCGCTCCCCTGATGCTCAGCTGGAGCGCCACCGCCGCGGCCGGCCTGGTCTGGCTGCTGTGCGCCCTTCGCAATGGCCGCACCCTGTGGCAGGCCAGCCGCGGCAGGGAATCGGGGTCACCGATCCTGCTGCTGGGTGGGCTGTTCGGCGCGATGGCCGTGCTCTGGTGTCCACTCCCGCAGGTGAGGCCATGGTTCTGGCTGCCTGCCCTGCTGGATGGGGGCTCACTGCCCGCCCTCGCCTGGATCGCCTGGACCCACTACCGCAGCAGGCGTCCTGCCCGTCAGAAGAGCAGACAGCGCTAAGGCAGCGGTTCTGAGGTGGGCGCCCAGCGCCGCACGATCTCCAGCAAGGCCTCCAGCCGCACGGGCTTGGTGAGGACATCGTTCATGCCGGCGGCGAGGCAATCGCGGCGATCGGAGGCGGCGGCATTGGCGGTCACGGCAATGATCGGTACCGGCACCAGCCCGCCGGCCAGCTCTCGGCGGCGGATCTCCCGGGTGGCGGCGAAGCCGTCCATCTCCGGCATCTGGCAGTCCATCAGGATCAGATCCCAGGACCCTTCACTCCAGAGCGCAACGGCCTCGCGCCCGTTGTTGGCCTTGCTCAGCAGAGCCGGCGCAGAGGCAGGGGCAGAGGCCAGCATCCGCTCGAGGATGCGCTGATTGAGCTGGTTGTCTTCCGCCATCAGCACCCGCACGCTGCGCTGGCCGGCCTCCGCCAACGCCGCTGGCGCCGTGGCCCCTGCAGCCGCGGCCGCTGGATCCGTGGCCGACGGCACCGCAGCCGGGGGCTCAGCGACGGGCAGGGGCAGGAGTACCCGCAGGGTGGTGCCCTGCCCCTCGACGCTCTCGAGCGCGATCGTGCCGCCCAGCAGCTCTACCAGGCGCCGGCTGATCACCAGCCCCAGGCCCGTGCCGCCATAGCGGCGCCCGGTAGAGGCATCACCCTGCTGAAACGGCTGGAACAGGCGCGCCTGGTGCTCGGCCGGGATGCCGATGCCGGTGTCGATCACCTCGAGCTGGTAGGCCCCTGCTTCGCCCTGCTGCCGCACCCGGATCACCCCAGGGGCGGGGGTGAACTTGACGGCGTTGCCGATCAGGTTGGAGAGCACCTGCCGCAGGCGGGACGCATCACCCAGCAGCCAGGCCGGCAGCTCGGGGCCGTTCTCCAGCCGCAGCTCCACCCCCGCCGCCAGGCTGGGCCGATACAGATCCACCACCTGGGCGGCCAGGCGCCGCGGCTCGAAGGGAGCCGCCTGCAGCGCCAGCTGACCCGCCTCGATGCGGGAGAAATCGAGCAGATCGTTGAGCAGAACCAACAGGCCATCGCCGCTGGCCTGGATCGCCGCCAGCAGCTCCCGCTGATCGGTCGAGAGCGATGAGGAGGCGAGCAGCTGGGCAGCGCCGAGCACGCCGTTGAGAGGGGTGCGGATCTCGTGGCTCATGTTGGCCAGAAACTCGCTCTTGGCGCGGGAGCCCGCTTCGGCCAGATCGCGCGCTGCGATCAAGGCCTGCTGCTGCCGGTCGCGCTCCACTTCCACCCGCAGCTTCTGCTGCTCGATCGCGCCGATCACGAGCGCCGTGAGCGATTGCACCGCCAGGAACACCTGCAGCGAGAGGAGCTGATCGTTGAGGGCTGCGTAGCCGGCGAAGGGACCGAGGCCGCCGATCGTGTAGGCCGTGGCCATGGTCGCCACCACCATTACCTGCAGAGCCACCACCCGAGGAGAACAACGCAGCGCCCCCCAGAGCAGCGGCAGCAGGCACAGATAGGTGCCGCTCACCTGCCGGGCGATGGAGTGGGAAAACGCCGAGAAGATCAGGCTGCTCACCACCAGGGTGGTGGCCAACACCAGAATTTTTTCGCTGGTCGAGGCCTGGGAACGGGCACCGCGCAGCCGCGGATTGGGCCGGGCCAGGAGAAGCGGCGCCACCAGCAGGCCGCCAAGCCAGTCGCCCCTGGCCCAGGTGGCCGCCACATCCGACGTGATGCTCCAGGGGATCGTGCCCGCCAGGGCCAGGGCGCTCGCCCCACCCGCCGCGGCCAGCACGCCCTGGACAGCCGCCGCCAGGGCCAGCATCAGCACATCCTGGGGGCGATCGAGCCGGCCCCGAATGCCGAAGCGCCGCAGCAGGCGCAAGGCCAGGAGCAGACCGAGCGCCGCGCCGGCAGCCGGCAGAAGCGCCAGGGGAACCAGGAATGGGTTCCAGATCCACTGGCGGCCCAGCCAGGCCATCTTCAGCAAGGGACCCAGCCAGAACACCAGCCACTGGCCCAGGAACACCCCTGCCGCCACCGCCCACCGGCGTTGAAACACGGTGAGCCCCAAGCCAAGGGCCATGCCCGCCGCCGGCCAGAGGGGGGAAATGGTGGTGCCCTGAAAGACCAGGTTCTGGCCAAGCAGGCCCGTCGTGAAATAGGCGAGAAAGGCGAGCAGAACGGTGGCCGCCGTGGGCCTGATCGCAACGAAGAAGCGTGCTCTGGAGGCGCTCATTTTGAGGGTCCAGCAGCGAGGGATGGACGATCTCCGCAGGACAACACCACCCGGTTCCGCCCAGCCTGCTTGGCGCTGTAGAGGGCGGCATCGGCCCGGGCCAGAAACTCCTGGGGCGATTCCTCCAGCTGGATCAGCGCCATGCCGATGCTCAGGGAAATGCAGAGGCTGCCCTGGTCGAACGGAATCGGCTCGGCCACATGCCGGCGAATCTTTTCGGCTAGGGCGAGCACCAGCGACTCGGGTTCCACCCCCTGCTCCGTGCCCACGCCCTCCAGCAGCACCACCAGCTCATCGCCACCGAAGCGGGCAGCCAGATCGGTCTGACGGATGGCCCGGCGCAGGCGATGGGCCACCACCCGCAGCACCGCGTCACCGGCGGCATGGCCCTGGCCATCGTTGATGGCCTTGAAGTGGTCGATGTCGCAGAACAGCACGGCCAGCGGCAGATCGGAGCGGCGCCGGCCGTCCATGGCTGACAAGCGTTCCTCCAGACCGCGGCGGTTGAGCAGTCCGGTGAGCAGATCGTGCCGTGCCTGTTGGGTGAGGTCGGCCTCGGTCTCGACCTGATCGGTCACATCGATGATCTGGGCGATCACCTCCAGCACCTTCCCCTCCACGTCCCGGCGGATGGAGACCGCAAGATCACCCCAGAGCACGCTGCCGTCCTGATGGAGGAAGCGCTTACGCAGCCGATAGGAGCTGCGGGTTCCGTCCAGCACCTCCGCGGCCAGGGCCTCGTCTTTGGCCAGATCCTCGGGATGGGTGAGGGTCTGCCATTGGAGCCCGAGGAGCTCCCCCTCGGAGCGGCCGAAGAAGCGGCACAGGGCCGGATTCACCTTCAGGAACGTGCCCAGGCCCGGCTCGCAAAGATACATGCCAATCGGAGCCGCTGTGATGATGTTTTCCAGGGCCTGGCGAGCCAACTGCTCCGAGCTGGCGAGGGCCTGGCGAGCCAGCTGCTCGGGGCGGATGTCGCGCCAGCTGCCCACGATGGCGGTCACCGGACCCGCGGCGGAACGCAGCCCCCGGCCGGTCACACCCACACTGCGGTAACCACCCTGGAGGCAGCGCACGCGCAGCTCGAAGCGATGCACCTCGCCGCGCTGAAAGGCAGCCTCGGCTTCGTGCAGCTCGGCGATGTCGTCTGGATGAACGAACTCCCCAAAGGCCCTGCCGATCAGATCCTGGGGGTACCAGCCGGTCAGCGCATGGAGGGAACTGGACACCCACTGGGTCACCCCCTGCGGCGAGGTCGAGAACACCACATCGGAGGCGTTCTCAGCCAGGAGGCGATAGGACCGCTCCAGCTGCATGCGTTCACGGCTCAGGGCCCGGGCCAGCATCACGATTGTGACCATGGCCAGGAGCTGCAGCCAGTACATGGGGGTGCTCTGGATCTCCTGATGCGCGCCAATGGCCAGCGCCAGCAGCAGAGCCACGCCTCCAATCACCAGGGTGTGAAGGAGCGAGAGCAAACCAGCCGCCAGCAGGACCGGAACCAGGTAAAAACTGGCCAGGGAGATGTGGGGAGGGGTAAGCAGGTCCAGGAGGGCGATCCCCAGCAGCAACAGCCAGAGGGAGACCGGTGCGCTGAGCACCCGATTGAAAACGATGGGGAGGCGGCGCAGCTTCATCCGCAAGAGCCGCACCACAGCTACCTCCTGAGCGTCTTCAACAGCTTGTTCAACGCTCACGCTCCCGGCCAGGCCCCTGCTGGAACGGCTGCAGAATCTTGAGCACCTCCAGGTCGGTGAGCTGCTCGAACCGCTCGAACCAGAGACCCACCGCCAGCAGGTCGTCCACCACGGCCAGGGCTTCGAAGCGATCGAGCTGACGCTTCAGATCGATGGCCACGGCCCGATCCACCACCGGAACCGCCAGGGCGAGGGAGGCCGGCTGCAGCTGGCGGAGGGAACGCAGGGCCGCCTGCACGGTCATGCCGGTAGCGATGCCGTCGTCCACCACGATCAGGTGGCGGCCGCGCAGCTGGCCGGGCTGGGGATCGCCGAACAGCCTTTGGCGGCGGGCCAGCTCACGCTCCTGCTCCTGCAGCCAGCCCCGCTGACGGGCGGCGGCAGCCCAGCCGCTGGCCTCAACGCCATCGCGCCACACCACCACCCCAGGGGCTCCCACCTCACCGGCAGCCACAGGGCCGGCGGCCACAGCACCGATCGCCACCTCCGGATCCGCCGGATCCGCCACCTTGCGCACCGACCAGGTGCTCAGGGGCAACTGGAGCCGGCTCGCCATCGCCGCCGCCACGGGCACACCGCCGCGGGGGAGCGCCAGCAGCAGGCTGCCTGGAAGACAGGGCGATGCCACGCCAAAACCCTCGGCCAGCGCCAGCCCCGCCTGGCGGCGATCGATCCAGAGCGGTGGCTTGGAAGACACGTTTGATCCAAGCAGGCCAGGGGGGAGCCAGACAACCAGCCGACCGCTGCATAGGGTGAAACGGCATGCATCCCAGGGAAGGGAGGAACGTTCATGGCCATCAGGATCGGCATCAACGGCTTCGGCAGAATCGGGCGTCTGGTGTTTCGCCGCGCCTGCCAGCTCGATGACGTGGAGGTGGTGGCGATCAACGACCTGATCGCTGTGGACTACATCGCCTACATGCTTCGTTACGACTCCACCCACGGCCGCTTCGGTGGATCGGTGGAGGTACAGAACGGCCAGCTGGTGGTGGACGGCCGCGTCATCCGCATCACCGCCGAGCGCGATCCCGCCAACCTGCGCTGGAGCGAGGTGGGTGCCGACTACGTGCTCGAATCCACCGGTTTCTTCCTCACCGACGAGACCGCCCGCGCCCACCTGCGCGCCGGTGCCAAACGGGTGGTGATGTCTGCCCCATCCAAAGACGACACGCCGATGTTCGTGATGGGGGTGAACCACACCACCTACGCGGGGCAGGAGATCGTGTCGAACGCCTCCTGCACCACCAACTGCCTGGCACCCCTGGCCAAGGTGATCCACGACAACTTCGGCATCGCCGCCGGGCTGATGACCACCGTGCACGCCACCACCGCCACCCAGAAAACGGTGGACGGCCCCTCGGTGAAGGACTGGCGGGGCGGCCGCGGCGCCGGCCAGAACATCATTCCCTCCTCCACCGGTGCCGCCAAGGCGGTGGGCCGGGTCATCCCCGCCCTGAGCGGCAAGCTCACCGGCATGGCCTTCCGGGTGCCCACCCCCAACGTGTCGGTGGTGGACCTCACCGTGAATCTGGAGCGGCCCGCCAGCTACGACAGCATCAAAGCGACCGTGAAGGCGGCCTCGGAAGGGGCCCTGGCCGGCATCCTCGGCTACACCGAAGATGAGGTGGTGTCCACGGATTTCCTGGGCCAGTCGTGCACCTCCATCTTCGATGCCAAGGCCGGCATCCCCCTCACCGACACCTTCGTGAAGCTGGTGAGCTGGTACGACAACGAGTGGGGCTACTCCTGCAAGTGCCTCGACCTGATGCGCCACATGGCCACGGTGTGAGGGCGGCCAGGCTCCTGACGGTGTGAGGTCAGGGCGGGTCGGTGAGGAACCACTGCTGCACGAGGCCCGGATCACCGCTGCTGGCATCGCCATGGGCGGTGATCACTGCCAGGTAGTGCCCGGCGGCATTGACCCAGAGAAAGCGGCAGAACCCCAGCCCCGTGCTGGAGCAGCCCCAGGCCTCGGGATGGTCGCGGCAGCGCCGGTCTTCCGGCAGGCAGCCCTCGGGTTCCGCCGGGGCCGGCACCCGCCGCCAACCCGCCACCGCCAGCCTCTGGGCGGCGGCGGGATAGGGCTGGCCGGCCTTCAGGGGGAAGGCCAGGTCGCGGCCGGTAATCGGCGTCCCCCACAGTGCCGCCAGCAGCAGCGCGCCTCCAACCATCGAAGCAAGCCGGGCCCGTGGCAGCGAGATCATTGGCGGCCAGTTCTGTCGCGTCCAGCGGAGTTGGGGCATCGCACACTCACCACAGCTGCCGCCACGGTGCCGTGATCCCGCCGTAGCGTTCATGCAGGGTGGCACCGCCGGCGACGATCCGTTGGCCTTGATAGACGGACCCAGATCCAGAACTCCTGACCCATAGCCCAGATCCATCGCTTTTGATCAGTGGCCTGGGTCATCCAGCCGATCCTGCGCGCGATCCAGCCATGACCGCTCCCGATTCCTCCAGCCACAACCTGTTCAACTCCCGGCTCTGGAGCTGGCGCTACCAGGCTCCGGCCAGCGGCACAACCCGTCCGATTCAGGCGAGTGGTCAGTTCCTGAGCGACACCCAACCAGACGCCGAAGGCTTCTACGCCATCCACCGGATCCAGGGCCGCCGCAATGGCGTGCGGATCGATGGGCTGTGGCCGGCGGGTGAGGCCATTCCCGGCAACATCGACCCGATCACCGGCGTGCCCTACACCGGCGACAACCGGGTGCGGCAACTGGATGGCGCCAGGGGAGCGGCCCAGCTCACCAGCGCCGGCTTTCAATACGGGCTGCGCGATGGCACGTTCTCGAACGTGTTCCATGCCGGCTTCATGGAGCCGCCCGTCACCCTGGAGTTTCACTCCGCACCGCCCTATCCGATCGGTGCCGTGCCACCGAACAGCGAAGACCCGGTCACCTTCCGGGCCACGCCCCTGCTCGGCTTCTGAGCGAAGGGCAGCGCCACGGCCTTTCGCCTGCGACTATCTGGGCCGCTACATCGCGGGCTACATCGCCGACGACAGTCTCATGGTGGGTCTGGCCGTCGTGGCCGTGAGCAGCAACCAAAGCACCGAACGCACCGGCCGCCTGCTAAGCCGGGCTAGCTGCTTTGAGCAGGCACGAACTCCGGCCTTGGGTTCTGAAGCGTTCGAAGCCGCAGCGCCTGATCCCACTGGTGGAGCAGGTCCCAATTGGCAGGGCATCTACTGCTCAGCACAACCACTGCTCGGCGTATCCACTGCTCGGCGCAACCGCTGCACAACGCAACTACTGCACGGCCATTCGGGAACGGATGTCCAGCACATTACGCTTTGTAGATCCAGCAGAATCGGCATCCAGATCAATGCCCAGCCTCAAGGAGGCCGCAGCAATGGAGATCAATGAAGAGCCTGCATTAAGACTCCAAAGCATCCCGACCCGCCACCTCGAACACAGACTCGATCCCAGGAGAATAGCCAATGTCTCTGATTTCACTGATTATTACCCTGATTGTCGTCGGAGTCCTGCTGTGGCTCATCAACAACTACATCCCAATGGATTCCAAGATCAAGCGAATCTTGAACATTGTTGTTGTTGTCGCGGTCGTCGTGTGGCTACTCAACTTACTCGGCCTGATGGATTCCATTCGCGGCATACGCGTCGGCAGATAATCGCCCGCCTAACTGCCGCTTACTCTCCGAAGACGCGATAACCAAGCAGGACCGTCCCGACCGAACTGAGGAAAAGGCAAAAGGCAGCCGCATGAAAGTGTGGCTGCCTGAAGACTGATCAAGGCCGCCAAATCAGGTTACTGAGCAGCCTGGAGGTTCGGACATGGGGCCTTCCAGTCGCTCAGCAGCTTCAGCGCCTGATCGGTATTCCCTTTCGACTTCAGCTGCTTCACCGACAACTGAATCCGTTCGCAATCAACCTGTTTCTCAAGCCGGATTCGTTGCGCCCGAAGATCCTGAAGTTCCCGTTCCACCTGCTGACGCCTTCCCTCCTGCTGGGCCACCCCAGCCTGACGCAGACTCGCTCCCGCTTCTGTATTGGCGGCGTCGGCACGTTGCCGGGTGGCGGCCGCATCCATCTCCCTGATCTGTAGCTGGAGTGCGGTTTCCCGCTGCGAGGCAGACTGCAGGTCGCCCCTGAGCGTCAGCTCGCTCTGCTCGCGTTGCAGTACCTCTCGGGCAGACTGCTCCTGAATGAGCTGAGCCTGAAGCCGCTGCTGATGCTGCTGATTCAGGAAGACGAGGCCAGCCACAACCACAACAAAAACCGAGAGTCCCGCGATCCAGTTCTGATTGCGCCGATTCAATTGATTCCGCCGATTCACAGGATGGTCCATTCACTCCTCCGCCATGGTGTGGGTGCTAGACGTGCGCATTCGGCCTCGTTTCCGCTCCATTGGTCCGCTGGTCTGCCCGTCATTCCAAGGCTAGATCGCCTGCAGGTGGTTGAGAATCGCGCACAAGCTGATCAGCATCTTGACGTGAATTCTGCGTTTTCCTGGCTCTGGGAACAGGGAGCTGGGATCGGGGATCTCGAAAGGTCACAAGCAGCCGTTGCCTCCCTGCGTCATTACACTGCGAATCCCCCTGGTTGACCGAACTGTCCCATGGCGGGGCTGGCCGTCGTGGCCCTGAGCAGCAACAAACTCATCGCACTAACCTCCGGCATGCTGAAGGAGAACCTGCTCAAGATCGCGGTGCTTGCTACCTAATCCAGTTCCCGGATGTGGATCAATCCCTGCGGCTCCTGAATGTCCGCGCGGCAGTTCGGCGCCTTCTGGCGCACGACTTCCTCCGCGACACGCTTCAGGATTTCACGGCGTCGATCGGCAGCCCAGGGGTGGCATGAGTGCCAGTGGTCAGCAGCCTCCCCCCAAATCAGAGCGACGCTGTCGCTGCCGCCCAGCTCCCAGTAAAAGCTCAGACTCCCTGCCGGCTCGTGATAGGCAATGGCACCGCAACGCCCCGTCTCACGAATCTCCACGCGCCAGGGTCGCATCCAGGGAGTCACGAACCGGTAAGAGGGAGGGAAACGGTGCGCACCGCTTGGGCATTGTTGCGCCTGTCGATGGCAAACACAGCCGCGAGCACGCCAAACTCGGAAACCCTTGACAGGAATGGCTCGAAGATTCTTCAAGCGGTGACCCGCTTGGCTGACCACAGACCTGTCGTGAGAAGCGGCTCCTCGCCAGGCCCTCCCAGCGGCAGGTAGAGGCTGTTCGGGGTGTCGAGGTAGGGCCGGAAGCCGTAGCGGAGGTAGAAGCTCTTGGCCACCTCCCCCTTGGCATCCACGATCAGGGCGTAGCCACCGACGGATCGGCGAGCCTGCAGACAGCGTTCGACCGCAAGGCCAACCAGCAACTCACCGATGCCTTCTCCGCGCCAGCGGTGATCTCGGGCCAGACGACCCATCCGAAAACAGGGGATCGGATCAGGGGGGAGGGGTCGGGCATCCTCAGGCTGAAGGTTGGCCAGGCCGACCTCAGCTGGGGCGAGGGAGTAGAAGCCGGCGATCGTGCTGGTTTGGTCGACCGGCACCAGTACCCAGCTCTGACTGATGCCCCGGCGCATGGTCTGGTGGGCGTGACGCTGCACAAAGGCATCCAACGCCGGCTCACCACAGGCAAAGGTAGAGGGGTCGTGGTGTTTGGGTTCGAGCAGCTGCTCTTCAAACACGCTTGACGCGGGCGTGGACCTGGTTCAGGGCCTCGGACAAGGCCTCGTTGGGGCGGAAAGGCTCAGCCAGGGCAGCGTGGAAGGTTTCGTAGTCACGACGGGAGAGGGAGACGGCCCG
>NZ_JAHLYT010000063.1 GCF_025128095.1 Synechococcus sp. CS-1328 | reverse complement strand
AGCGGATGGCTGGCCGGGATCCGCTCCTCGATCGAGACGTAGGAGAACAAGGAGCCGCTGCGCTCCTGCTGACCTCGCATCAAACCTGCGGCAGTTGCCCCATTTTCGCAGAGGTGGCGGGGTTTTTCAGCAAACTCTTAGGGGAATTCCGGCTGCCTGAGCCTCGTCATCTGCGCGCCATGGATCCGATTTCCAGCCTGGTCTTCCTCTCCAGCGGCCTGTTCCTCGGCTGGTCCCTGGGTGCCAACGATGCCTCCAACGTCTTCGGATCAGCGGTGGCCAGCCGCATGGTGCGCTTTTCCACGGCCGCCTTCCTCTGCAGCCTCTTCGTGGTGGTTGGTGCCATCACTGCCGGCACCGGTGCCACCGACGGCCTGGGGCAGCTGGGCGAGGTCAATGCCCTGGCCGGAGGCTTCACCACCGCCCTGGCGGCGGCGATCACGGTATTCTGGATGACCCGGCTGGGTCTGCCGGTGTCCAGCACGCAGGCGGTGGTGGGGGCAATCGTCGGCTGGAACTGGTTCAGCGGCTCAATCACCGATCTGGCCCAGCTGGCGCGGATCGTGGCCACCTGGGTGTTCTGTCCGGTACTGGCGGGGTTGTTCGCGGCGCTCCTCCAGATGGGCGCCGTCGCCTTGATCCGCTGGCGCCGGCCCCACCTGCTGCGTCTCGACGCCAACCTGCGCACGGGCTTGATCATCGCTGGCATCTTCGGTTCCTACAGCCTGGGTGCCAACAACATCGGCAATGTCATGGGGGTGTTCACCGATTCCTCCCCCTTCCACGCTGTAGTGCTTCCGGGCGGCATGGTTGTCAGCAGCGTGCAGCAGTTGTTTCTGCTGGGCGGATGTGCGATTGCGGTGGGTGTGTACACCTATTCCCGCAAGGTGATGCTCACCGTGGGCGGCAGCCTCATGACCCTCTCCCCCCTAGGGGCCCTGGTGGTGGTGCTGGCCAACTCCCTGGTGCTGTTCCTGTTCTCCTCCACCGTCCTCTCCCAGTCCCTGGTGCACTGGGGCCTGCCGCCGATTCCACTGATCCCGGTCTCCAGCTCCCAGGCCGTGGTGGGTGCCGTGATCGGCCTCGGCCTGCTGCAGGGCGGGCGTGGGGTGCGCCAGATCCGCTGGGGGGTGTTGGCGCGGATCGCCTCCGGCTGGGTCACCACGCCGCTGAGTGCCGCCCTGATCGGTTTCCTGCTGCTGTTTGTGGTGCAGAACGTGTTCAACCAGCAGGTGTTCCGACCAGTGGCGTACCAGCTCAGCCCGCCGGTGCTCGAGCACCTTGCCGCCCAGGGAGTGCCGGTGGCTGCCCTGCGGCCCCAGTCTCTGCCGGTGACCTCGGCGGTGGCATTTCGCCGGCAGTTGCGGCAGCAGAGTCGGCTGGATCCGACCGACTCTGCTGCCGTGCTCCAGGCTGCCGAGATCCTGCCGCTCAGCCTGGAGGAGCAGCAGATCCGCCGGCTGGACCGCCAGCGCCTCAGCACTGCGCAACTGGAGGCGATCCGGCGTCTGGAAGGGCGCCGCTTCCGACACGCCTGGCAGTTCGAGGAAGCCCTGGCCCGGGAGAGTCCCGCATGGGCAGCAGGGGGCGAGAATTCCGCCCTCCGCAAGGCGCAGATCGCCTACCTGGAGCGGGTGTTCCGGCTGCCGGAGCCGTCAGCCCCCACGCCCTGAGTGCTGCTGGAGTTCAGAAGAAGCCTGAATCCGACACCGGCGTCCCCCCAAGCACCGCGATCGACTGCTCCTGGAAGCTGCGGAACAGATCCTGGCTTTCCTTCCAGCCGGTGAGGGAGGGCGTGGCCGTCGCCAGCTGGTTGAGCTCAGCGAACCGATCCAGGCTGGGTTGGAATCCCTGGCCGAAGGCCCCCAGCACGTTGGCGTTGGACCCCCACTGCAGCACGTTCCACTGGGCGGCGTTGGAGATCAGGGCCACCCGGTAGCGGTCGTCGCCGCCGGTGCTGCGCAGAATCGCCAGCGGCAGCAACGCCGGGGACAGGCCCGCCGCCACCGCCTCCCGCCAGACGCGTTGCTCGCCCTCCCGTGCCTCGCGGCCGTAGAGGGTGCGGATGGTGATGCTGGTGATCTGTTCGGTGCTGAGACTCTCGAAGCTGCCGCCGTAGTGGGCGGTGGTCTGGGCGCCGGTGAGGGGATCGGCGAGGAAGCCCTGCACCAGTCCTCGCGGATTGGCACCCTGAGCCAGCTGGGCCGCCAGTTGCGCCGTGGTGCCCGGCAGGGGCAGGGAGCCGCCGTAGGTGAGGGCCACCAGGTTGGCCAGGTTGTTGCGTTCCTGCGTCTGCTCCAGGCCGTAGGTCCCCTTCAGCACCCCGGGATCGAAACCCGGACCGCCGCCCGCCTGGCCGGTGATCGGATCCTTCTCCTCTCGCGCCTGGGAGCCGGTGGGTTCGCTCAGCAGCACGCCACTGAGGTCGCCCTCGTTCACCACCTCCAGTCCCTCAAGGTCCACCACCAGCTGCTGACTGGTGCCGAGCAGTTTGCGCGAATCGCTGTCAATGCCGTTGGCGCCATTGCCCTGGGCCACCAGCAGCCGGTCATCGAGCAGCAGGCCGCCGTTGCCAAGGGCGGAGCTCAGGATCGGCGTGGAGGCGTCCACGGTTTCGGGCAGGCGGTCGAGGCCCACCAGGTGCAGCGGCAGCAGGTCGCCCGAGAGGTTGGTCACCCGGTCGTCGTAGGCGCCGCTCTGGCCGCCGCCATGGACATGGCCATCAGATGTGCTGGGTTCGGAGGTGGCGATGAAATGGCCGGCATGCAGCTGCAGGGTGAGCTGCTGGCGGCCCCGGGCCGAATCGGTGGTGATCAGCAGGTTCTCCAGCGCCGACTGGCCGAAGCTGTTGAAGCCGGAGGTGAGGTTGAGCGAGCGCAGATCCTTCAGGGAGGCATCGTGGATCACCGCATCGGCCAGCAGATTCTCGTTCGGCAGATAGCCGCCCTCGAGCTGTCCGGTCTGATAGAGGAGCGTGAAGGCGGCGCCATCGAGCAGCGACACCCGGATTCCCTCGGGGATGGCATAGGCGATCGCGAAATCGTTGAAGTTGTCGAGGTTGAAATCGCCCACCACGAAGCCCACCTGCTCGTCGCTGAGATCCGCGAGGGGCTCAAGGGCGGAGGCATGATCGTGCAGCGCTTCCTCCATGCCTGCGTCCATGCCGCCGGCCATGCCTGCAGCCATGGCGGCGCCGCCGGGATCCATGGCTTCGTCGTGGTGGCTGAGGAAATCCCAGGGATCGAAGCCGAATTCCTCGCTCCAGTCGCGGCCGCCGTTGCCGCTGGCCCAGGCCTTGATGCGGAAATCATGGAGTGACACCACCCCTTTCTCGGTGGCAGTAGTGAAGCCACCGGTAACCAGATCCCGCTGCCCGTTTCCGCTGAAATCCTCTGCGTAGGCCCAGGGGGCCAGATCCGTGGCGTAGGGCTTCAGGGTGGAGAGCACCTTGGTGCGGTTGCGTTCCAGCAGCCGCCGGCCGTCCACGATCCGCACCCGGCCGTCGCCCTCGGAGGCCAGCACCACATCCTGGATGAAGTCGTTGGACACATCGCCGGCCTGGCCCCGCTGCAGGGTGACATCGGCGCCGGTCTGGAGCTTGAGTTCGAAGGGCCGGTAGCCCTGGGCCTGGTGGATGGTGAGAACCTGCTCCTTGCCACCCGAACTCGGCAGGGTGCGATCCGCCAGCCCCTCGGCGGGCAGCAGCCAGCTGGAATCGGTGTTCTCCACCACCATCACCGCCTGCATCATGCCGGCGTCTTCGTGGGGAAGGATGTGGCAGTGGAAGACATAGGTGCCCAGGTAATCCTGGAACAGCATCCGCACCGTCTCGTCGTTGGCGCCGAAGGTGGCCAGGTTTCCCACCTGGTTGGGGTCCAAGGCCTGGGGAATGGAATGGAACTGGCCCTTGTAGGGCGCTGACTCCACGATCTTGCCGGTGTCGGTGTCGAAATAGCGGAAGCCCGTGGTGTTGAGCGAGGTCACATCCTCGAGGTTGCGCTTGTCGCTCAGTTCGGTGTCGCTGTCGAGAACCTGATAGTCGTTGATGTGGATATGGAAGGGGTGGCCAACGTACGATTCAGGCGCAAAGACACTCCAGTTGCGCAGGGTCCATTCCTCGATCGTTCCCAGCTGTGCAATCGTAAGATTGCCGTTCGGAAATACATGATCATTGATCAGCAAGGGGAACTCGTAGCCCAGCCAGTTCTCCACCCCCGCTGAACCAATCGGCAGCCCTTCGTAGCTCTGGTACACCTCTCCCGTGGCGGCCGTGTAGGCCGCCAGCTGCTGTTGGGTGGCGGCGTCGTATTCCTCCGGCGGACCCACCAGGGTGCCCACGGAAAAACTGAACATCCGCTGCCGCACCGGTTCCCACAGGGGCTGGCCGTCTTGATCGGTGGCATAGAGATTGATCGACGGCACCGCGTTCGGGTTGTAGTCCGCCTGGCGGCTGTCGGGCGTGATCTCCTGCACCGCGATGCCGGCGTTGGCGGCGGCGATCTGCTGCTGCTGCTGCGCAAGCGACAGCTCCGCCACCGGAGGATTCACCGTGAGCACGGCCAGGGGGCCGGCGGCGGCGGTGGGCAGATCCAGCCCCGTGTTCGAGGAGGTCAGCGAGGGATAGCTGATCAGGCCACCCACCTCAAAGACGGCTTCGCCTCCGGCCGCGTCCGTCTGGCGGAAGGTGTCGGTGGAGGCGATCTCGGTGCGGCCTTGGGGCAGATACACCAGCACATCCAGCCGTTTGCCCGGGGGCAGGGAGAGCAGATTGCTCTGCTGGAGGTACTGGGTGGCATCCCCCTGGCCCGTGGCCCCCAGGGCCCCCACCGCCTCGCGGATCTGGGGGTACTGGTGGCCATCCTCGCCGTAGAGGAAGAGCGGCAGGGCCTCTCCCAGCTGGGCATCGCCGCCGGGGGGCGTGTGCAGGAAAGAGATGTTGTAGAAGTCGGCGTTGGATTGATTGCTGAAGCTGAACGCTTGCCAGCCGCCGGCTCCGGCATCGCGATTGGGCTGGAATTCCCCGTTCACCGTCGCCATCGTCAGACGGTTCAACGGACTCGAGGGGCCGAAGCCGCCATCGAAGCCCGCCAGTTGCAGGGTGCCGCTGGAGGGATCCACGGCGAGGTCGAGATTCTTGATCACCGCCAGGTTGCGGGGCACCTCCGAGAAGGCGGGCACTTTGCTGAGCGGATCACCGAGCTGCAGGAATCCCGAGAGTCCCCCGTACACCTGCTGGTTCACGGAGGGGTGGTAGTGGGGGTGATACCAATAGCTGCCCTGGCCATGATCGTCGGGCAAGTCAATCTCCGTCGTCCAGCTCTGGCCCGTGGTGTAGCGGGCAATCACGTTGTCGCCGAAGCCGGCGGGCGTGGTGTGGGAACCGTGCAGGTGATAGTTGATCGAGCTGGTGCCGCCGAGCCCGGAGCTGCTGGAGAGGCCGTAGGTGCTGTTCTCCACCAGGGTGGCCTGCTGGTTTTGCTCCTCGCTCAGGCCGGGAACCGCGATCTGGTTGCTGAAATTCAGCCGCAGATCCGAGTTGGGCTGCACCATCAACACCGGACCTGGATAGCTGCTTCCCAGGCCGGTGCCATCGGCTGCCAGGCGCTGGTAGGTGTAAAGAAAACTGGGATACCAGAGGTCGGGTGATGGAACGGCCTCTGGATCATTCAATGCGGCGAGATTCTGCAGCAGGGTAGCTTGATCAAATGTTGAGAGAATCTGCTCACTGCCGCCATAGTTTTTCCACAGGGATTCGGGATCGTAGTTGGCACGATCACTGACCGCCGCAAACACGGCATCGTCCGTGGAACCGGGCGAGTTCCAGAAGGCATCATTCGTATTGGCATTCTCCGCTCCCGGCCCCTTGTAGCCGAGCAGCAGCAGACCCGTCATCGACTGGTTGCGCGGCTGGCCGGTCCAGCTCTTAAGAACGCTGTTGCGATATTGATTGAAGATCGAGGCCGCCTGCTCGGGCTGGGTGGCGAACAGCTGCGGCAGATAGAACTGCAGGATGAAGCGACTCACCCCCGGCACCGTGATCGGATCGGTGGTGACCGCCAGGGAGGTGTTCAGCCGGCCCCGGGCCGGCCCGCCAGCCAGCTGATTCACGACCCCGGTGCTGGGGTCGAAGACGAGATTATCGGCGGTGATCAGGTTGGGCGATCCATCCGGAAGCAGCGGATACAGACCGCCGACGACGTAATGAAATGAGGAACTCGCCATGGTGCCTTTCGGGCCGGATGGGGGGGATGGCTTGAACGCTAAGGAGCAGCTTTGGTCCTGTCAGGGGCACGATCGAGGCCTGCAACGCCCTGTGATCTGTTCCCATGCATGCGCGCTCTCTGACAGCGCGTTCACCCCTTGGGTCCCACCTGGATCAGCAGCGCACCCCGCCGCCGATCTCGGTCTGCAGCTCCACCACCACCTCCGCTTCCACCCAGGCGAGCAGCCGTGTCTCCACGGCCTCGAGGCTCTCGCCGAAGAAGCTCTCCTGGTGGCAGAGCGCCGCGACCGTGTTGGTGCCGTTGCAGCCGCTGAGCAAACGGGCCTCCGCAGCGGGGAGGCCAAGCACCTCGGGTACGCCGCCCCTGCCGATCTGAATCAGATACCAGCCCGGTCCATCGGTCCGCACCGGCAGGCACTCCAGGGGAGCATCGGCAGCGATCGCCAGCCACAACTCCGCCAGGGCGTAGCCGGTGAGGGCCAGACGGGCGCCCCGCTGCAGCCGCGGCCGCCCCCAGCGATGGTTGCGTTCCCGGAACTGTCGCCGCAGGCCCTCCACGCCGGGGCCATCGCGGGGCGGGGCCAATGAAGCCCAGGAGAGGCGCCAATCGAGCATCGCCACCTCCAGGACCGCCTGCCGAGCCTCCATGCCCTGTCCCGCGGTTCGCTGCAGCAGGCCCTCAAGTTCCCCCTCCGGCAATGAGGAAAGGAAGCCGATACATTCATAGGCCAACTGCTGGGCATTGATCGGTTCCCCGGGGCTGAACGCATAGAAGCGCTCCAGCAATTGGTCGAGTCCGTCGGCCCCCAGCAGCCAGCGGCAACCTCCGAAGATGCCATGGAGCGGATCCACGGTGCGGGCCATGGCCCGCTTGAGGTAGAGCTCGATCACCTCCCTGGCATCACCCCCGAAGCCCGCAGCCGGCCGCACCTGCTCCAGCAGCCACGGGGTGGGCTGGCTGTGGAGGCTGCGCAGGAATTGTTGCTGCAAGTGCAGCAGTTGTCTGGATGTCATCGCACGGACTGGCAGGTGTGCAGTCTCTGGCGCACCAGCTCCACTTCCTCCAGGGTGCGCGCCAGGGGTGGAACGTCGTTTTCCCACTCCAGCAAGGTGGGGTGGGGACCGATCAGCTCCAGGGCCACGTCATACAGCTGCCAGACTTCGGGGTGCACGGCTTCGCGGTGATAGTCGATGTAGACGGTGCCGTGGGGGTGAGCTTCGGAGCTGCAGCCAGCCAGGTGGTAGGAGCCAACCCGATCAGGGGAATAGCTCCGCAGGACCGTGGTGGGATCCTCGGCGAAGTTCATCGCATTGGCCCAGAGATTGTTCAGATCCAACAGGATGAAGGCACCCGTTCTGGCTGCGGCTGCATTGATGAACTCCGGCTCCTCCATCGTGGAAGCTTCAAAGCGCATGTAGCTGCTGATATTTTCGATGTGCAGGGGCTGATCAATCGCTTCCTGCACCTGATCGATCCTGTCGCACAGGTGATCGAGGCTCTCTTGCGAGTAGATCAGCGGCAGCAGGTCATGGAAGTGATGGTGCGAGAGCGAACTCCACGACACATGGTCGGAGAAGAAGGCCTCCGGATGCTCCCGCAGCAGATCGCGCACCACCTGGAGATAGCGGCTCTGCAGAGGGGCGACGGACCCGAGCGAGAGGCCGAAGCCATGCAGGGTCACCGGATAGTGGGCTCTCAGGGCGTCGAGCTGCTGGCGGTAGACGCCACCGGGTTCGCCGAGCAGATGTTCCGGGTGGATCTGCAGGAAGTCGAGTTGCGGCAGCTGCTCAGCGAGCTCGTAAGCGTTCTCGTGGCAGAGGTTCAGACCGGCTGACCGGGGCGGGAGCAAGGCATCAGGACCACTGCAACGACCCTAGAGTCCTCTCCCTCGCACCGCAAGGTGGGCCTGGGGCTGTTGCTCGTCGGGTCAGAGCACCTGGCCCAACATCACGGCGGCCACGGCCGAGAAGAGGGTGATGCCGAGGGCGGTCAGCGGATTCTGGCCCTGGGCCACCGCCACGCTGGTCACCACACCGGCGCCGAGGCAGGCCACGGCGAGCTGAGTGACGACTTCGCTGCGGGAGCGGGGGGTAGGGCTGGGAATCACGGCAAACCTGTGGTTGGGCAGACCGTAGGGGCCCCAACCCGGGCAACTCCGGCTCCAGCCCCCGCTTGTTACCCGGCGTCGGGGTTCGTTACCCCCCGCAATCATTCCTGTTGCGGTTTTGTTGCGAAGGGGCTTCAAGCCTCTGCGCCCAGAGAGGCAGGCCTGGCTCGCCCTGCACTGGCCCATTGCTTCAGCTGCTCCAGTTGCTCCCGGGCGGTTCGTGACAGCGGCACCACCTGCGAGGCGGCGGCGATCAGGTCTGATTCGCCGAAATCCCGTTGTTCGCCGAAGGCCAGATGCATCGCCTCGATCACCGTCTGCTCGAGCTCGGCACCGGAAAATCCAGCCGTGCGATCCACCACCACCTCCATGGCAATGGTGTGATCCGGCCGCCGCCGGCGCAGCTGCAGATCGAGGATCGCCTTCCGTTCACTGCGGCTGGGCAGATCCAGCAGGAAGATCTCATCGAAGCGTCCCTTGCGCAACAGTTCACCTGGCAGCCGTTCCACCGCGTTGGCGGTGGCCACCACGAACACCGCACTGGTCTTTTCGGCCATCCAGGTGAGCAGGCTGGCCAGAACCCGCTGGCTGGTGCCGCCGTCGCTGCGGCCATCGCCGCCGAAGCCCTTGTCGATCTCATCGATCCAGAGCACGCAGGGGGCCATCGCCTCGGCCCACTGAATCATGTCGCGGGTGCGGGCCTCGCTGGCACCCACCAGCCCGGCGAACAGCCGGCCGACATCGAGGCGCAGCAGCGGCATGCTCCAGCCGTGGGCGATCGCCTTGGCGGTGAGGGATTTGCCCGTGCCCTGCGGACCCACCAGCAGCACCCCCCGCGGCAGGGGCAGCCCATAGCGCTGCGCCTCCTCGCTGAAGGCGCTGTGGCGTTGTTCCAGCCAGCGTTTGAGGGCATCCAGTCCACCAATATCGGCCGGGGTGGCCTCGGTGGGGCAGTACTCCAGCAGGGCGCTGCGGGCGATCGCCTGCCGCTTCTCCTCGAGCACCTCGTTCAGGTCGTCGAGGCCGAGCTGGCCGCGGCGGGCCAGGGCACGGGCAGCCAGCTGCCGTACCCGCTGTTCGCTGAGGCCATGGCAGGCGGCGGTGAGTTGCTCGAGCACCTCAGAAGCCAGCGGCGCGCCGCTGGCTCGGGCGATCGAACCCAGCAATCGCGAGATCTCGGCGGCATCGGGCAGGGGCAGATCCAGCACCGTGATGCTGTCCTCCAACTCCCGTGGCAAGGTCCAGTCCGGGGCGCTGATCACCAGGGTCTGGGGCACCTGGCGCAGCTGGCTGTCCAGGTTGCGCAGCCGCCGGCAGATGCCCGCGTCCTCGGCGTAGCGGTGAAAGTCCTTGAGCAACAGGATGGCCCCCTGGTCCGGTCCAAGGCCGGTGAAAGCATCCAGGGCCGCCATCGGATTGCGTGCCGCTTCACCGAGGCGGTTGGGGGCCCCGCTGAGGCCACCGATGAAATCCCACTCCAGCAGGGTGCGCCCGCCCAGGAGATCGGCCACCTGTCCCAGCAGGGCCACGACCCGCTCCTCTTCGAGGCTGCGGATCCAGAGGATGGGCGTACGGGCCCGGATCAGCAGATCCAGCTGGTCGACCAGAGTGGGGGGCATGGGGCCGGAGATGGTGTCGGATCCGGGCAGAAGGGTGTGAGGGCCTCTCCTCAGTCAGGAGGCTGAATCCCCTGCAGGGCAGCCCAACGGGGATCAACGGCGCGATCACCATCTCCCAAGTGCGGGGGGCCCGGACAGGCGCTGCCGCAGTGATTGACTAGGGGCAGACGCAGGTGCAACTGCTCGAAGACCCATCGCTGCGGATCAAAGCTGCCGCGAGGATCCAGCTGCTCCCCCAGATCGTCGGGATCGAGCTCCAGCACTTCGCTGTCCTCGGGAAGGGTGTCGCCCAGCCAGAGCAATTCCTGGGTGGATGCCTGCAGCGGATGGTTGTAGTGCTGCAGGCAGCGGTCGCAGCAGAGGGTCACGATCGTCTGCACCTCCCCGTCAACCTGCAGCACGTTGCCGCGATGGACCGCCGAGACGACGCCGCGAACGGGCGTGAGGCTCTCCAGATCGTCGATGTGTTGATCAACCTGCCAGCTGCGGCCGGCATCCAGCAGCTTCAGTTCGGCGACCGGTACCGACTGCAGCGGGTCGCCGGAACTGGGCTGGTCAGCGGCTCGCATCAGCCTGGCCTCACTTCTTGCCCTTCGGCTCGAAGGGAAGCCGTCCAGCAGCTCCGGCCGTGGCCGTGGCCGTGGCGGTCACGGTCTGCTGGCTGATCTGCTGATCAAGGATTGCCTGCAGGTTGTCAGGCAGGGCCTCACGGGTGAGCAGGTAGGTCTGCAGGGCCTGGAACACGTTCGCCACCACCATGTAGAGCAGCACCCCGGCCGGCAGCGGGAAGAACAGGAACATCGCCGTGATCATCACCGGCGTGATCTTGTTGGCCGTGGCCTGCTGCGGGTTGGGGGGCATCCCCATGCCCGAGAGAATCTGGGAGATGAACAGGGAGGCACCGAAGGCCCCCACCAGGATGGCAATGTCCCAGTTGACGCTGCCATCTGTGTAGAAGCCCACCTGGCCGAGCGCCTTGATGAACAGGAAACCGCTGCGGGCAGCCAGGCCGGGAATCTTGGCCTCGACCACCGCATCGCCTTCGCTGAGGGCCTTGATGGTGCCGTCCGGACCCACCTGGACCACGCCCTCACCCTTGGTCACGCTCCAGCTGGGGGAGAAGGCCTCACCGTTCTCAACGCCCGAAAGCACCGAGGCGAAGCTCTCGCCGGTCTTGGTGTGGAGCTGCACCGTTGCGGCATCACCCACTCCCAGACGATTGCCCCCCTCGAGGCTGGCGATCACCGGCACGTGGCTGGTGGTTGTGACGAAGATCGAATGGCTGGCGCTGTTGAACGGCTTGGGCTCCACCGCCGCGATCTGGTCGGCCGGAAGAACTTTGAGGTTGATCGTGTAGGGAACGTCTGCAAACGGTGAGCCCCGCAGGGTGGCGAACAGGGCGAACAGGATCGGCATCTGCACCAGCAGGGGCAGACAACCCGCCAGGGGGCTGCCGAACTCCTTCATGAGCTTGCCCAACTCCTCCTGCTGCTTCTGGGGGTTGCTGGCGTGGCGGCTCTTGATCTCGGCCTGCCGCTTCTGCATCACCGGCTGGGCGATGCGCATCCGCCGCGCATTGCGGATCGAGCCTGCACTGAGGGGGAAGAGGGCCAGGCGGATGACCACCGTGAGGGCAATGATGGCCAGGCCATAGCTCGGCACCAATCCGTAGAAGAAATCGAGGATCGGGAGGAGCAGGTTGTCGGAGATGTAGCCGATCACGGCGGGGGAGGCTCGGGGGTGACGGGACAGAGGGCTCAGTGTGCCCGAAAGCTGGACCAGATGGCCGGGGTGGGCCGTGACTAGGCGCTCAGGGCATCACCGCTGCCGAAGCCCTGGCTGGTGGCCGGCTTCCTGCCGCCGCCGCCCTTGGCCTGGCGGCGCTCCTCGATGTACGCCTCCACTTCGCGGTAGCGGGGCACCGAGCGCATTTCCAGCTTGGAGCCATCGGTGAGCACCAGCACCATGTCGCCCCAGAAGCCAAGGCCACGGGCGACGCTGCGCACCTCGCGGATCTGGCTGTAGACCACCTGGGTGCGATCGCGGCCCAGCCAGCCTCCGGTCACGGAAATCCTGCGGCTGGTGATGCGGTAACGCAGCCACAGCGCGCGCACAACGGCTCCAACGGCGAACGGTAGGCCGATCAGGGTGAGGCCGAACAGCAGATTCACGACCAGGTCGCCCCGGGCGGGCCCGCCTTCATAAAAGACGGATTCCTCGATCGTCGTACCAGGCATGGCGGGCTTGGGCACTGCAGCGGCTGGTGCAGGGGCCGCTTGAGCGGAGGCCGGGGAGGCGGAGGTCTTGTCGTCTGCCGTCATGCGATGAGGCCTGCCTTCAGCAACAGCTCACGGCATTCTCCCAGCAGGAGCTCCCCCGGCCGCTCAGCGCTGCCCGGCTTGACGCTGAGCAGCAGCCAGAGGTTGCGCTGCAGCCCCGGGGATGCCACTGCAGGTGGGGCAGCTGCGAGGGCGTTCAGCAGCTGGCCATGCAGCAGACGCCGGATGCGATTGCGCCGCACGGCCCGCTTGCTGACCTTGCTGCTCACCACAATTCCGCAGCGCCAGGCAGAAGCGGGCTGGAGCCGCTGGGGAAGGGGCAGCAACTCCGGCCTGGCTTCGATCAGGCGAAGCAACAAAAAAGGGCCATGAATTTTGCGGCCCTTCTGGTACAGGAGATCGAAGGCGCGGTGCCCTTTGAGGCGGTGCTGGCAGGGCAGGGCCATCCGGGGGGGTTGAAACAGCCGGCGCGGGCCGGGATCAGACCGCCAGACGGGCGCGGCCGCGGCGGCGGCGGGTGCGGATCACACGGCGGCCGGTGTGGCTGCGCATCCGCACCCGGAAGCCGGAGACCCGCTTGCGCTTACGGCTGGTGCCTTCGAGAGTGCGCTTGGTCATGGCAGCCGATCAGCTCCTCTGGATCACGTCGATCCGCCAACTTATCAAACGGCCTCGAGCCCCCTGCCCCTGGCCTCAGTTGGTGGGGTCGATCTGGATCAGCCAGCTGCCGAGGTACCCCGAGATCGGCACGTCCCCAGGCGCCTGGGCAAGGGCGTTGAACTGATACATGCCGATGTTGTAGGGATTGAAGATGTTCATGTACACCCCGATCGTGCCCTGATCGGAAACGGGGGTGTCCGGGAAGATCTCAATCGCTTTGCCGTTCTCGGAGATCTCAATCGTGGCAGGGATCTGCTTCTCGCAGCGGGTGCGCGAGAGCATGCCGCCCTCCTTCATCTCGCAGAGTTTGATGCGCTTGGGATCAAACTTGACGTCGAAGCTCTCCGGAATTGAGATGCTCAGCTTCAGGATCGCTGTCTTGCGGTCCTTGGGCCGCAGCAGCAGGTAGTACTCAGAGCGCTTGAGGCGATGGGTGTCGGTGATGAAGTAGTAGAGCTTGCGGTAATCGCGGTTGTTCTCCCAACGGAACTCCATCAGGCTCGGGGTTCCCTGGGCCAGGGCCGGCAGCTGCGGGGCCAGAACGGCGCTCAGCACCCCCCCGAGGGCCAATCCTCCCAGCGCCAGGCCGGCCAACACAGATCTGCCCAGGACCGACCGGCCCGCAGCGGCGGCAGTGAGGGGAGCGGGCAGAGGCAGGGCGCCGCGACGTGAGCGGCGCAAGGGCAAGCGATCGAGGGCGCGGCCGGCGGAAGCCGCCAGGGCCAGGAGGCTCCGAGGACGAGACATGGAGGGAGTGGGGTGTGGGTGAGATGGTCTGATTCTCGGCAGAGCCGATCGGCGCGCGGCCACTGCGGTGGTCGGCGACGGAGGTGGAAGCTGTGACCGAATGCAACTCACACGGCCCCGACCACCCGGTCGGGTCGCAGCCGGACCGCCTCGCGCAGGTAGGGGTGCACCGGTGCCAGAGAGGCATCCATCCAGGCGTGGGCCAGCAGGCGGATGCAGAGCGGCAGATCGCCACGCACAGCCATCTGCTGGCAATCCAGCAGGGCCACATGCTCCCAGCCCTGGCGCCGACGGGCATAGGCGGCGGGGAAACAGGCGTCGAGGTCGGATGTCACCGAGAAGGTGATCGAGAGCACGTTGGAGCCCTCCAGGCGGTTGTGCTCCACCAGGGCATCGATCAGCTCGATCACGGCCGCAGCGATGGCCTCGGCGCTGTTGGCGGTGGCGGTGGTGGCGCCGCGCAGGGCCCGCAGTTGCACGGCTGCCGTCATGGGCGATACAGCCACAGGGGTTGGCCGCTCCAGGCCAGCTCGAGGCTCACCAGCTCACCGAGGCGCTGCAGCAGGGCCCGGCCCGGAATCAGGCTGGCCAGGCCCTTGGGCGGCTTGCCGAAGGTGATCGGGCGGGTCTTCTGCGGATCCAGATCCGCCAGCTCGGCGGCCTTGATCCGGGCCACTTCTTCATCGCCCAGGGCATCCACCAGCCCGAGGGCCAGGGCCTGGGCGCCGGTGAAGACCCGGCCGTCGGCGAAGCTGCGCACCACCTCCTCGCTGAGGCCGCGCCCTTCAGCCACGGCGGCCACGAACTGGCCGTAGCTGGAGTCGATCAACTCCTGCAGCAGCTGGCGTTCGGGCTCCGTGAGGGCCCGATCCGGCGAGAGGATGTCCTTGTACAGGCCGCTCTTGACGGTCTCGAACTGGATCCCGATCCGTTCCAGCAGGCGGGAGAGGTTGTTGCCTCGCAGGATCACACCGATCGAACCGGTGATCGTGCCGGGGTTGGCCACGATCGACTCGGCAGCGACGCCCACATAGACCCCGCCCGAGGCGGAGATGTTGCCGAAACTGGCCACCACCCGGCATCCCTTGTCGCGCAGGCGCCGGATCGCGGCATGGATCTCCTGGCTGTCGCCCACGGTGCCACCGGGGCTGTCGATCCGGAGCAGCAGCGCCGGGCATTCGCGCTCCTCCACTTGCCGCAGGGCCTTCAGGACCCGCTGGCGGGTGGCCCCAGCGATCGGCCCCTCGATGGCGATGCGTGCCATGGTGCGACGTGCTTTGCGGCGCCAGGGCCAGACCATCTGAGCGGTGTGTAGTGCGGGGATCTTAAAAAGGAGACCTCTGGCGTGCCCGATGCCCAACGCAGGTTCCGCGCTTGTCAGCCCCGGCTTGGCCCCATGGCGTGGGGTGCTGATGGTGCTGCCGTTCGCTCTCTGGGGCACGGCCATGGCGGCAATGAAGCCCCTGCTGGAGGACGCCTCCCCCCTCACCCTGGCCTGTCTGCGCCTGCTGCCGGCGGGGCTGGTGCTGCTGCTTGCCGCCCAGCTCCTGGGCCGCTCCCTGCGGGTCGATCCGGTCGATCGCCCCTGGCTGCTGTTGTTTGCCCTGGTGGATGGTGCGCTGTTTCAGGGGCTGCTGGCCCAGGGATTGGGGGGCACGGGCGCCGGCCTGGGGTCGGTGCTGATTGATTCCCAGCCTTTGCTGGTGGCGTTGCTGGCCCGCGCGCTGTTCGCCGAGGCGATCAATCCGGTGGGTTGGTTGGGGTTGTTGCTTGGGCTGGTGGGCATCCTCTGCCTCGGCCTGCCGGCGGCCGTGCTGCGCCACTGGTGGCTGGAGGGTCCAGCCGCCCTCGGAGTGAGACCCTGGAGCCACGGGGAGCTCTGGATGCTGGGGGCCGCAGCGGCAATGGCGGTGGGCACGGTGCTCTGCCGCTATGCCACCCGCCGCAGTGATCCGGTGGCGGTGACGGGCTGGCACATGCTGCTGGGGGGCCTGCCCCTGCTGGTGGCCGTGCTGCTCGATCCGGCCAGCGGCCCGGACTGGGACGCGGTGCAGTGGGGACTGATGGCTTACGCCAGCCTGTTCGGCAGTGCCCTGGCCTATGGATTGTTTTTCTGGTTCGCCAGCAGCGGCGATCTCACCGGCTTCACTGCACTCACCTTTCTGACCCCGGTGTTCGCCCTGCTCTGCGGAGTGTTGTTTCTTCAGGAATCGCTGCAGCCCCTGCAGTGGCTCGGGACGGCACTGGCCCTGGTCTCCGTTGTTCTGATCCATCGCCGCCAGGTGCTCTGGCAGGACGGCACCCTTGCCGCACCGGTGACGGCGGCCCCTTCGGAGCTGAGCTGATGCGGGTGCTGGTGGTAAGCACGCCGGTGGGCTGGCTGGGGAGCGGGCTGGGCGGGGGCGTGGAGCTCACGGCCGCCTCCCTGGTGGCGGGGTTACTGCAGCGCGGCCATGCCGTCACGGTGCTGGCGGGCGCCCCATCGCAGCTGCCCGCCGGCTGTGACGCGGCTCGCCTCTGGTGCGAAGGCGGTGTCAGCCAGCCCAGCTGGCAGCACTGCGGCCGCGAGGCCGCCGTGCAGATCCCCGCCGAGGCGCTGCTGGGTCACCTGTGGCGTCGGGCCCTGGCTGAGCAGGCCGGCTTCGATGTGCTGATCAACCTTGGCTACGACTGGCTTCCTCTCTGGCTGACCCCCCACACCAGCACCCCCCTGGCCCACCTGGTGAGCATGGGCTCCGTGAGCACGGCCATGGACGCTGTGATCGCCGAGATCGCCCGCAGCCATCCGCAGCACCTGGCCTTTCACACCGCCAGCCAGGCGTCGGATTTCGACCTTGCCGGAGCGCCGCGGCTGGTGGGCAACGGCTTCGATCTGGACCGCTATCAGTTCCAGCCCAACGCCGATGCGGTGCTGGGCTGGGCCGGCCGGATCGCCCCGGAGAAGGGGCTGGAGGATGCGGCCGCCGTGGCAGCAAGGCTGCAGCGCCCGCTTTGGATCTGGGGCGTGCGCGAAGACGAGGCCTATGCCCGCTGGGTCGAGGCCTCCGTTCCGACAGGAACACTGGAGTGGCGGGGGTTCCTGCCCACCGAGCGCCTGCAGCAGGAGCTGGGGCGCTGCGCCGTACTCCTCAACACACCCAAGTGGAACGAGGCCTACGGCAACGTGGTGGTGGAGGCGATGGCCTGCGGCGTGCCAGTGGCCACCTACGCCCGCGGCGGACCCGGGGAACTGGTGCAGGAGGGGGTGAATGGCTGCCTGGCGCCACCAGAGGATCGCGAGGCGCTGGCGGCGGCGGTGGAACGGGCCTGGCAGATCCCCCGCCACCAGCCACGGGCCTGGGCGGAGTGCCACTGCTCACGCTCGGCGTTCGCGGAGCGGATCGAAGACTGGCTTAACGCCGTGCTGGCCGAGCCCCCCTGCGAAGGGACCTAGGTTCGGCCGATCCGCCCCTGGCCCGTTTGGCAGACAGCTTCGGCGAGGATCCATCGGCGCAGCGGCTTTCAGCGCGGCCCATCGCAGCGCGACCCATCCCTGCGCGGCGCATGCCCCTGCAGCTCTGGCTGCCGCTGCTGGCCTGCGGCCTGGTGTTGTTCGTCTGGAGGCTGGGGAGCAGCGGGCTGGTCGATGAAACCCCGCCCCTGTTCGCCGCCTCAGCCCGGGCCATGGCTGAGACCGGCGATTGGTTGATCCCGCGGGTGAACGGGTTGCCCCGCTACGACAAGCCGCCCCTGGTGTACTGGCTGATGGGGCTGGGCTACCTGCTGCCGGGCCAGGGGCTGTGGAATCCGCTCGGCACCTGGGCGGCGCGATTGCCCTCGGCGCTCAGCAGCCTCGGCGTGATGTTTCTGTTGGCCGACACGCTCTGGCGCTGGCCGCAGTGCCCTTGGCCGTCCGGAGTCCACAAACCGGGGGACGCTGGCTCCACGGCCCAAGAGCCCCACCCCTCCGAGACCGCCGCCCTCACGGCGGCTCTGGCCTTCGCGCTCTCGCCAATGGTGCTGCTCTGGGGTCGCATCGCCGTGAGCGACGCCCTGCTCTGCGCTCTGCTGAGCGCCACCCTGCTGCTGAGCTGGCGCACCTACGTGGCACCCCGGGGCCCCTGGTGGCTTGCCTGGCTGATGCTCGGCCTGGCTGTGCTCAGCAAGGGCCCGGTGGCGGTGGTGCTGCTGGGTCTGACCCTGCTGGGTTTCGGCTGGCTGCAGGGCGATCTGGCCGGGCTGTGGCGGCGGCTGCGGCCTCTGCGGGGGCTGACCCTCACGGCTCTGGTGGCGTTGCCCTGGTACGGGGCCGCCTTGCTGGTGGAAGGCGAGCCGTTCTGGAACAGTTTTTTCGGCTACCACAACCTCCAGCGCTTCACCGTGGTGGTGAACAATCACCTGCAGCCCTGGTGGTTCTTCCTGCCGGTGCTGGTGGTGGCCAGCCTGCCGGTCACCCCGCTGCTGCTGCTCGGTCTGGTGCGGGGAGTTGGCCCCCTGCCCTGGAGACGCCGGGCCCAGCCCCTGCCGCCCGGGCAGTCCCTGACCCGCTTCGCCGCCTGCTGGTTGCTGGCGGTGCTGGTGTTCTTCACGGCGGCCGCCACCAAGTTGCCGAGTTACTGGCTGCCGGCCATCCCCGCCGCCGCCCTGCTGATCGCCCACGCGGCCCAGGCGGGCTGGCAGGGCCGGGCCCAGCGCCTGGCCTGGGCCGCCAGCCTCGGTCTGACGCTGCTCCTGGCAGGGGTGTTCCTGGCCGGACCGCTGTGGGTACCCGCGATCCACGATCCGGAACTGCCCACCCTGCCAGCCGAGATCCTGGCCAGCCACCGCCTGCTGATCGCCGCCGCCTGCTTCGCCCTGGCCGCCTCTCTGGCCTGGGTGCTGCGCCGCCGCCGGCCTCCCATGGCGCTGCTGGCCCTGCAACTGGCGATCCTGCCCTTCGTCCCCTTGGCGATCACGCCGCTGTGGGAGCTGGGCGACCGCCTGCGGGGGCAACCGGTCCGGCGCATGGCCGAGCTGGTGCGCGCCCTGCCGCAGCCATCCAATCAAGCCCTGCCCGAACCCCTGGCGATGGTGGGGATTCTCAAACCGTCGCTGCACTACTACGCCCGCCAGGTGGTGCTCTACGAGGGCCAGTCCCCGGCTGCGCTGCTCAATCTCACCGAGCGGTTGCGCCTCGAGCACCGCGCCGGCCAGAAGCCCTCCAGTCCGCAGCAGGCACCCACGGTGCTGGTGGTGATCGATCAGGGCACGGCGCGCTTGCCCCACTGGCAAGGGTTGGAACCGCAGGAGCTAGGCCGCGACGGGCTGTACCGGCTCTGGCGCCTGGAGCGGAGCCAGCTGCAGCGGCGCGCCGCTGAGCTGTATGCGGCGGGGGAGCGCCCCAACTGGCAGGAGCCTCGACCGGAGCGCTACTGACCGGGTCCAGAGGCGACCGCAGCGGCCGCTGCGGTCGCCTCTGGACCCGGTCAGTAGCGCTCCGGTCGAGGCTCCTGCCAGTTGGGGCGCTCCCCCGCCGCATACAGCTCAGCGGCGCGCCGCTGCAGCTGGCTCCGCTCCAGGCGCCAGAGCCGGTACAGCCCGTCGCGGCCTAGCTCCTGCGGTTCCAACCCTTGCCAGTGGGGCAAGCGCGCCGTGCCCTGATCGATCACCACCAGCACCGTGGGTGCCTGCTGCGGACTGGAGGGCTTCTGGCCGGCGCGGTGCTCGAGGCGCAACCGCTCGGTGAGATTGAGCAGCGCAGCCGGGGACTGGCCCTCGTAGAGCACCACCTGGCGGGCGTAGTAGTGCAGCGACGGTTTGAGAATCCCCACCATCGCCAGGGGTTCGGGCAGGGCTTGATTGGATGGCTGCGGCAGGGCGCGCACCAGCTCGGCCATGCGCCGGACCGGTTGCCCCCGCAGGCGGTCGCCCAGCTCCCACAGCGGCGTGATCGCCAAGGGGACGAAGGGCAGGATCGCCAGTTGCAGGGCCAGCAGCGCCATGGGAGGCCGGCGGCGGCGCAGCACCCAGGCCAGAGAGGCGGCCAGGGCGAAGCAGGCGGCGGCGATCAGCAGGCGGTGGCTGGCCAGGATCTCGGCTGGCAGGGTGGGCAGTTCCGGATCGTGGATCGCGGGTACCCACAGCGGTCCGGCCAGGAACACCCCTGCCAGGAGCAGCGTCAGACCGAGGCTGGCGGCCCAGGCCAGGCGCTGGGCCCGGCCCTGCCAGCCCGCCTGGGCCGCGTGGGCGATCAGCAGGGCGGCGGCGGGGATGGCCGGCAGCCAGTAACTCGGCAACTTGGTGGCGGCCGCCGTGAAGAACACCAGCACCGCCAGCAACCAGCAGGCGGCGAAGCGGGTCAGGGACTGCCCGGGCGGCAGGGGCTGGGCCCGGCGTCTCCAGGGCAGGGGGCCAACTCCCCGCACCAGACCGAGCAGCAGCAGCGGGGTGACCGGCAGGCTGGCCACCACCAGCACCGGCAGGAAGAACCACCAGGGCTGCAGGTGATTGTTCACCACCACGGTGAAGCGCTGGAGGTTGTGGTAGCCGAAAAAACTGTTCCAGAACGGCTCGCCTTCCACCAGCAAGGCGGCCCCGTACCAGGGCAACGCCACCAGAGCCGTGAGGGTCAGCCCCCGCAGAGGCCGCAGCCGCCGCCACAGCCCGGCCAGATCGCCCTGCAGCCAGCCGAAACCCAGCAGGGTCAGACCCAGCAGCACCACCGCCACCGGGCCCTTGCTGAGCACAGCCAGGCCGAGCATCAGCCAGGCAAGCCACCAGGGGCCCCGGGGTGCCACGTAGGTGCGCCAGCTCAGCAGCAGGGTGGCGCTCAGCAGAGCGCAGAGCAGGGCGTCGCTCACGGCGATGCGACCCCAGAGCAGCACCATTGGCGAGAGCGCGAAGGCCAGAGCCGCCGTGAGGGCGGCGGTCTCGGAGGGGTGGGGCTCTTGGGCCGTGGAGCCAGCGTCCCCCGGTTTGTGGACTCCGGACGGCCAAGGGCACTGCGGCCAGCGCCAGAGCGTGTCGGCCAACAGAAACATCACGCCGAGGCTGCTGAGCGCCGAGGGCAATCGCGCCGCCCAGGTGCCGAGCGGATTCCACAGCCCCTGGCCCGGCAGCAGGTAGCCCAGCCCCATCAGCCAGTACACCAGGGGCGGCTTGTCGTAGCGGGGCAACCCGTTCACCCGCGGGATCAACCAATCGCCGGTCTCAGCCATGGCCCGGGCTGAGGCGGCGAACAGGGGCGGGGTTTCATCGACCAGCCCGCTGCTCCCCAGCCTCCAGACGAACAACACCAGGCCGCAGGCCAGCAGCGGCAGCCAGAGCTGCAGGGGCATGCGCCGCGCAGGGATGGGTCGCGCTGCGATGGGCCGCGCTGAAAGCCGCTGCGCCGATGGATCCTCGCCGAAGCTGTCTGCCAAACGGGCCAGGGGCGGATCGGCCGAACCTAGGTCCCTTCGCAGGGGGGCTCGGCCAGCACGGCGTTAAGCCAGTCTTCGATCCGCTCCGCGAACGCCGAGCGTGAGCAGTGGCACTCCGCCCAGGCCCGTGGCTGGTGGCGGGGGATCTGCCAGGCCCGTTCCACCGCCGCCGCCAGCGCCTCGCGATCCTCTGGTGGCGCCAGGCAGCCATTCACCCCCTCCTGCACCAGTTCCCCGGGTCCGCCGCGGGCGTAGGTGGCCACTGGCACGCCGCAGGCCATCGCCTCCACCACCACGTTGCCGTAGGCCTCGTTCCACTTGGGTGTGTTGAGGAGTACGGCGCAGCGCCCCAGCTCCTGCTGCAGGCGCTCGGTGGGCAGGAACCCCCGCCACTCCAGTGTTCCTGTCGGAACGGAGGCCTCGACCCAGCGGGCATAGGCCTCGTCTTCGCGCACGCCCCAGATCCAAAGCGGGCGCTGCAGCCTTGCTGCCACGGCGGCCGCATCCTCCAGCCCCTTCTCCGGGGCGATCCGGCCGGCCCAGCCCAGCACCGCATCGGCGTTGGGCTGGAACTGATAGCGGTCCAGATCGAAGCCGTTGCCCACCAGCCGCGGCGCTCCGGCAAGGTCGAAATCCGACGCCTGGCTGGCGGTGTGAAAGGCCAGGTGCTGCGGATGGCTGCGGGCGATCTCGGCGATCACAGCGTCCATGGCCGTGCTCACGGAGCCCATGCTCACCAGGTGGGCCAGGGGGGTGCTGGTGTGGGGGGTCAGCCAGAGAGGAAGCCAGTCGTAGCCAAGGTTGATCAGCACATCGAAGCCGGCCTGCTCAGCCAGGGCCCGACGCCACAGGTGACCCAGCAGCGCCTCGGCGGGGATCTGCACGGCGGCCTCGCGGCCGCAGTGCTGCCAGCTGGGCTGGCTGACACCGCCTTCGCACCAGAGGCGAGCCGCGTCACAGCCGGCGGGCAGCTGCGATGGGGCGCCCGCCAGCACCGTGACGGCATGGCCGCGCTGCAGTAACCCCGCCACCAGGGAGGCGGCCGTGAGCTCCACGCCCCCGCCCAGCCCGCTCCCCAGCCAGCCCACCGGCGTGCTTACCACCAGCACCCGCATCAGCTCAGCTCCGAAGGGGCCGCCGTCACCGGTGCGGCAAGGGTGCCGTCCTGCCAGAGCACCTGGCGGCGATGGATCAGAACAACGGAGACCAGGGCCAGTGCCGTCCCGAGCCACTGCAGGGGCTGCAGCGATTCCTGAAGAAACAACACTCCGCAGAGCAGGGCGAACACCGGGGTCAGAAAGGTGAGTGCAGTGAAGCCGGTGAGATCGCCGCTGCTGGCGAACCAGAAAAACAATCCATAGGCCAGGGCACTGCCGAACAGGCTGGCGTAAGCCATCAGTCCCCACTGCACCGCGTCCCAGTCCGGGCCGCTGGCCGGATCGAGCAGCACGGCCACCAGCAGGGGCAGGCCCCCCAGCAGCATGTGCCAGCCCGTCACCGCCACCGGATCACTGCGGCGGGTGGCATAGCGGCAGAGCACCGTGCCCACCGCCATTGCCGCTGCGGCCCCCAGCATCCAGAGCTCCCCGTGGCTCCAGGGTCTCACTCCGAGGGCGGCTGGACCCTCCAGCCACCAGTGGCGCAGCACGGCCGCCGGCAGGCCGAGGCAGAGGATGCCCACCAGCCCAAGCAACAACCCCAACCAACCCACCGGATTGATCGCCTCGGCGAACAGCGCGCGGGCCAGCAACGCCACCAGCAAAGGCTGGGAATCAATCAGCACCGACCCCAGGCCGGCGCCCGTGCCCCCCAATCCCTGGGCCAGCAGCCCCTGAAACAGCGCACCATCCACCAGGGCAAACAACAGCAGCCAGGGGCGATCGACCGGATCGACCCGCAGGGAGCGGCCCAGGAGCTGGGCGGCAAGCAGCAGCACCAGCCCCGCCGGCAGCAGGCGCAGACAGGCCAGGGTGAGGGGGGAGGCGTCCTCCAGCAGGGGCTTCATTGCCGCCATGGCCGTGCCCCAGAGAGCGAACGGCAGCACCATCAGCACCCCACGCCATGGGGCCAAGCCGGGGCTGACAAGCGCGGAACCTGCGTTGGGCATCGGGCACGCCAGAGGTCTCCTTTTTAAGATCCCCGCACTACACACCGCTCAGATGGTCTGGCCCTGGCGCCGCAAAGCACGTCGCACCATGGCACGCATCGCCATCGAGGGGCCGATCGCTGGGGCCACCCGCCAGCGGGTCCTGAAGGCCCTGCGGCAAGTGGAGGAGCGCGAATGCCCGGCGCTGCTGCTCCGGATCGACAGCCCCGGTGGCACCGTGGGCGACAGCCAGGAGATCCATGCCGCGATCCGGCGCCTGCGCGACAAGGGATGCCGGGTGGTGGCCAGTTTCGGCAACATCTCCGCCTCGGGCGGGGTCTATGTGGGCGTCGCTGCCGAGTCGATCGTGGCCAACCCCGGCACGATCACCGGTTCGATCGGTGTGATCCTGCGAGGCAACAACCTCTCCCGCCTGCTGGAACGGATCGGGATCCAGTTCGAGACCGTCAAGAGCGGCCTGTACAAGGACATCCTCTCGCCGGATCGGGCCCTCACGGAGCCCGAACGCCAGCTGCTGCAGGAGTTGATCGACTCCAGCTACGGCCAGTTCGTGGCCGCCGTGGCTGAAGGGCGCGGCCTCAGCGAGGAGGTGGTGCGCAGCTTCGCCGACGGCCGGGTCTTCACCGGCGCCCAGGCCCTGGCCCTCGGGCTGGTGGATGCCCTGGGCGATGAAGAAGTGGCCCGGATCAAGGCCGCCGAGCTGGCGGATCTGGATCCGCAGAAGACCCGCCCGATCACCTTCGGCAAGCCGCCCAAGGGCCTGGCCAGCCTGATTCCGGGCCGGGCCCTGCTGCAGCGCCTCGGTGAGCTGGTGAGCCTCGAGCTGGCCTGGAGCGGCCAACCCCTGTGGCTGTATCGCCCATGACGGCAGCCGTGCAACTGCGGGCCCTGCGCGGCGCCACCACCGCCACCGCCAACAGCGCCGAGGCCATCGCTGCGGCCGTGATCGAGCTGATCGATGCCCTGGTGGAGCACAACCGCCTGGAGGGCTCCAACGTGCTCTCGATCACCTTCTCGGTGACATCCGACCTCGACGCCTGTTTCCCCGCCGCCTATGCCCGTCGGCGCCAGGGCTGGGAGCATGTGGCCCTGCTGGATTGCCAGCAGATGGCTGTGCGTGGCGATCTGCCGCTCTGCATCCGCCTGCTGGCCCACGCCTGGATGGATGCCTCTCTGGCACCGGTGCACCCCTACCTGCGCGAGGCGGTCCGGCTGCGACCCGACCGGGTGGTCGGGGCCGTGTGAGTTGCATTCGGTCACAGCTTCCACCTCCGTCGCCGACCACCGCAGTGGCCGCGCGCCGATCGGCTCTGCCGAGAATCAGACCATCTCACCCACACCCCACTCCCTCCATGTCTCGTCCTCGGAGCCTCCTGGCCCTGGCGGCTTCCGCCGGCCGCGCCCTCGATCGCTTGCCCTTGCGCCGCTCACGTCGCGGCGCCCTGCCTCTGCCCGCTCCCCTCACTGCCGCCGCTGCGGGCCGGTCGGTCCTGGGCAGATCTGTGTTGGCCGGCCTGGCGCTGGGAGGATTGGCCCTCGGGGGGGTGCTGAGCGCCGTTCTGGCCCCGCAGCTGCCGGCCCTGGCCCAGGGAACCCCGAGCCTGATGGAGTTCCGTTGGGAGAACAACCGCGATTACCGCAAGCTCTACTACTTCATCACCGACACCCATCGCCTCAAGCGCTCTGAGTACTACCTGCTGCTGCGGCCCAAGGACCGCAAGACAGCGATCCTGAAGCTGAGCATCTCAATTCCGGAGAGCTTCGACGTCAAGTTTGATCCCAAGCGCATCAAACTCTGCGAGATGAAGGAGGGCGGCATGCTCTCGCGCACCCGCTGCGAGAAGCAGATCCCTGCCACGATTGAGATCTCCGAGAACGGCAAAGCGATTGAGATCTTCCCGGACACCCCCGTTTCCGATCAGGGCACGATCGGGGTGTACATGAACATCTTCAATCCCTACAACATCGGCATGTATCAGTTCAACGCCCTTGCCCAGGCGCCTGGGGACGTGCCGATCTCGGGGTACCTCGGCAGCTGGCTGATCCAGATCGACCCCACCAACTGAGGCCAGGGGCAGGGGGCTCGAGGCCGTTTGATAAGTTGGCGGATCGACGTGATCCAGAGGAGCTGATCGGCTGCCATGACCAAGCGCACTCTCGAAGGCACCAGCCGTAAGCGCAAGCGGGTCTCCGGCTTCCGGGTGCGGATGCGCAGCCACACCGGCCGCCGTGTGATCCGCACCCGCCGCCGCCGCGGCCGCGCCCGTCTGGCGGTCTGATCCCGGCCCGCGCCGGCTGTTTCAACCCCCCCGGATGGCCCTGCCCTGCCAGCACCGCCTCAAAGGGCACCGCGCCTTCGATCTCCTGTACCAGAAGGGCCGCAAAATTCATGGCCCTTTTTTGTTGCTTCGCCTGATCGAAGCCAGGCCGGAGTTGCTGCCCCTTCCCCAGCGGCTCCAGCCCGCTTCTGCCTGGCGCTGCGGAATTGTGGTGAGCAGCAAGGTCAGCAAGCGGGCCGTGCGGCGCAATCGCATCCGGCGTCTGCTGCATGGCCAGCTGCTGAACGCCCTCGCAGCTGCCCCACCTGCAGTGGCATCCCCGGGGCTGCAGCGCAACCTCTGGCTGCTGCTCAGCGTCAAGCCGGGCAGCGCTGAGCGGCCGGGGGAGCTCCTGCTGGGAGAATGCCGTGAGCTGTTGCTGAAGGCAGGCCTCATCGCATGACGGCAGACGACAAGACCTCCGCCTCCCCGGCCTCCGCTCAAGCGGCCCCTGCACCAGCCGCTGCAGTGCCCAAGCCCGCCATGCCTGGTACGACGATCGAGGAATCCGTCTTTTATGAAGGCGGGCCCGCCCGGGGCGACCTGGTCGTGAATCTGCTGTTCGGCCTCACCCTGATCGGCCTACCGTTCGCCGTTGGAGCCGTTGTGCGCGCGCTGTGGCTGCGTTACCGCATCACCAGCCGCAGGATTTCCGTGACCGGAGGCTGGCTGGGCCGCGATCGCACCCAGGTGGTCTACAGCCAGATCCGCGAGGTGCGCAGCGTCGCCCGTGGCCTTGGCTTCTGGGGCGACATGGTGCTGGTGCTCACCGATGGCTCCAAGCTGGAAATGCGCTCGGTGCCCCGCTACCGCGAAGTGGAGGCGTACATCGAGGAGCGCCGCCAGGCCAAGGGCGGCGGCGGCAGGAAGCCGGCCACCAGCCAGGGCTTCGGCAGCGGTGATGCCCTGAGCGCCTAGTCACGGCCCACCCCGGCCATCTGGTCCAGCTTTCGGGCACACTGAGCCCTCTGTCCCGTCACCCCCGAGCCTCCCCCGCCGTGATCGGCTACATCTCCGACAACCTGCTCCTCCCGATCCTCGATTTCTTCTACGGATTGGTGCCGAGCTATGGCCTGGCCATCATTGCCCTCACGGTGGTCATCCGCCTGGCCCTCTTCCCCCTCAGTGCAGGCTCGATCCGCAATGCGCGGCGGATGCGCATCGCCCAGCCGGTGATGCAGAAGCGGCAGGCCGAGATCAAGAGCCGCCACGCCAGCAACCCCCAGAAGCAGCAGGAGGAGTTGGGCAAGCTCATGAAGGAGTTCGGCAGCCCCCTGGCGGGTTGTCTGCCCCTGCTGGTGCAGATGCCGATCCTGTTCGCCCTGTTCGCCACCCTGCGGGGCTCACCGTTTGCAGACGTTCCCTACACGATCAACCTCAAAGTTCTTCCGGCCGACCAGATCGCGGCGGTGGAGCCCAAGCCGTTCAACAGCGCCAGCCATTCGATCTTCGTCACAACCACCAGCCACGTGCCGGTGATCGCCAGCCTCGAGGGGGGCAATCGTCTGGGAGTGGGTGATGCCGCAACGGTGCAGCTCCACACCAAGACCGGCGAGAGCTTCGCCTCGGTGCTTTCGGGCGTTGAGAACGGTGAGGCCTTCTCCCCCAGCTGGAGCGTGACCAAGGGTGAGGGCGTGGTCCAGGTGGGTCCGGACGGCACCATCAAGGCCCTCAGCGAAGGCGATGCGGTGGTCGAGGCCAAGATTCCCGGCCTGGCTGCCCGCAGCGGTTTCCTGTTCATCAAGGCGCTCGGCCAGGTGGGCTTCTACACAGATGGCAGCGTCAACTGGGACATTGCCATCCTGGTGGGGGCCTTCGGTGCCTCCCTGTTCATCTCCCAGATTCTCTCGGGCATGGGGATGCCCCCCAACCCGCAGCAGGCCACGGCCAACAAGATCACGCCGGTGATGATCACGGCGATGTTCCTGTTCTTCCCGCTGCCGGCCGGGGTGCTGCTCTACATGGTGGTGGCGAACGTGTTCCAGGCCCTGCAGACCTACCTGCTCACCCGTGAGGCCCTGCCTGACAACCTGCAGGCAATCCTTGATCAGCAGATCAGCCAGCAGACCGTGACCGCCACGGCCACGGCCACGGCCGGAGCTGCTGGACGGCTTCCCTTCGAGCCGAAGGGCAAGAAGTGAGGCCAGGCTGATGCGAGCCGCTGACCAGCCCAGTTCCGGCGACCCGCTGCAGTCGGTACCGGTCGCCGAACTGAAGCTGCTGGATGCCGGCCGCAGCTGGCAGGTTGATCAACACATCGACGATCTGGAGAGCCTCACGCCCGTTCGCGGCGTCGTCTCGGCGGTCCATCGCGGCAACGTGCTGCAGGTTGACGGGGAGGTGCAGACGATCGTGACCCTCTGCTGCGACCGCTGCCTGCAGCACTACAACCATCCGCTGCAGGCATCCACCCAGGAATTGCTCTGGCTGGGCGACACCCTTCCCGAGGACAGCGAAGTGCTGGAGCTCGATCCCGACGATCTGGGGGAGCAGCTGGATCCTCGCGGCAGCTTTGATCCGCAGCGATGGGTCTTCGAGCAGTTGCACCTGCGTCTGCCCCTAGTCAATCACTGCGGCAGCGCCTGTCCGGGCCCCCCGCACTTGGGAGATGGTGATCGCGCCGTTGATCCCCGTTGGGCTGCCCTGCAGGGGATTCAGCCTCCTGACTGAGGAGAGGCCCTCACACCCTTCTGCCCGGATCCGACACCATCTCCGGCCCCATGCCCCCCACTCTGGTCGACCAGCTGGATCTGCTGATCCGGGCCCGTACGCCCATCCTCTGGATCCGCAGCCTCGAAGAGGAGCGGGTCGTGGCCCTGCTGGGACAGGTGGCCGATCTCCTGGGCGGGCGCACCCTGCTGGAGTGGGATTTCATCGGTGGCCTCAGCGGGGCCCCCAACCGCCTCGGTGAAGCGGCACGCAATCCGATGGCGGCCCTGGATGCTTTCACCGGCCTTGGACCGGACCAGGGGGCCATCCTGTTGCTCAAGGACTTTCACCGCTACGCCGAGGACGCGGGCATCTGCCGGCGGCTGCGCAACCTGGACAGCCAGCTGCGCCAGGTGCCCCAGACCCTGGTGATCAGCGCCCCGGACTGGACCTTGCCACGGGAGTTGGAGGACAGCATCACGGTGCTGGATCTGCCCCTGCCCGATGCCGCCGAGATCTCGCGATTGCTGGGTTCGATCGCCCGAGCCAGCGGCGCGCCGCTGGCTTCTGAGGTGCTCGAGCAACTCACCGCCGCCTGCCATGGCCTCAGCGAACAGCGGGTACGGCAGCTGGCTGCCCGTGCCCTGGCCCGCCGCGGCCAGCTCGGCCTCGACGACCTGAACGAGGTGCTCGAGGAGAAGCGGCAGGCGATCGCCCGCAGCGCCCTGCTGGAGTACTGCCCCACCGAGGCCACCCCGGCCGATATTGGTGGACTGGATGCCCTCAAACGCTGGCTGGAACAACGCCACAGCGCCTTCAGCGAGGAGGCGCAGCGCTATGGGCTGCCCCTGCCGCGGGGGGTGCTGCTGGTGGGTCCGCAGGGCACGGGCAAATCCCTCACCGCCAAGGCGATCGCCCACGGCTGGAGCATGCCGCTGCTGCGCCTCGATGTCGGCCGGCTGTTCGCCGGGCTGGTGGGTGCCAGCGAGGCCCGCACCCGCGACATGATTCAGTGGGCCGAGGCGATGGCCCCCTGCGTGCTCTGGATCGATGAGATCGACAAGGGCTTCGGCGGCGATGGCCGCAGCGACGGCGGCACCAGCCAGCGGGTTCTGGCCAGCCTGCTCACCTGGATGGCCGAAAAGACCAGTGCGGTGTTCGTGGTGGCCACCGCCAACGCGGTGGAACGGCTGCCAGGTGAACTGTTGCGCAAGGGACGCTTCGATGAGATCTTCCTGCTGGATCTGCCCAGCCGCAGTGAACGGAAGGCGATCCTCGATCTGCAGCTGCGCCGGCGGCGGCCGGATCACACCATTGCCATGGAGGTGGTGGTGGATCGCACGGCTGGATTTTCCGGTGCCGAGCTCGAGCAGACGGTGATCGAGGCGATGCATCTGGCCTTCGGCGAACAACGGGATTTCGGCGAATCAGACCTGATCGCCGCCGCCTCGCAGGTGGTGCCGCTGTCACGAACCGCCCGGGAGCAACTGGAGCAGCTGAAGCAATGGGCCAGTGCAGGGCGAGCCAGGCCTGCCTCTCTGGGCGCAGAGGCTTGAAGCCCCTTCGCAACAAAACCGCAACAGGAATGATTGCGGGGGGTAACGAACCCCGACGCCGGGTAACAAGCGGGGGCTGGAGCCGGAGTTGCCCGGGTTGGGGCCCCTACGGTCTGCCCAACCACAGGTTTGCCGTGATTCCCAGCCCTACCCCCCGCTCCCGCAGCGAAGTCGTCACTCAGCTCGCCGTGGCCTGCCTCGGCGCCGGTGTGGTGACCAGCGTGGCGGTGGCCCAGGGCCAGAATCCGCTGACCGCCCTCGGCATCACCCTCTTCTCGGCCGTGGCCGCCGTGATGTTGGGCCAGGTGCTCTGACCCGACGAGCAACAGCCCCAGGCCCACCTTGCGGTGCGAGGGAGAGGACTCTAGGGTCGTTGCAGTGGTCCTGATGCCTTGCTCCCGCCCCGGTCAGCCGGTCTGAACCTCTGCCACGAGAACGCTTACGAGCTCGCTGAGCAGCTGCCGCAACTCGACTTCCTGCAGATCCACCCGGAACATCTGCTCGGCGAACCCGGTGGCGTCTACCGCCAGCAGCTCGACGCCCTGAGAGCCCACTATCCGGTGACCCTGCATGGCTTCGGCCTCTCGCTCGGGTCCGTCGCCCCTCTGCAGAGCCGCTATCTCCAGGTGGTGCGCGATCTGCTGCGGGAGCATCCGGAGGCCTTCTTCTCCGACCATGTGTCGTGGAGTTCGCTCTCGCACCATCACTTCCATGACCTGCTGCCGCTGATCTACTCGCAAGAGAGCCTCGATCACCTGTGCGACAGGATCGATCAGGTGCAGGAAGCGATTGATCAGCCCCTGCACATCGAAAATATCAGCAGCTACATGCGCTTTGAAGCTTCCACGATGGAGGAGCCGGAGTTCATCAATGCAGCCGCAGCCAGAACGGGTGCCTTCATCCTGTTGGATCTGAACAATCTCTGGGCCAATGCGATGAACTTCGCCGAGGATCCCACCACGGTCCTGCGGAGCTATTCCCCTGATCGGGTTGGCTCCTACCACCTGGCTGGCTGCAGCTCCGAAGCTCACCCCCACGGCACCGTCTACATCGACTATCACCGCGAAGCCGTGCACCCCGAAGTCTGGCAGCTGTATGACGTGGCCCTGGAGCTGATCGGTCCCCACCCCACCTTGCTGGAGTGGGAAAACGACGTTCCACCCCTGGCGCGCACCCTGGAGGAAGTGGAGCTGGTGCGCCAGAGACTGCACACCTGCCAGTCCGTGCGATGACATCCAGACAACTGCTGCACTTGCAGCAACAATTCCTGCGCAGCCTCCACAGCCAGCCCACCCCGTGGCTGCTGGAGCAGGTGCGGCCGGCTGCGGGCTTCGGGGGTGATGCCAGGGAGGTGATCGAGCTCTACCTCAAGCGGGCCATGGCCCGCACCGTGGATCCGCTCCATGGCATCTTCGGAGGTTGCCGCTGGCTGCTGGGGGCCGACGGACTCGACCAATTGCTGGAGCGCTTCTATGCGTTCAGCCCCGGGGAACCGATCAATGCCCAGCAGTTGGCCTATGAATGTATCGGCTTCCTTTCCTCATTGCCGGAGGGGGAACTTGAGGGCCTGCTGCAGCGAACCGCGGGACAGGGCATGGAGGCTCGGCAGGCGGTCCTGGAGGTGGCGATGCTCGATTGGCGCCTCTCCTGGGCTTCATTGGCCCCGCCCCGCGATGGCCCCGGCGTGGAGGGCCTGCGGCGACAGTTCCGGGAACGCAACCATCGCTGGGGGCGGCCGCGGCTGCAGCGGGGCGCCCGTCTGGCCCTCACCGGCTACGCCCTGGCGGAGTTGTGGCTGGCGATCGCTGCCGATGCTCCCCTGGAGTGCCTGCCGGTGCGGACCGATGGACCGGGCTGGTATCTGATTCAGATCGGCAGGGGCGGCGTACCCGAGGTGCTTGGCCTCCCCGCTGCGGAGGCCCGTTTGCTCAGCGGCTGCAACGGCACCAACACGGTCGCGGCGCTCTGCCACCAGGAGAGCTTCTTCGGCGAGAGCCTCGAGGCCGTGGAGACACGGCTGCTCGCCTGGGTGGAAGCGGAGGTGGTGGTGGAGCTGCAGACCGAGATCGGCGGCGGGGTGCGCTGCTGATCCAGGTGGGACCCAAGGGGTGAACGCGCTGTCAGAGAGCGCGCATGCATGGGAACAGATCACAGGGCGTTGCAGGCCTCGATCGTGCCCCTGACAGGACCAAAGCTGCTCCTTAGCGTTCAAGCCATCCCCCCCATCCGGCCCGAAAGGCACCATGGCGAGTTCCTCATTTCATTACGTCGTCGGCGGTCTGTATCCGCTGCTTCCGGATGGATCGCCCAACCTGATCACCGCCGATAATCTCGTCTTCGACCCCAGCACCGGGGTCGTGAATCAGCTGGCTGGCGGGCCGGCCCGGGGCCGGCTGAACACCTCCCTGGCGGTCACCACCGATCCGATCACGGTGCCGGGGGTGAGTCGCTTCATCCTGCAGTTCTATCTGCCGCAGCTGTTCGCCACCCAGCCCGAGCAGGCGGCCTCGATCTTCAATCAATATCGCAACAGCGTTCTTAAGAGCTGGACCGGCCAGCCGCGCAACCAGTCGATGACGGGTCTGCTGCTGCTCGGCTACAAGGGGCCGGGAGCGGAGAATGCCAATACGAATGATGCCTTCTGGAACTCGCCCGGTTCCACGGACGATGCCGTGTTTGCGGCGGTCAGTGATCGTGCCAACTACGATCCCGAATCCCTGTGGAAAAACTATGGCGGCAGTGAGCAGATTCTCTCAACATTTGATCAAGCTACCCTGCTGCAGAATCTCGCCGCATTGAATGATCCAGAGGCCGTTCCATCACCCGACCTCTGGTATCCCAGTTTTCTTTACACCTACCAGCGCCTGGCAGCCGATGGCACCGGCCTGGGAAGCAGCTATCCAGGTCCGGTGTTGATGGTGCAGCCCAACTCGGATCTGCGGCTGAATTTCAGCAACCAGATCGCGGTTCCCGGCCTGAGCGAGGAGCAAAACCAGCAGGCCACCCTGGTGGAGAACAGCACCTACGGCCTCTCCAGCAGCTCCGGGCTCGGCGGCACCAGCTCGATCAACTATCACCTGCACGGTTCCCACACCACGCCCGCCGGCTTCGGCGACAACGTGATTGCCCGCTACACCACGGGCCAGAGCTGGACGACGGAGATTGACTTGCCCGACGATCATGGCCAGGGCAGCTATTGGTATCACCCCCACTACCACCCCTCCGTGAACCAGCAGGTGTACGGGGGACTCTCGGGATTCCTGCAGCTCGGTGATCCGCTCAGCAAAGTGCCCGCCTTCTCGGAGGTGCCCCGCAACCTGGCGGTGATCAAGAATCTCGACCTCGCCGTGGATCCCTCCAGCGGCACCCTGCAACTGGCGGGCTTCGATGGCGGCTTCGGCCCCTCGAGTCCGTTGAACCGTCTGACGATGGCGACGGTGAACGGGGAATTCCAGCCCAATCGCGATGCCGGAGCCGGCGGCTGGCAAGCGTTCAGCTTCAGCAATCAATCCAACGCCGACTTCTACAACATCTCTTTCCTGCACACGCCCCCCGGCGGCGATGCCCAGCTGGGAGAGGCCCTGCCGCTCTTCCTCTACGGCGAGGATGGCCACCAGTACCCCCAGATCCGCGAGGCGGTGGGGGCCCTGGGGGCCACGGGCCAGGGGGATGCCACCCAGTACCTCCAGCAGAGCAATCTGCTCTCCCTGCCCCCGGGCAAACGGCTGGATGTGCTGGTGTATCTGCCCCAAGGCCGCACCGAGATCGCCTCCACCGACACCTTCCGCCAGACGGACGCGGCCGGAGGCGAAGCCGTCTTTGAGGTGGGTGGCCTGATCAGCTATCCCTCGCTGACCTCCTCGAACACGGGGCTGGATCTGCCCACCGCCGCCGCCGGCCCCCTGGCCGTGCTCACGGTGAATCCTCCGGTGGCGGAGCTGTCGCTTGCGCAGCAGCAGCAGCAGATCGCCGCCGCCAACGCCGGCATCGCGGTGCAGGAGATCACGCCCGACAGCCGCCAGGCGGACTACAACCCGAACGCGGTGCCGTCGATCAATCTCTATGCCACCGATCAAGACGGCCAGCCCCTGTGGGAACCGGTGCGGCAGCGGATGTTCAGTTTTTCCGTGGGCACCCTGGTGGGTCCGCCGGAGGAATACGACGCCGCCACCCAACAGCAGCTGGCGGCCTACACGGCCGCCACGGGAGAGGTGTACCAGAGCTACGAAGGGCTGCCGATTGGTTCAGCGGGGGTGGAGAACTGGCTGGGCTACGAGTTCCCCTTGCTGATCAATGATCATGTATTTCCGAACGGCAATCTTACGATTGCACAGCTGGGAACGATCGAGGAATGGACCCTGCGCAACTGGAGTGTCTTTGCGCCTGAATCGTACGTTGGCCACCCCTTCCATATCCACATCAACGACTATCAGGTTCTCGACAGCGACACCGAACTGAGCGACAAGCGCAACCTCGAGGATGTGACCTCGCTCAACACCACGGGCTTCCGCTATTTCGACACCGACACCGGCAAGATCGTGGAGTCAGCGCCCTACAAGGGCCAGTTCCATTCCATTCCCCAGGCCTTGGACCCCAACCAGGTGGGAAACCTGGCCACCTTCGGCGCCAACGACGAGACGGTGCGGATGCTGTTCCAGGATTACCTGGGCACCTATGTCTTCCACTGCCACATCCTTCCCCACGAAGACGCCGGCATGATGCAGGCGGTGATGGTGGTGGAGAACACCGATTCCAGCTGGCTGCTGCCCGCCGAGGGGCTGGCGGATCGCACCCTGCCGAGTTCGGGTGGCAAGGAGCAGGTTCTCACCATCCACCAGGCCCAGGGCTACCGGCCCTTCGAACTCAAGCTCCAGACCGGCGCCGATGTCACCCTGCAGCGGGGCCAGGCCGGCGATGTGTCCAACGACTTCATCCAGGATGTGGTGCTGGCCTCCGAGGGCGACGGCCGGGTGCGGATCGTGGACGGCCGGCGGCTGCTGGAACGCAACCGCACCAAGGTGCTCTCCACCCTGAAGCCCTACGCCACGGATCTGGCCCCCTGGGCCTACGCAGAGGATTTCAGCGGAAACGGGCAGCGGGATCTGGTTACCGGTGGCTTCACTACTGCCACCGAGAAAGGGGTGGTGTCACTCCATGATTTCCGCATCAAGGCCTGGGCCAGCGGCAACGGCGGCCGCGACTGGAGCGAGGAATTCGGCTTCGATCCCTGGGATTTCCTCAGCCACCACGACGAAGCCATGGATCCCGGCGGCGCCGCCATGGCTGCAGGCATGGCCGGCGGCATGGACGCAGGCATGGAGGAAGCGCTGCACGATCATGCCTCCGCCCTTGAGCCCCTCGCGGATCTCAGCGACGAGCAGGTGGGCTTCGTGGTGGGCGATTTCAACCTCGACAACTTCAACGATTTCGCGATCGCCTATGCCATCCCCGAGGGAATCCGGGTGTCGCTGCTCGATGGCGCCGCCTTCACGCTCCTCTATCAGACCGGACAGCTCGAGGGCGGCTATCTGCCGAACGAGAATCTGCTGGCCGATGCGGTGATCCACGATGCCTCCCTGAAGGATCTGCGCTCGCTCAACCTCACCTCCGGCTTCAACAGCTTCGGCCAGTCGGCGCTGGAGAACCTGCTGATCACCACCGATTCGGCCCGGGGCCGCCAGCAGCTCACCCTGCAGCTGCATGCCGGCCATTTCATCGCCACCTCCGAACCCAGCACATCTGATGGCCATGTCCATGGCGGCGGCCAGAGCGGCGCCTACGACGACCGGGTGACCAACCTCTCGGGCGACCTGCTGCCGCTGCACCTGGTGGGCCTCGACCGCCTGCCCGAAACCGTGGACGCCTCCACGCCGATCCTGAGCTCCGCCCTTGGCAACGGCGGCCTGCTGCTCGATGACCGGCTGCTGGTGGCCCAGGGCAATGGCGCCAACGGCATTGACAGCGATTCGCGCAAACTGCTCGGCACCAGTCAGCAGCTGGTGGTGGACCTTGAGGGACTGGAGGTGGTGAACGAGGGCGACCTCAGTGGCGTGCTGCTGAGCGAACCCACCGGCTCCCAGGCGCGAGAGGAGAAGGATCCGATCACCGGCCAGGCGGGCGGCGGTCCGGGTTTCGATCCCGGGGTGCTGAAGGGGACCTACGGCCTGGAGCAGACGCAGGAACGCAACAACCTGGCCAACCTGGTGGCCCTCACCTACGGCGGCTCCCTGCCCCTGCCGGGCACCACGGCGCAACTGGCGGCCCAGCTGGCTCAGGGTGCCAATCCGCGAGGACTGGTGCAGGGCTTCCTCGCCGATCCCCTCACCGGCGCCCAGACCACCGCCCACTACGGCGGCAGCTTCGAGAGTCTCAGCACCGAACAGATCACCAGCATCACCATCCGCACCCTCTACGGCCGCGAGGCACGGGAGGGCGAGCAACGCGTCTGGCGGGAGGCGGTGGCGGCGGGCCTGTCCCCGGCGTTGCTGCCGCTGGCGATTCTGCGCAGCACCGGCGGCGACGACCGCTACCGGGTGGCCCTGATCTCCAACGCCGCCCAGTGGAACGTGCTGCAGTGGGGGTCCAACGCCAACGTGCTGGGGGCCTTCGGCCAGGGATTCCAACCCAGCCTGGATCGGTTCGCTGAGCTCAACCAGCTGGCGACGGCCACGCCCTCCCTCACCGGCTGGAAGGAAAGCCAGGATCTGTTCCGCAGCTTCCAGGAGCAGTCGATCGCGGTGCTTGGGGGGACGCCGGTGTCGGATTCAGGCTTCTTCTGAACTCCAGCAGCACTCAGGGCGTGGGGGCTGACGGCTCCGGCAGCCGGAACACCCGCTCCAGGTAGGCGATCTGCGCCTTGCGGAGGGCGGAATTCTCGCCCCCTGCTGCCCATGCGGGACTCTCCCGGGCCAGGGCTTCCTCGAACTGCCAGGCGTGTCGGAAGCGGCGCCCTTCCAGACGCCGGATCGCCTCCAGTTGCGCAGTGCTGAGGCGCTGGCGGTCCAGCCGGCGGATCTGCTGCTCCTCCAGGCTGAGCGGCAGGATCTCGGCAGCCTGGAGCACGGCAGCAGAGTCGGTCGGATCCAGCCGACTCTGCTGCCGCAACTGCCGGCGAAATGCCACCGCCGAGGTCACCGGCAGAGACTGGGGCCGCAGGGCAGCCACCGGCACTCCCTGGGCGGCAAGGTGCTCGAGCACCGGCGGGCTGAGCTGGTACGCCACTGGTCGGAACACCTGCTGGTTGAACACGTTCTGCACCACAAACAGCAGCAGGAAACCGATCAGGGCGGCACTCAGCGGCGTGGTGACCCAGCCGGAGGCGATCCGCGCCAACACCCCCCAGCGGATCTGGCGCACCCCACGCCCGCCCTGCAGCAGGCCGAGGCCGATCACGGCACCCACCACGGCCTGGGAGCTGGAGACCGGGATCAGTGGAATCGGCGGCAGGCCCCAGTGCACCAGGGACTGGGAGAGGACGGTGGAGGAGAACAGGAACAGCACCAGGGAGTTGGCCAGCACCACCACCAGGGCCCCTAGGGGGGAGAGGGTCATGAGGCTGCCGCCCACGGTGAGCATCACCTTGCGGGAATAGGTGTACACACCCACCGCAATCGCACATCCGCCCAGCAGAAACAACTGCTGCACGCTGCTGACAACCATGCCGCCCGGAAGCACTACAGCGTGGAAGGGGGAGGAATCGGTGAACACCCCCATGACATTGCCGATGTTGTTGGCACCCAGGCTGTAGGAACCGAAGATGCCAGCGATGATCAAGCCCGTGCGCAGGTTGGCGTCGAGACGCAGCAGGTGGGGCCGGCGCCAGCGGATCAAGGCGACGGCGCCCATCTGGAGGAGCGCCGCGAACAACCCCGCCAGTACCGGACAGAACACCCAGGTGGCCACGATCCGCGCCAGCTGGGCCAGATCGGTGATTGAGCCGCTGAACCAGTTCCAGCCGACGATTGCCCCCACCACCGCCTGCGTGCTGGACACCGGCAGACCCAGCCGGGTCATCCAGAATACCGTGATCGCCGCCGCCAGGGCGGTGGTGAAGCCTCCGGCCAGGGCATTGACCTCGCCCAGCTGCCCCAGGCCGTCGGTGGCACCGGTGCCGGCAGTGATGGCACCAACCACCACGAAGAGGCTGCAGAGGAAGGCGGCCGTGGAAAAGCGCACCATGCGGCTGGCCACCGCTGATCCGAAGACGTTGGAGGCATCGTTGGCACCCAGGGACCAGCCGAGGAACAGGCCGCTGGAGAGGAAGACCAGGCTGGAAATCGGATCCATGGCGCGCAGATGACGAGGCTCAGGCAGCCGGAATTCCCCTAAGAGTTTGCTGAAAAACCCCGCCACCTCTGCGAAAATGGGGCAACTGCCGCAGGTTTGATGCGAGGTCAGCAGGAGCGCAGCGGCTCCTTGTTCTCCTACGTCTCGATCGAGGAGCGGATCCCGGCCAGCCATCCGCT
>NZ_JAHLYT010000062.1 GCF_025128095.1 Synechococcus sp. CS-1328 | reverse complement strand
GCATGCAGCCGTTCGGCGGCGGCCGCCGCGACCACCGCCTGTCCGCCCCGGTCGCCGCGCAGCCAGAGATCGCCCCGCTCCTGCTCCGCCAACCCGGCGGCCTGCAGGCCGGCCTGGAGGTCGTCGATCGAGGCGGGATCGAACAGAAAGTTGCCGCTGATCTCCAGGCCGACCAGGTCTGCCGGCAGGTTTTCGGCCGGCTGCACCACCTCGCGGCGCTGCAGCAGCAAGCGCCGCCGCTCAGCCCCCGCGAAGCCGCCCCAGCTCTGGAGATCGAGGTCGGCCAGTTCGCCGAGGCGCTGCTCGGCCTCCTCCCGGACCGGAGCCGACACGATGGCGCTCCAGACCGGCTCCCAGGTGCGCAGGGCCTGCTCGGCCGCCTCGATCAGCGGGCTGAGGGCCTCCGGATGACGGCAACCCTCCAGCAGGGCCTTGTGGGGCAACACCATGGTGGATTCAGTCGTGGGATCGCGCTGTTGAGGAGCTCAGGAGGCGTCCTCCAGCTGGATCACGGCCATCGGCTTGGCCTGTTGCACCACGCTCCAGGGGAGTTCCTGGGCTCCGCGGGTTTCGGCCAGCAGCAGCCAGTTGCCCTCGCCCACCCGGTTGCGCAGGGTGCGGATCCGGTCGTCGTCGTCGGAGGCCACGCTGGCGGCCGCGGCGAAGCTGCCTATCCAGCCCGAGATCAGCCCCAGCAGGCCGCCGATCAGGTGGTTGCCCCAGCTGCCGGCGAAGGCGAAGGTGTCCAGATCCGCCACGAAGGTGAAGGTGAAGCCGGCGAAGAAGCCGAAGGGCAGCAGCCAGCGGACCATCGAGCGCTGCCGCCGGCGCCGGGTGGTTGCTGGATCCAGCCGTTCCACCCCCGCCAGATCCGCTTCCCCCTCTCCGATCGCCAGCAGCAGCACCGGAGGCGCTGACAGGGCCGCCAGCCGATCCCGCAACTGATGCAGTCGCTTGCGGTCGTTGAGTACCACCACACATGTCGCCATGCCGTCTCTCCCCGCCACTGGCGGCGACGCGTTACCGGTCTGATTCTCCCTGCTCACTACACTGCACCGCCGGCCACGGCATCGCGCTTCTCGCCACCGCGGGCCTCCCTTTCGCACGCCGGGTGATGACAAAGGTTCTGGTTTCCGATCCCATCGATCAGGCGGGGATCGACATCCTCTCCCAGGTGGCTCAGGTGGATGTGCGCACGGGGCTCTCGCCCGAGGAGCTGCAGCAGGTCATCGGCGACTACGAGGCGTTGATGATCCGTTCGGGCACCACGGTCACCGCGGAGGTGATCGCGGCCGCCGACAAGCTGCGGATCATCGGCCGGGCCGGCGTGGGGGTCGACAACGTCGATGTGCCGGCCGCCACCAAGCGCGGCGTGCTGGTGGTGAACTCACCGGAAGGGAACACGATCGCGGCGGCCGAACAGGCCCTGGCCCTGCTGCTGTCGCTCTCCCGCCACGTGCCCCATGCCCATGCCAGCACCATGGCCGGCGGCTGGGACCGCAAGAAATACGTGGGCAACGAGCTCTACAAGAAGACGCTCGGCGTGGTGGGGCTCGGCAAGATCGGCTCCCACGTGGCCCGGGTGGCGCGGGCGATGGGCATGGAGGTAGTGGCCTACGACCCGTTTGTGTCGGCGGAGCGTGCCCAGCAGATGCAGGTGAAGTTGCTGCCCCTGCCCCAGCTGTTTGCGGAGGCCGATTACATCACCCTCCACCTGCCCCGCACGCCGGATACCGAAAACCTGGTGAATGCGGAGCTGCTGCGCACGATGAAACCCACGGCCCGCCTGGTCAACTGCGCCCGCGGCGGCATCGTCGACGAGGCCGCCCTGGCTGAGGCGGTGGAGCAGGGGGTGATCGCCGGCGCCGCCCTGGATGTGTACGCCAAGGAGCCCCTCGTGGCCGACTCCCCGCTGCGGGGGGTGAAGGAGCGGCTGATCCTCACGCCCCACCTGGGTGCTTCCACCGAGGAGGCCCAGGAAAACGTGGCGATCGACGTGGCGGAGCAGATCCGCGATGTGTTGCTGGGCCTGCCCGCCCGCAGTGCCGTCAACATTCCGGGCCTCAATGCCGAGGTGATGGAGCAGCTCAAGCCCCATCTCCAGCTGGCCGAGACCCTGGGCCAGCTGATCAGCCAGCTGGCCGGAGGCCAGATCAGCGAGCTGGAAGTGCGGCTGCAGGGCGACTTCGCGGCCCATCCGGCCCAGCCCCTGGTCGTGGCGGCCCTCAAGGGGGTGCTGTCCACCGCCCTGGGCGACAGCATCAACTACGTCAACGCCAGCCTCGAGGCCAAGGCCCGTGGCATCCACGTGCTGGAGGTCAAGGACGACGGCAGCCGCGACTTCGCCGGCGGTTCCCTGCAGCTGGTGTCGCGCAGTTCCAGTGGCAATCATTGCGTGACCGGTGCCGTGTTCGCCGACGGCGAACTTCGGGTGGTCACCATCGACGAATTCCCTGTGAACGTGGCCCCCAGCCACCACATGCTGTTCACCCGCCACCGCGACATGCCCGGCATCATTGGCCAGCTGGGTTCGCTGCTGGGTGAGCACAACGTCAACATCGCCTCGATGCAGGTGGGCCGCCGCATCGTGCGGGGTGATGCCGTGATGGTGCTCAGCCTCGACGATCCGATCCCGCCCAGCCTGCTGGCGACGATTCACTCGATCAACGGCATCCAGGAGGCCCATCCGGTCACCCTCTGAGCACCTCGGGGGCGCGTTGAAGGAGGCTGGCCGGTGCAAGGCGGCTCCCTGACCCGATGACCCTCACCTGGTGGCGCCTGGAGATGGATGCTCCAGCCGAACTGGAGGAGTCGCTCCTCTGGAAGCTCCAGACCCTCGGGGTGGGGCGGGTGGCGATCCAGTCCCTTCCCGCCACGCCTGAGCAGCACCGGCTGGTGGCCTGGTTGCCGGAGATCGACTGGCCGGCGCCACAGCGCGCCGAGCTGGAGCGCGCCCTGGCCGCCCTGGGGGAACCGTTTGCTCTGGCCCTGCCTCGGCTTGATTGGCACTGCCAGGGCGAGGAGGACTGGAGCCTGAGCTGGAAGCAGCACTGGCAGGCCGATCCGATCGGGGAGCGGCTGCTGATCCTGCCGGCCTGGCTGGAGGTGCCGCCGGAGTTTGCGCAGCGTCTGGTGATCAAGATCGATCCTGGCAGTGCCTTCGGCACCGGCAGTCACCCCACCACCCGCCTCTGCCTCGAGGCGATGGAACACCTGGCGATCGAGGATCCGGCGGCTGGATCTCTGACGGGCTGGCGGGTCGCCGACCTCGGCTGTGGCAGCGGCATCCTCGGCTTCGGGGCCCTGCGGCTTGGAGCTGCGGCTCTGGCCGCCAGCGACACCGATCCCCTGGCGGTGCGGGCCACGGCGGAGAACGCGGCGCTCAACGCCCTCTCCCTGGCGCCAGAGGGCGTAGTGCGGGTGGCGGAGGGCTCCGTGGAGGCGCTCGAGGCGCTGCTCGAGGGTGTGCCGGCTGATCTGTTGCTCTGCAACATCCTGGCGCCTGTGATCGAGGCGCTCTGCCCTGGGTTCGATCGCCTGCTGGCGGCCGATGGGGTGGGCCTGCTCAGCGGCCTGCTGGTGGAGCAGGTGCCTGCTCTGGAGCGGGCTCTGGCCCGGGCCGGCTGGCAGGCCGAGCTCACGGCCAGCCAGAGTCAGTGGGGGCTGCTGACCATCCGTCGGGAGCGGATGTTGCATAAGGCACGCTGATCTGTGACCTGCCTTTGATTGGCCTTCCCAGGCCGCCCATTCCAAATCACCAGGAATCAGCGGCGGCGGATGTATGAATGGGCTGTCCTACAGGCCGGGTCGTTCCGTTGCGGATGACCATGTCTCCTGTCAGCTCCAACCCCATTCATGGCTTCCTACAAGGTCACCCTCATCAACGAGAGCGAGGGCCTCAACAAGACCATCGAGGTTCCTGACGACCAGTACATCCTCGATGCAGCCGAAGAGCAGGGTATTGATCTCCCCTACTCCTGCCGCGCTGGCGCCTGCTCCACCTGCGCAGGCAAGCTGACCTCCGGCACCGTGGACCAGTCTGACCAGAGCTTCCTCGACGACGACCAGATCGAAGCCGGTTTCGTGCTCACCTGCGTGGCTTACCCCACCAGCGACTGCACCATCAATACCCACTCCGAAGAAGAGCTCTACTGAGCTGCCTCTGCGGGGCCTCTGTCTGGGTCCCGCGCCACGTCGCACAAGCAGCCCTCCACCGGCCACCTGCCGCCGAGGGTCTGTTCACCTCTGGCTACTGGCTCGAGATCAGGTGTGATCGGCCTGTCGTCCAGGCCCCTTCGGCTGAGTCCTCGGGTTTCCGTTCCGTTCTCTCCTGCCACCTTTCGGGGTGGCTTTTTCATGTCCCAGCAGGTTCATGCCCTTCTGGATCCCGGCACTGAGCACGGCAGTCCAGGCGGGCAGTACAGCTACCGGGTCCTGGGTCCCTGCTGCCGTCTGTTTGATCGCGAGGAGCTGCCGTGGCCCTGCTGCCGCCTGGCCTGGCGCAGCAAGGAACCCAGCTGGCGGCGGATCGGCCGTCGTTTCGTGGCCGATCTGGCGGCGCGGCGCTGCCCGTCCTACGTGGTGGAACTGCTGCAGCCGGGATCACGGCCCACCCGCACGGTGATCACCCTGTTCCCGCAGCGGCTGGCCCCTGCCCTGCAGGAGTGGTGGTACAGCAAGCTGCCCAGCTCCTGGGATGCGGCCAACCATCAGCCGCCACCACCACCGCCGCCACTGCCACCGCACCTGTCTCCGCCACCGCCATAGCAACGGCCACGGCAACACCAGGATCAACAACCAACAGCAAGCGCCATCACCACCGCCCCTAAGTAGGAGAGCCCCGACGCGGTCGCAAGGCTCGAAAAAAAAGCCCCGATCGCTGAAGCGGTCGGGGCAGAGGAGTTATGGAACTGAAGGTTGAACAGGCTTTTCAGACAACTCAGAAGTAGATCTTGCCGCCACCCCACTGGATGCCCTGAACCTTCGGGGCGACCAGGATGTAACCGGCGATCAGGCGAAGATCTTCATCATCCAGGTCACGCATCTTCACGAACACATCACTGCTGCGCAGGCTGGGGTGCACGTCGGAAATGCTGTATTCGCCGTCGTAGGAGGTGGGATCCTTCATATAGTCGACCAGCGCATCCACCGAATCGCGGGGAGGTGTGGCCAAGGCCAGCGTTTCGGGATCCAGGCCCACATTCTGGTTGGTCTTGGTGATGCCGCCGGCATGGCAGGTGCCGCAGGAATCGTTGAACAGTTTGCGGCCGGTCTTGAATTCCCGTTCGCTGAAGGTCACGCTGCTGCCATCTGCCGATACCGGTACGGTGAGCGTGTCGGCATCCCACTGGGCGGCAAGGGCGGGGCCACCGAAGCAGACCAGCAGCGCCAGGGGCAGGACCAGCGCGGTCCGGACAAGGGCGCGAAGGGCTGAGGAGAGGAGAGGGGCCATGGAGAAAGCCGGCGAAATGGCGGGTGTCACCGCACCTGAGACCTTGTATCACGGGGGAAGGGTTCCCCGGCAGGGAATCAAGAACTGTTGCAGGTTTTACCCCTGCAGCGCTGCTGTTGAGCGGCTGCTTTTGTGGGTCCTGGCCTGCTTCGCGGCCCCTGTCTCCAGGGGTTGATCGTTGCTGTCTGCGGCAGGTTCGGGTGCGGCGATGTCGAGGGTGAGGAAGTCTCTGGCGATCACCGTCTCCGGGAAGATCGCCCGCGCTTCGGCCAGCAGGTCGTCGGGCGTCATCGGGTTGCCGGGCATGTAGCGCGGGCTCAGGTGGGTGAGCGCCAGACGCTTCACGCCGGCTGCCAGGGCCGTCTGGGCCGCCATGGTGCTGGTGGAATGCTGCCTGGCGAAGGCGAGATCGGCCTCCCCATGGGAAAAGGTGGACTCGTGAATCAGCAGGTCGGCGCCCCTGGCCAGCTCCACCGCCGCTTCGCTGAACACGGTGTCGGTGCAATAGACGACGCTGCAGCCCGGCCGCTCCGGTCCACACAGGCTGGCGCCGTCGATCCGTTCACCGCTCTCAAGCTGGATGCTCCTGCCCGCCTTCAGTTCGGCGTAGATGGGACCCGGTGGGATGCCGAGGGCGCGGGCCTTCTCCACGTCGAAGCGCCCCGGCCGCGACTTCTGATCGACGCGGTAGGCGTAGGCCGGTACCCGGTGGGTCAGGGGCGTGCAGCGCACGCAGAGGTCGTCGTCATCCAACAAAACAGCGCCGCTCTGGGCCGCCTCCCGCACCCGGTGGGTGCGCAGCGGGTAGCCGATCCGGGTGGAGGAGGTGCGCAGCACCCCTTCGAGGTAGTCGCGCAGGGGATCGGGACCGTAGAGGTCCACCCCGCTGCAGTTGCCGGCCAGGCCCAGGCTGGCCAGCAGGCCCGGCAGTCCGAAGACGTGATCGCCGTGCATGTGGGTGATGAAGATCCGGCTCAGCTGCGACACCCGCAGCTCACTGCGCAGGAACTGATGCTGGGTGGCTTCGCCGCAGTCGAACAGCCACAGCTCGCTGCGCTGCGGCAGCCGCAGGGCCACGGCAGACACATTGCGCGCGCGCGTGGGCACACCGGAACTGGTTCCCAGAAACGTGACCTGCACGGCACCCCGCCTTTGATCTGGATGCTGCCACGTCCTGGATGCAGCCACGTCGCGCTGGGTCAGCCGGTTCCTCAGCCGTCGCCTGGCCTCACCCCTGCGGGCTCCGCACAATGGGCCCGACGTTCCAGCGCTGCCTTCGCCGATGTGGTCGAAACCGCCCCTGAGGATCCTGGCGCCGCTGTCTCTGCTGGTCGCTGCCTGCCCTGTGGTCGCTCTGCCCCTGGTGGCGTTGGCTCCGCCGGCGGAGGTTCAGGCCCGGACGGCTGAACCCCAGCTGCGGATCCTGTTGAAGGAGGGATCCAGCCTTGAGATCGCCGCCTCTGAGGCTCCGCTGCGCATCGCCGATGGCCGGGGCCGCGAGCTGCTGCAACTGCAGCCCGGCACCGGCCTGCGCCTCAGCGCCACCGCCACCGCCCTGCGGACCGAACCGCTCACGGCCGGCTCTGCCCAGCCCCTCCGCAGCCTGCCGCTGGCCGAACTGTGGATTGAGCCCATGGTCAGTCCCCAGGCGTCACGGGATCGCTCCGGTGCGATCGAGGCTGCCCCGTTCCTGCTGCAGAGCAAGGCCTATCGCGGTCGCCTGCAACTGCTCAGCAGCGGCTCGCGGCTGCAGGCGATCAATGTGATCGGCATCGAGAGCTATCTGCCCAGCGTGGTGGGCAGCGAGATGCCGGCCAGTTGGCCGTTGGAGGCCCTGCGCGCCCAGGCGGTGGCGGCCCGCACCTACGCCCTGCAGCAACGCCGCCCCAAGGACCCCTTCGATCTCAAGGCCACCGTCGCCAGTCAGATGTACAAGGGCGTGGAGGCGGAAACCTCCTCCACCCGCGAGGCCGTGGCCAGCACCCGATCCCAGGTGCTGCTACATGGCAATGCCCTGATCAATGCCGTGTTCCACAGCAGCAGCGGCGGGGCCACCGAGAACAGCGGTGATCTCTGGCGCCAGCAGCTCCCCTACCTGGTGAGCGTGCCGGACTTCGACGACACCAGCCCGGTGAGCCACTGGCAGCTCCGGCTTGAACCGGAGCAGTTGCGCAAGGCCTTCCCCGAGACCGGTGGCGTCAACCGTATTGAGGTGGTCTCCACCACAGGCTCCGGTCGCGTGCGTCAGGCGCGGATCTCCGGGCCGGCTGGCAGCCTGCTCGTGACCGGTGCCGATCTGCGCAGCCGGCTCGGACTGCGCAGCACCCTGGTGCGGTTTGAACTGCTGCAGCCGGAGATCGCGGCCCTGCCGGTGATGCCACCGCCCTCTCCTGTGACCTCCGCCTCTCGGGTGACCTCCGATGGGGAGGTTCCGGTGGATTCGGCCAGCGGCAATCCGGCCGGCCCGCAGATGATCCCCGTGATGCCGGCCCTGCCCTTGCAGGTTCCCCAGCCTTCGATCGTGGCCACCGGACGCGGCTTCGGCCATGGCGTCGGCATGAGCCAGTGGGGCGCCTTCGGCATGGCCCGCCAGGGCAGCAGCTACGACCAGATCCTGCGGCACTACTACCAGGGTGCCGAGCTTCGGCCCCTGCCCCAGTGAGGGGGTGACGGAGTTCCAGCTTGTGGCCCTGCGCGATGGCGCGGCAGTGGCCGACTGGGTGAGCAAGGCCGTGCTGGACGAGCGTCTCGATCCGCAGGCCGGTGGAACAAGGCCCCTCGGCCTGGCCACCGGCCGCACGATGGAGCCGATCTATGCGTGCCTGGCCGATCGGGTGGCGCGCCACCCGCCAGTCGATCAGGAGCGGCTGCGCCGGGGCTGGCTCAGCTTCAACCTCGATGAGTATGTGGGCCTGGCCGCAGCCGATCCCCGCTCTTTCACGGCGGTGATGGCGCGCCATCTGGTCGGTCCGCTCGGCCTGGAAGCCGCCGCGGTGCGGCTTCCCGATGGCACGGCGCCTGATCCCCTGGCGGAGGCCCAACGCTATGCCGCCGCGGTGGCGGCGGCGGGGGGGATCGGTCTGCAGCTCCTGGGGCTGGGCCTCAATGGCCATGTGGGCTTCAACGAACCTCCCTGCAGACCGGAGTCGCGCTGCCGCTGCCTGCGGTTGAGTGAGGCGACACGTCTCCAGAACGCCGCTGCATTCGGTGGCGAGGCCACCGCGGTGCCGACCCAGGCGATCACCCTCGGGCTGGGGGAGATCCTGGCCGCCCGTCGGCTGTTGCTGGTGGTCACCGGAGCGGCCAAGGCTGCTGTGCTGCGCCGGCTGCTCCAGGAGTTCGCCTCGGCCCAGCTGCCGGCCAGTTGGTTGCGTCACCATCCCGATTGCACCCTGGTGGTCGATCGGGCGGCCCTGGAGGGCTGAACTCAGGCCGCGATGGCTTCCAGGAGGTCGGCGTCGGCCTCGAGGTTGACGGTGACGCTGCGCACGTCGTCGAGCTCCTCCAGGGCGTCGAGCATGCGCAGACAGGCGCGCAGCTGCTCCGGGTCGTCGAGGCGGCAGCTGGTCTGGGGAATCCAGCGGTGTTCCCAGCTCTGCACCGGCAGGCCGAGCTGCCGCAGGCCGTCCTGCAGGGCTTCGAGATCTGCGAAGTCTCCGAACACCTCGGCGGCATCAGCCTCGATCTCGTAGCCGCTCACCGCCGGTCCGCCGCTCTCCTCCAGGCTCAACAGCCGTTCGAGCAGGCTCTCCTCTTCAAGGCTGGCGGGGCTGCTGGCCGCTGGACCCGCCGCCGCGCTGCCGGGTCGCTTCGTCTCGCGGCCGTTGCTGCTCGATGCCGCCTCGAGGCGCACGACAGCCCGTTGCTCGAACAGGTAGCCCACACAACCTGTCTCGCCCAGGTTGCCGCCCTGCTTGCCGAAGGCCAGCCGCACGTCGGCGGCGGTGCGGTTGCGGTTGTCGGTGAAGGCCTCGATCAGCACGGCCACGCCGCCGGGACCGTAGCCCTCGTAGCGCACCGTTTCGAACTGGTCGCCCTCGCCGCTCAGCTGACCGGAGCCCTTGAGGATGGCCCGATCGATGTTGTTGTTGGGCACTCCCGCCGCCTTGGCCTTCTCGATGGCGGTGCGCAGCTGGAAGTTGCCGGCCGGATCGGCGCCGCCCCTGGCCGCCACCATGATCTCGCGGCCCAGGCGGGTGAACACCGCCCCGCGCTTGGCATCCACCACAGCCTTGCTGCGCTTGATCTGGGCCCATTTGCTGTGGCCGGCCATCGATCAGAAGAACAAACGGAAGGGGGACGACATTGGAACCGGAATCGGAGCCGGTCGTCGGTCAGGTCGGGACCGGGCGGTGCTCAACCAGCGGCATCGAACACCAGCTTCGGTTGCAGCAGCCCCTGCCCATCGGCCCTGGCCATGCCGGCCAGATTGCCATCCGGGCCGAGCACTGCCACGGCCTGCCCGCCTGGATGGAGCTCGGCGGCGGCGAAGGCCCGGCCGCAGCGCCAGCCTGGCCAGGCCGCCGGATCGAGCCGCTGCTGCGGCAGGTGGGTCAGAGCCGCCAGCGGATCAAGCAGCTTGGGCAATGCCTCCGCGTCCAGCTGTTCCAGGCTCACCGCCTGGCGGAGGTCGAATCCCAGGGCAGCGGTGCGGCGCAAATGGGCCAGGCAGCCCCCGCAGCCCAGGGCCTTGCCCAGATCGCGGGCCAGGGCGCGGATGTAGGTGCCGGCGCTGCAGGTCACCGCCAGCTCCAGGCGGCCGCTGCCGGGGTCCCAGCCGAGCAGGTCCAGCTGCTCGATCCGCACCGGCCGGGCCGCCAGATCAAGCGTCTCGCCGCCGCGCACCCGCGCATAGGCCCGCTGGCCCTCCACGTGCACCGCCGAGACCTGGGGCGGCCGCTGCTGAATCGCCCCCCGGAAGGGGGCCAGGGCCGCCTCCAGATCAGCTATCTCCAGGGGCGGTACCGAGGACTGGCTGAGCACCGCGCCGTCGAGGTCGTCGCTGCTGGTGCGCAGGCCCAGTTGCACGCTGCCGCGGTAGGCCTTGTCGCCCTCCAGATAGGGGAGCAGCCGGGTGGCGGCCCCCAGGGCGAGCGGCAGCACCCCGGTCACGGCCGGATCCAGGGTGCCGCCATGGCCCACCCGCCGCAGGCCGTAGGCGCGCCGCACCCGGGCGACGCAGCCGTGGGAGGTGAGCCCGGCGGGCTTATCAAGCACCAGGAAGCCGCAGGGGTCGCTGGGCGGGGCAGCTGGCATGGGCGGACGGGTGGATGGGTGCCGCCAGGGACTGTGACAGTCCCGTTGCCAGCGCCGCCGCGGCTGCCGGTCACCCCTCCAACCTGGGGCGGTTGTCGCCTCGCCCTCCGTGACCCTGCAGCAGCGCCGCGATCTCGTGTTTCTGGTGTTGGCGGGCCTTTTCCTGGGCACCATGGGCATGCTCAACATCCTGGGGCTGACCCGCTTCCTCACCCTCGGATCGATCGGCTCCTGGCCGATCGTGGTGGCCGTGGGCGCCCTGCCTTACCCGGTCACCTTCCTCTGCACCGACCTGATCAGTGAGATCTGGGGCGAGCAGAAGGCCAGCCAGCTGGTCTGGGTGGGGTTGCTGCTGAACGGCTGGATCGTGCTGATCCTCTGGCTGGGGGGCGTGCTGCCGGGGCTCGATGGATGGGGTGGTGCCGCCGGTGTGCCCGGTGCCGGCAGCGGCCTGGCGGTCGGGGCTGGCAGCACGGAGCTGCCGGTGTTCTATGAGATGCGCCGGCTCGCCTTCGGGGCAGTGGGGGCCTCGATGGTGGCCTATCTGGCCGCCCAGTTCACCGACGTGCGCCTGTTCCATTTCTGGAAGCGCCTCAGCGGCGGCCGTGCCCTGTGGCTGCGCAACAACGGCTCCACCCTGGTGAGCCAGTTGGTGGACACCACGGCGGTGGTGCTGATCAGCCACTACGCCAACCACGCGCTGCCGGTGCGCGAGGCGGAGCCGGTGCTGCCGCAGCTGGCCAGCTTCATCGCCAGCGGCTACGTGTTCAAAGTGGTGGCGGCCCTGGCCGACACCCTGCCCTTCTACGGGCTGGTGGCCGTGCTGCGGCGTTGGCTGGAGGTTCCCGGTCCCGGGGCCGAGTTGGGGGAGGAGCAGTTTCCGGCCTGAGTCCAGCGGTTCCTCTCACCCCTAAGTTGGCGGCCGCTGCCCGTTCCCCTGCCCATGCCTGCCGCCGATCCGGTCGCTGACCCTGCCCTTCGAAGCGCGACGGAACCGCTGCTGCCGGATCTGGGGCTGGAGGCGTTCCTGGCCAGCGGTTTCGATCTGCGCAGCCAGCTGGCCGCCTTTCTGGCGATCCAGCCAGAGGAGCTGGAGGCGCGGCTGCCGCGCAGCACCGATGCGCTGGCGGCGCTGCATCCGGGTGGGTTCAGCCCGGAGCGGGCCAGTGCCTTCTACGAAGACACGGTGGGAGATGGACATCTCCTGGAGCTGGCCGCCTGGCACCTGGGCAGCGCCGATTACATCGCTGACACCCTGCGGCTGCAGCAGCGATTTGCCCGCGGCCAGGTGCTGGATTTCGGCGGCGGCATCGGCACGCACGCCCTGGCGGCGGCGGCCCTGCCGGCGGTGGATCGGGTGTGTGTCGTGGACCTCAATCCCCGCAACCGGGCCTTCGTGCAGTGGCGGGCCGAGCGCCTTGGGCTGGCGGATCGCCTGCTCTGCTGCCGTGATCTGGAGGATTCACGCCTGCCGCCGCAGTTCGACACCATCGTCTGCCTGGACGTGCTGGAGCACCTGCCCGACCCTGCCGGCCAGCTGGATCGCTTCGCCGCCCGCATGAGCCCTGAGGCGATTGCCTTGCTGAACTGGTATTTCTTCCGCGGCTTTGACGGCGAATATCCCTTCCATTTCGACGATCCTGCCTTGGTGGAGGCCTTCTTCCGGCGTCTGCAGGGTCGCTTCCTCGAGGTGTTCCACCCCTACCTGATCACGACCCGCGCCTATCGAGTGCTGCCGGCGGCATGACCGGCGGCTGCCGCCCGTCGGTGGGCACCCACACAACAAAGCCGGCGACACCTCGCCGGCCATGATCAAGACTGGCATTGAACGCCGGCCCTGGGGTGCTTTGACCAGGAGGCCTTCAGGCGACGGCCACGTTGATGCGCTTGCGGTTGCGCAGTCCGCGCTTGATGCTGTCGAAGCTCACCACACCATCCACCAGGGAGAAAAGGGTGTCGTCGGAGCCGCGACCCACATTGACGCCAGGCAGCACCGAGGTGCCGCGCTGGCGGATCAGGATCGAACCGGCACTCACGGCCTCACCGCCGTAGGCCTTGACGCCCAGGCGCTTGGAGTTGGAATCCCGGCCGTTCCGGGTGGAGCCTGTGCCTTTCTTGTGGGCCATGGGGGATCAGGGGAAAAGGAGGGAGGGGTTGAGCTTGGTACGCGGTTTCAGGAGATCGCCTTGCCGGCCACGCTGATCGACTGAACCATCACACGGGTGAGCTCCTGGCGATGACCGTTCTTGCGGCGGGTCTTCTTCTTGGGACGCATCTTGTACACGATCAGCTTCGGACCGCGGCGGTGCTCCATCACCTTCAGTTCGACCGTTGCACCGGTCACGTAGGGCTGGCCCAGGGTGGTGGCGTCGCCGTCGTTGATCAGAAGCACGTTCTCGAGCGTCACGGTGCTGTCCACCTCGGCCGCCAGGCGATCCAGGTCCACGTAGCGGTTGGGCTGCAGCCAGAACTGCTGGCCGCTGGCTTCGACGATCGCGTAGGGGGCCGCCGCCGCAGTGCTCTCGGTCTTGCTCATGGGCTCAGGGGCGTGGCCAGGCTGGCGTAAAGCCATTGGAGCCTGGGCGCACGGGACTGGAATAACAAAGAGTGATCCTCACAGTCCAGGCCACCCGCCGTCAAGATGTGGCCGTGCAACCATGCGGTGGCTTGCACCCGATCCCGCCCGTCGCTCCCCAGACGGTTGCCTGTTCTGCGCCCGATGCCCAAGCCGGCCCTCACGGTTGCCTCCCTGGTACGCGACGAGCGGCTTGCCAAGGCCTCTGCCCGGATGCTGCGGGATGATCGCTACGAGCTGGTGACGATCGCACCCGAGGTGGATCTGGTCGCCAAGCTTGATCACCACCTTGAAGACTTTGATGTGGTGCTGGTCGACCAGACCGAGAGCACCTCTGCGCTGCTCCAACGCTTGGCCAGGCACGGGTTGTTGCTGCCGGCGGTGGTGATCGGCCGGGGTGGAGGCCAGTGTCAATACCATGAAGCCGAGGTGCATCTTCAGCCCGACCAGTTGGAGCAGCTCAAATACAGTATTGATGCGGCTGTGTCGCGCTTTCTACGGCACGGGCTGCTGCAGGCCTCTGGTCAATCCCCGGACAGTGGCGCTCCGACTCCTGAGGCATGGAAACTGGCCAATCGCCTCAAGGATCGACTTGGCTATCTTGGGGTTTTCTACAAGCGGGATACAACCCGTTTTCTGCGAAACCTGCCCAAGCAGGAGGCGCAGACGTTGCTGCAGTCCTTGCAGCGCACCTACCGCGACCTCCTGCTCAGTTATTTTCGAGACCCAGCTGCCGCCAATGAGGCACTGGAAAATTTTGTGAACACAGCCTTCTTTAGTGATCTTTCAATCACCAAAGTTGTTGAAATTCATGCCAGCCTGATTGATGGGCTCTGGAAGAAGGTGCGCTTGGAGGGTCGGGGTGATGATTTTCTCCAGGACTACCGCATTACCCTCTTGGACGTGATGGCCCACCTTTGCGAAATGTACCGCCGCTCCCTGCCCCCCGACAGCCTGATCGGCCGCAGCCACGCTCCATCGGCCGAGTCTCGTGAGATGCTTGCCAACAAGGCCTTGTCAATCGAGAGCTCTGAATGACCACTCCCCGCAAGACCTACATCCTCAAGCTCTATGTGGCTGGGAACACCCCCAGCTCCATCCGGGCCTTGAGGACGCTGCGCGACATTCTTGAAACGGAGTTCAAGGGCGTCTATGCCCTCAAGGTGATCGACGTGCTCAAGAGTCCGCAGTTGGCTGAAGAGGATAAAATCCTGGCGACGCCTACCCTCTCGAAGATCCTGCCGCCGCCGGTACGCCGGATCATCGGGGATTTGTCCGACCGGGAGCGGGTGCTGATCGGCCTCGATCTGCTCTACGAAGAGCTCTCCGAGGAGGGACTCTCCGATCTCGATCCCAGAGTATTTGGTCAGTGGCAGGTTGAAGACGACGGATCGGGTCAGGGCGTGGATGTTGAGGGGGAGTCGCTTTGAGCTGTGCGAAGGGACAGGCTCTGAGTTGATCGTTTCTGAACGGATCGTTGCCAACCCCACATCTGTTTCCGTTCCAAGGACCCGCAAGCCGATTCGCGGCCTAGCCTCTTCACAAGATTGACCCGACAATGCAGGATTTGAATCGACCCAGCCACGGCCAGATGCAGGTGCAGAAGCTCCCTACGGCGATCGAGGGGCTGGATGACATCTGCCATGGAGGGTTGCCGATCGGTCGTTCGACACTGATTAGTGGAACCTCTGGAACTGGGAAGACTGTCCTGTCGTTGAGTTTTCTCTACAACGGTATCCATCAGTTCAATGAACCTGGCATCTTCGTGACCTTCGAAGAATCGCCGCTTGACATCCTGCGCAATGCCTCAAGTTTTGGCTGGAATCTCCAGGAACTCGTCGAGCAAGATAAGCTGTTTGTCCTGGATGCTTCTCCTGATCCAGGCGGACAGGATGTGGCCGGCTCTTTTGACCTGTCCGGCTTGATTGAGCGAATCAACTATGCCATAAGGAAATACAAGGCTCGGCGCGTTGCGATCGATTCGATCACGTCGGTGTTTCAGCAGTATGATGCCTTATCGGTTGTGCGGCGTGAGATCTTCCGCCTGATTGCGCGCCTCAAGGAAATCGGTGTCACTACGGTGATGACATCGGAGCGGATTGATGAATACGGGCCGATCGCCCGCTATGGCGTTGAAGAGTTTGTTTCTGACAATGTCATCATCCTGCGCAATGTGCTGGAAGGTGAGCGGCGTCGCCGCACCCTGGAGGTGCTCAAGTTGCGTGGTACTACCCACATGAAGGGCGAATTTCCCTTTACGATGGGTAAAAATGGCATGAGCATCTTCCCATTGGGCGCGATGCGATTGACCCAACGTTCTTCCAACGTGCGCGTCAGTTCCGGCGTGCCTCGGCTGGACGAGATGTGCGGTGGTGGTTTCTTCAAGGATTCGATTATTCTCGCCACCGGCGCCACCGGCACCGGTAAGACGCTCCTAGTCAGTAAGTTCGTGGAGGATGCCTGTCGCAGCAAGGAGCGCGCCATTCTGTTTGCCTATGAAGAGTCACGCGCCCAGCTTCTGCGCAATGCCACCAGCTGGGGAATTGATTTCGAGCAGATGGAGCAGGATGGATTGCTCAAGATCATCTGTGCCTATCCCGAGTCGACCGGTCTGGAAGATCATCTTCAGATCATCAAGACCGAAATCAGTCAGTTCAAGCCTACGCGCACCGCGATCGATTCCCTCTCAGCCCTAGCTAGGGGCGTGAGCCACAATGCGTTCCGCCAGTTTGTGATTGGGATTACCGGTTTTGCCAAGCAGGAGGAGATCACCGGCTTCTTTACGAATACCTCTGAAGAATTCATGGGCAGCCACTCGATCACCGACTCGCATATCTCTACCATAACCGATACCATTCTGATGCTGCAATATGTGGAGATTCGAGGCGAAATGGCCCGCGCTCTGAATGTGTTCAAGATGCGTGGCTCCTGGCACGACAAGGGCATTCGCGAGTTCGTGATCACCGGCCAGGGCCCGGAGATCAGGGATTCTTTCTCGAACTTCGAGCGGATTATCTCTGGGGTGCCACACCGCATCACCAATGACGAACGCAGCGAGCTGGCGCGTATTGTGCGTGGTGTGACCACGGATGATCTCTGAAGTCCGTCATGACCTCGGACGCCTGGCCAGCTTAACCAGCTCAATGAGCACAGCTTGTTGGCCAGGGCTGATTCAAAGTTTCAGCATGGCTTGGGCTTTGGCTGACGCATCGCCATCGCCAGCAGTGTCGTGATGTCGTGCATCACCGCCTGCATCCCAGCGCGGATCGACTGAAAACCAGCCAGCCGCAACAGGTTGAGTG
>NZ_JAHLYT010000061.1 GCF_025128095.1 Synechococcus sp. CS-1328 | reverse complement strand
TGAGGGGACAGCCCCTCTGGCTGCCGGTGCCTGCTGCAGCCGACGATTGGCCGGAAACACCGGCATTGAGATGCCGATAACCAAGACCATTGGTTCAGCACGTGCTTGTGCTCGCTGGCGCTGCTGGTTTTGGGCGACAAGCTCCTAGCCGCAGGTCCACCAGGCTCTCGGCACAGAAGGCCCACTGCCGGGCCGAGGCATCGGGCTGTTGCCACAGCTCGAGCTCCACCACCACCAGGGGCAACACGGGCCCAAGCCGACTGGCCTGCAACAGCGGCTGGTGGTCCACCACCCGCAGGTCCCGCTTGAACCAGACGATCTGCAGCGGCCCCATGGCCGCGACCCTAAAAGGCACGCGGCGGGGATTGAGGGAGGCCAGCAGACTGCCACCAGAAACCGACCCTGCCCATGGCGACCACCACCCGGCAACGCCTGATGGCTCGGCTGGCTCTGGCGCCCCTGCTGGGGGTGGCCCTGGCCGCCAACCTCCCACCAGCGATGGGCGCCGATGGACTGCCGGGCTATGCGCCAGGCGCGGGGGTCGACGCCACCGCCGCACGCCGGATCACCCGCTGGGCGCTCACCGAGTATCAGGTGCCCGGCGTGGCCATCGCCCTGGTGCAGGACGGCCGGCTGGTGCTGGCCGAAGGTTTCGGCGTGCGCGATCTCTCCACCGGTGCCCCCACCACCGCCGACACCGTCTTCCAGCTGGCGAGCGTGTCGAAAACCTTTACCGCCGCCACGGTGGCGGCCCTGGTGGATCGCAAGCGGCTGGGCTGGGAGCAGCCGATGGTGTCGCTGCTACCCAACTTCCGCCTCGCCGATGCCTATGCCGGCCAATGGGTGAATGCGCGGGATCTGCTCACCCACCGCGCCGGATTTCCCGCGTTCTTCGGCGACCTGTTCGATCATCTCGGCTACGACGGCGCCGACGTGCTGCGGCGGATCCGCTACTTGAAGCCCGCCAGCTCCTTTCGCGATCGGGCCGCCTACTCCAACGTCGGCTTTTTCCTCGCCGGTGAACTGGCGGCCAAGGCCGGCGGCCAGCCCTTCGCGGAGCTCGCCCGCAGCCTGATCTTCCAGCCCCTGGGCCTCAGCCGCACGGGCGTCGCCACCACATTGATGGGTGACGGCACGGCCCAGCCCGGAACGCTGGAAGATGTCAGCCGCTCCCATGCCCTGGTGGGGGGACGGCTGCAGGTGGTGCCCCCCAACCTCAGCGCCCTGTTCATCCCCGCCGGCGGGTTGGCCAGCAGCGCCAACGACCTCGGCCGCTACGTTCAGATGCTGGCCCGGGGCGGTGAAATCGACGGCCGGCGCCTGCTCTCGGAGGACGCCATGGCGGCCCTGTTCGAGCCGGTGATCGCCGTGGAACCGAGTTTCACCGAGTTCCCGCCGATTGCTGCCAACTCCGGCTTCGACTATTCCCCAGGCTGGGGCGTGTACCACTACAACGGGCTGAAAGTGCTGGAGAAGGGCGGCGCCCTCGATGGCGTTCGCACCCTGCTGCTGCTGGTGCCCCAGAAGCGCTTCGCCGTGGCGATTCTGGCCAACCGCAACCTCACGGCCCTGCCGGAGGCGGTGCGGGCGGCCCTGCTGCAGCAGGCCTTCGGACGGCCGGGAGAGCCGGATCTGCAGCCGGAGATCAAGGCCAGAGGAGAGAAACTCGAAAACCTGCTACTGGCGGTGGAGCCCAGGCCTGCCGATCCGAAGCCCCCGTCACTCCCCCTGGCGGCCTTCACCGGCACCTACGTCAACGACCTGTTCGGAACCTGGACAGTGGCCGAGCGGCAGGGAGCTCTGGAGGTGCTGGCGGGCCCGGCCCGTTACCGCGCCGCGCTGACCGCCTGGAATGGCGACACCTTCAGTCTGCTCTGGCCTGGCGTGCTCTCAGCGCCGCTGGAGGTGCCGTTTCAGTCGGATGGCCGTGGCCGGGTGAACGGGTTCGTCTACGACGGCTACGCCTTCCGGCGGGTGGAGTCTTGAGTACCCAGCGACATCGGACGGATCCCCGGCACCGGACGGATCCCCGTATCGCCGGGCACCCGCAGAAACCAGCGATCGGTCCAAGGATGGGACTGGAAAACAGAGATATCCCCTCATGCGCGAGATCGTGTTTCGCGTGATCAGCGAGCGGCCCGGCCACCTGGAGGCCAGGGCCGAACACCAGCCCATCACCATCACCGCCCCCTCCCTCGAAGAACTGCACCACGAGGCCCGCGAGGCCCTGATTGAGCACCTGGGCCCCATCCACGTGGCCTATCGCGCCCGCATCCGCCGCCCCGATCCAGGCCCCCAGGCCGTTCGCCAAGCCATCCGGGGCCTCGGTCACCGGCCTGTCCCCTGCTGCTGAGCCCCTTGCCCGACGCCGCTCCTGGCTCCAGCGACGACGTTCTGCACCTCTGGTTTGAGGAGACCGAGCCGCGCCAGTGGTTCATCAAGGATCCCGGCTTCGATCGAGGGCTGCGGGAGCGGTTCATTGCCCTGACCCGCCAGGCCATCGCCGCTGAGCTGGCCCTGTGGGGGGACGCACCATCCAGCGGCCTGGCCCTGGTGCTGCTGCTGGATCAGTTCCCCCGTCAGATCTGGCGCGACACGCCCATGGCCTTCGCCGGCGATCCCCAAGCCCTCGCCCTCAGCCTGGCGGCCATGGACCTGGGCTGGCTCGAAGCCGAAGCCGATCCGGCCCGGCGGCAGTTCTGGCTGATGCCGCGCATGCACAGCGAAGACCTGGCCATTCAGGACGCCGCGATCCCTTTGTTCGAGCGGTTCACCGATGCCCGCACCGCCGCCTTCGCCCGCCGCCACCGCGACGTGATCGCCCGCTTCGGGCGATTCCCGCACCGCAACGCGATCCTCGGCCGGGTCTGCACCGCAGAGGAACTGGCCTTCCTGAAGACCCCCGGCTCCAGCTTCTGAGTCGGCAGCACCGCCCCCTGACAGTTCCTATGCCCGTGGCTACAGCAGGAACAGCAAGGTCTGGCTTCATGCAAACAAACACTCCCAATGCACCGTCCGGCCATGCGGCCCGCCATGACGGGATGGAGAGCGGGCATAGCAGCGATCCCTACCAGCAGCGCCACAAGCCGTCCCAACCCAGCACCTGTCCGGATTGCCAGGCCAGCTACCACGACGGTCGCTGGAGCTGGGAGGCACCCCAGCCCGGTGCTGTCAGCCACCGCTGCCCGGCCTGCGAGCGCATCCGGGATGGGGCACCGGGGGGGGAACTGAGCCTGTCCGGCAGCTTTCTGGCGGCGCACGCCGACGAGGTGATGCGGCTGGTCAACAACACCGAGGAGCACATCCGCCAGGAGCATCCGCTGGAGCGCCTGATCGACACCAGCGGCGATCCGGCCAGCGGAGAGATGCTGCTGCGCTTCACCGGCATCCACGCAACCCATGGGGTAGCCGAGGCCCTGGAGCATGCCTTCTCGGGAACGCTGGACGGCGCCCTACCCGGAGGCCGGCGCCCCCATGCGCGCTCGTTGGCAGCGGGATTGAGCAGCAGGCGATCCAATGGCGGATCCAAGCTGATCGCAGGGTGATCGCCAGGAGCCTTTCGCAGCCCCAGCCTGGCGCGGAGGGATGATCAGGGCCTCTCCCGCCACAGGCGAGAGGCTTGTCGCTCTTCCTGCCCTCCCCCATGCTTCGCCTCGCCCAAGCCCTCGACAGCCAGCTGTGTGCGGCAATGGAGCGGGCGTTTCCGCAGGCCGCCGCCGAGGCCCGTGCCGATGGCCGGCGCCTGGATCCACAGTTGGCAGCGGCCAGCAAGCCCGAATTCGGTGATTTCCAGGCCAACGGCGCCCTGCCCCTGGCCAAGCCCCTGAAGCAGCCGCCCCGCGCCATCGCCACGGCAATCGTGAACGAACTGGCGGCGGATTCAGCCTTCGCGGAACTCTGCCTGGAGCCCCAGATCGCCGGGCCCGGCTTCATCAACCTCACCCTGCGCCCTGAGCGGCTCGCGGCCGAAGTGGCGGCCCGTCTTGGGGAGCCCCGCCTGGGCGTTCCCGCGGCTGGCGAGGTGAGTGGAGGCCAAGGCGACACTCAAGGCGGAGGAACGCCAGCTGCTCCGGTGGTGGTCGACTTCTCCAGCCCCAACATCGCCAAGGAGATGCACGTGGGGCACCTGCGCTCCACGATCATCGGCGACTGTCTCGCCCGGGTGCTGGAGTTCCGCGGCCACCCGGTGTTGCGCCTCAACCACGTGGGCGACTGGGGCACCCAGTTCGGCATGTTGATCACTCATCTCAAGCAGGTGGCCCCCGAGGCGCTCATCACCGCCGATGCGGTGGACCTCGGCGATCTGGTGGCCTTCTATCGCCAGGCCAAGCAGCGCTTCGACGACGACCCCGTCTTCCAGGCCACGTCCCGCGAGGAGGTGGTGAAGCTGCAGGGGGGAGATCCGGTCTCGCTGAAGGCCTGGGGGCTGCTCTGCGACCAGAGCCGCCGGGAATTCCAGAAGATCTACGACCGGCTCGACATCCGCCTCAGCGAACGGGGCGAATCCTTCTACAACCCCTATCTCGAGGCCGTGGTGACCGACCTGGAGGCCACCGGGCTGCTGGTGACCGACGACGGCGCCGGCTGCGTGTTCCTGGAGGGGGTGAGCGGCAAGGACGGGAAGGCCCTGCCGGTGATCGTGCGCAAGAGCGACGGCGGCTTCAACTACGCCACCACCGACCTGGCGGCCATCCGGTACCGCTTCGCCGAGCCCCCCACGGGCGATGGCGCCCGCCGCGTGATCTACGTGACGGATGCGGGCCAGGCCAGCCATTTCGCCGGCGTGTTCCAGGTGGCCCGGCGCGCCGGCTGGATCCCCACAGACGGGCGGCTGGAGCATGTGCCCTTCGGCCTGGTGCAGGGGGACGACGGCAAGAAGCTCAAGACCCGTGCCGGCGATACCGTGCGCCTGCGGGATCTGCTCGATGAAGCGGTGGAGCGGGCAGGCGCCGACCTGCGCCGCCGCCTGGAGGAGGAAGAGCGCCACGAGGAGGAGAGCTTCATCGCCCATGTGGCCACCACCGTGGGACTGGCGGCGGTGAAGTATGCCGACCTCAGCCAGAACCGCACCACCAACTATCAGTTCAGCTTTGATCGGATGTTGGCGCTGCAGGGCAACACCGCCCCCTATCTGCTCTATGCCGTGGTGCGGATCGCCGGCATCGCCCGCAAGGGCGGCGATCTGGCGAGCAAGGTGGATGCCTCCACCCTGCAGTTCAGCGAGCCTCAGGAGTGGGCCCTGGTGCGCGAACTGCTGAAGTTCGACGCGGTGGTGGCCGAGGTGGAGCAGGAGTTGCTGCCCAACCGGTTGTGCAGTTATCTGTTTGAACTCAGCCAGGTATTCAACCGCTTCTATGACCAGGTGCCGGTGCTCAAGGCTGAGGAGGGCGCCCGCCCTGGACGTCTGGCGCTCTGCCGGCTCACGGCCGACACCCTGCGGCTGGGACTGGGCCTGCTCGGCATTCCCACCCTGGAGCGGATGTGAGCGCTCCTCGCGGCAGGTCATCCTGTCTCTCCCAGCGGCACCGAATCGGCGCAGGGGCCGAAGCTGCCGAGCAGGTCCTGCCAGCTGGCGTCATCCAACAGGAAGTCGCGGCGGATCCGGCTGAAACTGCCGCGAAAATGGGGGTCTGCCAGCAGGTGCTGGAGTTCGTCCGTTCGCGTCAACCGGAGCAGCTCGAGCATGGCCTCCCGGGCGGCGTCCTGACGGAGGCTGCGGATTTCCCGTTGCTGGCCCGTGAGGTCGAGGATGCGCGGATCCTGGCTGGCCAGCTCCTGGATGGCAGCCCAGTGGTCGTCGTCGTCCAGCTTCAGGGATTGACGCAGTTCCTCCAGTTGCACCAGGGCGGTGGCGTGCTCCAAACGACCCGACCCGAACAGGTCCGCCATCACCCCCCCGTAGATGTTTCGCTTGGTTTGACTGATCTGGGCCGGTAACACCTTGGCCAGAGTGAACACTTCTGCGGCACTGAGTTCACCGATCGAACGGCCGTCCAGATAGGGCGAGAGGTCTGGAATCAGTTGCTGCAGCTGCCTGCGCAGGCTGGCACTGGTACTTTCGCGGACATAGGTGGCCCGTTCGCGAGACCAGCCCCGGTGCAGCCACATGCCGCTCACGATCAGAGCCACGGAGCGAATCACCTGCCCACCCGCCGGTCCCAGCAGACCGATGGTGGGATCGGCGAACCAGAAGAAGATGTTCACGGCCAGGAATGAGAACAGCAGGCGTGTGCGGTGGAGGGCCATCGCCTGGGCCCGCAGCCCGAAGTCCGGAGTCAGTTGCCGCTCTTGCAGCTGCTGCAACCACCCCTGCAGTGCCACCGAGATCCAGGCCGCGAACACCAGCAGGGCCGGAATCGCCACAAGACGGGGCACGGCCAGGATCCATGGGCCCGTCACCAGTGGGCTCCAGGCGTATTCGGTCACGGCGTTGTCGTAGGCCCACATGCCGCTGCGCAGGTAATCGAGCCCGCCGCGGGATTCGAGTTTGATGATCAGGAAGAAGGCGAGCACCAGGCCGGGATAGGACCCCCAGGCCCAGTTCAGACCTCGTTTGCCCTTGAGCGACGACCAGTAGGTTCGCTCCGAGTCGATGTCGATGCAGGGCGACTGGCAGGCCACGCAGGCACTTTGGACCGTGCCGCTGTCCGTCACGGTGCGGCACATCGACTGGGTCAGTTTGGAGATGGTCTGGAAATGGGCCGGACTGCCGAAGAAGCTGCGCGGGCCGGTGAGGATCGCCTGGACTGGGGCCATCGGGCAGACGTACTGGCACCAGGCCTTGCCCCCATAGGCCCAGCCCACCACCAGGGCGGCGACCGCCGTGAACAGGAGCAGGAGGCCCAGCCCGAGGGTGCTGCTGTTGACCAGCAGCAGCCGCAGACACAGCCCAGCGATCAACAGGCTCCACTGCAGCTCCAGGTGATGCCGGCCCAGCCAGGACCCGGGATCCACCTTCGCCACCTCGCGTCGCCCTCCCCTGCCGGTCACCATGCGCTGCTTCCCCAGAATCCGGAACAGCTGGGACACCAGGGCGAGGGGTACAGCGGCGGCACCCCCATCGCCGCTCGCAGCTCCACCAGCGGCACATCCACGTGCTCCCAGAAGTTCCAGGCAGGATTGAAGGTGTCGCCGCTGGTGACATCGCCACGGCTCCACGCCACCCAGAACTTGGACGCATCCAGTGCTCCCGTGGCGCTGCCGGCCGGCTCCACGAGCGACACGCCCAGGTGCCAGCTCACGATCACCGGCAGGATGTGCCCAGCCAGCGCCTCCACCGGGTGCATGCCGGCAGTGAATGTGCTCACCAGCAGCTCGCCCTGCGGCGACGTGCCGTAGCCCGAGAGCAGGTGGGCGGCATCATGGGGCGTGGTGAAGGCTTCGGCCACTGCCTCCTCCACCCCTGCAAAAAGGAAGCCGTTGGCGCGGTAGAAGTCGTGAAAGGCCCGTCCGAAGCTTCCGGGTGGCTTCGCGGCCAGCGCCTCATAGCGCTGGCTGAGTTCCGGATCCGGCGCATCCCGGTAGGGCAGCAGCCACTCACCGAAGCTCGCCACATCCTCCACCCACTCGCCGGTGATGCTGGCCCGGTTGCGGCGCAGCATGTCGGCCCGCGCCAGCCCCAGCTCGCCCTGCACCAGCGACTGCAGATCGCGGACTGCCGGCTCCTCAACCCCAAGTGCCTCGACGTAAGCCGCCACCCGCTCGGCCGCAGCGGGCGACACCCGCCCACCCACCGTGGCGATCACCACCAGCGGCACGATCGCCTCGCTCCCCCGCTCCCCCAGACCCTCGGCCAGCTGGGCCGGCGAAACGCCCCCAAGGCTGTGGAGATCCAGCGCGGTGCCGATCCGGAACATCAGCAGCGCCGCCGAACGCAAGGCAGCGCGATCAAGGGTGGTGAGTTCACCGCCGCCAGCCCGGGCCACCTCCGCCATCGCGCCAAGGATCAACCGGGCCTGCTGCTCACTGCCATCGAAAATCACCGGCCACTCCCCTGCCGTGGATCACACCATCCTCAGGCGGGAGCCGTCGCTCGGCAATGCAGAGGACGGGGCGCCGGAGCTGGCGATCATTCAGGGATGGGCAGGTTGTGATCACGCCAACGGTTTGATCTGATCCTGGAGCTCCGAGACTGGCTGCCGTGGCAGCTTTCGTTTCAGCAAAGTCCGCCTCGACAGGCAGCGCAGCGCCGTTGCGAACACCAACAGGGCCAGCCCGGGCTGGATCAAGACATGGGCCTGAGCCACCAGTGGCAGTTCGGGGCAAGAGAAATTAGCCGTGAACTGGCTGAGGATCTGCAGCAGTCCGCTGAAGATCGCGCAGAACATGAGCACGACAACCAGGGGGAACAGCACCAGGGGCGTGACCACCCCGATCAGGGCAAGCACAAGACCAAGAACCTGCAAACCTCTCAGCCAGAGCAGAGTCCGCGTTGTCATCCCAGCGCCTGGGAGCAGCCCGTTCAGCAGTACGGCGAGTAGAGGGGGCAGCAGCAGGGTCAAGGCCCAGCGGAACGCTTCGGCAACGGATTCAGGCACAACCATAGGGAAGGAAGCATGACCCGATCATCTCTGCGTCGGGAGTTGACTGAGCCCCTGATTGCGAAGCTGACGCCAAGGATCCGGACCTTCGGGGCCTCTCTTGGGGCAATGCATCAAGACAACTGCCAGCGAGTCATGCATCAGCGGATACGCGTAGACCTGCCCGGTGCATGCTGTTGCTAGCCAGCAGAAGCCATCCATCTCTTAGTCTACGAACGGTGAATCCAAATCTGTTGCCAGGACGTGCACCTCAGGATCAGCATCAAAAGTCGCGATCAGATCTCTGTGCAACCTGGCTGCAGCCGTGCGGGCTCCATTATCGACGAACCGAAACTTCTGCCAGCTCCAACGCCAGCCCTGAGTGGCGCCATCCGTGACGTAGAGATCAAGAGCGCCGCCACCACCTTCGCGGCCATAGATACAGATTCCGAAAAGAAATGAGAACCCAGACAAACCAATCCACCATCCCCAATCCTCACAGCAGCAATCTGACGCCTCATAACCTCTTTCTCCAAGATTGTCGACAAGGTACTTTGCGAGCGCCTTCCCGTACATTCCTTCGTTGACGAGTTCCTCGGCCTCGCCTGGAAGAATCGGAAACTTCTCAGAGGCAATGCGAATAAATGGACCCACTTGAACCTCGATCAGATCAACGTGAAAGTTCAGCCGCACCACTTTGTGGCGTCAACTGGAGCGCCCTATCAGGTACTTTATCCGCCAGCAGAAAGGCTAGCGCGAACAAGAATATCGCCGGCACCAACAGATACCAGAACCTCATCACAACCATGCCTTTATATGACGGGCAAGGCCGAATCCTATCCTTGCTTGGCATTGGTAGAGTGCCTTTGACCCAGCTGTAGCCAACTATGCCGGCGAAACCACCCAAAGACATCAGGCCAAAGGCCAAACAATTCAGCGCAGCGCCTTGAAACAAGGTTCCAAGACTGTGATTCCACTTATCGCTGAGTAAAAACGAGTCCTGCCCAAGCAAGTAAATGCCACCAACGAACATTCCGACCGCCAGGACAATGTTCAGAGCGATTCGAAGTCGATTCATGGGTGGCAATCCTAACAGTTGCCATCAGCTGGCCGCGAAGAGTATCGCTGAAAACTGCTTCATGGAATCAGCGAACTTCAGGAGGTAGTTCAGATGAATAGCATGGTTGGAGATTGCTCTTTGCCCTGAGAGGAAACCTCTCGGGATTGCGTATCGACTCAACGGACAAGTCAACGTCGAGCTCAGGCCAATAGAGATGATCAGCGGTGGGACGCCTAACGTTAATGACTTGCTCAATCGTGGCGGCCTTGAACCACGGAAATTTAGAATATGGGAGAGCTAATTCTTCGTCATCAATAAGCATCCAGATGCAAAACCTGGAAACATTGGTGACCTCAGCTTCCAAAGTCGTTGTTCCAGGCATCGATGATCTCCTGTTGACGTGAAACTGCCAGGCGTTCGGCATCCTTGATCTTGGAGGAGCTTAGCCCGATGTTGCGGGCAAGTTCAATGGAAGGACTCAGCCAAAACTTCGCCTCACCATCTCGATGGCTGACATGGATGTGCATGCGGCTCTCCTCGCGTGAGAAGAAGAAAAACCGAAATTCGCCGTCCCGGAAGACAGTTGGTAACAAGCATGCTCCCAGACTTGAGTTCCAGCATAGCCCTGCTTTCAGGCTGGCGATTCAGTAGATCCGAGAAGGGCTTGATGGCGGTTGTACTATCTCGTTATCTATGGGTTAGCTGTTTCCATCTTTCTAACGCTGCCCCTGAGTGGCAGGCAGGGGGATCCTGCAGTGGCGCAGCAGAGAGTTTATGGCGGCCTGTCCACTCGAGGGGTGTGCTAGGAGTTTGTCGCCCAAAACCAGCAGCGCCAGCGAGCCAAGCACGTGCTGAACCAATGGTCTTGGTTATCGGCATCTCAATGCCGGTGTTTCCGGCCAATCGTCGGCTGCAGCAGGCACCGGCAGCCAGAGGTGCTGTC
>NZ_JAHLYT010000060.1 GCF_025128095.1 Synechococcus sp. CS-1328 | reverse complement strand
GTGTTGAGGCCATCGCGTTCAGCCTTGAGGGCATCACGTTCTTTGGAGAGGCCGTCGCGCTGGGCGGTGAGTTCCTGCTGCTTGGTGATGAGGCCATCGCGTTCAGCCTTGAGGGCATCACGTTCTTTGGAGAGGCCGTCGCGCTGGGCGGTGAGTTCCTGCTGCTTGGTGTTGAGGCCATCGCGTTCAGCCTTGAGGGCATCGCGTTCCTTGGAGAGGCCGTCGCGCTGGGTGGTGAGTTCCTGTTGCTTGGTATTGAGGCCATCGCGTTCGGCCTTGAGGGCATCACGTTCTTTGGTGAGGCCGTCGCGCTGGGCAGTGAGTTCCTGCTGCTTGGTGCTGAGGCCATCCCGTTCTGCCTTGAGGGCATCGCGTTCCTTGGTGAGGCCGTCGCGCTGGGCAGTGAGTTCCTGCTGCTTGGTGCTGAGGCCATCCCGTTCTGCCTTGAGGGCATCGCGTTCCTTGGTGAGGCCGTCGCGCTGGGCAGTGAGTTCCTGTTGCTTGGTATTGAGGCCGTCACGTTCCGCCTCGAGGGCATCGCGTTCCTTGGTGAGGCCGTCGCGCTGGGCGGTGAGTTCCTGTTGCTTGGTGTTGAGGCCATCACGTTCAGCCTTGAGGGCATTGCGTTCAGCCGCAACGGTGCTGATCTGATCGAGTGCCTGTTGGAGTTGTTCCTCCAGGAGTCGTTCACGGTCTTGTTCCAGCAGGATCCATGCCTCTCCCCCCTGCGGCTGAGGGTTGTCTGCTGATGGCTGGAGGCAGTGGTGCCTGAGCAGGACTGGCCACGCTTCGAGATCCCCCTCTGCCTCCAGACGTGGAGGTGGCACCACAAGCTGGGAGAAGCGCTCCAGCCAGCTGCTGCCGCCCTGCAGCAGCGGCAGGGCTTCGACGCCGTAGGCCACCAGAGCGCCTGGACCCTTCAGGAGGTCATCCCCGCTGCTGCGGCCTCGCTCCTCCCAGGCCGCGAGCAACGCATCAAGCCGCCGCAGGGGACGCAGTTCCAGCGACTGGAGCCGCAGGTTCGGGTAACGGCCCTGCAGGGCATCTAGCCCGGTGGTGCCGTTCTGGCGGGCGTCGTTGTAGCGATACCAGCAGGTCTCACCTGTTTCCGATCCCAGCAGTTCACAGCACACAGTGAGCGCACTGGCGGGGTTTTCCGCTACCTGCCGATGCAGCTCTTCCACCTGTTCGGGATCCGCTTCCACCACCAGCAGTGGCTTGCCCAGCCGGGCCAGATCCAGGGCAACGGCTGCGCCGCCGCGACACACCAGTACCAACCAGCCAGCGCTGTGGAGGTTGGTCAGGGCCTCCAGTCGCAGGGCGGCGGGTGCTGGGGCAACGGGGCTGAGGGTCAAGGCGGCTTGCCGTGTGCCCTGAATTTACGGCGCCCAGCCATTGGGAGCCCCAGATCCGGCCGCAGACGACTGAAACGTGCATACGCTGATCCCAGTTCCCTGTGCTGGGGCCATGTCGCTTGCATCTGCGGCCCTGCTGCCTGATGCGCTGGCACCGTTGCAGTTTCCGGTCGATCTGCAGCTCACCCCGGAGCAGTTTGCCGCTGTGTGCGCCGCGAATCCTGAGGCTGTTTTGGAGCTCAGTGCTGATGGCCATCTCATCCACATGACCCCCACTGGCGGCGAGACCGGTGCTCGCAACAGCGTTTTAGTGGTCCTGCTCGGCCTGGCCGTGCGCACCAGTGGGCTTTCTCTCAAGCTGTTTGACAGCTCCACGGGTTTTCGCCTGCCTGACGGCTCCGTCCTCAGCCCCGACGCCTCCTTGGTGCGCCTGGAGCGTTGGCAGGCCCTCACCGCCGCCCAGCGCCGTGGCTTTCCGCCACTCTGTCCCAATCTGGTGGTGGAGCTGGCCAGCCCCAGCGATGAGGGGCCTCGTGGCCTTGAGGCCCTCCGGCAGAAGATGGCGGCTTACCAGGCCAACGGTGCTCAGTTGGGCTGGCTGCTGATCCCCGAGCAGCAGGCCGTGGAAATCTGGGGGGCCAGCGGGGGCCTGCAGAGGATCGAGGCCGCAAAAGAGCTCAGGGGTGGCAACCTCTTCCCGGGTTTGCGGATCGACCTGCAGGAGATCTGGCAGGGGTGAATCCAGCCCCCGTGAAGCGATTGGATCTCCCTAATCGCTTCATGGGGTGAAGTGATTAGGCTGGCGCGATGGATGGCCTCTGGATCTGGCAGCAGCCCGATTGGCCTTGCTTCCGCTGGGATGCGAGCCGTTTGCAGCCCCTGTTGGAGCGGGCGCGAGCTTCGCGAGAGCACCTGCTGCAACAACTGCAGGGCCTGGATCCCCCCTTGAATCGGGAGGCTGTCTCAGCCCTGCTCGGGCGAGAAAGTCTCGGCACCGCCGCTATCGAGGGGGAGCTGCTGGACGCGGCCCAGGTGCGTTCCTCGATCGCCCGCCGGTTGCGTCTCCCCCTGGGAGAGGGCCAGCCCATGGCCACCCCCCAGGTGGAAGGCCTGCTGGATGTGCTGCTGGAAGCCACGAGCCAGTTGGATCGACCCATCACCCTCAAGACCCTGCACCACTGGCATCGGCGCCTGTTTGCTGCCGGTCCCGACGGACTGCGCTCCATCCGCATCGGTGAGCTCCGTGATCAGGCGCCGATGCAGGTGCTGTCCGGCGCCGTGGGCCGCGAGCGGCTGCACTCCGAAGCGCCGCCCCGCTACCAGCTGGAGGAGCAACTCGAAAGCCTGCTGGCCTGGATGGCGCTGCCCCCTCAAGGTCTCAATGGGCTGCTGCGTGCGGGCCTGGCCCACCTCTGGTTCCTCACCCTCCATCCCTATGAAGACGGCAATGGCCGCTTGGCCCGGGCATTGACCGATCGCCTGTTGGCCCAGGCTGTTGAGCCACCAAGTCACGAGGAGCTCCATGGCCGGGCTCTGGGTCTTTCGGCCCGGATCCTGCGAGAGCGGCAGGGCTACTACACCGTGCTGGAGCGGTGCCAACGCGGTGATCTGGATGTCACCGCATGGCTGGTCTGGTTTCTGGAGCAGCTGGCTGAAGCAGCAGCGGCCAATGGCGCCGTGATCGATGCGGTGCGCCGCAAGGCTACCTTCTGGTGGGCTCACCGCCACAGCAGCTTCAATCGCCGGCAGCAGAAGCTGCTCAACCGGCTGCTGGATGCCGAGCCCGAGGGCTTTCAGGGAGGCATGACCCTTCGCAAGGCCATCGGCCTCACCAAGGTGAGCCGTGCCACCGCCTGGCGCGATCTGGCGGATCTGGTTGCGGCAGGGGCGATCGAACCCATCGGTGAGGGCCGCAGCCGTGCCTACCGCATCCGCCTGTGATGAAGCCGGCTCTGAGCTGCAGCGATGACACCCGGAGATCCCCCTAAGGTGAGGTCAAATGACTACTTGGTCTTCTAGCCATGAGGACTGTGACACTGGCGGCAGCCAAAGCGAGGCTCTCCGCTCTGCTGGACGCCGTGGAAGCCGGAGAGGAGGTGGTGATCACCAGGCGCGGCAAAACCGTTGCCCGTCTGGTGCCGGATCAAGGTTCCCGCGTTGATCCATCCATCGCCTGGAGCGCTCGGCTGCGGTGTTTTCAGCAGGGCCAGACCAATCTGCAGGCCTCTGCTGTTGATCTTGTGCGCGTTGTCCGTGAGGACAGCTGAATGAACGATGCTGATCCATACATGGACACGTGCATCCTGGTGTCTCTTTTCCTGCCGGACAGTGGCAGTGATCTGGCCCTCCAATGGCTCAACCGGCAGGAATCTCGCCCCATCTGGCTGAGTCATTGGTCTTGGCTGGAATTTGCTGGGGTGCTTGCGCTCTGCTGCCGCCGTGATGAGCTCGATGTGGGTCGGGTGCAGGTGGTCCATCAGGAAGCGGATGTGTTCCGCCGTGAGTGTCTCGGCTTGGTGGAGCCCGTCGGTGCCGATTTCTTCCAGGCACGGCTATGGATGCAGCTGAACCCTCAGTCTGGTTTGCGCAGTGCCGATGCTCTGCATCTGGCGATTGCCCAGCGTGCGCAGCTGCAATTGCTCACCGCCGACCGAGCCCTGCTGCAGGCCGCTGCACAGTTGAGCATTTCTGGCGTCGCTTACATCGCTCAGGCTCAGTCGTCGGTTACCCAGCGGTAGCCGAAGCCTGGAACGGCCGTGGCCGGGCCAGGTAGTTCCTCCAATGTCCAGCCCTCCGCCAGCACCACAGCGCAGATCCAGCGCTCCAGGGCATGGGCGAGGGTGCCATCGGTCTGGCCGGCTTCCGGCGCAAATGCCTTCAGAGGGAAGGGGATCTTCAGCAGGGAGCGCAGGGCCTCCAGCCGGCCCGCCATCATGCTGCCGGCCACGAACCGCTGGCCCAGGAACCAGCGGCCGCTCAGGTTCCCTTGGCGAAGCAGGGGTAGCAGATGGGCCGCATTGCGGTTCAAGGCCACCGTGGTGGGCAGGAGGGTGCCGCTCGGGGCCAGCAGACCCAGCTCCGGATCCCGGCTGAGTCGATCGCCGAGCTGGCTCAGCAGCTCCCGAGCCAGCAGGGACTCCACAAGATGGCCGCCCCAGCCCTCCCCCAGCTCCAGATGGGGAGAGGCCTTGGTGTGCAGTTTCACGAAGGCCCCATGGCCGCAGTCCAGGGCCGCCGGCAGCAGGTGCCTCAGAAAGGGGGCGATGTCGCGCCCCCGGTTCGCCACCCCGAAGATTCGCACCCGTGGCCAGCCCAGCAGGCGCAGCAGCTCGGCGGCCTCCTCCAGTTGGGGCTCCGGGGTGCTCAGGTACAGATCCAGGGCTGGAAGTCCGTCGCTGGCTCCACCCGCCGCAAGGGGCCGCAGCATCGACTCCAGCCGATCCAGGTAGAAGCCATGGATCAGCAGGGCCAGATGGCTCGGATGTGGCTCGCCCCAGCTCCTTTCATCCACCTCTGGCTCAGGGGCCGTGGATGGAGCTGGCGCCAAGGCAGGCGGCGGTGGTGAAGGGGCCTCAGCTGTTCCCTGATCCCACCAGTGCCGATGGGCTGGCCAGTTCTCCAGCAGCACCGGCGCCTCGCGGCGCCCGTCGTGCCACAGCTCAGACCAGGCACTCGCCAGCTCCAGCCATTCCCGGTAGCGATCCGCGTCAGCGCCGGGATGACCGCTTTCCTCCTCGGCCTTGGGAGTCCGCACCGCCGGAATCCACAGCTCCGGGGGCAGCGGCCGGTAGTGGGCCTGATGCAGGCAACGCTCGTAGGTGATCGGCTCCGTTGGCCCGGTCGGCTCGGCGAGGGTCTCCACGGCCCCATCAAAGCCAGGGACGCTTGCAGGGGCGGTGGTCTGGCTGGGGTGGAGCAGCAGGGGCGGATCGGCCGTTCCCCCTGCCGTGCGGACGCCACACTGCAGGGCCAGCCGCAGCCGCTGCGGGCTGTACTGGGGATGGCTGAGCCGCTCTGGCTCCTGCAGCACCAACAGGGGCCGTCCGGCCAGACGCACTGCCTGGGGGTGGGCCAGGAAGGGGGCCAGGGCGGCGGCTGCCTGCTCCTCGCCCCGGGGGGTGAGGGGCTCACTCAGGTGGCAGGTGAGGCAAAAACTCAGGTTCTGCGTCTGTCCCTGCAGCAGATCCGCCAAGGGAAGGGCTGGGCTCAGCTGGCCCTTGCCATCGAGAGTCACCGCCAGCAGCCAGCCGCCGATGCCCCGCCGGCGGGCCTCGTCCACCAGGGCCTCACCCTGGCTCAGTTCTGCGGGATCAAGGCGGCAGAGCCACCGTGCCATGGCGTTCTGGGACTCGGCCGTTCCTCGCCAGCATGGCCTGCTGCCCAGGCGGCCTGATAATGCAGGCCATCCGCTGCTCTGCCACGTGCCGCATTGGTTCTCTCCGTTTCCCCTGCCGGAGTTGGCGGTGGCCCAACTTGAGCAGGCTGGCCTGGAGCCCGTGGCGGAGCTGCCGGTGGAGCCGGAGGAGCCTCTGCTCCTCCTTTACGACACCCCCGATCGGCTCCTCGCCAGCACCGATCTGGATGGCCTTGCCCTGCTGGATGGTTACAGGGCCCTGCTGGCGGCTCCTGCCACCTCTCCCCGCCTGACGCTGTGGCGCCTGGCCGCCCTGGATGCCGAGCCGCTGGGCAAGATCCTTTCCGGAGATCCTCCACCGGAACTTTCCGCGGACCTTGCTCTGCCCGACCCGGAGCCTCTGGCGGCTCTGGTGACCGGGGCCCTGTGCCGGTCAGTTCCTGGCCTGCTCGATGCTTATCTCGACTTGGAGCTTCAGGCTCTGCTGGGCGGAGGGGAGCCCGATTCCGCCTATCTGCGGCGTCTGCAGACCGGTCTTTCATCTGAAGGGCTGCTCCAGGCTTGGCGGTCGCCCGGGGCTCTGGCGCTGGAGGCGGCGGATCTCCGGGGGCAGCTCGACCAGTCGAGCGGAATGCTGGAGGACACACAGAAGGCGTTGGCCGAAGCCAACCAGAAGCTTGAGGAGCAGGACACCGCCCTCATGGAAGCGCGCGAGGAGGCCGAACTCACCCTGCTGCAGCTCCATCAGGTGCAGGAGGAGCTGGAGCACTACTTCCTGCTCTCACGCAGTCAGTACGCCCTGCTCGAGCGCCACGAGGAGCTTGAGCAACGCAGTGAACGGTTGCTCGTGAGCCTCAGGCCGGGGGGCTGATCGCCGCAGGCTGCAACTCCTGCTCCAGGGCCTCCAGCAGGCGGCGGTGCACTTCAAGCCGCAGGGTGGGTTCGCGCAGTTCGCTTCCCAGCAGGTTCGATTCCGTTTCTCCGCCCTGTTGCTCGATCACCCGCTGCAGCAGTTGGCGGTACTCCTCAGATCCCGGATCGATCAGCAGGCCCTCGATCAATAGGCTTTCTGCTGCCGCGTTGTTGTTGTCGGCGAGCAGGGCCTCCGCCTGGCGGCAACGTCTGGCCCGTTCCGCCGGAGGGCCGTAGAGCTGCACCATCTCGTCGGCCATTGCCATCAGCATGGAGTCGTCCGCCGTGGCGGCCAGCTCGCGCCAGAGGGGCACCGCCTCCTCCATCCTCTCAAGGTGCACCAGCGCTCGGGCCTGGTTGTCCCGCAGCCAGGGGGAGCTCCAGCCCAGCTGCAGGCACCGTTCCACCAAGGCCAGCGACAGTTCGGGTTGCTGCCCTTCGCGGCTGGTGATCACTTCCCGCAGGGCCCACTCCAGGGGGCTGCCAGTCTCGCTGGGTTCGCCCTCCAGATGCCGGGGCGGCCAGCCCCGCTGCAGGCAGACCTGCTTCAGCGGCTCCAGCAGGCCGTTCCGCATCAGCTCCACCATGTCGGCGGCCATGCCAGCACAAGCCGCGTCTGGATGCTGGCTCAGCTCCTGCCAGATCTGGAAGGCTTCCTCCTTGCGCTCCAGGCCCACCAGCGCCCGGGCGCGGTTGTCGTCCAGCCAGGGGCTGCGCAGGCCCTGCTCCTGGGCGGCGGTGATCAAGGCCAGGCTCAGAGTGGCGTTCCCGTCCTCCCGCAGCTGGATCGCCTCTTCCAGGCAGGTGTTTTCAAGTTCCTCCCAGCCTTGGGTCGCGCCTTGCAGCCGATCAGAAGAGCGCTCAGCTGCCTCCAGCACCCCACAGAGTTGAGCGGCCACGGTTGTGAGTTCAGCGTCCTTGTTGGCGGCGTCACCAGTTTCCGTGTCACCGGTTTCCGTGGCGGCGTTCTCAATGGCGGAAGGCTCGGATCCCAGCGACGAGGCCATGGCCTCGGCGGTGCCGGCCACGGAGGTCTCAGGATGTGCTTGCAGCGCCTGCCAGATGGCCAGGGCAGCCTCCTCGTCCCCCAGAACCAGCAGCGCCCGGGCGCGATTGTCCTCCAGCCAGGGGCTTGCCAGTCCACTGGTCAAGGCCCGCTCGATCAGCCCAAGGCTGAGCTGCGCTTGGCCCTGCTCCCGCAAGCCGATCACCTCCTCCAGGCAGAGCTGTTGCAGGTCGTCCTGGCTGCTCAGTCCTGTGCGCAGCCGTTGCGGGTTCCACTGGCGCTCGAGCAGCCAGAGGATCAGTTCCCGGCCCTGGGCTGCTGGTGTGTCCTTGCCGCCGCGGCCTTCGGCAGGATTCGTCTCCATCGCGTCCGTGGATGCCAATCGGGATCGAGCGACACTAGGGCCGTCTCTCCTGCGATCTGCATGGATCTGGCCAGCCTCAGTGCCCGGCTCACACCACTCGAGCAGGCTGGAGCCACCGCCGAGCTGGTGCGCGAAGGCATGCGCCTGCTGGCTGTGATCCCAGCAGGCTCCCTTGAGGAGGCGTACCTCACCTATCAGGTCGGCAAGGCGCAGACTGTCCTGTCGGCCTGGCAGGAGGCCCTGCCGCTGTTGCGCCGAGCGGTTCGGCTCCGCCCCGATCTCGCCCATGCCCATTACCTCCTCGGCACCTGCTTTGCAGGCTCGAAGCAGTGGCCGGCTGCCCTGGAGGCCCACCGTCGCTCCTGCGGGCTCGACCCAGGCTTCGCCGAGGGCTGGTTTGAGCAAGGGCGGGCCGCGTTTGAACTCGGCGATCTCCGCCAGGCGCTGGCCTGCTTCAGGCAGGCCGAACGGCTGGATCCAGTGTCGGCCTGGGCCCGTAGTCAGCGGGTGCGCACCGAAGTGCGGCTGGCTCTGGCGGCGGGGAACCTGGATCAGGTTGTCGCTCTGATCCATCAGGAACTGCTGCAACAGCTTCCCCAGTCCTTGGTGCTCCAGGAATGGATCACCCTCGTCTGCGATTGGATCCTGGTGGGTGATCTGGCTGGCTCCTGGTCGCTCAGCCAGGCGCTCGCGATCGATGGTGGCAGTGTGGAGGCATGCTCCCTTCCCCTGCCGCGCCGGCCGGCCCTGGTGCTGCAGGTGGTGATCGGACTGCTTGATCCCATCCGTTTTCAGGAGGCGCAGGCCGCGGCTCCAAGGCTGCAGGAACTGCTCTGGATGTCCAGTACCGCGGTCGAGGCGGCCCTCTGGAGCGGTGGGTTGCAATCTGTGCTTGGAATGCTGCTCGGCCGCCTCGCCGCAGCGGCTGGTCTGGCTTCGGCAAAGGGTGCGGCCTGCGTTCCTCCGCAGCAGCAGCCTGTGCTGCGAGTGCTGCTGCAGGCACTGGCGGCAATGGCCCCCTCCGAGGCTCGCAGCAGTGCCCTGGGGCGTGATCTCAGCGCGCTGGAACCGGCAGACCGCTGGCATCGTGCCGCTGCCGATGCGTTGGCTGAGCCGCTGGCGGCCCTGGCGCCGCCGCCAGCGGGGGCCATCGATGCTCCCTTCGTGCAGGCCGCGGCTCGGCTGGCGCTCGCCCAGCACGATCTGGAAGCGTTCCTGCCAAAGCTCGAACCGGTGTGGGTGGAGGGCGGCACGCTGTTGCGGCGCCGTCCCTCCGATGCGCGCCCCCGTCGCTGGCTCGATCTGTCGCTCTGGTGGCTGAATAACCTGGCCATGCAGCGGCCCACTCGCCTGTTGGTTCAACCCGGTCGTTTGCCGGAGGCTTTGGCACTGAGGGAACGGGGCCTGCAGCAGCTGCTCTCCGGATCCACCGGTTTCACCCAGCTTGATGGCCAGCGGCCGGCACCCCTGGCGTCGCGCAGCCGCGGGCACTGGCTGCTCGTGGCCAACGACGACCTGCCCCAGTGCTTTCTCTATCGGGTGGAGCAGAAGCGCCAGCAGCTGGAAAGCCTTGGTTGCTGCGTGGAGATCCTCCTGCGCGATGAGCTCATGGGCTGGGGCTGGTCTGAACGCCTGCTCTGGGCCGATGCGGTGGTGGTCTGCCGCATGCCCGCCAGTTATCCCGTGCTGCGCTTCCTGGGCCAGGCACGCCGCTTTGGTGTGCCGATCTACTACGACATTGATGATCTGGTTTTTGATGCGGAGCATTGCCCGCCTCCCCTGGCCACCTATGGCGGCACCATCGATCCAGTGATGCACCGCAGCTTTTCGCTGGATGTGCCGTTGTTTCGTGTGGCGATGGAGCAGGCGGATGGATTGATCTTCTCCACCCGCACCCTGGCGACTCGCTGGCTGGCGATTAGTCAGTCGAGCCAGCAGGTGATGGTGCTCCCCAACCTGGCGCCGCCGGAGCTGCTGCGCCAGGCCCGCCCGCCGAGAACCCGCCGCGAAGGGGCGCTGCGCCTTGTCTTCGCCAGTGGCACCAAGGCCCATAAACAGGTGTGGAAAGAGGAGCTGGCACCGGCCCTGGCGGCCGTGATGGCGGCCAATCCTTCCGTGCGGCTTGATCTGCTGGGCCATGTGGATCTGCCGGATGTGCTGCTGACCCATGCGAGTCGCATCCGTGCAGTGCCTTACTCCAGCTACGACCGTTACCTGCAGCAGCTCGGCCAGGCGGATATCGGCTTGGTGGTGCTTGAACCGGGGGTGTTCACCGATGGCAAGAGTGCGATCCGCTGGATGGAACTCAGCCTGATGGGCGTGGCGGCCATCCTCAGCCCCACGGCCACTTACCGCGAATTGGTGGAAGAGGGGGAGCATGCCCTCTACGCCCGCGGCCACCGCCAGTGGGTCGAGGCGATCCAGTCCCTGCTTCAGGATCCTGAGCGCCGCACCGCGATGGCGGAACGGGCCCATCACCATGCCCAGGCCTGCTTTGGATTGCACCAGGCAGCACCCTTCTGGCAGCCCCTGATCGCCAATCCCCAGCCTCCGGCCACTCGCCGCAGACGCCTGCTGGTGATCAATGTGTTTTTCTCGCCCCAGTCGGTGGGGGGTGCCACCCGGGTGGCGCAGGATCAGGTGCAGGCAGTTCTGGAGCGGGCCGGCGACCGCTACGACGTGACCGTGCTCTGCGTGGACAAGGAGCCCTGGCAGGAGTTTTCCCCCAGTGCCCAGGGTGACCTGGGGGCACTACCGCTGGATGTTCACGACTGGCATGGTACCCGGGTCGTGCGCCTGGGTCTGCCACCGAAACCCTGGAGCTGGCACCACGATGGTGAGGTGGAGCGCTTCTGCCGCTGGTGGTTCGCACGGGAGGGGTTCGACCTCATCCATGCCCATTGCCTGCAGGTGCTCACCGCCGCCCCGCTGCGGATCGCTGCAGACCTTGGCATCCCCTATCTGGTCACCCTGCACGACGCCTGGTGGCTGAGTCCGCTGCAGTTCCTCACCACGCCCGATGGCCAGCCGGTGGATCCGGCCGACCCGCTAGGCCATGAGCCCGCCGGCGCAAGCCGCGATCCACTGGCCGTCGAGAAAGCGATCGAGCGAAGCAACGACCTGGCGGATGTTCTGGCGGGGGCATCGGCTCGCCTGGCAGTCTCCGAATCGTTTGCCAATCTCTACCGCCAGGCTGGCATTGCCGCTGTGGAGGTTCTCGAGAACGACTGGACGCCGATGGCGACCCTCTCCCGTCCGCGCCGGCGCTCCGATGCTCCGCTGCGCCTCTGCCATGTGGGAGGGATGGCTGTGCACAAGGGCTTTGCCGTGCTCCGTGCCGCCGTGCTGCAGCTCCCCCAGCCAGGTCTGGAACTCACTGTGGTGGATCACAGCCTTGAGGAAGGGGCGGAGGGCTACACCACCCACTGGAATACCACCCCTGTGCGGTTCGTGCCACCGGTTTCCATGGGGGCGATGGCCTCGTTCTATGCCCAGCAGGATGTGCTGGTGGCTCCCTCCATCTGGCCCGAAAGCTATGGCCTGGTCACACGCGAGGCCCTCAGTGCCGGTCTGTGGGTGATCGCCAGTGCCATCGGCGCCCTGGCCGATCCGATCGAAGACGGCGTGAACGGCAATCGAGTGCCGCCGGGGGACCCCAGGGCTCTGGCGGCCGTGCTGGGCGATCTGCAGAAGAATGGACGTCTTCCCCTGAAGCCAGCTGGATCCAGCGCCGCAGATGCCAGGGGTGCACTGGCCGGTGCTGCCATGGCCAATGGTGCGATCGAAACACTGCTGCAGTACTACAACCGCAGCAGCTGAGTCCATTCTTTCTGCGGCTTAATCCTCCACCTTCTGATTGTCACGCGCTGGTATGTCGTCTCCCGATCTCGATCGTTTTCGCCTGGCTTCTCGGGCTGTCGGAGCCTCACTCCAGGCCTCGACCCCCTCCGAGCCCGCTCGTGACCCGGTGGAGATCTGGAAGGGAAGCTTTCTCGCCCTGTTCGGTTCCCCGATTGACACTCCCAAGGCCTTGTCCCTGTCGCTGGTGTGCGAAACCCTGAAGGGTGTCTTCGAGGTGCGACAGGCCTGGACACCCCAGTTGCATCGCCACTCCTCTGTTGTGGTGTCGGCAGGGAAGGGGGCTCTCTATGACCGGCAGAGCGGTCTGGCGTTGCCGGGTTCCTATCTGCGCCGCATGCCCGATGGGATGCAAGCGCCCCATTGCATGGATTTTCATCTGGAACCCCGTTGGCAATGGGGGGATCTACCCATCCTGGAGCGTGCTCTGTATCTACCGTTCAACCACTACGACAACTTTGGCCACTTCGTGACGGAGACGATCTCCTACCTCTGGCCGTTCCTGGAGCCGTGCCCTTCAAAGACTCCGATTCCCGTGCTGTTGTCGATGGGGAAGTCTGAGGGTCTGGTGAGTCAGGTGTGCTCCTTTATGGACAATGCTGGTTATACGCCCGTCTTCGACGTTGATCTCCCGGCTCTCTATGGTGTGGCTGAACTCCTCTTGCCTGAGGCCACGCTGCATTTGCATTCCATGTCTTCAACGGCCTATCTGCGCACAGCGGCCGCCTTTGGAGACTGGGTGATTCAATCGGCCGCGACCGAGGACCTGCCTGCCGAAGTGCTGGATCGTTTGTATGTGTCGCGCTCCAGGTTGGCCGGGGACGTGCGCCAGGTGGAGGAGGAGGCTCTCCTAGAAGAGCGGTTGGCCACCTTGGGTTGGACGATCTATCACCCCCAGCTTCATTCCCTGGCTCACCAGGTGGCCACCTATCGCCAGGCTCGCTGTGTGGCAGGTTTTGAGGGATCGGCTCTCCATGCGCTGGCCATGGCTGGTTTTGGCCAGAGGGGGCAGGGGGTGATTGTGCTGGGTGATCTTGTGTCACCAGATTATCTTCTGCAGTTTTCGGCTCAGCAATTGCCGGGTTTCTACCTCTATTGCACCCAGCCCGAGGGAGGGTTCGGTGGAGAGGGGGGATTGCATCTCCGCCGCCGCTCCCTGCTCGCCTCCGTCGATGTGGTTTCACAGATGCTGGAGGCCCTGGCATCGAGTTTCTGAATCTGAGCTTGCTATTCCAGTCAGGGGCTGCAGCTGTTGCGGTTCGGATCCTTGGCGGTTGGTAGACTGGCTCCAGAGAACATGTGTGCATGGCTTCCATCAGTCTCGATCTCGGCTGTGGCTCGAATCCTCAGAATCCTTTCAATGCCGATCTTCTATTCGGGGTCGACTCGATGCGAACCGCCAGCTCCGATGGGAAGCTCGTGGAAGTCCGCAAGGCCGATCTGGCGGTGGAGGCGATTCCCTTTGCCGAAGCAATGTTTGACCACGTCACTGCCTATGACTTCATTGAACATGTGCCTCGTCTGATTTATCTCCCTGGGGGCGCGCGTTGCTGCTTCGTGGAGTTGATGAGTGAGATCTATCGTGTGCTAAAGCCAGGAGGAACATTCTATTCCTTGACTCCCGCTTACCCGAGCCCGAAGGCTTTTCAGGACCCAACCCATGTGAATATCATCACGGAAAGCACGTTCCCGGATTACTTCTGCGGTGCCACGCCCTGGGCCAGGGCCTATGGGTTCTCCGGTCTGTTCTCCTTGGAGTCGCAGGAGTGGGTCGATGCTTCCCATCTCTCCTGCACGATGTGCAAGCGGATCTAGGCAGCCATGCTCCGCTCGCCCAAGTGATTCTGCAGGGCTGAGCGGAGCGATTCAGGCGTGACCTGATTCATGCAGCTGTGCTCAGGCAGTTCACAGCTGGCCGGTGCATACTGCTGCTCCAGGCACAGCGAGCAGCTGGCGGTGCTCTGGCTCACCCACACATTGCGGCTGCGGGGTGCCCACAGATCCCGCGGGCTTGCACCAACCCCTCCATGGTCGGTCCCGAAGATCGCCAGCGTGGGACAGCCGGCCGCCGCCGCCAGGTGCAGGGGGCCGGAATCCACTGCAAGGCAGAGCTGGCTGTGCTGCAGCGCCCCCACCAGTTCGGGAAGGGTGAGTTGACCCCTCAGGTCGCGCAGCGGCAGATGCGTCAACAGTTGCAGTTCCAGCTGGTCACCGGCACGTTCAGCCGTGGCGGGGGGCGGGCCGCCGATCAGGCCGATCGCCTGTGGGGCCAGACCCCAGTCGGTCTGCAGATGCTCCAGCAGCGTCAGCCAGTGCTGCAGCGGCCAGAGTTTGGCTGGTCGCTCGCCATTCACGGCGATCAGCACCGGTGGCAGCCCGGCAGGGGGGGCGGCCTGGGGTAGCTCGACCCGCTCGAACTCCGTGTTGACCCAGGCCACGCGGCAGTGCAGCTCGCGGATGCTGTTGCTGTGGATCCATCCCGAATAGCGCTCCACCAGATCAGCGCGGGCCCAGTGGGGGTCGAGGGCCAGCTGTTGCAGCGGGTGGTCGCCCGCCGGAATCGGCGCGGCCCCCACCACATAGCGGGGGGCTAGGGCGCTCACCCAGCTCAGGGTGTGGGGACTATGCCCATCGGCATTGATCACCAGGTCAGCGCCCCGCAGGCTCCTCAGTTGCGCAGTGGCGTCCTCTGCCTGTTCGGCCAGGGGAAGGCTGCGGTTGATCCACGGGTTGCCGATCTCCAGTTCGCTGGTGCGTCGGCTGCCCACGTAGGTGAGGTCGGCGCCCCGGTATTTCTCCCGCAGACCCCGCAGCAGCGGTTGGAGCACTACATAATTACCGAGCTTGGCGGCACCCAGCACCACGATCGTGGGCGTGTCCCCCAGGGGCTGATCGCAGAAGCGCTGCATGGTGGAGGAGCAGGCTGTCACAGCACCCCGATCGGCTCTGTTGTAGGACGCAGACACTAGGCGCCGCTGCAGGGATGGCAGGCAAGCAACGACTGGACCAGGAACTGCTTCGGCGCGGACTGGCCACGAGCCGCCAGCAGGCGCAGCAGTTGATCCGGGCCGGCCGGGTGCGCAGCGGCGATCAGATTCTTGACAAGCCCGGTGTGGCGGTGAAGGCCGACCTGCCGCTGCAGGTGGAGCACCCGCCTCGCTTTGTGTCACGGGGGGGAGAGAAATTGGCCGGTGCCCTGGAGCAGCTGCCGATCGCGGTGGCGGGGCGGGTCTGTCTGGATGGGGGGATCTCCACCGGAGGCTTCACCGATTGCCTGCTGCAGCATGGTGCTTCGCGGGTGTACGGGGTGGATGTGGGCTATGGCCAGACGGCCTGGAGCCTGCGCACCGATGAGCGGGTGGTGCTGATGGAGCGCACCAACCTGCGCCATCTCCAGCCCGCTGATCTCTATGGCCCCGAAGACCCCTGGCCCGATCTGGCCGTTGCCGACGTGTCGTTCATCTCGCTCAGCCTGGTGCTGCCGGCCCTGCGGGGGCTGCTCACCCCTGAGGCCGAGCTGGTGCTGCTGGTCAAACCGCAGTTTGAGGTGGGGCGAGAGCGGGTGGGCAAGGGCGGTGTTGTGCGCGATCCAGCGGCCCAGGTGGATGCGATCGAGCGGGTGATTGTCGCTGCGGCCACGATTGCATTACAGCCGGCTGGGCTGGTGGGCTCGCCGATCACCGGGCCTGCCGGAAACCATGAATATCTGCTCTGGGTGGCCAGTCCAGGCCGGTTGCCAGCCGATCCGGCTATCCCCACCGCTCTGGCGGGGGGCACGGCTGAAGAGCGGCGTCCGGCCCTGGAGCAGGTGGTGCGGGACACCAGCGCTGGACCCCTGAAGCGGAGGGCAGCGCTGGATTGAGGCGCGCGAGGGACTCAGATGGCGCCGCTGTCGCGTTCGCCGGTGCGGATGCGGATCACCGACTCGATCGTGCTCACGAAGATCTTGCCGTCGCCGATCTCGCCGGTGCGGGCCGCATCCTGGATCGCGGTGACCACGGTGTCGACCTGGCCGTCGTCCACCACGATCTCGAGCTTGAGCTTCTGCAGGAACTCCACCGTGAACTCAGAGCCGCGATAGCGCTCCACCTGACCCTTCTGACGGCCGAAACCCCTGACTTCACTCACGGTCATGCCGACGATGCCGGCATTCACCAGGGCGATCTTGACGTCCTCAAGCTTGAAGGGACGAATGATGGCCTCGACTTTTTTCATGGAAGCTGCTGGGGCTGTTTGAAGTCTCTCAGGAAAGGCCCCGGAGAGGAGGAAACATGTCCATCAGACCCGAGCTTTGGTGGGTTCGCCGTAGCAATCGTTACGGCTCTGGGCTGGGGTGGGCCGCGTTCGAGCGGGTCGCATCGGTATCATCCGAAACCCCTGACAGGCCCGGCGCTGGAGCCTGTCGTTTGCCGCCTCAGCCCCGTGACAGCCGCCTCTCCCAACGCGATCGCCACCGGCCCCGCTGCCGCATCAGCCTCCCCTGACGAACAGACAGGTACCCCCCGCTACGGCGAGCGGGCCATCGCCGAGGCTGAGCTGATCTGCTTTGACAATCCCCGGCCGGGGCGGGCCTATGAGGTCTCGATCGAGCTGCCGGAGTTCACCTGCACCTGCCCCTTTTCCGGTTACCCCGATTTCGCGGTGCTGCGGCTTCTGTACCAGCCTGGCCCCCGGGTGTTGGAGCTCAAGGCCCTGAAGCTCTATGTGAATGCCTACCGCGATCGCGCCATCTCCCACGAGGAGGTGGCCAACCGCATCCTCGACGACCTGGTGGCTGCGGCCGAGCCGGCCTGGATGGAGCTCCTGGCCGATTTCAATCCCCGCGGCAACGTCCACACCGTGGTGCGGGTGTCCCATGGCAGTCGTCAGGCCTGCTGAGCGCCAGACGACGTGTCCAGATCCAGCTGGACCAGCAGGGCCGGCAGCTCCTGCGAGAAGGCCGTGAGGTTGCGGTTGCACAGCCCGGCAACATGCAGGCGACCTGGATGCTCGCTACCGAGCCTGTTAGAGATCTCGCTGCTCCCTTCCGGTTCTGAGGATTCCGCGATCGCCCACAACTGGCGGGTGGCGATCAGGCTGGCCGCGCCGCCGGCCAGGGCAATCGCGAAGCCTGTGTAGACGAGCGGCACACCAGGGTCTCGCTTCAGCAGGATGCCGCTGGCAGGCAGCACGCTGTCCACCCTGACGGGCAACCCCTTGACCTCCTGGGCGGGGCCGCCGGGCACCAGCTGGGCCAGGCTCTGGCCGTCGGGCCCGAAAACCTGCACCGGTCCCTCCTCGCTGCTGAGGCTGAGCAGAACGGGCTCCGATCCATCCGGCCGGGTGGGCAGCACCAGGCCCCAGATCTGCTCACCCAGTTGCGGGAAGCTCTGCAGTGGCAACTGCAGCAGAGGGCTGCGGCCCAGCTGCACCGTGATGGCGGCCAGGGCCCAGTCGGCCTGGTACAGGGTGATGCCGCGGTAGCGCAGCGGGTGGTTGACGCTGATTTCGGCTTTTTTGACGCTGAGCTCGCCGGTGGCTGCATCCCCGGGGTTGAGCAGGCGCAGTTGCGAGCGGAACTGCTCCGGCCGGCCGGCAGGATCGCGCTCAATCGCGAAGGTATCCAGGGCGAGGGTGAGCTGGCTGTGGCCGCGGCTGTCGAGCAGCTCCAGTTCTCTTCCCGGTGCCAGGAACTGCTCCTGCCGGTGCCCCCCCAGGGAGCCCCAGGCGGCGCCCACCATCAGCACCACCATGCCTGCATGCACCAGGAGCGGGCCGATCCGCCCCAGGACCCCCTTGCGGGCCGCCAGGCGGTCTGGATGGCGTTGCAGCTGCCAGCCCTGCTGGGCGAGCAGATCGGCCAGACGATCGAGGCCCTGCTGCGGCTGGGCCAGGCTCACGGTTTCCGCCACGCTGAGCTTGCTCAGCTGCCGCGGCGAGCGGTAATCGATCCAGCGCAGAGCCGCCATCAGGGCCGGCCATTGCCGCCGCCAGCTGCACAACAGCAGGGCCAGACCCAGCCAGGCCAGCAGGGCGAGGAACCAGTTACTGGAATAGACGTGATCGAGCTGCAGGCCCAGCACGCCGTCGCCGTTCAGCAGCCCCAGCCAGGGCTGATTGTCGTAGATCCGGTGATACAGCTCGGCGTTTTCCTGCTGCGGGATGGCGGTGCCGATGCCGCTGGCGATGGCGATCACCACCAGCAGGCCGATCGCCAGACGCAGATCGGCCAGAGCCGCGATCAGGCGTTGCAGGGTTCGCGTCGGGCCGGTGGCGGTGGCGGAGCTGCCGGTCATCAGAGGTGGCTCAGCAGGGTGAGACCGCCGGTGGTGATCAGCAGCACACCGCTGATCGTCGGAATCCACTGGCCGATACGCCGCAGCCGCAGCAGGCCCGGCAGGCTGGCGGCGGCGGTGCCGGCCAGGAGCAGCGGCAGCACCTGTCCGGCACCGAAGCAGGTGAGCAGGAGCATGCCGGCAAGGGGACGGCCGCTCTGGGCCATCCAGGTGAGCAGCACCGCCAGCACGGGTGTGGTGCAGGGGGTGGCGGCCAGGCCAAAGGCGAGGCCGGCGGCCAGGGGGGCCAGCGGAGCCGGCACGCGGCGGCGCCAGCGCTCCGGATCAGGCCCGGCCGGCATCGGCAGTTTGACAACGCCTAGCAGATTCAGGCCCATCACCAGGGCCACCACCGCCACCAGCAGGGGCAGCTGACTGGGCATCTGGCCGTAAAGACGCCCCAGCAGACCGCTGGCCAGCCCCAGTAACACCAGGGCCGCCACGATGCCGCCGGCAAAGCTGACGCTGCGCAGAACCGGCAGAACCGGCCGGGCCAGCGGATTGACCGATGGCGTACCGAAACCGGCCAGGTAGGCGAGGGTGACCGGCAGCAACGACAGCGAGCAGGGCCCCAGGCTGGTCAGCAGGCCGGCTCCGAAGACCAGGGCGAGGGTGAGGGGCCCGGGCTGCTCGAGGGAGTGGCTGAGCAGATCTTCGCTGGCACGGGCCCAGTCGGCCAGGGACAGCCCGAGGCTGGTCATACGGGTGCAATGGGCGGGACTGGCCCGCCTGGGCTACGGAGATTGATCTCAGCCTATCGGGGCAGGTTGACGCTCCCGCCTCCTGCGGCGCGGGGCTTCAAGGCCGCTGCTCTCCAGCGAGCAGCGGATCAGCAGGCCTGCCACCAGCAGGCTGGACAGCAGCGAGTTGCCGCCGTAGCTGATCATCGGCAGCGGCAGGCCGGTGGTGGGCATGGCGCCGCTGGCCACGGCGATGTTGAGAATCGACTGGCCCACCAGCAGAGCAGTGCAGCCGATCGCCACCAACCGTTGCTGGTTGCTGCGGCAGCTCAGGGCCACCCGCAGCCCCACGAATCCGAACAGCAGCAGAAACAGCAGCAGCACCACCGATCCCACATAGCCGAATTCCTCGGCGAACACCGCGAAGATGAAATCGGTGGATTGGATCGGCAGGTACTGCAGCTTCTGGGTGGAGAGGCCATAGCCCTCGCCCAGAACCCCGCCCGAGCCGATCGCCATCAGGCTCTGCACCAGCTGATAGCCATCGCCCTGGGCGTCCTTCCAGGGATCCAGGAAGGAGGTGACCCGAAGCCGCTGGTACTCATTCACCAGGATGCTGGCGGTGCCGAGCAGGCCTCCGGCCGCGGCGGCACCGAGCAGCAGCCGCAGCGACAGGCCACCGGCCAGGGCGATCAACCAGAGCAGCAGGCCCAGCAGGGCAGCGGTGCTGAGGTTTGGCTGCTTCAGGATCAGCAGGATCAGGGCTCCGAAGACACCGATCCAGAGCAGTTTCTGATCGATGCCGATGCGGCGCCAATGGGAGAACAGGGCGGCGCCCTGGAGCACCACGAAGGGTTTGACCAGTTCCGAGGGCTGAATCTGGAGAGGGCCGATCACCAGCCAGCGGCTGGCCCCGTTCACCGTGCTGCCCACAACCAGCGTGGCGGCGATCAGCACGCCGCCGATCAGCAGTGCTGGCGCGGCCAGCCGCAGCCAGCGGCGCAGGTTGGTGCTGATGCCGAGGTAGAGCAGCCCCCAGCTCGCCACCATCCAGATCACCTGGCGTTTGACATAGAAGGCTCCATCTCCCATCTCCCGTTCTGCCACCCACCAGCTGGCCGAGGTGAGTACCAGCACCCCCACCAGACTCCAGAGGGCCACGAAACCCAGTACCAGCCGTGCTTCTGCTGGCCACTGGGCCCACGGCAGGGGCAGCAGCCCTCTCGGGCCGATCCGAGTGGCGGCAGCGCTGGGTAGGGCGCCGCTGCCACCGCTACTGCCTCTGCCATCGTCACCACTGCCACCGCCACCACTGGTGCGGCGGGATCCTCTGGAACGGGAACCGGTCAACGTTGCAGCGACGGAGGCTCCCCATTCAGCCGGTCCACCCCCTGGTTTGTCGAGAGCCTGACAACAGCCCTGACCATCAAGGCCGCTTCCAGACCATCAAAAAAGCCCGGCGTTGGCCGGGCAGAGGCTGTGTGGGGGGATGGTGCAGGTCAGGCTGTCAGTTGCCGACGTTCTGCTGACGGCGACCGGTGGCCAGTTCGACCTTCAGAATTTTGCCCCCCTGCTTCATGATTCGCTGCTGTTCAGCGAACCAGCTCTCGAAGGGCACCCACTTGGTGAAGTAGGTGTTCTGCAGTTCCCGTTGGCTGCGTGCCTTTTCAGGGCAGGGGATGCAGGCCGTGATCTTGAACAGACGCATGGGGGATCCTCGCGAGGGTGTACCGCAGCAGGGATCAGTTACCCAGGCCGGAGCTGATGTAGTCGAAGTACACGCCCATCTCGCGACCGGCATCGGAACCCACCAGCGCAGCTGTGGATTCCTTCATGGCCTGGATGGCCTGCACGGTGGCACCGATCGGCACACCCAGGGAGTTGTAGGTCTCCTTCAGGCCATTGAGAACCCGCTCATCCAGGATGGAGGTGTCACCGGCCAGCATGGCGTAGGTGGCGTAGCGCAGGTAGTAATCCATGTCGCGGATGCAGGCGGCATACCGACGGCAGGTGTACATGTTGCCGCCCGGACGGGTGATGTCCGAATAAAGCAGCGACTTGGCCACAGCTTCCTTGATGATGCCCGAGGCATTGGCGCTGATGGTGGCAGCAGCACGGACGCGCAGCTCACCGCTGGCGTAGTACTGCTCAAGACGGCCCATGGAGGAGCCGTCAAGGTAAAGACCCTGGACGTCAGCTTGATTGATGACGTTGGTGATCGCGTCTTGCATGAATCCTGAGTGTGAAGCGGTGGATGAAGGACGAATGCAGCCTCAGGAGAGGGCGCCGACGACATAGTCGAAGTAGGTGCCAGCTTCTTCGGCATCGGAGCCGGGCAGCATGCTGGCGGCGACGGCCTTCATCTCGCGCACGGATTCAGCCATGGCATCGAGGGGGACGCCAAGGGACCGATACATTTCACGGGCGCCGATGATGCCGATCTCTTCGATCGGAGTGACATCACCCGCGATGATCCCGTAGGTCACAAGGCGCAGGTAGTAATCCATGTCGCGCAGACAGGAGGCGGTCATCTCCTCGCCATAGGCGCTGCCGCCAGGGGAGATGCAGTCGGGGCGCTTTTGGAAAAGCTGGCCGCCGGCCTGCTTGACGATGCGCTCACGGCTCTCGCTGAGGACCTGGGCTACGCGAAGACGACGCTGACCGCCGCCAACAAAAGCCTTGATCTGGTCGAGTTCGCCAGGGCTGAGGTAGCGGGCTTCGGCGTCCGCGTTGATGATCGAGTTGGAGACGATGCTCATGCAGTTCTGCCTCGAAACAAGCGGTCGCCTGAGAGGAGACCGGTATCCGGTGGGTGGGTTGGGAGTCCACACAGCCACGATTCAGGGCAGACCGGGTTCAGGGGTCGTGCTGGACTGAGATTCGCTGCTATGTGGGTGCGGACAGATTGCCTGACCGCCCGCTTATTCTGCGGCAAGCCTCCCAGTCTTACCGGCTCCCGGTAACAGTTCTTCACGGCGGCTCTTTTTCGCAAATCCCTTGGCCCGTAAGGGCTTTCGGCGGAGTTGTTGATATGCGTATGTGTGTGGATGTGTTTCTTCTCGGCCGTAATCTGGCTTGAATTCGTCATCGCATGCTCTCCCCCCTTTTTTAAGGGCGCATAAAAAGCCCACCCCTTGCAAAAGGGGTGGGCTCACAGTTCAAATCTGCTCGTCTGGTCGCTCTGCAGCGGCCGCCGCTGCAGAGCGGGGTCAGATCGCCCCTTTCGGTGCTGGTGTCAGGCCGGCGTTGCCGGCATAGAGCGCTGCCGTGCGATTCACGGTCTCCAGCGGGATGCCGTCGCTGGTGCCCAGGCCTCTGATGTAAGGCACCGTGTCTCGACCGAACGCTTCGGCGTAATGGTCGCTGGAGAGCAGTGCCTCCACCGCGCTGAGCAGACCACTCCGCACTCGGGTGGCCAGGAATCGGCTCGATTCCTCGGGCTGGGCGGCGCGGCCCAGCACGGCCAGGTGGGCAGCCGCGGCAGCCCGTAGTGGAGCCATGCGGTTGAGCCGCTCCAGAAACAGGGAGCTGGAGGCGATCTGGCCGACAAACTCGGCAACGCTCAGCTGGCCATCTCGCAACTGGGATTCCGCATCCCCAAGCCGTTCGGCGGTGAAGGGAACACGATTGAGCAATTGCCGGTAGCTGGCCTCGATCACCTCCTGCAGCTTGGCTTCGCTGCGCAGGCTGGTGAGTACCACCGGCATGCCAAGGCTTTGGCGACGGCCATAGCCCTGGGGCCGGCCCGGGCGAAGCGCCTGGCGCATCGCTGCTCCGGGCTGGCGTGCCGGAGATGCCACCAGGGTGGTGGACACGGCGGCGGACCAGCTGGGACCCCCAACACTGGGCGCACCAAGCGGTTTGACGGGGCTGGGCACGACACCGCTGCGCCAGGGCATCGGGACGCCGCCGCCGGGCTGCCAACGCGGCTGGCTCCATCGCCGGGTGGGTTCCGGATCCGTGCGGATGGTGGCTGGGCCTTCGACAACGCTGCTGCCGGCCATGCTTTCCCCGCCAGCCACATTGGCGCTCCAGCCACCGACGATCACCTGGCGGCGACCGGGCAGGTTGCGGGGCACCAGATCGCCCACGGTCTGCAGGCGCTGAGACGGTGGCACGTCGGGGCGCTTGGCCGGAGTGAGATCAGCAACCGCGGCGGCATTGAAGGCACGCCTGAGGGCCGGAACACGACGGGCATTGAGATCGGTCGCCGTGATGAAGCGCTCGTAGGGAACGGTGTCTTCTCCGAAACTCTGGCTGTATTCAGGGCTGTTGATCATGGCGTCGACCACGCCATAGAAACCCTTGCGGGCTGCCGTGTCGAAGTAGGCGTTGATCTCCCAGCGACCGAAGGTGGGCCGGCCGAGGATGCGGCGATGCATCACCTCAATGGCCTTGGTGATGTAGAGGCCGCTCCAGTAACGGCGGCGGAACGCATCCGAGCGGGCCACCTGGCGAATGAATTCGCGCAGGCTGATGTCGCCGTTTTCGAGTTTGATCTCCTCCACCTTGGTGGACTCACCGGCATAGCCGGTGGTGCCGAGGATCTGGACATAGACCGCACGGATCACGGCCTGGGTGCTGGCTTCGGTGCCACGGATGCTGGGCTGCCCACCGCGCCGGGGCACGGAATTGCCACCGGTGGCGATCTGCTGTAGCCGCACCACCTTGGGACCGACCCGGCGAGGGGTGGCCTTGCGGAACTGAGGGCTGTCCATCTGACCGGGCTGGCTCATGCCATTGCCGATCAGGATGCGGCGCGCGTCGTAAGCGAACGGAGCCGGACGCGTGGCCACGTTGGCCGTACCTGACGGGAAGATAGCGCCGTAGTTGAGGCCGAGCGGATCATTCCCCCCGCCGTAGGGGTGTTGATCGCCGAATGGCTGTCGGTAGGAGGCGTAGAGGGTGATGTACTGCGGGGCTCCTTCAAACGGAGCGCTGAAGCGGAACAACTTGCGGTGCGACCCCCAACCGGCGCTCTCCTGGGCTTCCTCGCCGAGATCGCGCAGGTAGGGCACGGTCTCTTCACCGAAGACGCGGGCGTACTCCTGAGTGTTGATCAGCGAATCGACCAGGCCGTTCAGCCCCTGGGCACTGACGATGTCGAAGTAGCGGGTGAATTCCTCTTTGGAACTCAGGCCTCGGCCGAGGAAGTGGCGGAATGCCAGTTCAACTGCACGGCTGTTGGAGAAGCGGCCATAAAACTGTTGGCGATAGTCCTTACTCCGGCCCAGGGCACGGATGAACTCGCGCATCGAGATCTGGCCTTGCCGCACCTGGGTGGCTTCCACAGGGCAGACCACCTGGCTGTAGCCCTTGACGATGTCGCGCTCAAACACCTGGCGGTAGGCGGCGCGGATCACCTCAGCTTTCTGGGCGCCAGTCATGCCGGGCTTCATGTTGAAGCGCTGCGCACCTTCGGCGGAGAGGGCATAGATGGCGGGCAGTTGCAGCCCCTGGTTCTCGGGGCTGCCGAGCCGTTGGCGAGCCGAGGGCGTGGGCACCTCCAGCTCCTTGAGCAGCACGTTGAAGTAATCGATCACCAGCTGGCGAGCCTCAGGCTCGCCCTTGAACAGCCCGGCAGCGGCGGCCCGCATCTCCTGAAGGGCCACATTCGTGGCCGCCAGCGAACAGGCTTTTTCGAGGATGTCCCGCAGGCCGCGGGTGTTCACCGCCAGGATGCTGGGATCGCCGGCTACGACGGCATAGCCGACGTAGCGCAGGAACCAGGCCATGTCGCGGACCGATTTCTTCATCCGCTCGGTGCCATAGACAGCAACCGAGATCGGGTTAAAGCCCGTGGGAAGGATCACCCGCACATCGGCGTCGCCGCCGGCGCCATCGAGCAGGCGACTGATCAGGTTGCCTCTGCTGGCGGCGGCTCCGGCACCGGTGAAGGTCTGCACGGAACGCTGGAAAGCGGCCTGGTCGGCAGCGAGAGGGGTCTCGTCGCCTCCGCTGCTGAGGGGCGCATCCAGATAGGAGAGGGGCGTGCCGCCCGCAAAGATGCGGTTAGCGGCCTTGGCCACGATCGTCTGAGCATTGGCGGCGATGCGCCGGGCCACAGCTACTCGGATCTGACCGCTCTGGAAGAAGGTGATCAGGCTGTCGAGTTCCCCGCCGTCGGGGAATCGGTCCTGCTGCTCCGCCTGACGGACGCTGGAGAGCGGCAGGGTGTCGTAGAGCTGGGGTGTGACCCTGGTGCTGCCGCTGCTGGCGGTCACGGTCATGAACGAGAGCGAGCCGGGCTGGGACAACTTACGGCTGGCCCTGCGGGCCACCGGGAGCCCATGAACAAATGTTTGCAGCCCCGTGGTTTGACCCCGTGCAGCGGCGGCGGACCAGAAGCGGCCACGGCGCCCCTCCGGCCCGTGACGAACCCGATGCGATCCCTTCCGTCCGGGCTGGACGCCATGAAAAGCTCGGCCCCACTCCCCGGCTCTCCGCATGACCTCCGCAGGTTCGCCATCGGTTCCTCCGGCTGCCACCGTTGCCGCTACCGACTCCGCTCCCGGTGCCAGCACCGATGCCGCCACCCCGGTGGTGAGTGCCTTCTACGACCGATTTCCCTACCCGGGCGATCCGCTCCAGGACGGCCCGCCGCCTGGATACAACTGGCGCTGGTGTGTCAATGCGGCCTATGCGGCCTGTACCGGGGCCCTGCCCGCTGCCGCTGTGGACGGCCGACCGCTGCGGCTGCTGGACGCCGGATGCGGCACCGGCGTCAGCACCGATTACCTGGCCCATCTCAACCCCGGCGCCGAGATCCTGGCGGTGGACATCTCCAGCGGTGCCCTGACCGTGGCCCGCGAGCGGCTGCGGCGCTCCGGTGGCGGCGAGCGTTCCCTGGTGAGGATCGAGAACCGCAGCCTGCTGGATCTGGCCGACGAAGGCTGCTTCGACTACATCAATTCCGTGGGGGTGCTGCACCATCTGCGCCAGCCGGCGGCAGGGCTGGCGGCCCTGGCATCACGTCTCAAGCCCGGCGGGCTCCTGCACCTGTTTCTCTATGCCGATGCCGGACGCTGGGAGATCCACCGCACCCAGCGCGCCCTCGGCCTGCTCGGTGCGGGTAGCGGCGCCGACGGACTGAGGCTCGGCCGGCAGCTGTTCGCCGACCTGCCTGTCTCCAATCGTCTGCGCCGCCATCACGAGCAGCGCTGGGCGATGGACACGGCCGCCGATGCCAACTTTGCGGACATGTATCTGCACCCGCAGGAAACCAGTTACGACCTGGATCGCCTCTTCGCCTTCGTGGCCTCGGCGGATCTGACCTTCGCCGGCTTCTCCAATCCGGCCGTCTGGGATCCGGCCCGGTTGTTGCAGGGCGAGTTGCTCGAGCGGGCCCGTGCCCTGAGTGAACGACAGCAATGGCAGTTGGTGCAGGAGCTGGATCCCGACATCAGCCACTTTGAGTTCTTTCTCTCCAAGGGGCCGATCCAGCGCCCGGACTGGTCCGATGACGCCGTTCTGCTGCAGGCCCGTGGCGTGCGCAACCCGTGCCTCTGGGGCTGGCCTGGTACCAGCCTGCTGGATTCGGACATGGCACCACTTGACCTCTCGGAGGAGGGTGTTCTGCTGCTCCAGGCCCTCGAAGCGGCTGGGCCACATCATCCGCTGGAGCGGTTGCTGCCGGACTGGCCCCGCGCCCGCCTGCTGAGCACGGCCAGGCTGTTGCTGGATCAGCGCCTGCTGCTGCTGCGGCCTGGCGACTGAGGCCCGCGTGATAGATTCCGCGCGCCATAACAGAGGTTCAGCGGGCTTGCAGGACTCACTTAATTCTCATCCTGAGACGGGGTCTCTCCATGACTCCGTCCCTCAGATTGAGAATCCGGGTCATCCTGCAGTCAGTGTCGAGGCTTCTGTTCTCACGTCCGATGCCCCGGAGGCCACAGCCTCCAATGGGATGGACGACTATGCGCGGCTTCGGCAGCGCCTGATCCTGGCCACGCTGCTCGTTTCGGCGGTGGCTGTTGTGATCACCTCTCTCCGCTTTGATCTGGACACTGCCGGCAGTCTGCTGGTAGGTGCCATGGCCGGCTTGCTTTATCTGCGGCTTCTTGCACGCAGTGTTGAGCGCGTCGGTAACGGATCGAAGTCTGTGGGCAAGTTTCAGCTTCTTGTGCCTGTGGTGCTTGTGCTCGCTGCGGCGCGCCTGCCCGAGTTGCAGATGCTGCCTGCCCTGATCGGCTTTCTGCTCTACAAGCCGGCCATTCTTCTGAACGCTGTCTTTGACAGCTGAAGATCATGACCGGCTAGCTCAAGCCTGGCGGCTCCGCCGTCGTTTTCCGAAACGCCGCCTGCGCGGCACCGAAACCCACCAGCCAGATGGTCGCCTTACCACTTGTTCTCCCTTTTGCCGAGCTGGAGGTTGGTCAACACCTCTACTGGCAACTGGGGAATTTCAAGATCCACGGTCAGGTTTTCCTGAGCTCCTGGGTCGTGATCGGCGCGCTGCTTGCCCTCGTGGTTGCCGGAACCCGAAAGCTCAGCCGCGATCCCCAGGGAACCCAGAACCTCCTGGAGTTCCTGTGGGATTACATCCGCGATCTGACCCGCGAGCAGATCGGTGAAAAGGCCTACCGAGATTGGCTTCCCTTCATCGGCACCCTCTTCCTGTTCATCTTCGTGAGCAACTGGGGTGGTGCGCTGGTGCCCTGGAAGCTGATCCATCTGCCCAGTGGTGAGCTCGGCGCTCCAACGGCGGACATCAACACCACGATCGCCCTGGCGCTGCTGGTCTCACTGGCCTACTTCTATGCAGGCCTGAGCCGAAAGGGTTTCCGGTACTTCGAGTACTACGTGGAGCCGACTCCGATCATGCTCCCGTTCAAGATCGTCGAGGACTTCACCAAGCCCCTCAGCCTGTCGTTCCGTTTGTTCGGCAACATCCTGGCTGATGAACTGGTTGTTGCGGTGCTCGCTTTTCTTGTGCCGCTGGTCGTTCCTCTGCCTGCCATGTTCCTGGGCTTGTTCACCAGTGCGATTCAGGCCTTGATCTTTGCCACACTCGCCGCCTATTACATCGGCGAGGCTGTGCACGAAGAGCAACACTGAACCCCTCTCTGCCTGGATTGAGCCCACCGCAACGTGCGGCTCCTTTCAGGCGATCTGCTAAATCTCCTGCTCGCAGGTCCGGTTGCAGTCCGGGCCCGTCTCCAAGGAGGAGACGTCCGCTGGCGACAGGTTCAACCAGCGCTACCCCAGCGCTCCACATCCCCCCTTCCACCATGGATTCCATCACCTCCGCTGCGTCCGTCCTGGCCGCTGGTCTCGCCGTCGGCCTTGGCGCCATCGGCCCCGGTATCGGTCAGGGCACCGCTGCCGGCGGCGCTGTCGAAGGCATCGCTCGTCAGCCTGAAGCTGAAGGCAAGATCCGCGGCACCCTGCTGCTCTCCCTGGCCTTCATGGAAGCTCTCACCATCTACGGCCTCGTGGTGGCCCTGGTGCTGCTGTTCGCCAACCCCTTCGCCGGCTGATCGGAACTGGATGTGATCCGAGGTCCCTGGAACCGTTTGTTTCCTGGGCCTCGCAAGCATCGTTTCCCATTCGCTCCGCGTTCTCCCTCCGGTTTTTCTCCGGACGTCCGCTCGCCACCCCCGCCCCATGACCAGCTGGCTTCTGCTTGCCGAAGCAGGTGCACCCGAAGGAGGTCTGTTCGACCTCGATGCCACTCTGCCGCTGATGGCGGTGCAGATTGTCATCCTCACCTTCATTCTCAATGCCCTGTTTTTCCGCCCGGTCGGTCGGGTTGTGGAAGAGCGTGAGGATTACATCAGTACCAGTCGTGCCGAGGCCAAGCAGAAGCTGGCTCAGGTTGAGCGCCTGGAGACTGAGCTGAAGGAGCAGCTCAAGGAGGCCCGTCTCCATACCCAGAAGCTGATCCTCGACGCTGAACAGGAATCCGATAGTCTCTATCGCGATGCCCTGGCCACTGCGACGGCGGAGTCCAACGCGTCCAGAGAACAGGCGCGTCGTGAGATCGATTCCCAGCGGGAATCGGCCATGACTCAGCTTCAGGGAGATGCCGACCAACTCGGTGATCTGATCGTCGATCGTCTGCTGGCTGCCACCAAATGAATCTCCCCATTCCCCTGGTGATGGCTTCGGAGGGAGGCTTCGGCCTCAACTTCAACATCTTCGAATCCAACATCATCAATCTGGCGATCGTGATCGCCTGCCTCTGGAAGTTCCTGCCCAGCTTTCTCGGTGGCATCCTCGAGCGACGCCGGGCCCTCATCCTTTCTGATCTGAAGGACGCGGAGGACCGTCTGGCCAAGGCCACTGCCTCTCTTGCAACGGCCCAGCAGGATCTCGGTCAGGCCCAGAAGAAGGCCGATCAGATCCGAGCTGAGGGCAAGGAGCGTGCCCAGTCGATCCGCCTGGAGATCGAGAAGCGCACGATCGAGGATATGGCGCGGATCAAGCAGAGCTCCAGCAATGATCTGGAGTCAGAAGCGGCCAGGGTCACCACCCTGCTGCGTCGCCAGGCCGCTCAGCTGGCCATTGACAAGGCCCTCGCAAGCCTTCCCGGCAAGCTGGATGACCAGGCCCAGGCCCGCTTCATCGAGCAGGCCATCCAATCGATGGGTAACGCCTGATGCCCCTGCTCAACTCCATCACCACGCCCTACGCCGAAGCCTTCCTGCAGGTGGCTGAAGCCCATAACGAAACCGATCAGGTCGTCGAGCAGGCCCGTCAGATCCTGGCTCTCTGGAATGAATCGGATGATCTGCGCGAGGCGCTGACCTCGCCGGTCATCGAGATCGAAGCCAAGAAGAGTGCGCTGCAGGCACTGTTCGAAGAGCAGGTGACTCCCACCTTCCTGAATCTGCTGAAGCTGTTGGCCGATCGCCAGCGCATTGAAGTGCTGGATGCGGTGCTTGAGCGTCTGCTTGAGCTCTACCGCCAGCAGAACAGGATCGCTCTGGCCACGGTGACCTCGGCCACCCAGCTCGGTGCTGAACAGCTGGCTCAGATCACCAGCAAGATCAAGACCGTGGCCGCCACCGAGCAGGTTGAGGTCGTCCAGAAGGTTGATCCCTCTCTGATCGGCGGTTTCACCGTCAGCGTCGGTTCCCAGGTGATCGACGCCAGCCTGTCCGGACAGGTTCGTCGCCTCGGTCTGGCCCTGGTCAAGGTGAGCTAGCTCCTCCCATTTCTCCTTCCGCCTTTTTCCCCTCCTGTCCCCTGCCGGGGATTTCCACCCATGGTTTCCATCCGCCCCGACGAGATCAGCGCGATCCTCAAGCAGCAGATCGAGGACTACGACAAATCCGTCTCGGTCAGCAACGTCGGAACCGTTCTGCAGGTTGGCGATGGGATTTCTCGCGTCTACGGCCTCCAGCAGGTGATGGCCGGTGAACTGGTGGAATTCGAAGACGGCACCGAAGGCATTGCTCTCAACCTTGAGGACGACAATGTCGGCATCGTGCTGATGGGTGAGGGACTGGGCATCCGCGAAGGCAGCACGGTGAAGGCCACCGGCAAGATCGCCTCGGTGCCCGTTGGCGACGCGATGCTGGGCCGGGTGGTGAATGCCCTGGGCCAGCCCATTGATGGCAAGGGTGAGATCGCCACCACCGAAACGCGTCTGATCGAGTCGATGGCGCCGGGCATCATCCAGCGCAAGTCGGTGCATGAGCCCATGCAGACCGGCATCACCGCCATCGACGCCATGATTCCGATTGGCCGCGGACAGCGCGAGCTGATCATCGGTGACCGCCAGACCGGCAAGACGGCGATCGGCATCGACACGATCATCAACCAGAAGGGCCAGGACGTCGTTTGCGTCTATGTGGCGATCGGCCAGAAGAACGCCTCCGTCGCCAATGTGGTCGAAGTGCTGCGCGAGAAGGGCGCCCTCGACTACACCATCGTGGTCGCAGCCAGCGCTTCTGAAGCTGCCGCGCTTCAGTATCTGGCTCCCTACACCGGCGCGGCCCTGGCCGAGTCGTTCATGTACAAGGGCAAGGCCACCCTGGTGATCTACGACGACCTCACCAAGCAGGCCCAGGCCTACCGCCAGATGTCGCTGCTGCTGCGTCGTCCCCCCGGTCGTGAGGCCTATCCCGGCGACGTGTTCTATTGCCACAGCCGCCTGCTGGAGCGCGCCGCCAAGCTGAGCGATGCCATGGGCAAGGGCAGCATGACCGCTCTGCCGATCATCGAAACTCAGGCCGGCGACGTGTCCGCCTATATCCCGACCAACGTGATCTCGATCACGGATGGCCAGGTGTTCCTCAGCTCCGATCTGTTCAACTCCGGTCTGCGGCCCGCCATCAACGTGGGTATCTCCGTCAGCCGGGTGGGTGGTGCAGCCCAGACCAAGGCGATCAAGAAGATCGCCGGTACCCTGAAGCTGGAGCTGGCTCAGTTTGATGAACTGGCTGCCTTCTCCCAGTTCGCCTCCGACCTCGACGCCGCTACCCAGAAGCAACTGGCGCGCGGTAAGCGCCTGCGCGAGATTCTCAAGCAGCCCCAGTTCAGCCCCCTGATCCTGGCCGAACAGGTGGCGGTGGTCTACGCCGGAGTCAAGGGTCTGATCGACGAGGTTCCTGTGGAGTCTGTGGTGCAGTTCTGCCGTGAACTGCGCGAGTATCTCAAGACCAACAAGCCCGAGTTCATCTCCAAGATCCAGACCGAGAAGCAGCTCAGCGAAGAGGCTGAAGCCATGCTCAAGGAAGGGATCAACGAGGTGAAGTCGTCCATGCTCGCCACCGTCTGAGGAGGGCGTAACCATGGCAAATCTCAAGGAAATCCGCGACCGCATTGGTTCGGTCAAGAACACGCGCAAGATCACCGAGGCCATGCGTCTCGTGGCTGCCGCCAAAGTGCGGCGCGCCCAGGAGCAGGTATTGCGCAGCCGTCCATTTGCCGATCGGCTGGCACGGGTGCTGGAGAATCTTCAGTCGCGCATGCGCTTCGAAGATGCCGATTCCCCCCTGCTTGAATCCCGCGAGCTGCGCACGATCACGCTGCTGTCTGTGACAGGAGACCGTGGCCTCTGCGGTGGCTACAACGCCAACATCATCAAACGCACCGAGCAACGCTTTGCTGAGCTCAAGCAGCAGGGTTACAGCGTCGATCTGGTGCTGATCGGCCGCAAGGCAATCACCTACTTCCAGAACCGCAGCTACCCGATCCGGGCCACCTTCACCGGTCTTGAGCAGGTTCCCAACGCCAGCGAAGCGGGTGGTATTGCCACGGAAGTATTGGCTGAGTTTCTCTCTGCCAGTACCGACAGGGTCGAGATCATCTTCACCAAGTTCATCAACCTGGTCAGTTCCAAGCCCGTGGTGCAAACCCTGCTGCCACTGGATCCCCAGGGCATCGCCACCCCCGAGGATGAGATCTTCCGGCTCACCACCCGCGAAGGTCGCCTGACCGTGGCTGTGGATGGAGGCGGTGCTGCCAACGAACAGCCCGAGATCCCCTCGGACATCGTCTTCGACCAGAGCCCGGAGCAGCTGCTCAATGCCCTGCTGCCTCTCTATCTGGAGAATCAGTTGCTGCGCTCCTTGCAGGAGGCCGCGGCTTCTGAGCTGGCCAGCAGGATGACGGCGATGAACAACGCCAGCGACAATGCCAAGGCCCTCGCCAAGAGCCTGACGCTGGATTACAACAAGGCCCGCCAGGCAGCGATCACCCAGGAGATCCTCGAGGTGGTCGGTGGTTCCGTGGCGATGACCTGATCTGTTGATGGCCTGGTTTGTTGCCTTCTGAGCGGAGATCCTCTCTCGGCTCATTTGCACCTGCAGGCCCGCATCTTCCGACCCGCACCTGCTGATCAGACGGCCGTTTCCGACTTTCGGGAACGGCTTTTTTGATGGCTGCTTTTCTGCCTGTTGGCTTGTTGTGCCCGGCTGTTTGTGGCCTGGATGTTCGGCTTGGCAGGATCCAGGGGTGTGCTTGCAGGCCTTGCTGATGAGCGATCAGGGTGGGATGCCTTCAAAATCGGGTCCTCGTGCTGCCGCTCAGCGGCTTGGGCCGACTGCACGGGGCGGCGGCCTGGCGATCCAGGCCCTGTTCCCCACCGCGCTCGGCCAGGTGCAGCGGGCGGTCGATCCGCTCGACACGGCCCTGCAGATTCAGGCGATTTGTGACCTGCGCGGCGCGTCTGCCTCCAACCCCGATCCCGGCTGCGCCTGGACCGGGGACCTCAATGGGGTCTGGCAGTTGCACCGCCACCCGGTCTTTGCGCCGTTGGTGGCCGAGATCGCCGGCCATGCCCAGGGCTATCTCGACGCCCTGGGTTTCTCCTGCTCGGAGGTGTCGCTCCATCTGCAGCGCTGTTGGCCTGTCGTGAGCGAGGCCGGGCAGGTGGTGGGCCGCCACCACCATCCCAATGCGCATCTCAGCGCTGTTTATTACCTCAATGGCGATGGCAGCGGCCACCATGGCTGTCTGCGTCTGTTTCCAGCCCGCCAGGTGAACGAGTTGGTGCCGGGCCTGGCGGTGGGCCATGACGGCCCGATCGATGGCGCCTCTCCCCTCAATGCGGCCTGGGTGGATGTGGCGCCACGGGCCGGTCTGCTGCTGCTGTTTCCCTCCTGCCTGGATCACGCCGTGCTGGAGAACCACGAGCCCGACGACCACAGGTTTTCGATCAGTCTTGATTTTGTGCTTACCGCACCGCCCGCTGCGCCAGGCTCCACGCCGCCGGAGTACCTGGCGCCCCATCCCAGCCAGTGGCAGGCCATCGGGGAAGATGGGCTGCGCGCCTGACCGTCCGATCCCGCTCGTGTCCGATCCCTCCAGCTTCAGTGTCACCGCCGAGATCGACGGCACGCCACACACCTTTCCATGCCGATCCGATCAGACCGTGCTCGCCGCGGCTGAAGCAGCGGGCGTGCCGTTGCCCAGTTCCTGCTGCTCAGGTGTGTGCACCACCTGTGCTGCCCTGCTCCGCAGCGGCAGTGTGCACCAGCCCGATGCCATGGGAGTGAAGCTGGAGCTGCAGGAGCAGGGCTATGCGCTGCTGTGTGTGTCATTCCCCCGCAGCGACCTGGATCTGCTCGCCGGCCAGGAAGATGCCCTCTATGAGCTCCAGTTCGGTCAGTTCCAGAAGTGAGTGACGCGCTGACGCGCCTGGAGCCTCTGGAGTTGTGGCTGAAGCCCGCTGCCGGTGCTCTGTTGCCCCAGGTTCGTGCCTCCCTGGCCGCTCAATCCGGTGGCGCCGAGCCCCTGCGCTGGGCGATCACGGCGGTGGATCCTGATCGGGGTCTGAGGGTCGAAGGGGTGTGGGTTTTCAGCTCCGGGCCGGTCTGTTGAGCGACCGCGCGGCGCCGCCGCTGCCCACCCTTCTGGTGATCCCCACCGGCGTGGGTTGTGCCGTGGGCGGCTATGCGGGTGATGGTCTGCCGGCGGCCCGGCTGCTCGCGGCCGCCAGTGGCTGCCTGATCACCCATCCCAACGTGATGAACGCGGCGGCGCTCTACTGGAGCGATCCACGGCTGCACTACGTGGAGGGCTGGAGCCTGAATCGCTTCGCTGCAGGGGAGCTGGCCCTGGCGCCGGTTCCAGCGCGGCGGGTGGGCCTGCTGCTGGATGCCGGCATTGAGGAGCCCCTGCGCCGCCGCCATCTGCAGGCGGCCGATGCCTGCCGCGCCAGCCTTGGACTGGCGATCGGCCCGGTGCGCACCACTGAGGCGCCGCTGGAGGTGAGCCTGTCGCTCGGACCCAGTGGTGCCAGCTGGGGCTCCCTGGCGCGCCCTGATCTGCTGCTGCGGGCGGGAGAGCAGCTGGTGGCGGCTGGGGCCACGGCGATCGCCGTGGTGGCCCGCTTTCCCGATGAGCCCGAGAGCGAGGCCCTGGCGGCCTACCGCCAGGGGGCGGGGGTCGATGGGCTGGCCGGTGCCGAGGCCGTGATCAGCCATCTGCTCAGTCGCCATCTGGGTTGCCCCTGTGCCCACGCACCGGCTCTGGCGCCGCTGCCGCTCGATCCCAGTCTCGATCCGCGGGCAGCGGCAGAGGAGCTGGGCCACACCTTTCTGCCCTGCGTTCTGGTGGGCCTGAGCCGGTCCCCCGATCTGGTGAGCGAACCGGCCGCCTTCAGGGCGGGTGGGCTGATCCGCTCCGCGGATATCGGTGCGGTGGTGGCGCCGGCGACGGCCCTGGGGGGGGAAGCCGTGCTGGCCTGCGCGGAGCGGGGAGTGCCGCTGATCGCCGTGCGCGGCAATCCCTGTGTGCTGGCGGTGGACGGGGCGGCGCTGGGCCTGCCGGTGTTGGAGGTTGAGACCTACGCCGAGGCGGCGGGTCTGGTCCTGGCCCTGCGCGAGGGGATCGATCCCGCCAGCCTGCGGCGGCCCCTGGGGCGCCTCGCCTGAGCCCCTGGGGCGTCTCGCCTGAGCGGTACTCAGCGCAGACAGGCCATCGGGTGGCGCGGTGACACCCCCAGGGCCTTGGCCACACCCGGATGGCAGACGGCCCCATTGACGGTGTTCAGACCCGAGAGCAACTCGGGCCGGTCGGTGACCGCCTCGGCCAGCCCGCGGCCCGCCATCACCAGGATGTAGGGCAATGTGACGCTCACCAGTGCTTCGGTGGAGGTGAAGGGCACCGCGCCAGGCATGTTGCCCACGGCGTAGTGCTGCACGCCATGGATGGTCACCACCGGTTCGGTGTGGGTGGTCTCGCGGCTGGTGGCGATGCAGCCCCCCTGATCGATCGCCACGTCCACGATCACCGAGCCGGCCTTCATGCGCTGCACCAGCTCCTCCTCCACCAGGGTGGGGGCCCGGCCGCCGGGGGTGAGCACGGCGCCGATCAGCAGATCTGCTCCCGGCACCAACCGCTCAATCAAACCGCGGCTGCTCACCAGGCTCACCAGGCGGCCCTTGCGGTCGGCCTCCAGCCGGCGCAGGCGCTGGGGCGAGTGATCCAGCAGGAACACCTCCGCATCCATCGCCGCCGCCAGCCGCGCCGCATGCCAGCCCACCGTGCCGGCGCCCAGCACCACCACCCGCGCCGGCCGGACGCCGGTACAGCCGCCGATCAGCACGCCGCGGCCACCGTGGGGTTTTTCCAGCAGGTGGGCGCCCACCTGGGCGGCGATGCGCCCGGCGATCTCGCTCATGGGCGCCAGCAGCGGCAGGCTGCCGTCTTCGAGCTGCACGGTTTCGTAGGCCACCGCGGTGGTGCCGGCCTCCAGCAGGGCCTCGCCCACCTCGGGATAGGCGGCCAGATGGAGGTAGGTGAACAGCACCAGGTCGCTGCGCAGATAGCGGAACTCCTCCGGTTGCGGTTCTTTCACCTTCACCACCAGATGCGCGCCCCAGGCGTCCTCGCAGCTCACCAGATGGGCCCCGGCGGCGGCGTAGTCGTCGTCGGCGATGCCGGCGCCGAGCCCGGCGCCCTCCTGCACCCGCACCTCCATGCCCTGGCCTACCAGCTCGCGCACCCCATCAGGACTGAGCGCCACCCGCTGCTCGTCCCGCTTGATTTCCGTGGGCACACCGATGCTGGCCATCGGGGCCGTCAGGCCGGGTGCTGTCATGGACCACTGCAGGGCTTGCACCAGATTGGCGGGGCCGGGGCCGAACTGCCACGCTTTCGTGACGGGATCAGCGTGCGGCGATCGGCATCCGCCAGCCGCTGCCGAAGGCCCGAGCGCTCACTTTCAGCAGCGGTGCAGCCTGGCGACGCTTGAATTCGGCCAGTCGCAGCAGCCGATGCACCCGTTCGGCTAGGGCGGCGTCGGTGCCGGCCTCGATCAACTGCTCGGGGGTGCGCAGCTGTTCGATGTAGGCCTTCAGCAGCGGATCGAGCACGGCGTAGTCCGGCAGGGAATCGCTGTCGCGCTGGTCGGGCCGCAGCTCGGCGCTGGGGGGCTTGTCGCGGATGGAACTGCCCACCAGATCGCCGCCCTCGGGCAGACCCAGCTCGCGGCGGCAGGGGCCTGCGGCGGGGCTGTCCAGCCAGGCGCAGAGCGCAAACACGGTGCTTTTGTAGAGATCGCCGATCACGGCCAGGCCGCCGTTCATGTCGCCGTAGAGGGTGCAGTAGCCCACCGCCAGCTCCGATTTATTGCCGGTGGAGAGCAGCAGCCGGCCCTCCTGGTTGGCCAGGGCCATCAGCAGCGTGCCGCGGATGCGGGATTGCAGGTTCTCCGCCGTGATTCCCCGGGGGGCCTCCCCAAGCGCTGGTGTCAGCACCGTGTCGAAGCTGTTCATCAGCGCGGCGATCGGCAGGGTGCTGCTGGCCAGGTGCAGCCGTTCGATCAGGGCTGCGGCGTCGCTGAGGGACCCGGCGGAGCTCCAGGGGGAGGGCATCCGCAGCACCTGCACCTGCTCGGGGCCCAGGGCCGCGGCGGCGATCACCGCCACCAGGGCCGAATCGATGCCGCCGCTCAGGCCCAGCAACGCCCGCTGGAACCCGCACTTGCTGGCGTAATCGCGCACCCCCAGCACCAGCACGCGGAAGATCTGCTCGAGCCGCTCGGGCAATGGTGCGATGGCGTTGGTCTGGTCGCGAGCGGCGTCCCAGAAGCCGAGGGCTTCACGGGCGCAGGGCAGGCGAGCCACCAGCTTCCCTTCGCCATCCACCACGAAGCTGACGCCGTCGAACACCAGTTCGTCGTTGCCGCCCACCTGGTTGACGTAGACCACCGGGCAGCCGAGGCGTGTCGCGGCGCGTGAGGCCAGGGTTTGCCGCAGGGCCACCTTCTCCTGGCCGAAGGGGGAGGCCGAGAGGTTGAGCAGCAGATCAAGCCGGTGCGGCAGCAGTGCCGCGATCGGGTCGGCGCCGGCGAGGCGGTGGCCCTGCAGGTGCTCGTCCACCCACAGGTCTTCGCAGATCGTCAGCCCGAGGCGCCACGGGCGGCCGTTGCGTACCAGCTCCAGCACGGCGGCACTGGTGCCGCTGCGGAAATAGCGCTGCTCGTCGAAAACGTCGTAGGTGGGCAGCAGCCGTTTGCGGGCCACGAAGCGCCACTGGCCCGGCTCCACCAGGGCCAGGCTGTTGTAGAGGCCCGGCACCCCGTCATCTTCCACCGGTTCCACCACCCCCACCAGCACCGCCAGCTCCGCGGGGAGTGAGGCAGCGAGTCGGTCGAGCTCTTCACCCTGACGCTGCACCAGGCTGGCGCGCAGCAGCAGGTCGCGGGGCGGATAGCCCCAGAGCGACAGCTCCGGCGTCAGCACCAGATCGGCGCCAGCGCTCGCCGCCTCCTGGCAAGCCGTCAGGATGCGGGCGCCGTTGCCTCGCAGGTCGCCCACCAGGGGATCGATCTGGGCCAGAGCAAGACGCATCGGCGGCGGGAGCGGCGCGAGGGGAAGGACAGGGGGCTGCAGCGGCCGCAGTCAGATCAGGTTGGTGCACCTGGACCAGGCTGCCGCTGCTGCATCAGCCTGCCGCAGGACGATCAGCCCGTGAAGCCATAGAGATTGTGCTGCAGCAGGAGGGGGCGCAGCTCCGGCGGCACCTGGGCTGGATCGGGGCAGCGGCGCACTGCTGAGCTGGCCGTGGCGGGAATCTCCAGCGGCAGCAGCTCCAGCGTTGCCCCCAGCTCTCGCAGCGCCTGCTGCTGCTCCGTCGTGAGTGGCCAACCCCGGCGCGGGGCGATCGCCAGGCGGCAGCGGCGCAGGATCGCATCGGCGGCTTTCCAGCGGGGGATCTGGGGGGCCAGATCGCTTCCCACCACGAACACCAGCTCGTGCTGGGGCCAGCGCCGGGCGGCGCGCTCCAGGGTTTCGATCGTCCAGGGGCTGCTGAGCTCCTGCCGGTGGCACAGCCGGGGATTGCCGATCGCCGCCACCAGGGCCTCGAGCAGGGCAGCTCGCATGGGCAGCGGGGCCGCATGGTGCTTGAGGGGATTGTCGCTGGCCCAGGTCGCCACCTCTGGATACAAGGTCAGCAGCCCCTCGAGCAGGGCGCGGTGGCCGAGGGTGGGTGGATCGGCGCTGGTGCCGAACAGAGCTATAGCGGGCATCGGTGGCCGGCTCAGGGCAGCAGGCTGGCGGGCCGCGGCGGCAGGGCGACGGGCGCCTGCTGCCAGCTGGCCAGCCAGCGGCGCACTTCCGGATCCTGGCCGCAGAGGCGCTGCAGCAGGGCGCCTGGCCGGCCGGCGCCGCTGGCGCTGCGCAGCAGCTCGGCGGCCGCGAGCCGGCCGGTGCGACGGGTGGTGTGCACGGCCAGGGCCGCCTGGGCCAGGGCCACCGGCGCCGCCGGCGCGAGGCTGAGGCCACCGCTGAAGGGCGCCGCCAGCAGCAGCACCTGGCGCATGCCGCCCAGCAGCAGCTGCAGGCCCAGCTGAACGCCGCCCAGCAGGGCGTTGTGGCCGGAGAGGCGCGAGAGCAGCTGGCGGGCGCCACTGCTGGTCATCGGCAGGCCGTAGAGCTGGCAGAGCTGCAGCACCAGGGCGGTATCACAGGCCAGGCCTCCGGCCAGATCGAGCAGCAGCAGCGGATTGGCAGCGACCCCGGTGGCTTTGAGGGCGGCGAAACGGCCGATCAGGGTCTGGGCGTGGCGGCGGCCCTGGCGCAGGCGGTGGGCGTGAAGGCTCTGGCTGAAGCGATCGGCGGCCCGCAGGGCGTTGAGGCCCAGCAACAGGGGCCCGTGATCGCTCAGCAGTTGCCGCAGGGTGTGGCGCAGCGGCTCCACCTGGGCGGCTTCGCGGACGCTGCGCACCCGGCCATCGTCGAGCAGTTGGGGCCGCCGCGGCGCTGCCGCCACCGCGATCGGCTCCAGGGTGCGGGCGGCGGCGGGCAGCCGGCGGCGGATGCTGGCCAGCAGCGCCTGGCGTTCCTGCTCGGGCCAGCAGTCGCAGCGGTTGAGCACCAGCAGCAGCGGTTTGCCACTGGCCAGCAGGGGTTCAAGGGCCTCCAGCTCGACGCTGGTGAGATCACCATCCAGCACCAGCAGCACCAGATCAGCGCCGAGGGCCAGGCGGGCCGCCAGCCGGGAACGCGCTTCGGCGGCGATCTCGTCGATGCCCGGCGTGTCGACCAGCTCAACGGCGCTCAGCCCCGTGATCGGCTGCTGCCAGGGCCGGCTCTCCTGACGGCGGGTGCAGCCATGGGCCACATCCGTGGCAAAGGCCTCCTCGCCGAGCAGGGCATTGAGCAGGCTCGATTTCCCCACCCCCACCCGGCCGAACACCGCCAGGCGCGGTTGCTTCTGCTCCAGACGCTGCAGTTGCCGGTCCACCCCCACCAGCTCCGGTCCGAGCAGGGTGGTTTCGCGAGCGCTGAGTTGCAGCTCTGCCCGCCAGCGACGCAGCAGCAGCAGGCAGCGCTCAGCAGTGGGCGGCGGAGTCAGCTTCGGGGAGGTGATCACGGCTGTTCCTGCCCCACGCTGGGGGCCAGGTTGTCCCCACCGGTCTGGGGGCGGCGCCACCAGCCGGCCAGCACCGCCAGCACCGCATCGGCGCCGATCACCCCCACGAAGCCGCCGAATTCATCCACCACCACGCGAATGCCGCTGCTGTTCCGCCGGAAGCCGGTGAGCAGCCGGTCGGCGCGGATCATCTCCGGCACGTATTCCACCGGCTCGCACAGCTCGGCGGCGGTCATCGCGCCCTCCTGCTGCAGCAGGGCACTGAGCAGCCGTTCGCGGTTCGCCACCCCCAGCACCTCGTCCACCTCCTCGCCCAGCACCACCCACCAGGAGGCCGGGTTGGACAGCAGGGTGGACCGCAGACTCTCGAGGCTGGCCTGGCCCTGCAGGGTGGGGGCCGCCACCCGCGGCACCATCAGATCCCTGGCGGTGAGGTCATTGAGCTGGAACACCTTGGCGATCATCGCGGCCTCGTCGGCCTCGATCTGCCCTTTCTGGGAGCCGAGCCTTGCCAGCAGGCGGATTTCCTCTTCGTCGGTGTTGAGCTCGTTCTCGTCGCTGATGCCAGGGAGGAGGCGTTCCAGTACCAGCACCAGGGGCAGCATCAGCTTCAGGAGCAGCGCCAGGCTCTGAGCGCTGGCCAGGGACACCGGCAGCGCCAGCCGGCTGCCGAGGGCCTTGGGCAGGATCTCGCCCAGCAGGATGACCAGCAGGGTGAGCCCCACCGAGAACAGCGGCAGGGCGACGGTGTCGACGTTGTGGCGGCTGAACACCAAGCTGGCGTAGCCGCCCACCATCAGGCTGCCGAAGATGTTGAAGGTGTTGTTGGCGATCACCAGCACCGACAGGGTGCGGCCGAGCCGGTTGCGCAACTGCTCGAGGCGGCGGGCGCTGCCGGATGGCTTGGCCCGATTGGCCAGCTCATGCACCCGGATCGGGCTCACGGTGAGCAGGGCGGCCTCCACACCGGAGCACACAAACGAGCCCAGCAGCATCACCACCACCAACAGGCCGAGGACGAAGTAATCGTTCATCCGGCGGCGGTCGCGTGGGGGGGGACGGAAGTGGTGGAGAGGTGGGCGATCGCAGGGGCGGCGTCAACAACCGGGAAGCGTGCTGGCCGTTCCGGGCCCAAGGCACGCAGCTTGCGCGGTCTCTGTATTAAACCGGCTGTTCCAACTTCTGGCTGTCGAGCCGATCCGCCGCCCATGGCCAGCCCCACGGCCTGCCCGCCTCCGATCGACGCCGCGGCTTACGCGGAGCGGCGTGGGCGCTTCCTGAACCGCCTCGGTGGGGTGGCGGCGGTGATCCCGGCCTCCTCCCTGGCGACGCACCACGCCGATGTGGAGCATGCCTTCCGCCAGAACAGTGATTTCTGGTATCTCACGGGCTTCGATGAACCAGGGGCGGTGGCCCTGTTCCTGCCCCATTGCCCCGAGCATCCCTTCGTGCTCTTCGTGGAACCCAGGGATCCAGCCGCGGAGGTGTGGAACGGGTTTCGCTGGGGTTGTGAGGGGGCCGTGGCGCGCTTCGGCGCTGATCGGGCCCATCCGATCGCCGAGCTGCCCCAGCGGCTGGCCGACTATCTCAAGGGTGCCGAGGGCATCGCCTTCCGGGTGGGGCGGCATCCCGCGGTGGAGCCGCTGGTGCTGCAGGCCTGGGCCCACCAGCTGGATCGGGCCCCCCGCACCGGCAGCGCCGCCCTGGGGCTGGTGGCTCCCTGTCCGATGCTGCATGAGTTACGTCTGCGCAAGAGCCCCGAGGAACTGGAGCGGCTGCGGGAAGCGGCGCGGATCTCCGCCGAAGCCCACGAACTGGCGCGCCGGGTGACCCGGCCAGGGCTGCTGGAGCGGCAGGTTCAGGCGGTGATCGAGCAGCACTTCCTCGAACGGGGCGCGCGCGGATCGGCCTATGGCTCGATCGTCGCCGGCGGCGACAACGCCTGCGTGTTGCACTACACCGCCAATGCTGCCGAACTGCGGGATGGCGATCTGCTGCTGATCGATGCCGGCTGCAGCCTGGGCGACTACTACAACGGCGACATCACCCGCACCTTTCCGGTGGGCGGCCGCTTCAGCGCCGAGCAGAGGGCCCTCTACGACCTGGTGCTGGCGGCCCAGGAGGCGGCTGTGGCGGTGGTGCGGCCGGAGGCCACCGCCGAGCAGGTGCACGACACGGCGGTGCGGGTGCTGGTGGAGGGCCTGCTGGAGCTGGGCCTGCTGCGGGGCTCGGCCGACAGCGTGATCGAGCAGGGCGCCTACCGCCATCTCTACATGCACCGCACCGGCCACTGGCTGGGCCTGGATGTGCACGATGTGGGCGCTTATCGGCTGGGCGAGCATCCGGTGGCGCTCGAGCCCGGCATGGTGCTCACCGTGGAGCCGGGGCTCTACGTGAGCGATCGGTTGCCAGTGCCGGAAGGCCAGCCGGCGATCGAGGAGCGCTGGAAGGGGATCGGCATCCGCATCGAGGATGATGTGGCTGTGATGGAGCAGGGCCACGAGATCCTCACCGCTGCCGCCCTCAAGGCGCCGGCGGCGATGGAGCGCTGAGCCAGCGGACGAGGGCTTCGGGTTCGAGGGCCCGGGTGCAGGGCAGCACCACATCGGCTCCGGCTTCGATCAGCCGGGCTTCATAGGCAGCCCGGAGCTCGATGGCTTCCGGGGTCTGCAGGTGGGGTGGGGCGACGGCCAGGCTGAGAAAGCGGGCAGCAGGGCACTGGTGCCGAGCCCGCTGCACGGTGAGAACATCCGCCACGGTGTCGCCCAGGTAGGCGATCGGCGGACTCGCCTGATCCAGCGCTGCGCCCGCGAGCTGGCTGGCAAGCCGCAGCAGGCCCGTGGGATCGGGCTTGTCGGGGGCCTGGCCCATGGCGACCAGCGGGGGCTCGCGCAGCCCCAGCCGTGTCTCCAGCACGTAGCGGCAGGACGGAGGCTCCGCGCCGCTGACAAAGCCCCAGGCCACGTTGGCCCTGGTCAACGCAGCAAAGAAATCCGATTCCACCAACAGCGGCTCGCTGCCGATGAAGCCCTGCCACAGACCTGAATCCCCCTCGGGGTCGCCGCCGAAGTAGAAGCAGCCAAACACGTCCACCAGGGTTTCGAAGGCCGGGAGCGGGCTATGGCCCGAGCGGCGCAGCAACTCCAGCGAGGCTTCCCAGTCGTTGTTCCAGCAGCCTTCACTTTTGAGGCTGTCGATGGCACTGGCATCCGGGCGCTGGCCGCTGAAATGGTGCACCGTCTCCACGATGGCGCGCCGATAACTGCCGCCAACATCCCGGATCACACCGTCGATGTCGAAGAGCAGAACGGCACGGGGGGACATCAGGCGGTGCCGATCAGGCGATCGCATCCTGCTCGAACTGGGCGGCGGCGGCATCGGTGGCTTCACTGGCGAACAGCCCTGCGGCGATGGCTGGGCTCATGGTGAAGGTGGTCATCCCTGCCGCCGCCAGGCGGCTCAGGTCGCTGGCCTGGCGCAGGCTGGCCACCAGCAGCCGCACGGAAGATCCCACGCCATCGAGGCAGCGCTGCATGGTGATCAGCTCGGCGTGACCATCGCGCCCCAGGTCGCTGATGCGCCCGAGGTAGGGGGCGATGTAGCGGGCTTCCAGGGCGGCGGCGATCAACACCTGGGGTGCTTCGTAACAGGCGGTGAACGTGACGGGGATGGCCGAGCTGATCAGCTGTTTCGCCGCCGCTGCACCCGTGCTGGTCACCGGCACTTTCACGACGATGCGGTCTGGGGCGATGGCATGCAGGGCAGTGCCACAGCGCACCAGTTCGGCGGTGCTGCTGCCCCAGGCCTGGAGATGCAGTTCCTGGGCTCCCAGTTCGAGAGCGCGGCGACTGAGTTGGCGCAGATGGTCTGAATCACAGGGCTGGCCAGCCTTTCTGAGCAGGCTGGGATTGGTGGTGATCCCAAAAAACAGCCCGCTGGGCAGCCACGCCTCCCAGTCGTTGGGGTCGGCGGAATCGAGGAACAGGCGCAGCGTCATGGGCGGGAATCGCGCCGGTCGCGCCTTGGCGGCTGGTAGGTTACTTGTTTGACCTTGTTCCTTGAGCGCCGAAACCATGACGGCCACTGAGATCGCCAGCGCCGAGAGCGCCAGCGCCGGTGCTGAAAGCTCCAGTGCCGCTGCCGTGACGGAGGCCCCCGCCGAAGTGGCCGCCGCTGCCGATGCCCCTGCCGCCGACACCGCCACCCAGGGCCGTCCGGTGATGCGCGGTGGCAGCGCCGCCCTGGCCACGGCCACCATCGATGAAGATGGCGTACCTTCCGGCTACACCCCCAAGGCCGATGAGGGCCGCTTCCTGCTGAAGATCCTCTGGCTGCCGGACAACGTCGCCCTGGCGGTGGATCAGATCGTGGGTGGGGGCCCCAGCCCACTCACCGCCTATTTCTTCTGGCCCCGGGAAGATGCCTGGGAAACCCTGAAGTCCGAGCTGGAAGCCAAGAGCTGGATCACCGATAACGAGCGGGTGGAAATCCTCAACAAGGCCACCGAAGTGATCAACTACTGGCAAGAGGAGGGCAAGGGCAAGAGCCTCGACGAGGCCAAGCTCAAGTTCCCCGATGTCACCTTCTGCGGGACCGCCTGATCCTTTCGCTGGAGTTCCATTGGGCCTCTGAATCGAGTCCCATGGTGCCCTGATCGGCTTTTTTCATCCGGTGATTAGGCCACGCAGGTCCTAACCACCGGATTTTTTGTTTGGGGATCTTGCTGTTTGATCGGGCTGGAATCAGCGTTCTGGTTCAGTGATCTTGATTCAGCGGTCTTGATTCGGTGCTCTTGATTTAGTGCTCTGAATTCAGAGCTCTGAATTCAGAGATTTGGAATCACCGGCGCGACTGCAGCACCCGGACGAAGGCACTGTTGGTGATCAGGGCCGGCGAGCTGGCGGTGTCCACCGTGAAGCTGCGTGTCTCGCTCTGGCTGGTGCCATCCGGGTAGACGAAGGTGACCACCCCATCGAGGGTGAGGCTGCTGCCGTTGCTGCCGGTGGTCTGCAGATCCGACACGCTCACCTGTTGGAACTGCTCGAAGAAGGCGGCGTCGAACTGGTCGGCTGCCGCGCCGGCGAACCACTGACGGGCCTGCTCGAAGTCTTTGCGGCTGAGGCTCTCGTAGACGCTGCGGATGCTTTCCATGGCCTGCTCCGCCGTGGCGGCCGCAGGGGTGGGTTCAGGTTCGGGCAGCTCTGGCGCCTGCGGGGGCTCCGGCTGGCTCACGGGTGCGGGGGTGGGGGTTGCCACCGGTTGGCGAAGCACCGGCGCGATCGGTTGCAGGGCGCTCTGCTGCGCAGACTGCTGCATCCACAGCACCACGGCCACCAGTGCCACGCTGAGGCTGCCGGTGAGGAAGGCGAGGAAGGCCACGAGGCCGCGGCTGCCGCCTGATGCCTTCGGTGTTTCGATGACATAGAAGTCATCGGCGGCTGGTGCTGCAGCCGGCATCTGTGGCACCACGGGCGGTTGAACGGCTGCTACCGCCACTGGCACCGCAGCGGTTTGCCGGGGCATGGCTGGATGGGGTTCGGCCGCTGAGCCTGAAGGGGCCATCGGCCCTGGCAGGGCCAGCAGGCCCAGCACCACCCCCTCCATGCGGGCACAGATCGTGACAGCGAACACCTCGCGTAGTTCCGCCATCAGCCGGGCCGCCAGGCGCGGATCCGCAAGGGGCCTGGCCTGGCTGGCACCGCTGTGGAAGGCGGCGGACAACACCAGATGGCGCAGCGCCGGCAGCAGGGCGCTCTGCTCGCTGCCGCAGAGGTCACCCACCAGCCCCTGCAGACGACGGCCCTCAATCGGCAGGTTCTGGGAACGAAGCTGCAGCACCCGCTCCCGCAGGGCGGCACCGAGCTGGTAGTCGTTCATGGGAGGCGGATCAGCGGGATGGGGATGGGCTGGACATGGTCTGCTGCCATTGCTCCTGGAGGGCGGACTGCAACGGTGCACAGGCTCCCAGAGCCTGAAGGGCTGATCCGCGCACCATCGTGCGCTGGGCCGGATCGAAGCTGGCCGCGATCAGGGCGCCGAGGGGATCGCTGGTGCTGGTTGCGTTGAGAAGATCAGGAGCGATTGTGCCCCGCCCCAGCCCCTCGAACTGGGCGCGGCGGTTGCGCAGGGTGCCTCGGATCGCGGCGGGTGAACCCTGGCAGAGTTTCTGAACCAACCGACGAACCGGCTCAGGTGGCAGGGGCTCAGGCTGCAGGGATTCACGGGGTGTCGGCTCCGTGTTCAGAGGGGTGGCAGGCCTCGGTGGTGACAGGTGCCCAAGCAGCCCCAATGAGCTCGAGAGAGCCAGCCCCCCTGCAAGCGCCAGACTGAGACCTGGCAGGAGGCGTGGAGTGGATGGTCGCGCCATGCCAGCGACGGCAGAGGAACCAACTTCAGGAGAATCGCTGGCTTCGGTGGCTGGCTGAGACGCTGCTGGCTGAACCGTTGCTGGTTTCGCTGTTGCGGGTTCCGCGGGTGTTGGCTCAGCGGTTGCTTGCTCAGCCCTCGCGATCGCGTCCTTAGGCTCGAACCAGGTCATGGCCACGGTCACATCGTCGCCGCTGCCCTCGCGGCTGATCCGATCCAGCAGGCTGGGAAGGTCATAGGGCTCCTGGCTTGCCTCTGGAGCGTCTGCCGGTGCGGCCGCTTGATCCAACGCATGGGCCGGAGCCGTCGATCCCGCTTGGACTGCGCTCACCAGGAACGCTGTAAGTGCCAGGAAATCAGGATCAGTGGCGCAGGACTTGCGCAGTCCATCGGTGCTGAGCAGCAGCGCGAAGCGCGCCTGCACAGTCTCGAGCCGGTGCAGTCCGGAGCGCGACGCAAACAGCAAGGCCGCGCCAGGCAGGCAGAGGCTGCCGGTGGCTTCCCCCGGTGAGGCTGGGTCGTTCGGTTCCTCGTCCAGCAGCACGGCGACTCCCTGGGCATCCACCCGCGCCAGGTCCCAGTCGCCCAGACCGGTGTGGCCCCACCAGTGCGGTGTCATCACCACCAGCCCCAGGGTGGTGCCGTAGGCCAACGAACCGTCCGCACCTGCGCTCTCCAGCTCGGAGGCGTTCTCCTGCTCTGCTGCGTTGTCCGGCTCCGGCCGGCTGGCTCGGTCGGCCTCCACCGCCTGTCGCCACCTGGTGATGATGGACTGGGGCAAGTCCTGTTGCAGCCACCGTCGCCACTGCTCCATCGGCTGGCCAGTGGCACTGTCGGCCAGACGACTGGTCTCCAGCGTGGCGGCCACGGCCGTCAGGGCGGCAGTGCAGGCAAGGCGGCTGCCGATGTCGCTGCGGTGGTAGCGGGCGCCACCGTGGCCATCGGCCACGGCCATCACCTGCACGGGCAGGCCATCGAGGCTGCGCAGTTTGACGGCCGCGCTCCAGTCCTGGCAGACCTGGCCGCGGCGTTGGTGGGCGGCTCCGGGGCGGCTGCAGATCCTGGCCGGCTGCCAGGGGCTCACCACACCAGGGGACCGACGTCGTCGGTGGGATCGAGCACGGTGGGGGGCAGATCCGGCAGGGGGATGGGGCCTGGGGCTGCGGTCTCTGCCGACGGCACCATGCGGCTGGCGGGCATGGAGGCGGCGTTCACCACGGCCGTGGAGGCCCACTGGATGTACTGGGCCAGGGAGGTGGCGTTGCCGGCCTGTAACGGGCGCCGCGCTGATCGGCCGCTGCCGCCGGGATCCTGGCCGATGAACTGCTGCAGCACCTCCAGATCGGCATCGTGGCCGAGGGCAATCGCCAGCCGCACCGCCTTCTGGGCCCAGGGCTGGCGGAGCAACGTGCGCAGGCCGCGATCGAAATCATCGGTGGGTTGGCCATCCGAGATCAGTACGAGCACCGGCGGCAGAGCCCGCTCCTCCATCGGCGGCGTCTGCAGGGCGGCCGCCACCAGTTCGAGGGCCTCGCCCATGGCGGTGACGCCGCCGGCCTCAAGGTCGATCCAGCTGAGCTGTTCCACCGGCGTGGGCTCGGCGATGTGCCAGTGGGCCTGGTCGGCGAAGCGCACCGCCCGCACCAGCAGCCGGGCTTCCGGGTTCTGACGTGCCACCTCGGTCATGCCCGGCAGCGACTGGCGAATCGCCTGGTTGAGCGCCTGCATCTTGCCCTGGGCTGCCATCGAACCGGAGCAGTCGCACAGGTAGAGGAAGTGGAGCGGTCGGTTGGCGAGGCGAACGTTGGGGAAGGGCATGGGGCACAACGGGCCAGGGGTCAGCGCAGCACCGTGATCGCCCCGGCCGGCGTGGTGAGCCGTCGCACGGGCGCGAGATTACAGGTTTTTTGGGGTTGCAACGGCACCACGGCGCCGTCGAGCAGCTCCACGCTCCAGGGTTCCGTCGAGAGGTTGCGCACCCCCATGATTGTGGCGTCGCCGGGGTGGGCCTCCACCCGCGCCAGGGGGGTGAGCAGGCTCTCGGGCAGCAGGGCATCGAAGTGATGGGGATGCAGCTCGTTGTCCGGTGCGGCGATCACCTCCCCATGGGCCAGCTGCAGCCGCAGGACTGGCTGCAGCGGCGAGCCGCAGCTCCAGCAGGTTCCGGCACACTGCGGTTCGGGGAAGACTTCCTGGCCGCAGGCCCGGCAGAGTTGCCGCTGGTCCAGGGTGATCGACAGGGCCCGTCGCCACTGGCCCGTCAGGGCCCGCAGGCTGGGCTGGCGCAGGCCGCGGCAGAAGGTCTGCTCGAACAGGCCCTTGAGCCGCTCCGGGTAGATCGGCCAGGTGATCAGGGCGGCGGTGTGCTCGATCGGATCGGGTCGGTTGGACGGATCGGCCGGATCAAAGATGAACAGGGGGTCTTCGCCGTAGAGGCGGCGGCGGGCGGGTTCATCGAGGCAGCGAATCGCCAGCTCTCGCTGTCCCCGTAGGGGATCGTGGCGGGTGAGCAGCCTGAAAATCAGCACCGCCAGCGAGAACAGATCGCTGTCGGCGCCGGGGCGGGCCTGGCCCAGCAGCACCTCGGGAGCCATGAACCCCGGAGTGCCCAGCACGCTGCCTGGATCACGCCCGTCCACGTCGACGTTGTCGTTGTCGCAGATCAGGATGCGGCCGCTGCCGGGCTGGAGGAACAGGTTGCCCAGGGAGATGTCCTTGTAACAGAGGCCGCGCAGGTGCAGGGCATGGAAGGCGTCAGCCAGGAAGAAGCAGGCCCGCAGCACCGAGCGCAGGCTGATCTCGAGCCGGCCCGCGACGTGCTCATGGGCACCCACGTAGTCCGCGGGTCTCAGGTCCATCAGATAACCGAAACCGGCGTCGCGGCAGCGGATCTGAGCACGGCTGGTGGCGGTCGGGTGCAGCAGGGCGATCGGCCAGAGGAAATCCTGATTGGGGGCCGTGGCGCGAATGCTGGCGCTGAGGCGGCGGGCCAGCTGGGGATCACGGGCCAGGCAGGCCGGCAGATACCACTTCAGGGCCAGAGCTTCGCCGTCCACCTCCACCGCGAACACCTGGCCCTGGGTGCCGCCCCCCAGGGCGCGCAGGATTCGGATCGGGCTGCTGAGTTCCTCCATCTGCAGGGTCTCGCCCAACGGCAGGATCCAGGTCATGGCTCCACCGTCTGGCCCAGGGCCCGGCGAATGCCATTGCGGTGCGACAGGGCGGTGATCCGGTTGGAGAAGCTGCGCCGGTAGGCCAGCCCGTCGCGCAGCACCACCACCAGAACGTGCTGCTTGCGCGAGCCCAGCAGCACCGCGCCGGCCAGGGCTGCCACCTGCAGGGGCCAGAACACCAGCGGAAAGGGCAGCAGCAGCAGGCCGCCGAGGCAGACGAGCACCCACCAGCTGAAGATGTGGGGGTGGAGGGCCAGGCTGCGCAGCTCGGCCGAGCGGATCCGATCGAGGCCGATCCGCTCCCCACCGATGTCGATCTCTGCAGGGGCGGATCCCGCAGCTTGCGCTGCCAGGACTGGCGGCGGCGCCGGCCTGGCAGCACTGGTCTTTCCAGAAATGGTCTGCCCAGAAGTGATCTGCCCAGAAGTGCTCTTTGCAGCACTGGGCTTGGAAGCCGTGGCCTGCGAACCAGTTGCGCTCGCAGCGGTGCTCTTCAGAGCAGTGGCGGGCTCCAGCTGAAACAAGAACACCGGCCCGTTGCGGCCCAGCTGGATCCGATCGCCGTCCTGCAGGGGATGGGGGGCTGTGATCCGCTGGCGGCCCACGTAGGTGCCGTTGGCGCTGCCCTGATCCGCGATCACCCAGCCCGTGTTGTCGCTGGAGCTGCGGATCTCCGCATGACGACGCGACAGCCCCGACGCGTTCGGCAGGCAGAGCTGATTGGCCGGGTCGCGGCCGATGCTCAGGGGCCGACCGGAATCGAGCGGCACGCTGTTGCCCGGTTCGCCCTGCCGGATCAGGCGGGCACGAGGTGGTGGTGGGGCTGGGTTGGTCATGGGCCGCGACGGCGCTGCCACCAGAGCTGCCAGTCTTCGCGCAGGTCTGCCCACCAGCCCCCGTCCCCCTCGCGGTAGGGCACGACGCGGCCCGGGAACAACAGGGCATTGCTGGCCAGGGCCAGGGCCAGGAGCACCAGGGTCAGCAGCACCCAGCCGGGGATCGCCCCGAGCCAGGTCGCCGCGAAGCTGGCGCGCAGGGCGTAGAGCCCGATCGTGAGGGCCAGCCACAGCCGGAAGGGCTCCCAGGGATCCCGCTGGCGCTCCACCCGTTTTCCCGCCATCGCTGTCCGTAGCCTATGGGGCCGTCGCCGTGGACCGCCCTGCCCGTGCCGTCGTCCGACCCCGGGGTCCAAGTCAGCAGCGACACTGCCGCCGCAGTCAGCTGCACCGCCGCAGCAGACCGCCGCACCGCTGCAGCAGAGAGCCGCCGCCGCCGCTGGCGGGCCCTCTGGATCGCCTGCAGCCGTGGTCCATGGGCGCAGCGCCCCGGGGCCCTCGGCTCCGCCTGGCGGCACCTGGTGGCGCGACAGGCCCGCGCCGAACTGTGGCAAGGCGATCGGTTGGTGCTGGCCCGGTCCCTGGAGCCCGGTCAGCGGCTGCGGATCGGTCGCGATCCGGCCTGCGAGCTGCCGGTCGCCGATCCCAGCCTCAGCCGGGTGCACGCCATCCTCGAGCAGGAGCGGCTGGGCGATCGCGACTTCTGCCTCGAAGACTTCAACTCCGCCAACGGCCTGTTCCACCGCGACCGCCGCATCCGTGCCATCCGCCTGCGCCATGGCGATGTGGTGCAGCTCGGATCACCGCTGAAGGGGGAAGCGCCGCGGCTGCGGTACCTCCATCCCCGCAGTGCCCTCGAGCAGGTGGTGCACCTGGCTGGCCTGGCGGCCTTGCTGGGCTCGGGTCTGCTGGTGGGCGGGCTGCTGGCGGCGGCTTCGGTGGGGGGCGGCTCCCGGATCCGCTCCATTGCCGGACCGGTGAAGATCTTTGCGGCCAGCGGCGAGCAGGTCGATGCCCGTGAGGGCTCGGCCACGGCCCTGCCCTCCCTGCAGGACTATCCCCTGCATCTGCGCCAGGCCCTGGTGGCCTCGGAGGAATCGCGTTTCGGCTGGAACAGCGGCCTCGACCTGTTCGGCACCCTGCGCTCCGCCCTGGTCGGCAGCGGTGGTGGCAGCGGCCTCACCCAGCAGGTGGCGCGCCTCTATTACCCCGCCGTGGGCACCGATGTGAGCCTGGCCCGCAAGCTGCGGGAATTGTGGGTGGCGCTGCAGCTGGAGGTGGGCTACAGCAAGAACCGGATCCTGAAGATGTATCTGGACCGGGCCCATCTCGGCCTGGGCACCGATGGGTTCGAGCAGGCTTCTCAGCTGTATTTCCGCCGGTCGGCCCGCGATCTGGATGTGGGCCAGGCCGCGTTTCTGGTGGGTCTGCTGCCCAGCCCCAATGGCTACAGCCCCTGCAACCGCGACGACCCCACCGCCGGTCGGGAGCGGCGCAACCTGGTGCTGAAACTGATGCACGAGCAGGGCTATCTCTCCGATCAGGGGCTGATCGATGCCGAGCGCCGGCCACTCAACATCGATCCCTCCGCCTGCCGCGCCTCCACCTTCACCAGCTATCCGTTCTTCAGCGATTACGTGCTCGGTGAGCTGGAGGGCACCCGCTTCGGGCTCAACCTCTCCGAACAGGAGAGTGGCGGCAACTACAGCGTGGTGAGCACGATCGATCCCAGGCTGCAGGCCCTGGCGCAGCAACAGTTGCAGCGCTTCCTGGAGGGTCCGGCGGCCCGGGCTGGCCTCACCCAGGGAGCACTGATTTCCCTGAATTTCGAGAGTGGCGACATCCTCGCCTACGTGGGCGGCGGCGATTACGGCCGCTCCAGCTTTGATCGGGTTCAGGCGATGCGCCAGCCCGGCTCGGCCTTCAAGCTGTTCACCTTCCTGGCGGCCCTGGCCCATGGGGTCAGCCCGGACGACCGCATCTCCTGCGCGCCACTGTCCTACGTGGCCGGCTGCCGCCATGGGGCGGGCTCAGCCGATGGCACCACCAGCGTGGCCGACGGCTTCGCCGCTTCCGAGAATGTGGTGGCCCTGCGCCTGGCTCAGCGGGCAGGCCTGCGCCAGGTGGTGGACCAGGCCCGCCGGCTGGGGATCAGCACCCCCCTCGACCTCGACTTCAACACCATTCTGGGCGGGCGTGAAACCCTGCTCTACGAGCTGGCCCGGGCCTATGCGGTGGTGGCGAATGGCGGCCAATCGGTGCCGATGCACGGCGTCAGTCGCATCTACGACCTGGGCATCTGCCAGTCGATCTACAGCCTCGCCACCTGTCCGGCACGGGGGGTGACGGTGCCGGTGGGGGAGACCCCCCGCCAGTTGATTCCGCCGGAACAGGCTCAACAGATGGATACCCTGCTGGCCGCGGTGGTGCAGCGCGGCACCGGCAAGGCGGCCGCTCTGGTGGCCGATGCCCGCGGTAAGACCGGCACCACCAACAACGGCGTCGATGTGCTGTTTGTCGGCTATTCGCCGTCGCTGAAGATGCTCACGGCCATCTGGATGGGCAACGACGACAACAAACCCGCCGAAGCCGCCAGTGGGGCCCTGGTGGCGGAGTTGTGGGGGCGCTACATGACCGCAGCCGTCAACCTGCTGGGCGAGCCTGCTGCAGGGCCTGCAGCCATTGGCCAATCCGGCTGATCAGCGCCCAGGCGAGGCCGAGCTGCAGTCCCCACCACCACTGGCTGCTGAGCAGGCGGTCGATCGGACGGCTGTTGTCCTGGGGGCTGCGGCGGGGCAGCAGCCAGCTGAGCTGCAGGGTTCCGTACACCACCAGCAGCACCCAGGCGGGAATCGCCAAGGGGCCGAAGGGATAGCTCAGCGATCGCCAGTGCAGCAGGCTGGCGCCACTGCCCAGGGCGATCAGGGCGCTGACGGCACCGGAAGCTCCATCCCACCGGCCTTCGCTGGTGCGGCGTTGGGCCAGCAGCAGGGCCAGGGCTGCGGTGGCCAGGCTGGTGAGGCAGTAGCGCAGCATCACCTCCGGCAGGGGCAGGGGGGATGGGCCCAGCAGAATCAGCAGCAGCACCAGGTTGAGCAGCGCCTCCCCATTGGCATGGTGAATCCAGGGCGCGCAGATCCAGCGCCAGGCCTGGCGGGGATCGGTGGCATCAGCCTGCTCCAGGGGCCACTGACGCCGCACCACCTTGAGGGGACCGAGGGCCAGCGCCTGAAGCAGCGCCAGCAGCACCACCAGCACCACCCCACCGCTCCACCCCCAGGGATCAAACAGCCAGCGCTGCAACTCCCCGGCCGACCAGCGCCAGACCAGGGCCGTGGTGGCTGCCAGGGCGACTCCAGGCCCCAGCAGCTGCAGCTGCTGGGCGAGCCCTGCCGGGCCTGCTGCAATCTCAAGCGCAGTAGGCGTGGGATTGGAGGAATTGGCAAGGAAGGGACCATCACGGCCCGGTCCAGCACTGAGTGGACTGGCAGTGGCAGAGCCGTAGTTGTCAGTGCTGATCAAGGACCCATCGGGGATGGGCTCAGCGAGTGCTGACAGGTTGATCGATTGAGCGGTGGCAGCCTGAAGCAGCGCCAGCAGCTCAACCAGAACCTTGGGGGCGTAGGTCGACTCGAGCTGATGCACCAGGGCCTGCAGGGCTGAGTGCCGGCTACCGCCGTCCCGTTGGCGAAGAACCTGGCGAAGCAGCGGCTGGGACGCCAGATCGCGGATCGGCCCCTTCAGCCAGTCTTCGGCGCCCAGGCCATCCATCAGCCGGTTGGCCAGCGCTGTGGGATGGTCGAGGTCGAGCAGGCCGGCCTCGTTCCATGCCCTCAGCTGCAGGCCCAGTTCTTCACCCTTCCCCATGCCCTCGAACCGTGCGGGCCGAGCTTAGGAGGGTGATGGCGAGAGCAAAGCCAGCCTTGTTGTCAGCTGGCTTTGCTCGCCTGCAGCCTCGCCCTGGCCCGGGCCAGGCTCTGCTGGGCCTTCAGCTTTTCAGTGCTGGGCTGCTGGCCTTCGAACACCGCGGCGGCCTGCTGAGCGGCCTCGAAGGCTGCTTCGGCGGCAGTGGCATTGATGCTGCTGCCGAGTTCGGCTGCGTTGACGAGCACCGTGACTTCATCGGCTTCCACCTCGGCGAAGCCACCCATCAGGGCGATGGTGCTCCAGCCATTGGCGTCACGCAGACGCATCACGCCGGTATCCAGGGCCGCCAGCATGGTGACGTGCCCGGGAAGAATGCCCACCTGACCGGTGGTGCTGGGCAGGATCACCTCGTCGGCGCTGCCGTCGAAAACGCTCTGGTCTGGTGCCAGGACGCGGAGAGTGAGACTCATGGATCGGGGACCTCAGGGAAACGAGCGGTGGATGGACGCGCTCAGCCCTTGGCTTCGGCGGAAATCTTGGCGGCCTTGGCTTTGACCTCGTCGATGTTGCCCACCAGATAGAAGGCCGCTTCAGGGAGATCGTCGAGTTCGCCAGCCAGGATCATGTTGAAGCCCTTGATGGTGTCCTCGAGCTTCACGTATTTGCCGGGCATGCCGGTGAACACCTCAGCCACAAAGAAGGGCTGGGAGAGGAACTTCTCGATCTTGCGAGCCCGGTCCACCGTGCGGCGATCGTCTTCCGAGAGTTCATCGAGACCCAGGATCGCGATGATGTCCTGCAGTTCCTTGTAGCGCTGCAGGGTGCTCTGCACGGCGCGGGCGGTGCGGTAGTGATCGTCGCCCACCACGGCGGGCTGAAGCATGGTGCTGGTGGAATCCAGCGGGTCCACGGCGGGGTAGATGCCCTTGGAAGCCAGACCGCGGCTGAGCACGGTGGTGGCATCCAGGTGGGCGAAGGTGGTGGCGGGCGCCGGGTCGGTGAGGTCGTCGGCAGGGACGTAGACCGCCTGGATGGAAGTGATCGAACCTTCCAGGGTGGAGGTGATCCGCTCCTGAAGCATGCCCACGTCGGTGCCGAGGGTGGGCTGGTAGCCCACGGCTGATGGCATGCGCCCCAGCAGGGCGGAGACTTCAGAGCCGGCCTGCACGAAGCGGAAGATGTTGTCGACGAAGAGCAGAACGTCCTGCTTGTTCACATCACGGAAGTGCTCAGCCATGGTGAGAGCCGAAAGGCCCACCCGCATGCGGGCGCCCGGAGGCTCGTTCATCTGGCCGTAGCAGAGGGCCACCTTCGACTTGGAGAGGTCGTCGGCGTTGATCACGCCCGACTCCTTGAATTCCTCGTAGAGATCGTTGCCTTCGCGGGTGCGCTCACCCACGCCGCCGAACACGGACACACCGCCGTGCTCCTTGGCGATGTTGTTGATCAGCTCCTGGATCAGCACCGTTTTGCCCACGCCGGCGCCGCCGAACAGGCCCACCTTGCCGCCCTGGCGGTAAGGAGCCAGCAGGTCGATCACCTTGATGCCGGTTTCGAACACCTTGGGTTTGGTCTCCAGCTCGGTGAGCTTGGGAGCCTCCCGGTGGATCGGCGCGGTCATGGTGGTGTTGACCGGGCCCTGCTCGTCGACGGGCTCGCCCAGCACGTTGAAGATGCGGCCCAGGGTGGCTTCGCCCACGGGCACGGAGATCGGGGCGCCGGTGTCGAGTGCTTCCATGCCGCGCACCAGGCCATCGGTGCTGCTCATGGCCACGGCACGCACGCGGTGGTCACCCAGCAGCTGCTGCACCTCGGCGGTGAGAGCGACCAGCTGACCAGCGGAGTTGGTCGCCTCAATGCGCAGGGCATTGAAGATCCTGGGCAGCTTGCCGACCGGGAACTCCACATCGAGCACTGGACCGATCACCTGCCGGACAATGCCTTTGGTGCCGGAGGCGGCGGGAGCAGCAGCAGCCATAAGTAAGGAAAAATCGCGGTTTCGCGCAGCGGGACATCAGCCCGTCTTGAGCGGCGCAACCTTACCACCGCAGCTCACCCGACCCTGGGAGTTCGGTCAACCGCACAGGCCTGGGGCTGGCTTGTTGCCCACTTTCTCGCATACGTTGGCAGTCAACGGGGCCGAGTGCCAACTCTCCCGTTGTTCAGTGGCGTCTCAGGCGCCATGCCGTTGCTATCGCATCAATTCATGGCTGCTGTTTCCCTCAGCGTCTCCACGGTCAAACCGCTCGGAGATCGCATCTTCATCAAAGTCTCCGAGTCGGAGGAAAAGACTGCCGGAGGCATCCTGCTTCCCGATACCGCCAAGGAAAAGCCCCAGGTGGGTGAGGTGGTCCAGGTCGGCCCCGGCAAGCGCAACGAAGACGGCACCCGTCAGACTCCCGAGGTGAGCGTGGGTGATCAGGTCCTCTACAGCAAGTACGCCGGCACCGATATCAAGCTGGGCAGCGACGAGTTCGTGCTGCTCTCCGAGAAGGACATCCTGGCCATCGTCAACTGAACGGTTCCAGTTCCCGCTTTTTCCACACCCGTAAGGACAACGTCTTCCATGGCCAAGCGCATTATTTATAACGAGAATGCCCGCAGGGCTCTCGAAAAAGGCATCGATATTCTGGCTGAGGCCGTCGCCGTCACCCTCGGCCCCAAAGGCCGCAATGTGGTACTTGAGAAGAAATTCGGCGCCCCCCAGATCATTAACGACGGCGTCACGATCGCCAAGGAGATCGAGCTCGAAGACCACATCGAGAACACCGGCGTCGCCCTGATCCGTCAGGCCGCCTCCAAGACCAATGATGCTGCCGGTGACGGCACCACCACGGCCACCGTCCTGGCCCACGCCATGGTCAAGGCGGGTCTGCGCAACGTGGCCGCCGGCGCCAATGCCATCACCCTGAAGAAGGGCATCGACAAGGCCTCCGACTTCCTCGTCAAGAAGATCGAAGAGCACGCCAAGCCGATCTCCGACTCCAACGCCATCGCCCAGGTGGGCACCATCTCCGCCGGCAACGACGAAGAAGTGGGCCGCATGATCGCTGACGCGATGGACAAGGTCGGCAAGGAAGGCGTCATCTCCCTGGAAGAAGGGAAGTCGATGACCACCGAGCTGGAGGTCACCGAGGGCATGCGCTTCGACAAGGGCTATATCTCGCCCTACTTCGCCACCGACACCGAGCGGATGGAAGCGGTGCTCGAGGAGCCCTACATCCTGCTCACCGACAAGAAGATCGGTCTGGTGCAGGACCTGGTGCCCGTGCTCGAGCAGATCGCCCGTACCGGCAAGCCTCTGCTGATCATCGCTGAGGACATCGAGAAGGAGGCCCTCGCCACCCTGGTGGTGAACCGCTTGCGCGGCGTGCTCAACGTGGCGGCCGTCAAGGCTCCCGGCTTCGGTGACCGTCGCAAGGCCATGCTTGAGGACATCGCCGTTCTCACCAACGGTCAGCTGATCACCGAGGACGCCGGCCTCAAGCTGGAGAACACCAAACTGGAGATGCTCGGCACCGCCCGTCGCATCACCATCAACAAGGACACCACCACCATCGTCGCCGAAGGCAACGAGGCGGCGGTCAAGGCTCGCTGCGAGCAGATCCGCAAGCAGATGGATGAAACTGACTCCTCCTACGACAAGGAGAAGCTGCAGGAGCGTCTGGCCAAGCTGAGCGGCGGTGTGGCCGTGGTCAAGGTGGGCGCCGCCACCGAGACCGAGATGAAGGACAAGAAGCTGCGCCTGGAAGACGCCATCAACGCCACCAAGGCGGCTGTTGAGGAAGGCATCGTTCCTGGTGGTGGCACCACCCTGGCCCACCTGGCCCCCGCCCTCGAGGAGTGGGCCGCGGCCAACCTCTCCGGCGAGGAGCTGATCGGTGCCACCATCGTGGCCTCCGCCCTCACCGCTCCGCTGATGCGGATCGCCCAGAACGCCGGCGTCAACGGCGCTGTCGTGGCTGAGCATGTCAAGGGCATGCCCTTCAACGAGGGCTACAACGCCGCCACCGGCGAATACGTCGACATGCTGGCCGCTGGCATCGTTGACCCCGCCAAGGTGACCCGCTCCGGTCTGCAGAATGCCGCCTCGATTGCCGGCATGGTGCTGACCACCGAGTGCATCGTGGCCGATCTGCCCGAGAAGAAGGAAGCTGCTCCCGCCGGCGGCGGCGGTATGGGCGGCGACTTCGACTACTGATCGCAGTCCTGGCTTCCGACCAGCCTGATTGGCTGGTCGGTCTCGGCCCTCGCTTCGGCGGGGGCTTTTTTGTGGCAGATCGGTTGTGCCAAGCTGCTGCCGTTTCCTTGCCTCGCTCTACCGGGGGACTGACAGAGCCGATGATGACGCTGCCTCAGTTGTTCGGCAGCTTTGTTGTTCAGCGGGTGAGCAGATAGCGCAGCGCACTGAGACCAAGAATCAGGCCGATGCCGCTGTTCCAGATCAGCGATTGACGTCGTCTGAGCCAGCCCAGCGGACGGGGCAGGTTGCCGGGGTGGGATTCCAGCAGAAGCGTTGCGGTGATCAGCAGCACCACCGGCAGCACCAGTGCGATCAGCAGTTCAATGGCCATCGCTCAAGCTTCAGCACGGGACCTCTCTCACGCTTCAGCGCTGGTCCCCTACTGCCGCATCGCTTCGGTGGTGGTGTCGGAACTGCCCTGATGACCACGGGGGTGCTTCTCACAGGCCATGGCGGAGCCGGTTCCCACCAGGGTGGCTAGCAGCGCAGCTGTGAACAGGCGGATCATGGGCTCAGGACGGTCAACCTGATCACGCTAGGTCGATTCAGCGGTTCAGGCTGGCTGAAAGACCAAGGCGACGCCGTTATTGCAATACCGCTTGCCCGTGGGCCGGGGGCCATCATCAAACACATGACCCTGATGCCCACCGCAGCGCCGGCAGTGGTATTCGGTGCGGGGCACGATCAGCTTGAAATCGATCTTCGTGGTGATCCCTTTTGGCAGTGGCTCCCAGAAGCTGGGCCAGCCCGTGCCACTGTCGAATTTGGTGGTGGAGCTGAACAGGGGCAGCCGGCAGCCGGCACAGAGGAACGTGCCCTTGCGCTTTTCCTTGTTGAGTGGACTGCTGAAGGGACGCTCGGTTCCTTCTCGCCGCAGCACCTCGTAGGCCCCCGGACTGAGCCGCTTTTTCCATTCCGCTTCACTCAGCTGCCAGGCAGGATCGCTGGCTTTGGAGGCCGCCAGGGCTGGACGCGCCCCGACCAGGGCGGTGAGACTGGCCCCGAAGGAGGCCAGCAGCCCGCGGCGGGTCATCGGCCCAGCCATCCGGCGCTCAGGAGGACGGCCAGCCCGAGAAACAAGGCGAGCAGGGTCCAGGTGATGCGGTTGAGCGTGGCTTCAGCGCTACGGGCGCTGGTGAACATGGAGCCTCCGCTGGAGGCCAGTCCGCCCATGCCATCGCCCTTGGGGCTGTGCAACAACACACTGATGATCAGCAGCACACCACTGCCGATCCAGATCCAGGAAACCGCTGACGTGATCATTGACCCAGATTAGGCCCTGGTGGTCAGACGCCGATGGTCTGGGGAATGCGCTGGGCCGCGGCAGCGGCCGCGAGGGGCACGATCAGCGATGTGCCCGTCATGCTGGCGGGTTTGGGCAGGTTCAGAATGTCCAGCAGGGTGGGGGCGATGTCGGCCAGCCCACCGCCTTCACGCAGGTGGATATCGGTGCCGTGGCCAGGCAGCTTGCGCTCTTCCCCTTCCACCAGGATCACGGGCACGGGGTTGGTGGTGTGGGCTGTCCAGGGACGACCATCCGGACCTTCCATCAGCTCGGCATTGCCGTGATCGGCGGTGACCAGCAGGGTTCCGCCCATGCGGTTGGTGGCTTCCATCAGTCGCCCCACGCAGGTGTCGACCGTGGAAATGGCCGTGGTGGTGGCTTCCATTTGGCCTGTATGCCCGACCATGTCGGGGTTGGCGTAGTTGATCACGACGAACGAATAGATCCCCTTGTTGATGGCCGCGATGCAGCTCTCGGTCAGCTGCTGCGCTGACATGGTGGGTGCCTGGTCGTAGGTCGGGACCCGTGGCGAAGGCACAAGGTGGCGGTCTTCTCCAGGAAAGGCCTTCTCGATGCCTCCATTCATGAAATAGGTGACATGGGGATATTTTTCCGTTTCAGCGGTGCGGAACTGGCGCAGACCAGCCTCTGAAATCACCTGACCTAAGAGGCCCTCCAGTGATTCCGGCGGAAAGGCCACGGCTACGGGAAGGCCCTGTTCGTATTGGGTGAAGGTGACCACATCCAGCGGTTCAATCCGCTGACGCGGGAAGTTGTCGAATTCGGGCAGCACCAGGGCGCGGATCAGCTGGCGGGCGCGGTCGGGGCGGAAGTTGAAACAGACCAGACCGTCGCCGGCCTTGACCAGTCCTGCACTGATCCGGGTTGGTTCGATGAATTCGTCGGTGATGTCTTCGGCGTAGGACGCCTCCACCACCTGTTCGGGGGTGAGTCCGCAGGGGGTCTCTGTTTCGGTGAGCAGCCGGTAGGCCTTCTCGGTGCGGTCCCAGCGGTTGTCGCGATCCATGGCCCAGTAACGGCCGCAGATGGTGGCGATACGGCCGACGCCGGCGTCGGCGATCTGAGCCTCAATACGCTGCAGGAAGGTGATGGCGCTGGTCGGGGCCGTGTCGCGACCGTCGGTGATCACGTGCAGGCAGACGTCGTCGAGTCCGCGTTCCGCCGCCCAGCGCAGCAGGCCGGCAATGTGGTCGACATGGCTGTGGACTCCGCCGTCTGAGCAGAGGCCGATCAGATGAAGGGTGCCTCCGCTGGTCAGGAGGCGGTCGCCGAAGGCATTGAGGGAGGGATTGGTGGCAATCGATCCATCCCGCACGGCTTGGCCGATCCGCACCAGTTCCTGGCGGATGATCCGGCCGCAACCAATGGTGAGGTGGCCCACCTCGGAATTTCCCATCTGCCCATCGGGCAGACCCACGGCAGCCCCGCTGGCTTCAATCAGGGTATGGGGATAGGCATGCCACAGGGCATCCATCACCGGGGTGGAGGCGGCTCGGATGGCGTTGTGATCGGTTTCGTGCCGATAGCCCCAACCGTCCAGGATGGCCAAGACAACGGGAGCGACGGTGCCTCGGCCAGACAGGGTGGCGATGGCGTCGTGTCCTCCGGAGCGCTGAGAAGCGGGAGGTGAGGAGTTCTGAGGGGAATCAACTGTTTTCACCCGAACATCCGCAATCGTCGGCACATCTCTGACCATCCCCAACCTACTCCGGTTCAGCGAGGTCGCATCAGCTGGCACGCGGCTTGGTCAGGCTTTGGCGACAGCACCTGACTTAGCGTGAATGATCAGACGTCTGAGCATGGAACCCCTGCCTGCCGAGGCCATCGCAGCGACCCAGTCGAATCAGGCCGGCGGTCGCCGGGAACTGCTCTCCTCCCAGGATCTGGGCCGCACGATCGATCGCCTCGCCTCCCAGGTGCTGGAGCGCACCGATGACAGCCGGGCCCTGCTACTGCTCGGCATTCCCACCCGGGGCGTTGCGCTGGCCCGTGTTCTGGCGGAACGGCTCAAGCAGCGCTGCGGCCATCCGATCGATCAGGGCAGCCTTGATCCCACGTTTCACCGCGATGATCTCGATCGGGTCGGCACGCGACTGGTGGAGGCCACCCAGCTGCCCGCCGCTGGTCTGGAGGATCGGGATGTGGTGCTGGTGGACGATGTGATCTTCACCGGCCGCACCGTGCGTGCGGCCCTGGAAGCCCTGCAGGCCTGGGGCCGACCGCGGCGGGTCAGCCTGCTGGTCATGGTGGATCGGGGCCACAGGGAGCTGCCGATCCAACCGGATTTCTGCGGCCGCCTGGTGCCGACGCGCCGGCTGGAGAGCATCCAGCTCTGTCTGAACGCGATCGATGGTCACGAGGGGGTCTACCTGCTGGCGCCTGACGCCTGAAGCGAGAAACCTCAGGCCGGCGAGAGTTCGTCGCTGCGGAAGTGGGCGCGGAATTTGCCGAAGGCCACGATCACCGGCAGGGTCGGGCTGATCGGCCTGCCTTTCCAGTCGTTCAGCACGTTCACGACTTCCCCCTGCTGTCCCTTCAGGTCGAAGGCTTGTCCCCGGTGCTGGGGATGGTGGAACACCACCACGCTGCTGCTGACGCTGACCGGATCGCCTGGCTGCATGGGCTCTGGACCTTCCGGCCCTTCGGGAGAACACTTCGGCCGCTCATCCTGTCATGCAGCCCTGGCGGGATGCCCGGCAGCAGCGGCGCTGATTCGGGAGTGGCAGCGATTCAGCAGCGGCGGTGATTCAGCGCTGACAGGCGGATTCCGGCCCCGCTTCGACAATCTTGCCCCCCAGTTCCTGGCAGGCCTGCTCGAAGGCACTCCACTCATCCACCCCGGCGGCGATCCGCTTCTGCACCAAGGCATCGAGCTTGTCGGTGGGCACCGTGTGGGGGAGGTCTCCGTGGCTGTCGTGCTCCTGATCGGCACCAGACAGGCTTTTCACACCCGCGTCGACCTCCTCGCGCACAGCGTTGCTTTCCTGCTTCCACCAGGGATGGTCGATGCGGTTGAGGGCATCGAGGGCCTCCCACCAGCGCTGTCGTTCGGCCAGCTGGCGTGCCCGTTCCAGCTGCAGACGGTTGCGGTTCCATTGCTCGCGCAGGCTGTCCCCCAGGGCGGTGCCGTTCTCGCGACGTTCTTCCCCCATGGCGGCCAGCACCGTCAGGGCGCCTTCCAGATCTCCATCCCGGAACAGGGTGAGGGCGCGGCGGCGGAGCTGCTCCTGCCAGGTCTGCAGCTCCTTGCGATCGGCGGGTCCGCCAGCGGCGGAGTTGACCAGCTGCAGTTGCAGGGCCAGGGCCTCGGGCCAGTTCTGCTGCTCCCAGAGCTGGCGAGCCTTGAGCCGGCGGCACTGGCCCTGTTCGAGGGGGGCCCGGCCGGCCATCCACTGCAAGGCTGAGAGCTGCTCGCTGTACCGCAGGCAGGCATCGAGTTCACCGCGCTGGGAGGCGTCCGCCAGCCGCTGGGGCAGCTCGCCTTCCCACCAACGGGCCACCCCCACGGCCGTGGCCACCAGCCCGAGGGTGATCGCCAGCCAGACACGCGGCAGCCGGTGGCGGCGGAGGGCCAAGAACAGATCAAGAACTTCAACCTTTCTATGGACCTGAGGGCCGCCCCAACGCCTTGAGGGGGCAGCCCCGATGTTGTCCACCTGGGTTGGGACACCCTCAGCGCACGATGCCGAGGCTGCGCGGTTCCAGTGGCGCCTGGCTGCGAAGGTCCGTCCCCTCGACCTGCAGCTGACCCGCCGCATCGATCCACAGGCGCAGCTGCAGACGGTCCTCGCCGCGCTGGCCGGGAGGATCGAGCGGCAGGGGGCTGGGTTGCTGGATCCAGGGACGAACGGCTGCGGCCCCAGCGGGGCGTGGCCGCAGCACCGGCAGCCCGTCACGGAAGATCACCTCGGAACGCTGCTGCGGCTGGGGTTCCCCCAGCACCAGCTCCAGGCAGGACTGCCCGTCACGGCTGCAGGCCAGCACCAGCTCCAGGGGCTCGCTGGTGGGCCAGGACTGACCCGGCACGAACAGCGGATGCCAGCGATGACGACTGCTGCGGCGGTCCCAGCAGCGCAGGCTCACACCCTGGGCCAGCACATCGCGGATCTGCACCCCCGGCGTGAGGGCGAGGGCTCCGAGCACCACCGCTTCCACGGGTCGTTCATCGCGCAGGGGAATGGCACCGCAATGCTCCTGCAGCCAGCGGCGGATGCGGGGCATGCGGCTGCTGCCGCCCACCGGCAGCACGGCGGCGATCCCGTTCACCAGGCCCCCCGCGAGGCTGTCGCCGCCGGAGCCCTCCCGCCGGGCCGCTGCCAGCACCTGCTCGAGCAGGTCGTCCAGTTGCAGCAGCAGGCCCCGCTCCTCGAGCAGCTGATCGAGCTGTTGCCGGCTCAGGCGCAGGGGCTGGGGGGTCCCCTGCGGAGGACACCAGATCTCGAGGGCCTCCTCGGCTTCGCTCAGCCGGCATTTGAGGCGTTCCGCCACCGCCAGCAGGCTGCTGTCGCTGTCGCCACCGGGATGGAGCAGATCGGCGATCCAGCGATCGATGTCGCGCCCCCCCAGGGCCAGACCTGCCTTGCCGATCACCCGGGCGCAGCGCAGGGCCTGACGACCGTCCTCGAGGCTGCGGCCCGCGAAGCGCAGCAGCTGGGCGATCGGTGCGGCTCGCCCTTCCCCCCCCTCCAGCGCCACCAGCGAGAGATCGATCGTGCCCCCGCCGAGATCCACCACCAGCACACGGCTGCCGGGGCGGAGGCCGCAGCCGATCGCCGCGGCCGTGGGTTCGTCCACCAGGGCCACCTCCTCCACCGCCAGGCTGGAGGTGACCTCCTGCAGCCAGCGCCGGTAGCCGCGGTAGCTCTCGATCGGGGCGGTGAGCACCAGCCGGCGTGGCTCGATCCCCGCCGGCAGGGCTGCCCAGAGGGCCCGGAGCAGGCGCTCACCCGCCTGCTCCGGGCTGAGCAGCATGCCCGTGGTGTTGGGGGATGGCGCTACGTCGCCGGCGCCGATCAGGCGCTTGAAGTCGCGGCAGAGGCTGGGGCTGGAATCGGCGGCCAGGCCCGCCTCCAACACCTGGCGGCCGATCAGGGGGCGGGGGCTGTCGGCGGCGGCGAGCCAGAGCAGGCTCGGCACCACGACGGGATCACCGCAGGCGTAGGGAGCGAGCTCGAGCAGCGTTGGCGGGCCGTGGTCGGGCTGCCAGGCCACCACGGTGGTGCTGCTGCCCAGGTCGATCGCAAGGGTGCCGGTCATGCCGCCAGGATGGCGCGGCGAGACGCTCGCTTAGATTCGGTCGATCAGGAGTGGAATTGACATGCAGCTCGGTATGGAACTCAATGCCAAGGAACTGGCCCAGAGGGGAGAAAGTCTGATCCGCCACTCCAGTAATCGCTACCTCACCACCGTGCGGATCGCCTTCCGGGCCAAGCAGCGCCGCTTCGACGATTTTGACGGCCTCCTCGATGAGTCGATGGTCAAGCCCGTGCAGCGCGCCATTGTTGAGCTGAGCGACGAGCAGGACCAGCCCGACCTGCTGCCTGGCTGATTGCGGCCATGCGGGTCGAGGATGCGCAGGGGTGGCGGCTGGTCTTTGAGGCAGCCCGCCACCCCTTTGTGCTGTTGGTGGGTGCCACCGATTGGGCTGCCGAGCTCAGGGCTCAGGAGGCCCTGGCCTTGCTGCAGGGCATCGCCACCCTCACGGCCCAGCACGGCGCCCTCACCGATCAGCTGCTGGACGAGGAGGCGATTGAGCTGGAGTGGGAGCGCGGCCCGCTGTGGATGGCCCTGGAGGGAGACCGGACCCAGTGGAGTCTGCGCTTCGTGCTCAGCCCGGACGATGGCCAGCGTGGTCTGGAAGGAGCCTGGTCCGCTGGAGCTGCCGCGGCCTTCGCCGCCGCCCTGGTTCCGCTGGAGGCCCCACTGCAGGAGCTGATCTGAAGGACGGCTGCCACCCTCGCCGTCCCCAGCAGCGCGGCTAAGCCCGTAAGACCTGTGGCGGTTTCCCTGCTGATCAGCACTGCTGATGCTTCCGGTTCAGCCGGTTGATTCCGCAGCCTGGCCACCCCTTTCCCGGGGTTTTCCACAAGCCTGGATCCCGAAGCGTTGCTGGCCGCCCTGCCCTGGGGAAAACCCGCCCGCCGCCGTTTGTCCCTTGACGCTTTGGCCGGCGGGGCTCGGTCCAGCGGTGCTTTGGCGCAAGGGTTGCGGGATCCCTTGCCACGCCGTCTGTCTCAGGTTGGGATCCCTGCCTGGCCATCCCGCTGCAGCCATTTGACGGGGACCCTGGGATGTGGGGAACTGGTGTCCGTGTCAGGGGGAGCAATCGCATGCGGTATGCCGTGGAGTCAGGAGCAGGGGTGGGGCTGAAGACGGAGGCTGAGGCCAGTGGCACGGTGAGCCTGCGGGCCGAGGTGCCCGAGGCCCTGCTCTCGGCCATGCGTGGCTTCATTGAGTGCCATCCCAACTGGGACCAGTACCGGCTGTTTCAGGCCGCCCTGGCCGGTTTCCTGGTGCAGAACGGCGTGCAGAGCCGGGAGGTGACCCGTTGCTACCTGGCCAACCTGTTTCCGGGGCAGAACAGCTTCAACCAGCCCCTGCTGGCGAACGAGCCGGTGCGGCGCGCTGCTCCGATTCGGCGCCTCTGATTCGCTACCTCTGAATTCGGTTACCTCTGATCGCCGCCCGTGCCGGCCCTCAGCCCTCCAGCAGCGTCAGCAGGCGAGAGGCTGAGGCCTCCGGCACCGGCAGGATGGAAAGGCGGTTGCCCCGCTTCACCACCGCCAGCTCCTCCGGGCTGAAGTCCTCGCGCAACGCCTCCAGGCTCAGCAGACCGGGATAGGTGCAGAGGTAACCGAGCCGGACGCAGTCCCAACGAGGAGCCTCGCGCCTGCTGCTCGGATCGAAGTAGTTCGAGGCTGGATCAAACTGACTCGGATCGGTGAGGCCCGTTTCGAGCACCTCCATCAGGCCAACGATGCCCGGCGGTTTGGCATTGGAGTGATAGAAGAAGGCCCGATCGCCCACCGCCATGCTGCGCATGTAGTTGCGGGCCTGGTAGTTGCGGATCCCGTCCCAGAGGGTGCTCCCATCGCGTGCCAGATGGTCGATCCCGTAGACGTCGGGTTCGCTCTTCATCAACCAATGGGCCATGGGGGGCGGCTGCCGCGATTCAGGGCGCGGACGGAGATGGCGAAGGGATCATGGCGTGCAGGGGGGCTGAAGGTGGCGAGCCGGTGGTCTCAGAGCGCTTCGACGCAGCGGCGGAAGTGATCACCGCGGGCTTCGAAATCGCTGTACTGATCGAAGCTGGCGCAGGCCGGTGACAGCAGAACCGCCCGGCAGTCACCGCGCCGGGCCAGCTCCGCCGCCAGGGGCACGGCCTGCTCGAGGCCCTCCTGCTCGTGCAGTTCACCGCCGTAACCGGCCGCCTCCAGGAGTTGCCGGAACTCCGGCCGGGCCGCGCCGTAGAGCACCACCGCGAAGGCCTGACGCCGCAGTTCCGCGATCCAGCCGCTGGCCTCGCCGATCTTGGACTGACCACCGGCGAGCACCACCAGTGGCCCCTCCAGGGCCCGCAGGCCGACTTCGGCGGCGTCGTAGTTGGTGGCCTTGCTGTCGTTGTAGTAGGCCACCCCGGCCTGCTCCCGCACCCGCTCCAGGCGGTGCGGTACCCCGGGGAAACAGCGGAAGGCCGCCTCCATCACGGCCCCGCTCAGCCCGACCTCCAGGCCCACGGCGGTGGCCAGCACCAGATTCTGGCGGTTGTGGGCGCCGGGCATGGCCAGGCTGTCGGCCGCCAGCAGGGGCCCGCTGGCATTGCAGACCATTCCGTCTTCGATCCAGAGGCTGGCCGCGAGGTCGGCGGGCAGATGGTGGCGGGACCCTGCCGTGACCCAGTGGCCCCGATCCCAGCTCGGAGCCTGGGCCCGCAGATCCGGATCGTCGGCGTTGAGGATGGGGAGCTGGCTGCGCTCCAGCAGGCTGCGCTTGATGGCGCGGTAGTTCTCCAGCGTGCCGTGGCGCTCGAGGTGATCGGGCGTCAGGGTGGTCCAGAGGCCGATGCGGGGGGCCAGCTGAGGTGCCGCTTCGATCTGGTAACTGCTCAGTTCCACCACCAGCCAGTCCGGCAGTGGCGTGGCGCCGGCGGCGCAGCGCTCCAGGGCCACTTCCGCAGCGGAGAAGCCCACGTTGCCGCACTGGGGAGCATCCAGGCCCGCCTGGCTGAGCAGATGGTGCACCAGATGGGTGACGGTGGTCTTGCCGTTGGTGCCCGTGATGCCGATCCAGGGCACTCCGGCCGTGGCCATCCAGGCCGGCACCATCTCGCCTTGAACGCTCACCCCCTCCTGGCGCAGTTTCGCCAGCACGGGATGGTCCCAGCGAATGCCCGGACTGACGATCACCTTGCCCAGGGGTGCCTGCAGGTCGTCAAAGGCGGAGCTGGTCAGCGGGCATCCCAGCTGCACGGCGATGCCTTCGGCCCGCAGCAGCCTGGCGTGCTGCTCAAGGTCAGGGCTCTGACCGCTGTCCAGCACCAGCACGGGCTCGCCAAGACGATGCAGCAGCCGCGCGGCGCCTCTGCCGGATCGACCCAGACCGACCACCACGGTGAGGGGACAATCCGCGGCTGGCATTGGAGGGCTGAAAGAAGGAAATGGGCGATACTGGAATCGAACCAGTGACTCCTACCGTGTCAAGGTAGTGCTCTACCTCTGAGCTAATCGCCCCTTGGTGATGAAGATGCCGCTGCCCAGGAGTTGAGGCCCAGGTGAGTGCTGTGTCTCCAGCAGCAGCAACTTAGCAGCCGGCTGTACAGCGGCCTGACGCACATCACCCGTGCAGCTGTCTGCACGAAGACCTGCATCTCCACGGGCCGCTATCGCAGCGGCGACCCGCAAGCAGATCAGCGGCGCAGCAGCCCGATCCGGATCCGGCCCCGCTGGGTGGGGCTTGCCGCCTGGATCTCCAGCTCACCGCGGCTGTGCCACTGCACCCGATCGCCCGGCGCCAGCTCCTTACTGGGGCTGCTCACCGGTTGCCAGTTGAGCCGCACCAGCCCTTGGCGGATCGCGTCGGCCATGCGGTTGCGGGAGACGCCGAACCCGGCTGAACCCACGGCATCGAGCCGCATCGACGCCTCGACCACCTGGATCTGGCGTGGCTGACGCCGGGCCGGTAACTGCAGGGTGTTGAGCGGCCTGGCCTCGAAGCGCACTGAAACCGTGCGCACCAGCCCCGGCTGCGCATGCAGCCGTTAGGCGGCGGCCGCCCCGCCCACCGCCTG
>NZ_JAHLYT010000059.1 GCF_025128095.1 Synechococcus sp. CS-1328 | reverse complement strand
GGAGTCCAGGGCCGGAAGGTCTTGGACTTGCTCATGCCCCATCTTATCGGCCAGATCCATTGCAGTCACTGGGATCTGGGCAGATTCAGGGGCGTCTGTGGAGAATGCGGGCGGTGATCTATGCGCGACAGGCTCCTAGGGTCGCGCCCTGTTGGCATCGCAGCACCGGTGGACAGGCCTGACTGGGACGTGATCGTGATCGGCTCGGGCGTCGGCGGGCTGGTCACCGCCTCCCAGCTGGCGGCCAAGGGCGCCCGGGTGCTGGTGCTGGAGCGCTACCTGATCCCGGGAGGCTCGGGGGGCAGTTTCCGGCGGGAGGGCTACACCTTTGATGTAGGCGCCTCGATGATCTTCGGCTTCGGCGAAAAGGGCCACACCAACCTGCTCACCCGGGCCCTGGCGGATGTGGGCGAACGCTGCGCCACGGTGCCGGATCCGGCCCAGCTCGCTTACCACCTGCCCGGCGGCCTGGAGGTGGCGGTCGACCGCAACTACGACACCTTCCTCGCCGATCTCACCGCCCTCTTCCCCCACGAGGCCCGCGGCATCCGCGCCTTCTACGACGCCTGCTGGCAGGTGTTCCGCTGTCTCGATGCGATGCCGCTGCTCTCGCTCGAGGATCCGGCCTACCTGGCCAAGGTGTTCTTCCGGGCGCCGCTGGCCTGCCTCGGCCTGGCCCGCTGGCTGCCGGTGAACGTGGGCGATGTGGCCCGCAGGCACATCCAGGATCCGGCCCTGCTGAAGTTCATCGACATCGAGTGCTTCTGCTGGAGCGTGATGCCGGCGGATCGCACGCCGATGATCAACGCCGGCATGGTGTTCTCCGACCGCCACGCCGGCGGCATCAACTACCCCAGGGGCGGCGTGGGGATGATCGCCGAGAAGCTGGTGGCGGGGCTGGAGCGGCACGGCGGCGCGATCCGCTACAAGGCCCGTGTCACGGAGGTGCTGCTCGAAGGCGATCGGCCCAACGCCCGGGCCGTGGGCGTGAAGCTGGCCAGCGGCGAAACGATCCAGGCGAGGCGGGTGGTGAGCAACGCCACCCGCTGGGACACCTTCGCCGGCGCGCCCGACGGTGAAGGCTCCGTGAGCCAGCCGCTGGTGGATGCCGCCCATACCCCCAGGGCCGAAGCCACCTGGCGTCGCCGCTACAGACCCTCCTCCTCCTTCCTGTCGCTGCACCTGGGGGTGGAGGCCTCGCTGATCCCCGCGGGCCTGGACTGCCACCACCTGCTGCTCGAAGACTGGTCGCAGATGGAGGAGGAGCAGGGGGTGATCTTCGTGTCGATCCCCACCCTGCTGGATTCCTCCCTGGCGCCGGCGGGCCGCCACATCGTGCACACCTTCACCCCCAGCGCCATCGAGCACTGGCGCCAGCTCAGCCCGGCCGCCTATCGCGCCAAGAAGGAGGCCGACGCGGCGCGGCTGGTGCAGCGCCTGGAGGCGATCCTTCCCGGCCTGGCCGGGGCCATTCGCCTGCAGGAGATCGGCACGCCCCGCACCCACCGCCGTTTTCTCGGGCGCATGGGCGGCAGCTACGGGCCGATTCCAGTCCTGCCGCTGCCGGGCCTGCTGCCGATGCCCTTCAACCGCACCGGCCTGCAGGGCCTCTACTGCGTGGGGGATTCCTGCTTCCCCGGCCAAGGGCTCAATGCGGTGGCCTTCAGCGGCTTCGCCTGCGCCCACCGCATCGGCGCCGATCTGGGCCTCAACCCCTGGGCGCTGCCGGCCTGAGCGGAGCACGGCTGGCTGTCCAGGCGTCATGCGCCGGAGGCTGGCTGCCCAGCTGGACCGCACAGAACTTGCCAGCCCAGAACCAGCGGGAAACCGCCCGTGCCGTTCTCGCGCCTCCATGGATGTGTCCATAGCGTGACCATCGTTCCTGCCGTCGTGCGCCCGCGGGCGACGGCCTCCAGCCGATGAGTTCCGTCCCCACCCCCAGCTCCGAAGACCTGGCCCGCTATCTCGAAGCCCGCGGCGAGATGGGCAAGCCCTGGATGTGGCACCTGCTGCGCCTCACCAAACTCAAGGAGGCCAAAAACGAGATGGAACCGGAGGCCTACCTGGCCAGCCTCCAGGACGCCCACGCCGACCTGATGCGCCTGGGCACCTTCTGGAAGGGCCGTGAGGCCGAGGTGTTCGGCGGCCGCTACCAACCGAGTGCCGTGATCGAACCGCTGCCCGGCTCCGCCGACGACCGATGACCCCGGATCAGGACCCGGCCATCCACCAGGCTCCGCTCGCCGACCAGGCTCCAACCATCCATCCGATGGCGCCGCTGATCCGGTTGACGCTGCTGGGGCTCTACCTGGCCCTGGTGCTGCCCCTGCCGCCCCTCGCCCCTGAGGGCCTGCATCTGGCCATGGCCGTGCTTGTGGCTGTGGGTCTGCTGCTGGTGCTGGCGGTCACCAGCGAGCAGGTGGAACTGGACGACCAGGGGCTGCGGGTGGGTCATCCCGCCTGGTGCCGCTGGTTGCTGCGCCGCGGCTGGAGCCTGCAGTGGAGCCAGGTGCGCGGCCTCACGCCCGTGGCCACCAGCCAGGGAGGCCGCGTCTATTACGTGCGAAATACCAAAGGAGCGGCCACCCTGCTGCCGCAACGCGTTGCCGCCTTCGAAGACTTTCTGGCCCGCTTCAGCCGGCAGACGGGCCTCGACACCAGCTCCATCGGCCGGATCAGCCCAGCCTGGACCTACCAGCTCCTGGCAGCTCTGGTGGTTGTGCTGTTGATCAGCGAAGCCATTGCCCTGACCGTCAGGCCGCTTGCCTGAACGTTCAACGCCGGAGGTCAGTTGAGCCGACCGAGCTGGTGGGGCTGGGCAACCTGCAGGCTGTCGGCCGAGACCTCGGGAACGGGATCGGGGAGGGTGTCGAGGCTGAAGCGATAGCCCTGCTGCCGCATCGTTTCGATGCCGCCTCCCTCGCCAAGGCCGGCCTGCTCGAGCTTGCGGCGCAGGGTGAGCACCTGGGTGTCCACCGAGCGGGGGCCGCCACTGAACGGCGGCCAGGCCATGCGCAGCAGTTCCTGGCGGCTGCGCACCACCCCAGGGGGCATCAACAGGGCACAGAGCAAGGCAAATTCCCGCGGGCTGAGTTCCACGGGCTGATCCCGGAGGGTCACCTGCCGCAGCAGCAGATGCACTTCCAGCGGCCCCACACAGACCCGTTCCTGCAGGCCACTGCCGCTGCGCCGCAGCAGGGTGCGGCAACGGGCCGCCAGTTCCTCCAGCCCGAACGGTTTGCGCAGCACGTCGTCTGCGCCGCCATCCAGCAGGGCCACCACCGGCTCAGAGCCGGAACGGGCCGTGAGCACCATCACCGGGCAGCGCAACATCGCCCCCAGCCGCAGGGCTGAGCTCTCCTCCAGCAGCTCCGCACTCACCAGCAGATCAGGAGCCTGCTCCTGACAGACATCCAGAGCCTCACGCGCCGTGGACACCGCGGCCGCCAGATGGCCGTCCTGCCGGAGCCGCTGGGCCAGAACCGTGCGCAAGGTGGCATGGGGATCCACCACCAAGACCCGCTTTGGTTGGCTGATGGCTGGAGCCTGATTCGGTTGGGTCTTCAGGTCCACCCCTGGCCCCCTGTTGCCGATACGCTACTTGCAGGGTAAAGGGAAAACGGGTATCGCCTGATGCCTTTCGTTCTGTCCCCTGCCTCTCCCTCTGCAGCGAACGCCTCAACCCGTCTGAGCGCCGGTGTCCCGGCCCCGGGTTTCTTGCCCCCCATGACCGCCCTCCAGCACCCCGACGCCATCCGCCATTTCCAGTCGCTCTGCGATGCCTGCCAGGAGCTGGCCAGCCGCTACCACGGGCCGGCGGAGCTGCGCCTGTATGCCGATGGCTACCTGCACGCCCTGCGGCGCACGGCCGTTCTCGACCCCCTGGCCCAGCGGCGCCTCGAGGAACTGATCGATCGCTGGATCCTCGATCCCTCCAGCTTCATCGGCCCCGATGGCGACCCCCGCTCGCTCTACGAGATGGAGCGCCACTGAGCCGACTCGGGATCCGAGGCCTTCAGGAGGCCAGTGCCACCGCCAGGGCCTCGCGCAACTCGCCGGAGTTGTACATCTCAATCAGGATGTCGGAGCCGCCCAGGAAGGCTCCGTTCACATAGATCTGCGGGATCGTGGGCCACTCGGAGAACTCCTTGACGCCCTGGCGGATCTCCATGTCCGAAAGCACATCAAAGGTTTCGAACGGCACCGCCATGGCATTGAGAATCTGCACCACATTGTTGGAGAAGCCGCACTGGGGCATCAGCTTGCTGCCCTTCATGAACACGAAGACCGGGCTGCTGCCGACCAGGGTCTCGATGCGCTGCTGAAGACTGGCGTCCATGGGGTGAGGGGAAACGGTGAAGAATATGGCGAAATCGGGTCGCCGGAATCAAAGGAACGACCTGACCAAACAGCCGGTCAGACAGAGGCGTGCTCCAAGGAGCGGAGGGGCCTGATCTCAGGCGGGAACCGAGGTCTGAAGGGCCAGGGCGTGGATGGCCTCGCTGGCCAGTTCCTGCTTGAGCGCTCCGTAGACGAGCTGGTGCTGACGCACCCGCGGCAGTCCGGCGAAGGCAGCCGACACCACCGACACCTGCAGATGATCACCACCGCCGGTCAGATCCTCCACCGACACGCTGGCATCGGGCAGAACCCGGCTGATCGCCTCCTTGACCTGATCCGGATGAACCATGGGGGCGGTGAACGAGCACTGTGCGGACCGGAATCTAGGGACTCGCCCTCTCAGCCGACGAGAAAAGAGTCCCCCCTCCGGATTGATGCAGGCGCGGCGGGCCTCAGGGGGCCGGGGTGGAGGGAGCCCCGTAGGGGGTGCTCACGAAGCCCAGTTCCACCAGGCTCTGATAGGCCTTGCGGCCCTCCTCGTTGGTGGGGGTCATCACCTTCACCACCTCGACCAGCAGGGGCACAGCCACCTCGGGCTGGTTCTGGCGCCGGAACAAGGCCGCCAGGCGCAGGTTCACCTGCGCGAGGGTTTCGAGGGCTTCGCGGCCCTTCTGATCCATCTCGCGCGGAATCCGGGCGTCGAGGCCGCGGAAGGAACCACTCAGGTCGCGGTAGAAGCCGAGCAGGCGGCGGGTGGCATCGCGGGCCTGGTCGTAATCCTTGCGGGCCTGAGCGAGGTTGCCGGCGGCGGCGGCCGCATCCCCCCGGGCGATCACCGCCCGCACTGACTCGAGATTGAAGGCACTGCCGGGGGCTTCCAGGGCCTTCTGGGGCTCCTCCTGCTGAGCCTGGGCCGGAGCCACGAGCCCAGGAGCACCGAGCACAGCGGCCAGGGCAACGGAGCCGACCAGAGCACCGGCATGGCGCCCAGCTCGGATGAGGCGTTGGGCAGCGAAGAGCCTGCGCACGTGACGGCCAATGACTGGGTCGGACTTTATGAGACGCGCAGTGGTCGCCCCACCGCTGCACGAGCCGCTTCCTCAGCTGTTTGCATCGCCTCGGCCAGGCGGTGGGTGAGCGAGAGGGCGGCGGCGCGGCCCTGGCCCTCCACCCGCAGCGGCTCGCCGAACTGGAGGGCGGCCGGATCGCCCAGCTGCGGCGCGGTGTGGCCATAGGCGATGCCCACCGGCACCACCGCCGGATCCACGCCCTGACCAGCGGCCATCAGCGCCAGGCGGGCCAGCCCCTGGTGCAGGCGGATCGGGCCGTCTTCCCGCCGGATCCGCCCCTCGGGAAACACCACCAACTGCTCCCCCTGGGCCAGCAGATCGAGGGGGTAGCGCAAGCTGGCCAGGGTGGGGTGGCTCTGGTTCACCGGGAAGCAGCCGAGCCGGTGCAGAAACCAACCCTGCAGCCCCCGCATTTCATCGATGGTCACCATGAAGCGGCAGTCGCGGCCGGTGACGCGACGACCGGCGGCAAAAGGCAGCATCAGCGCATCCCAACGGGCCCGGTGGGTGGGAGCGAGCAACACCGGCCCCTGATGGGGCAAGTGCTCGGCGCCCTGCACGATCAGCCGGGAGAAGAAACCCTTCAGGGCCACGTCCTGGGTGAGTGCCATGGCGAGCGGAGCCAGCCAGGGATTGATGCCGTTGCAGAGGCCGCGCTCCCGCAGAGGTCCACCCTTGCCGCGCAGAGCCAGACCTGAAGAGGAGGAATGGCCGCTGAACGGCTTCTCGGTCTGCGCCAACACCGAACCGCCGATCACCGCGAAACGTCGCCTGTTCCGAACCTAAGAAGCCCCCTGCGGCCTCGGGCAGAGCCACGGGCAGTTGCGCCTGCGGCCCTCCATAAACTCGACCCCCCGCCCCCGTTCCCTGTTCATGGCCAGCCTCGGCGTCAACATCGATCACATCGCCCAGGTGCGCCAGGCCCGCCGCACGGTGGAGCCCGATCCGGTCACCCACGCCCTGCTGGCGGAGCTGGGCGGGGCCGATGGCATCACCGTGCATCTGCGCGAAGACCGGCGCCACATCCAGGACCGGGACGTGGAACTGCTGCGCGCCACTGTGCGCAGCCGCCTCAACCTGGAAATGGCGGCCACCGCCGAGATGGAGGCGATCGCCCTGCGCCTGCGGCCAGACATGGTCACCCTGGTGCCGGAACGGCGCCAGGAGGTGACCACCGAAGGGGGGCTGGACGTGGCCGGTCAGATCGATCCGCTGCGCGCCCTGGTGGGCCATCTGCAGGACAACGGCATCGGCGTGAGCCTGTTCGTCGATCCCGACGGCGCACAACTGCAGGCCTGCGCCGCCAGTGGCGCCCGCTGGGTGGAGCTCCACACCGGTGCCTACGCCGAGGCCGGCTGGGAGCAGCAACCCCTCGAGCTGGCCCGCCTGATCGAGGCCACCACCCACGCCCGCCAGCTGGGGCTGCGGGTCAATGCCGGCCACGGCCTCACCTACCGCAACGTCGAACCGGTGGCGGCGATCGAGGGCATGGAGGAACTCAACATCGGCCACACGATCGTGGCCCGCGCCCTGGCGGTTGGCCTGGAGACGGCGGTGCGGCAGATGAAGGCGCTGATTCAGAATCCCCGCCGCGACCCCCTGTTCGGCAGCCAGCACCCATGAGCACGTACCACTTCGTCGCCGCCAGTGAAGCCTTCCTCACCGTCGAGGAGCCGCTTGAGGAAGTGCTGCGCGAGCGGGTGAGCAACTACGCCGAGAAGGGACGCAACATTGATTTCTGGCTGGTGAAGCGGCCGGCTTTCCTTGAGGCACCCGAACTGGCGGCCACCGCAGCCGCGGTGCCTCGCCCGGCTGCAGCGGTGGTGTCCACCGATGAGAAGTTCATCACCTTCATGAAGCTGCGCCTGGAATTCGTCGCCCAGGGATCCTTCGAGGCCCCCAGCGCGTCCATCCCCGATGCCCTGGCCAGCCTGGCCTGAGCCGCGCCGCGCTCCCCGCCGCCCCCTCCTACGGACTCCCTACGGACTCAGCACAGTCTCGAGACCGACCTCAGAACAACCCCAGGAAGCGCTTGCGTTGCGGTTCCCCCTCCGCTCCGGAGGCCGGCCGTCCCTGGCCACCATCCTGCTGATAGCGGGGCTTGCTGTCGCCGATCGTGAGCGGCGCTTCCTTGTTCTTCCACCAGATCCAGTCGCGGATCGGCGGGGTGTTCCTCAGGTCGTCGCGGCTGAGGCCAAGGCCGAGCTTCGCGGAGGCATCCAGCAGCACATCGAGCATGGCCTCGCCATCGCTGCAGCGAGCCAGCGCCTCGTTGGTGCGCTTGGCACCATTCAGGGCCGAGACGAGAAGCTTCACCCGCTGGCTGGGCGGCAGAGTTTTTGGATCCATCCCATCGCAGCTCCAGGCCGCACCGTATCAGCGATCTCAGCGAATGATGGCGCCCCCTGCGCTGCGCTGCCTGGAGAAAAAAGATGACAATCCGACCGGCCCGGGGCAAGACTCTGACTAACGCATCCGATCGATGACGCCCTTTTCACGTCCCCCACGCCATTGGGTCATCGGGGACGTCCATGGCTGTGCTGATGCCCTGCAGGGGCTGATCGGATCGCTGCCGCCTGACGATCGGCTGGTGTTCTGTGGCGACGTGATCAACCGCGGCCCCCAGATCGAGCGCACCATGCGGATGGTGTGGCACCTGGTGCTGAGCCGCCGGGCCGTCTGGCTGCGGGGTAACCATGAGCAGGAGCTACTCGAGGCCCTGGATCAGGGCCACTGGTTCGGCCAGCAGGCCCTGGCCGGTTGCGACACCTACCGCCAGCTGGGCGATGGCCTCTGCCGTCTCTGGCGCGATCGCCTCGCCAGCCTGCCGCTCGTGTACTGGGGGCAGGGCTGGGCCGCCACCCACGCCGGCTTCGATCCGGTGGACTGGGCCCCCGACCTGCGCATCCGCCTGCCCTTCTGGCAGGCCTACGACGGCCGCTTCGGTGAGGTGGTGGTGGGCCACACGCCCGGGCCAGGGCTCAGGCGCCTCAACGGCATCGTGATGATCGACACGGCCGCCTGCTACGGCGGCGAACTCACCGCCTACTGCCCTGAAACCGGCCGCCACAGAGCGGTGCCAGGTCTCGGAAGCGGCCTGGATCTCTGCACGCTGCCGCCCGGCAGGCCCTGCCCGGAAGCACTGGCGGGCGGCCGCCTCTAAGGGCAAACCACCGTGCTGACGCTCTACCGCAGCAACCGGGCCGAGGTGCTGGCCCAGCTGCTGGCCGCCCAGCTGCTGGCGGATCCACCCGGGCCGTTCGAGCGGGTCGAGATCCTGGTGAACACCTGGCCCACCAGCCGCTGGCTGGGGGAACAGCTCGCCATTGGGCTGGGGGGGATCGCCGCCAACCTGCGCTTTCCCTTTCCCGGCAGCCATCTGCGCCAGCTGGTGGAGAGCCTGCTGAGCGCCGATGACCACACCAGCGCCAGCACCCCTTCTGACCACGCCGCCACTGCGCCGGTCGCCGCCGATCCCTGGCGCGCCAGCCAGCTGGTCTGGCCACTGCTGGAGCGGCTGCCAGCCCTGATCGAGCGGCCGGAGGCCCTGCCCCTGCGCTCCTGGCTGGACGAACGGGGCCATGACAGCGGCCGGCCTGAGACCCTCGACCGGTCGCTCTGGCAGCTGGGCCGCAGCATCGCTGATGCCTTCGACGACTACACCCTCTACCGGCCGACGATGGTGGGGGCCTGGATCGAGGGCCGGGCGGTGGACGGCCGCGGCCGGGAGCTGAGCGCAGCGCAGCGGTGGCAGCCCCTCTTGCTGGCGGAACTGGCCGAACATCTGTCAATGCCGCCATTCGGGCTGCGGGTGGGCCAGGCGATTGAACGGATGCGGCGGTGGTCTGCCGGCCGGTTGCCCGGCGAGCCGTGGCCCGCTGGAGCTCTGCCAACGACCCTCAGGCCCGACAGGCCCCTGCGGCTGTTCGGGCTGAGCAGCATGGCGCCCGTTCAGGTGGAGCTGCTGCAGGCCCTCTCGGGGGTTCTGGATGTGGAGATCTACCTGCTCACCCCCTGCCGCGAGCTCTGGACACGTCGGGGTGACGGGGGCCTGGCCCAGCTCCCCCTCGGGGAAGACTGGCTGCTGGAGGCGCCGCGCCTGGAAGCCCGCTTCGGGCGACTGGGCGCCGAATTTCAGCAGTTGCTGGAGGGATCGGGAGAGACCCAGCTGGGGGCCTGGGAGGAACAGGATCTGTTCCTGGGTGCCGCAACCATGGCCCGCCACGGCTGTGCTGGCCAGGTGCCACGCGCCGCCACGCTGCTGGAGCAATGGCAGCAACAGTTGGTGGAGCCGGAGGCCGCCGAACCGCTCTGCCTAACGCCGGGCGATCGCTCCCTGGAGTTCCACGCCTGTCCGGGGCCGCTGCGGCAGGTGCAGATCGTGCGCGATCGGCTGCTGCAACTGATGGCGGCCGATCCCGACCTCGCCCCGCGCGACATCCTGGTGATGACGCCCCAGGTGGAGGCCTTCGCGCCGTTGGTGGCCGCGGTGTTCGGTGACACCGACGCCACCGGCGTCGCGCTGCCATGGCGCCTCACCGACCGCAGCCAGCAGAGCGAGGCCGGCATCGCCCAGGGGCTGCTCGGCCTCCTGGCCCTTGGGGGAGAGCGGCTCACCGCCTCAGGGTTCGAGGGTCTGCTGGGATGCTCGCCGCTGCTGGAGAACCGGCGCATCGCCGCCAGCGAGGCGGGCGCCATCACGACGCTGTTGCAGCGGGCCGGCTTCCGCTGGGGCCTCGACGGGGGCAGCCGCGCTGGCGACCCCACCCACAGCCTCGGCTGGGCGATCGACCGGTTGCTGCTGGGGCTGGTGCTGCCAGCGGAGCCGGGGCTGGCACCGGCGGAGTGCGCCCCCCTGGCGATGGCTGGGAGCCTGGAGCAGCAGAGCCGCTGGCTGTTGTTGCTGCAGGACCTGCGCCGCTGGTTGGGGCTGCTGGGCCAGGGCCGCACCCCGGCGGCCTGGGCACCCGTGCTGCGCCAGCTGCTGGAGGAGCTGTTCGGTGCGGGCGGCGAGCGGGCCTGGGAGCTGCCGGTGATTCAGGGGGCGATCGCCGACTGGCTGAGTGTGGCCGGCTCCAGTGCGCTGATCCTCGATGCCGCCGTGGTGGCGGAGGTGCTGGGCGAGCAGCTCAGTGCCGACAGCGGCCGCTTCGGCCACCGCAGTGGGGCCCTCACCATCAGTGCCCTGGAGCCGATGCGGGCGATTCCGCACCGGGTGATCGTGCTGATGGGGCTGGATACCGGTCAGTTCCCGCGCCAGATCGAGCGGCCCGGCTTTCACCTGATGGAGCGCCAACGGCAGCTGGGTGACCCCAGCCCCGCCGATCAGGACCGCTACGTGCTGCTCGAAAGCATGCTCTCGGCCCGCCAGCACCTGCTGATCACCTGGAGCAGCCGCGATCAACGCAGCGGCGAAGCCCTCAGCCCCTCGACGCCAGTGCGCCAGTGGCTGGCCTTGCTGGAGCAGGAACTGGGAGCGGAGGCCGTGGACCGGCTGCGCTGGAACCACTGCGCCAATCCCCTGGAGCGGCGCAACTTCCTGCCCGACGGCGATCGACCCGCCCCCTGCAGCGACCGCCGGCTGCTGGAGGCGCGCCGCCTGCTGGAGGAGCAGCGCAGCGAACCGCCCACGGCCCTGGCCGCCCCCGGCCGCGAACAGCGCACCGTCAGCGCCACCAACAAGACAACCGTCCACGCGACACCACACGCCGCAGAACCAGCCGTACCGCCCGAGCCCCCTGCCGCCGGCGAAGCCTTTGCAGACCTGCTCGCCTGGCTGCAGGCCCCGCAGGACTGCTGGCTCGAGAGCCTGGGGCTACGGCCGGGCGAATGGGCACGCCGGGTCGACGATCTCGAAGACCTCAGCCTGGACGAACGCCAGCGGGCCCGGCTGCTGCGCCAGGAGCTGGACCGGTTGGAATTCAGCGCCTTGGAATTCGACGCTGCTGCCCAACCAGCTCCGGAACCTCCACCACCTCCTGACTGGCCGCAGCGGCAGCGGGGCCAGGGGGTGCTGCCGCCCGGTGCAGCCGGCCTGCTCGAGAGCAGCGGGCTCGATCAGCGCTGGACCTCGCTGCACACCTGCCTGGCCGGGCTGGGGGAGCCGCGTCAGGAGGCGCTGCACCATCAGGATCTCTGCGGCGATCTGAGCTGGCGCGGCGACCAGCTGGTGCTGGTTCACACCGCCACCCCCCGCTGCCGTCAGCGGCTGCAGCTGTGGCTGGAGCTGCTGCTGGCCTGCGCCGCCGGCGCCGCCCCGCGCCAAGCCCTGCTGATCGGTCGCGATGGTGCCTGCTTCCGGGTCCGCGAGCGGCTGAGCCCCCCCAGCCCCTCGGAGGCCGCCGCCGCCCTGGATAACCTGCGCCAGTGGCGGCAGGCCTTCCAGCGGGTCTGCTGGCCGGTGCCGCCGGAAACGGGTTGGGCCTACGCCGCCGCCGAGGCGAAGAAAGCCGGCTCCGGGGCAGCCGCGGCCTGCAAGCGATGGGAAGGCGGCCCTGAACAGCAGGCGGAACGGGATGAGGAGGTGATGGCCCTCTGTTTCGGCCGCGGCCTCAGCGGCCATGCCCTGCTGCAGGGAGCCTGCACCGCCCACGCCCTGACCCTGCATCAACCGCTGCTGAAGGTCTGGGAGGAGCTCAAACCATGAGCAAAGCCACCTCACTGGAAGGCGTCGATCTCGATGGTGCAGATCTCGTTGATACCGCTCTCGATTTCGACGCCAACACGGTGCCACTCACCCCGGGAGTGCAGCTGCTGGAGGCGAGCGCCGGCACCGGCAAGACCTTTGCCCTGGCCCATCTGGTGCTGCGGCTGGTGACCCGCGAGGAGGAGCCCCTCAGCCTCGACCAGTTGCTGGTGGTGACCTTCACCGAAGCCGCCGCCGGCGAACTGCGCGACCGGATCGCCCGCCGGCTGCAGGAGGCCCTGACCCTGCTGGAGACCCCCGCCACCGCGACCACCCAGCCGCCCGACCTGGTGCTGGCCGACTGGCTGGCCCTGCAACCCCCAGCCCCTGAGGCGCACGACCGGCTGCGGGGCCGGCTGCTGCTTGCCCTTGAGGAGCTCGATCGGGCCGACATCACCACCATCCACGGCTTCTGCCGCCGCACCCTGCAGCGCCGTGCCCTGGAGGCCGGCCTGGGTCCGGCGGTGCAGCTGGAGAACGACGATGGCGAACGCAGCCGTCAGGTCTGCCACGACTACTGGCAGCAACAGGTGCTCGGCCTGCCGCCGGAGTTGCTGGCGGGGTTGCAGAGCCGCGGTCTGGGGCTCCAGCGTCTGCTGAAGCTTGTGCGGCAGCTCGACGGCGACCCGGCCCTGGAGCTCGATCCCCTGCCAGCGGAGATCGCGGCCGATCAGCCGCTGGCAACCCAGCTCACGGCCCTGTGGCCGCAGCTGTGGCAGAGCTTCGTGCAGGAGTGGCGGCAGCGCGGCGCGGCGCTGGAGCAGAGCTTCCGCCGCCTGCCGGGCGACTGGAAGGCGATCGGCATCAAGACCAAGACAGCGCCCTACGCCGCCAATCCGAAAAATGACCGGGCCGCCCAGGTGAATCGCTGGATCGACTCCCTCGAGACCATCCCCAGCTACCACGCGGTGCTGGAGCTGCGCGAGGGCGACACCAGCTCCAAAAGCCCCAAGCCCCTGCTGCGCGACTACTTCCACCCCGCTCCCTGGGGGAAGCTGACCGCACCGGTGGAAGGGGAAGGCAAGAGCCTGCCCGAAGCGCCGCTGATGGAGGCGATCGCAGCCCTGGTGGACGGGCCGGCGGAACTGACCCTGCTCCATTTCGGCCACTGGGGGCGCCAGGAGCTGCGGCGACGGCGCCAGCAGAGCGGCCAGATGGGATTCGGCGACCTGCTGATGGGTCTGGACCCCGGGCACCAGGGCGATCGCCATGCCGCCCTGATCACGGCAGTGCGTCAGCGCTACCGAGTGGCCCTGGTCGACGAATTCCAGGACACGGACCCGATCCAGTGGCGAATTCTCGAATCGGCCTTCACCACGGGGGGCCATCACCTGCTGGTGATGGTGGGGGACCCGAAGCAGGCGATCTACCGCTTCCGCGGCGGCGAGCTGGCCACCTATCACCTGGCCCGGCGCCGCGCCGATGCGATCCATGCCCTGCGGGAGAACCGCCGCTCTGCGGAGCCCCTCGTGAACGGGCTCAATGCCCTGATGTGCGCGGGGCTGAAGCGGTCGGAGCTGCCGGCGCCCCAGGTTCTCTCCCGCGCCACCAAGGGCGAGCTGGTGTTGCCCGTTGGCGAGCGGCCGCTGCAGCTTCTGGCCTGCGCCGAGGAGGCCGAGCTGCCCGAGGCCATGGCTGGCCTCTGCCTGCAGCTGCTGGAGCGAGATCTGCACCTCCGCATCGGTGCAGCGGCCGAGGGCCCCGCCCCAACCCGACCGCTGCAACCCCAGGACCTCTGCCTGCTGGTGCGCACCCACGTCCAGGCTGAAACCCTGCGCCGGGCCCTGGACGAGCGCGGACTGCCCAGCCGCCTGGTGAGCCGCGGCGATGTGTTCGCCAGCGACGGTGCCACCACCCTGCAGCGCCTGCTTGATGCCCTGGCCGACCCGGCCAGCGACAGCCGCCGCCGCCTGCTGGCCGCGTCGCCGCTGCTGGGCTGGAGTGCCGTGGAACTGGCGACGGCGACACCGGAGGCCTGGGCCGAGCTGGCCGAGCGCCTGGGCCGGCTCGCTCAGCTGCTGCCCCGCCAGGGCGTGATGGGGTTGCTCGCCCAGCTGCTGAGCACCACCGGCCTGGCACGGTTGTCGCTGGGGGGACGGCTGCTGGCCGATCTGCAGCAGGCCGCCGAACTGGTGCAGGAACGGATGCATCAGCAGGCCCTGCCGGCCGCGGCTGCCGCGGACTGGCTGCGGCGGCTGCGTCTCGATCCCGATCGCGAGGTTCCTGAAGCCCATCAGCTCCACAGCGATGCGGCCGATTCCGCCGTGGCCGTGGTGACGGTGCACCGCAGCAAGGGTCTGGAGTACCCGGTGGTGCTGTGTCCCTATCTCTGGCACGCCCCACCGGCCCCCACCAGCAGCCCACGGGAGCTGGGCCGTCGCTGGCGACCACCGGACAGCGAGGCGCCCCGCCTCGACCTGCATCTCTCGCCCTACTGGGGCCCAGGCCGCCAGGCTGCCCTCGCCGACCGGCAGGCCCAGGTGCAGGAGCGCGAACGGCTGGCCTACGTGGCCCTCACCCGGGCCCAGCACCTGCTGGTGCTCGGCTGGCTCGACCCCCTGCCCGCCAAGCACGCTGACAACCCCTTAACGCCCTGGCTCCAGGACGCATCCGGCCAGCCCCGCAGCAACGACGACCTACCCCTGCAGCGCCTCGATCCAGCCCAGCTGCCGCCACCTGGACGCCGCTGGCGGCGACCGGCGCCCGAGGGAGCGCTGGAGGGCGGCCCCCTGCCCCGCCACCGCATCGACACCAGCTGGGGCCGCAGCAGCTACTCCAGCTGGACCCACGGGGCCGCCCCCCTGGCGCCGGAGGCCCGCGAGCAGGGGCGCGACACCGATGGTCTGGTGGGCGAGACCGAGCTGAACGCCGCGGTCATCGGGCAGCCCTGGTCCCGCCACGGACCGCTGGCGGAGTTCCCCCGCGGCGCCGGTCCTGGAGACACCCTGCACCGCATCCTGGAGCGGCTGGATTACCGCCAGCCCACGGACACACCAGCCAGCGTGGCGGTGGTGCAGCAGGAACTGGAGCGGGCTGGCCTGGCTCCGGAGCTTCAGCCCAACCTCCTGGCCGGCCTGGAGCAACTGCGCCAGACCCCCCTGGGCGGAGAGCTGGGCTCGTTCCGGCTGGCGGATCTGCCCCTGGCGGAACGACTCAACGAGATGAGCTTCGATCTGCCCCTGGCCATCGAGCCTCACGACGGATTGGAGCTGCCACGCGATGGCTTGGAGCAGCCACACCGGCGCCCGCCGCAGGTCACTGCCGCTGGCCTGGCCGAGGTGTTCGCCGCCCATCCGGGTGGCCTTGTCGATGGCGGGTATGCCAGGTCGCTGGGCCGGCTGGAGGTGGCCAGCCGTGGCTTCCTCACCGGCTCGATCGATCTGGTGTTTTGCCAGGGGGAGCGTTGGTGGGTGCTCGACTGGAAAAGCAACTGGATCGGGGAACGGGACGCCGAAGGGCGTCCGCTGGCCTGCGGGCCCGCCCACTACGACCGCAAGGCCATGGCCGCCCAGATGGTGGAGCGCCACTATTTGCTGCAGGCGCATCTTTACTTGGTGGCCTTGCATCGCTACCTGCGCTGGCGCCTGCCGGGGTACCGGCCGGAGCAGCACTTAGGCGGCTGGGTGTACGCCTTCCTGCGCGGTGCCCCGGGCCCCTGCCAGGCCGAGCAGGTGCCCGGCATGGTGGTGGAGCAGCCACCGCTGCAGCGCCTGCTGGCCCTGGATGCGCTGCTGCAGAGCGGTGATCGGGAGACCGGAGCATGACCGCCCCCTCCGCCGGACTGGGCGTGGCAGAGCTGCTGCTGGAGGCCCTGCCACGCCTCTACGCAGCCCAGATCAACGCAGGCAAGAGCACCGGAACGACGCTGGATCCGGCCCTGCTGGAAGTGATCGGAGCCCTCGGCAGCGCGCTGGAGCGGGGCGAACTGGAGCTGGACCTGGGTGGACCGGCACCGGCGGAGGTGAACGCCAGCCACTGGCCGCAACGGCACCGGCAGGCCCTGACCCACTCGCCCCTGAGCACCGATGCCGCCCAGCTGAACGAGGCTCCGGAAGCACCGCTGGTGCTGGTGGATGACCGGCTGGTGCGCTGGCGCCGCTGGCACCAGCAACTGGAGGGGGTGATGGAGAGCCTGATCCACCGCGCCCGATCCCCCCTGCCGGCGATTGCCGATCCCAGCCAGCAGCGCCTGGCCCTCGACCGTGCCGCCGCTGCGGGCCTGGATCAGACGCAGCAGGGGGCGGTGGCTGCCGCTCTGCATCACGGCCTGGTGCTGCTGGGCGGTGGTCCCGGTACCGGCAAGACCAGCACGGTGGTGCAGATCCTCGCGGCCCAGCTGAGCCTGCAGCCGGCCCTGCGGATCCAGCTGGCGGCCCCCACCGGCAAGGCCGCGGCCCGGTTGCAGCAGGCGATCGAGAACGGAGCCGGATCTCTCGACCCCGCTGTGGCGATCAAGCTGCGGCGCACCCCCTGCAGCACCCTGCATCGGCTGCTGGACAGCAACGGGGAGCGATTCGGACGACACCGCCGCCACCCCCTGGAATTGGACCTGCTGGTAGTGGATGAGATGTCGATGGTGGATCTTCCCCTGATGGAGGCCTTGCTGGACGCCCTGCCGGCCGCCTGTCGGCTGGTGCTGGTGGGGGATCCAGCCCAGCTACCGCCGGTGGGGCCGGGGCCCGTGCTGCTGGAACTGCAGCGGCCGGCACGGCTGAAGGCGCTGGGAGAGGCCGCTGTGCAGCTCACCACCACCTACCGCAACCACGGCGCCATCGCCGAGCTGGCCAACTGGCTGCGCGGCCGGGAAGGCAGCGACCTGCACGGCATCGACCTGCGAGGCCTGGCCAGCCAGCTGGAGGGGCGCCCCTCAAGCGGCAATCTGTCGTGGCAACAAGCCAATCCAGTCCGGGGCCTGCCCGCAGCCCTGCTGGAACCGCTACGCCGCAGGCAGCAGCAACTGGCCAGCCTGGCCGCCGCCATGGCCAGCTCCAGCCAGCCAGCCCATGGGGCCAGCGCCCTGCTGGCCGCGCTGGGGGAAATGCTGATCCTGACGCCGGTGCGAAGGGGGCGCTGGGGAGTGGAGGCGATCCATCAGACCCTGCTGGGCGACGCCGCCACGGCCGGACCGGGCGCCTGGCCGCCGGGGACACCGGTGCTGTGCTGCCGCAATCTGCCCGATCTGGGCCTGGCCAATGGTGATCTGGGCGTGGTGGTGCACAGGCGAGGCGGCGAGCGGCGCCTGCTGTTCGCTGCCGCATCAGGCGGCCCAGGCCGCACCGCAGCATCCGCTGAGGCGGCAGCGAGCAGGGATCCACTCCATGCCGACCCGGCCAGTCCGGAGCGTCCAAGCTCAGAACCACGCAACCAAGACAACCTGCGCTGGCTGCATCCGGCCCAGATGGCCGGAGCGGTGGAACCGGCCCTCGCCCTGACCGTGCACAAAGCCCAGGGCAGCGAAGCCGACACGGTGATCGTGCTGCTTCCGAATCCGGAGCGGGACGATCCCCGTCTGCTTTACACCGCCTTGACGCGAGCCCGTCACCATGCCCTGCTGATCACGGCTCCACTGACCTGAGTTCCAGCACTTTCCTGAACGCCAATCCCGAGCTGAACGTCAACCAGATACCAAGGCCCAATGCCGATGCTTCGAGGGCGTTACACAGCGCCACATCGCGCAACCTGTCAACGAAACATGAACGGCCCGCGCGAGCCATTGGCAAAGCCATTCATACTTCACTCAACCGGGAGGGGAGTCATCCCCAACCGACGGTTTCAGAGCCCCTGCTCCAATAGTCTCTCCCCCTGGGAGTTCTCCAAATCCATATCAGGATGTTCATCATCCTGCAGGATTCCTTTCTGCATCCCTGACCCCGTCTTCACCCTCCGTGGCGAACGCGAGCGAGGTGCCCCAAAGGTTCTCGGAGAACCGCCACCTGGATGCCCCGGCCCCAGGCGGCTCTGAAACCACCCCACCTTCCAAAGCGTTCCAAGTCCTGAGCCCGTAGGTGCAGCTCAGCAGGATCGCCATCATCGGCCGAACCCAGGCGGGCTCCCAGACTCGACCCATTGAGTCTTCCGATCAAGGCGAAGCAGGCTCAGCCGAATTGGAAGATTTGGAAGATTCAGATGAATCATCCCGGCCTATTCAGCCCATGGAATAGCCAGGCCCGCGACTGGTTACTTGACTCGCCCAGGTTGGTGATCCTTCATCCGCAATCCGCAGATCAACAGCCCATCGCCGTGATGGATTCTCGCTGCTCTTCAACGCCTGTGCCTGGTTCTGTTTCTGTGCCTGTGCCGATGTCTGGACCCGTGCCTGTTGCAGGCGCGACCCTGGACGCAGCGGTGCTGGACGCAGCGAGGCCCGATCGGACCGGTTTCGAGCCACCGGAGCAGCGACCCTGGGGCTGGTTCGAGCTTCTGGCGGAAGGACCCGGTTATCGGGTCAAGCGCCTGCACCTCGATCCGCATCAGCGCCTCAGCCGGCAGCGGCATCAGCATCGCCTGGAGCACTGGCTGGTGGTTCAGGGCAGGGGCAGTGTCGAACTGGGTGACGCGCCGCAGCGCAGGACCCAGCCGCTCGAGCCGGGCAGCAGCCTGGTGATCCCGCCGCTCACGATCCACCGGGCGGCAGCGGGCAGCGAAGGATTGGAGATCATCGAGGTGCAGCGCGGCCCGCTTCTGCGGGAAGACGACATCGAACGCTTTGCCGATGACTACGGTCGCGTGTAAGGTGCAACCTCACCCTTTGATGAAGGGCGTGGCAGTTCAGGTGAGCTGTCGAACCACAGGACCGGAGCCGGGACCCCCATTCATTCATCCCGATCCGATCAAACCTCAGTCCGCACAACCCTGCAGCGCAGGAGCCGCCGATCCACGGCAGCCAGCAAGCAGCAGAACATTGCTGATGTTCGACACCATTTCAAGTTCCAAATCTTGGGTCTCTGCCGGCCTGCGTTGAAGGATTTCCCAGGCCCGGACATCCCGTGACCCCATCTCAAGAAGGCGGCAGCACCTTGTGCGCCGTCACCGGCGTTGACGCCGCCAGCCCGATCGAGGCCAGCTCGGCTGTGGCCGCTGCGTCGATCGCCACCTCCGCAGAGCTGCCAACCAGCGATCTGCCAGGCACTGCTGCTCCTCTGGAAGCCAGCGGCAACGCTGCCGTCGACAACCACGATCTCGACAACCTTGCGGTTGAGCGATCCCCAGCGGTCGAGCGAGCCGCATCCGCTGCGTCCACCGACACCCTCGAGACCAGCGCTGCTGCCGAGCCCGAGGCTGCGACACCCTCTGGTTTTGCCAGCTTCGGCTTTGGCCCCGAGCTGCTTGAGACCCTGAGCGCCATCGGCTACGAACAGCCATCACCGATCCAGGAGGCCGCCATCCCCGAGCTGCTGCTCGGCCGCGACCTGGTGGGTCAGGCCCAGACCGGTACCGGCAAGACGGCCGCCTTCGCCCTGCCCCTGCTGGCCCGCCTCGATCCCGAGCAACGCAAACCCCAGGTGCTGGTGCTGGCCCCCACGCGGGAGCTCGCCATGCAGGTGGCGGATGCCTTCAACACCTACGCCTCTCGCCTGCCCAACGTCCGCGTGCTGGCGGTCTATGGCGGCGCCGACTTCCGTGACCAGATCCAGCAGCTGCGACGCGGCGTGCAGATCGTGGTCGGCACCCCCGGCCGGGTGATGGACCACATGCGCCAGGGCACCCTCGATCTCTCCGGACTGCGGGCTCTGGTGCTCGATGAAGCCGACGAAATGCTCCGCATGGGCTTCATCGACGACGTCGAGTGGGTGTTGGAGCAACTGCCCAGCGAGCGCCAGGTGGTGCTCTTCTCGGCCACGATGCCGGCCGAGATCCGGCGCATCTCCCACAACTACCTGCGTCAGCCGGCGGAAGTGACGATCCGCACCAAGGCGGCCGACGGCGGCCGGATCCGCCAGCGCTACCTGATGGTGCACGGCCCCCACAAGCTGCCGGTGCTGCAGCGGGTGCTGGAGGCCGAGTCCAGTGAGGGAACAATCATCTTCGCCCGCACCAAGGCGATCACCCTCACCGTGGCCGAGTTCCTCGAAAGCCATGGCTATGAGGTGGCCGTGCTCAACGGCGATGTGCCCCAGGCCCAGCGGGAACGCACGATCGAGCGGCTCAAGGACGGCCGGGTCGACGTGCTGGTGGCCACCGACGTGGCCGCCCGCGGTCTCGATGTGGAACGCGTCGGCCTGGTGGTGAACTACGACATGCCCTTCGATGGCGAGGCCTACGTGCACCGCATCGGTCGCACCGGCCGGGCGGGCCGCAGCGGCGAGGCCATCCTCTTCCTCACCCCCCGCGAACGTCGCTTCCTTGGAGGACTGGAGCGGGCCGTGGGCCGCGCCATTGAGCCGATGGAGGTCCCCAGCAACGCCACCATCAACCAGAACCGCCTCGATCGGCTGCGTCAGAAGCTCACCAACGGGCTCACCACGCCGATCGGCAACGAGGAGGAGCGCGCCCTGCTCAGCGAGATCCTGCAACGTGTGGCGCAGGAGCATGAGGTGAGCAGCGAACAGCTGGCCCTGGTGGCTCTGCAGATGAGCCTGATCGGCAAGCCCTTGCTGCTGCACGGAGACGAGCAGTGGAGCCAGCCCGCAAGCCGCGGCCCCGCCCGCGACGGCCGCACCGGCAGCCCACGCGATCGCGATGGCGGCCTGCGCGATGGCAACACACGCCGCATCGAGCGGCGCCCCGCCGCCGGCCGGGATGGTCGCAGCAGCACCGGAGCTCCCCGCAGCCAGGAGGCCTCGCCCGTGGATGCGGACATGGATCGCTTCCGGATCGAGGTGGGCTGGCGCGACCGCATCAAGCCCGGCAACATCGTGGGCGCGATTGCCAATGAGGCCGGCATCGCCGGCAAGATGATCGGCCGGATCCACATCTTCGATGCCCACAGCACCGTGGACCTGCCCAAAGGCATGCCGGAAGACGTGTTCGACAATCTGCGCCGCCTGCGGGTGATGAACCGCGAGCTGCAGATCACCAAGCTCTCCTGAGCCTGAACAGATCCACCGCAGTCCTCTGCGTCATCAGGCCGCTGCTAACCGCAGCGGCTTTGTTCAAGGTCAGGAGGTCGTGATGCTCAGCGCTCCAGAAGAGGCTTCTCTCTGCAAGGCACTGGCCTCACGCCGGCGAAGCACTCAGGCGCAGGATCGGGTGACATCGACACTGGACAGCACGCCCAGCTCGGTGACGGACAGCCGCTCGACAGCGGCAATCAGGGAGGGCTGGACCTCACTGGTCTCAACGCAGACCAGACTCTGCAGCAGGTCAAAGCGGTCCTGGGCAGCGAGCTCGCCGTCATCGCTCCACGCCAGGCTCCAGGGGACAGGGCATGCCATAGGACTAATGGGAACTGGATCAGGGTTCGCTGACAATGGGACGGGACCGGGGATCGGCGGCCGTTCTTCAGGATCCCTTCGCAAGTTCTTCACGCTTCTCCATCCCGCCCGGGGAGAGATCGATCAAGGGAGCTGCGAGTAAGCTCAAGGTGATTCTTTGATGTCCAGGCTCCCTTCGGCGCGCTCAGCAGGGTTGGACCGCACGGCCTTTTCAAACGGCTCAGGTACGGACTCCTGGCTCTCACGGGCCTTCCCAGGGACACACGGCTATCTGCGGATCAGTTCCAGGTCCAGTTCAGTGAATGACTATCTACGTCGGCAATCTCTCGTTCCAGGCTGAACGGGAGGATCTCCTTGATCTCTTCGGCCAATACGGAGAGGTGCGCAACTGCAGCCTGCCCCTCGATCGGGAAACCGGCCGTAAGCGCGGCTTCGCGTTCGTTGAACTCAGCGACGATGCCGCTGAGCAGAAAGCCATCGACGACCTTCAGAACGTCGAGTGGATGGGTCGCATGATCCGCGTCAACAAAGCCACGCCCCGCGAAGGCGGCGGTGGTGGTGGCGGTGCAAGGGGTGGCACCCGTTCTGGAGGAGGTGGCGGTGGCTACGGCGGCGGCAGTGGCAACCGCTGGTGACGCCACTGGGCGGCGAGTGAGCCTTAAGCGATTGGGCCAATCGGTGCTGTCCTGACCTCTAACGATGGGGAGTGTCGTGCTTGACGCGCCTGACCTGCTGCGATCCAAACAAAAACCCCTTGGGGCTTCTCACTCCAAGGGGTTCAAGAGGTTGATCCGACCATCGATCAAGCCGAAGGAATCAACTCAGTTCTCAAAACGTGGTGTTGGCAGGATCTGAGAGTTCAAGCAGGGCCGCGACGTCGCGACAACAGCGTGGGAGGATCAGATTTCTATGGGTTCAGCTTCAGCCGTTTCAAGCTCATCGAGTTGATCGACCTGCCAGGCACGGCGACGCAACTCAGCTCCTGGGCAGGGTGCAATCGGTTGGCCTTCGAGGCTCTCCGGCAGCGCCGCCCGCAGATGATGGCGACGAACCTTGGCTGTCCAACGATGGAATCGATTGAAAGCGCGTGAACGGGTCATGAAGATCTCCCTTCTGGGATGTGGTCGTTCTACGCCCGGTGCACCGCTACAAACCGTTCCTGGCAAACATCTTCACCGCCACCCTGTTGCATGCGGCCAGCCACCGGCTCCCCCTCTGCCCTGAAGCGCCTGCTGCGCACCCTGCGCCCCCATCGGCGGCAGGTCTGGCTGGCGGCGACCTGCTCGGTGCTCAACAAGCTCTTTGACCTGGCCCCACCAGTGCTGATCGCCCTGGCGGTGGACGTGGTGGTGAAACAACAGAACTCCTGGCTGGCCGAGCTGGGCGTGGTCTCGGTTCCGGGCCAGCTGGCGGTGCTGGCCGTGCTGTCGTTCCTGATCTGGACCGCCGAATCCCTGTTCGAATACCTCTACGGCCTGCTCTGGCGCAACCTGGCCCAGACCGTGCAGCACGAACTGCGCCTGGAGGCCTACGACCATCTCCAGCGCCTCGAGATGGCCTTCTTCGAGGCGGGCAGCAGCGGACGGTTGCTGACGATCCTCAACGACGACATCAACCAGATGGAGCGCTTCCTCGATCACGGTGCCAACGAGATCCTGCAGCTGATCACCACCGTGCTGGCCGTGGGCGGGGCGATGGTGTGGATCTCGCCGAGCGTGGCGGGGGTGTCGTTTCTGCCGGTGCCGGTGATCCTCTGGGGCTCGCTGGGGTATCAGCATCGCCTCGCTCCCCGCTACCAGGAGGTGCGCGAGCGGGCCGGCGATCTGGCCAGCCGCCTGGCCACCAATCTGGGCGGCATGCTCACGATCAAGAGCTACGTGGCCGAGGGCTGGGAGAACGATCGCCTGCGTCAGCAGAGCGAGGCCTACCGCCAGAGCAACCGCCGCGCCATTCGCTTCTCGGCCGGCTTCGTGCCGCTGATCCGCTTCGCCATCCTGTTCGCCTTCCTGGCGATCCTGGTGGTGGGCGGTCTGCAGGTGTGGCGCGGCAGCCTCGGAGTGGCGCCCTACACCTTCCTGGTGTACATCACCCAGCGCCTGCTGTGGCCCCTCACCACGCTGGGCCGCACCCTCGACGACTACCAGCGGGGCATGGCGTCGACCAACCGGGTGCTGGATCTGCTCGACACGCCGATCACCATCCCCGGTGGAGATGGCCAGTTGTCACGCTCCCAGGTGCGGGGCGAGATCCGCTTCGAGGCGGTGGGCTTCGCCTATCACGATCGCCCGCCGATTCTGCAGAACTTCAACCTGCAGGTACCGGCAGGATCCACCCTGGGCATCGTGGGCGCCACCGGCTCAGGCAAGAGCACCATCGTGAAGCTGCTGCTGCGGCTCTACGAGCAACAGCAGGGCCAGATCCTGCTGGATGGGATCCCGATCCAGACCCTGCGGCTCGACGACCTGCGTCACGCCATCGGTCTGGTGAGCCAGGAGGTGTTCCTCTTCCACGGCTCGGTGGCCGAGAACATCGGCTACGGCAGCTTCGACGCACCCCGCAGCGCCATCGAGCACGCCGCTGCCCTGGCCGAGGCCGCGCCCTTCATCGCCGCCCTGCCCCACGGCTACGACACGGTGGTGGGGGAGCGGGGCCAGCGGCTCTCCGGAGGCCAGCGCCAGCGCATCGCCCTGGCCCGCGCCATCCTCAAGAATCCGCCGGTGCTGATCCTCGATGAGGCCACCGCCGCGGTGGACAACGACACCGAAGCGGCCATTCAGCGCTCGCTGGAGCGGCTCACGGCGGACCGCACCACTCTGGTGATCGCCCACCGGCTCAGCACGGTGCGCCATGCCGATCGCATCGTGGTGATGGAGCAGGGCCGGATCGTGGAAAGTGGCACCCACGAGCAACTGATCGCCGCCGCCGGCGCCTACGCCGGCCTCTGGCGGGTCCAGGCCGGTCTCCGGCCGGACGAGCCCCTGCGGTTCGATGCCTGACATAAGTTTTCCAACATGAAGACACCTGCGGCGCAGCGCCGTCCCAAGCGAGGTCAGCGCGGGCCCGTCCTGGTGGCCGTGGTGCTGGGCCTCAGTGGCGGCCTGCTGCTCGCCGGCCCGCTGAGCCGCTGGCTGTCCATCGAGAATCACATCGAGGACAAGCGCATCACCAACCCCTTCGCGGGATGGGCCAATTTCGGCCATCAGGATGTGCTGGTGCTGGGTACGGATGTAGGCGGCGGCAATACCGATGTGATGGCGGTGCTGCGGGTCGAGAACGGCGTGACCCGCATCATCCAGGTGCCACGCGACAGCTACATCGAGACGGCCGAGTACGGCGGCGTCAAGGCCAACGCCCTCTACAGCCTGGGTGGCGCCGATCTGGTGAAACAGGAGCTCTCCAGCCGCATGGGCCGGCCGATCAGCCATCTGGTCAAGGTGAATCTCTCCTCGATCCGGCGCATTGCCGACGTGCTCGGCGGCATCGAGGTGGACGTGCCGAAGCGGCTCTATTACGTGGATAGCAGCCAGGGGCTCCACATCGACCTGCAGCCGGGTCCGCAGACCCTCAAGGGCCGGGATCTGGAGGGATTCCTGCGCTGGCGCCACGATGAGATGGGCGACATCGGCCGGCTGGAACGCCAGCAACTGGCCCTCAAAGCCCTGTTCCGCAAGCTCACCCGACCGGAGAATCTGGTGCGGCTGCCGGCCATCCTGGCCGCCGCCGGCAAGGATCTCCATACCGATCTGGGCCCGATGGAGATGGGCGGTCTGATCACGGCGATGGGCATGACCAGCCTGGAAACCGAACGGCTGGACGGCCGCCCCTTTTACCGCGACGGCATCAGTTACTGGGATGCCACCTGGCCGCAGGCCGAGCCCGGCGCCGAGAGAAACACGACGGCCGAAAACGGCGAGACCAACCCCCAGGAGGATCGCTACCGCTTCCTGTTCTGAGACCTGAGCGCGCGCCATAGGCTGGGCCGGTCATTCCGCCCCGGCAGCCGCACGTCCCCGTGTCTTCCCCGCTGCTGCACAACAGCCTCAAGCTGGGAATCTCGGCCACGATCACCACGGCACTGGCCGTGTGGTTCGAACGGATCGAATTCGTCTGGTACCCCCTGCTGGCGGTGGTCGTCGTGGTCGACGACAACGACGACCAGACCGTGCAGGCGGCCACATCCCGCATTCTCGGCACCGTCACCGGTGGGCTGATCACCTTCCTGGTGCACACGATCCTGGCGGGCTGGATCGGGGTGCTGGTGTCGCTGCTGCTGATGGTGCCGGTGCTGCGGATGCTGGGCTGGCAGAGCTCCCTCGCCACCGCCGGCCTGGTGAGCGTGATGTTCCTGATGATTCCCAACCACGTGCTCCTCAACTGGGACTACGTGTTCAACCGCGCCCTCGACACAGCCCTGGGCTGCGTGATTGCCATCCTGGTGGGGCTGCTGTTCTGGCCTCGCGAGGGCCTCAAGGAACTGCAGGAGATCGAGGACAGGCTCTGGGAGCAGCTGCAGCGCCAGCTGGAGGAGCATCGCCGCTGGCTGATCGAGCTCGCCCCCGCGCCGCCGCCCCTGCCGCCGGCCAACTTCACCGAGACCTGGCTGCGCATGAGTCAGCTCACCCAGGAGCAGATGCGCGGTCCGCGGCGTCGCTGGCTGCTGCGCCGGCGCTGGCGCCAAAGGCTCAACCTCTGGCAGACCCTCGGTCACCACTGGGTGCAGTGGGAGCGCCTGCTCTCCAACCTGCCGCCAGCAACGCCGCCTCCCGAGACGGACCCGGCCATCACAGGCCCCTACCCCCTGCGCCAGGTGCTGGCGGACCTGGCCGCCGCCCTGGAGGGAACCAGGGCGCACCCGCTCCCGCCCCGCCCCGAGATCTGGCAGGCGGCGGCCCTGCGCGACGGGCGACCCCTGCTGCAGCTGCTGGCCCTGGCGGAAGAACAGCAACGGCTGCTCTCCACCGTTGAGACCCTGGCGCGGCTGCGCCGGCTCGACAACGCCGCCGTTCCATGCTGATTCGCCGCGACGAGCTGCGGCTGGTGGTGACCACCGGGCTGACCAACGCCCTGGGGGTTCTGGCACCCCTGGGCTTCGGGTTCTACGCCACCCTGGCGGTGCTGGCGGTGGGCACCGGCACCTACGGCAACTCCCTGAGACTCGGCCGCCAGCGCCTGCTCGGCACCCTGCTGGGGGCGGCCGTGCTGGTGGTGACCAAGCAGTGCCTGCAGGAGCTTCCCCTGGCCCTCGCCCTCGGCCTGGCCCTGGGCCTCATGCGCGCCATGGGGGAGTGGCTGGGGCTGCGGGTGGGCTACAAGGTGGGCGGCCTGGTGCTGGTGATGGGCTGGCTGGTCCACGGCGATGACCTCGACTGGTGGATCCCGCTGCGGCTGTTCTGGACCTGTGTCGGCATCCTCATGGCCCTGCTGAGCCTGCGGTTGTTCTGGCCCAGCCAGGCGGTGACTCAGACCCGCAGCCAGTGGAACGTCCTGCTGGGATCCCTGGCGGAAGGTCTGGAGGCGGCGGCGGCGCAGCTCTATCTGGGCGGGGCCACGGCGAAGCCAGCCCACGCCGCGAAGCCATCCAGCGCAGCCACACCCACCACCCAATCCGATCCGCAGCATCGACGCACGGTGGAGCTGCGCCGTCAGTTGGGGCTGCTGCGCCGCGGCCGCCCCATGGTGGAGGCCGAACTGGGCGACCATCCCAGCCGCCATCCCCTGCTGCGGGGGTTCTCCCTGCTGGAGGACGCCTGCTCCAGCCTGATCGGCGCCCTCGACACCCTCGAGCGCCAGCCCCCTCCCCTCGGCCAGGTGGCCTCCCTGACGGCCCTGCGCCTGGCGGAAGCTGAACTGCTCGAGGCCGCCGCCGCCCAGCTGGGGCAGTGGCGCCGGATCGTGCTGCAGCCGGGGGAATCGCTCAAGCCCCCGCCGCCCTTCCAGGCCCCGGCCAGCTGGAGCGTGGCCGATCACTGGCTGCGCGACCCCAGCTTCGCCACCATGGACCTGGGCCGGCTGCAGCGGATCGCCCGGCGACTGATGGCCTGCCAGCAGGTGCTCTCCTGCCTGCTGCACTGCGAATCCCGCTGGCGGCAGCTGGCTCGATGAGGCGAGTCGGCCCCTGGGGAGCCCTGGCCGCGGCGATGGCGCTGCTGATGGCGCCGACCCTGGCAGAACCGCTGCCCGCATCTCCAGACCCTGCGGCCCCAACCCCTGGATCCACGGCAGCCACGCCTCAAACCAACAGCTGGGGCAGCTTGCAGGAGTGGTTGGGGCTGCCGGAGTGGCTGCAGCTGCAGCTGGAGATCCAGGCCGAACCCATGGCCAACCCTGTGGGGGGCCAGGCCTCACGGGCCAGCTGGATCCAGCAATCCACCCTGCAGATCGACCTCCTTCCCTGGCGGCAGTCCAGCCCGGAAGCAAGCCGCTGGTCGCTGCGGGCCGAGCTGGCCTGGATCAACGGCAACCCCAACTACGCCGAATCCATCGGCGCGGTGATCCCCCTGCAGCAGCTCGCCGATCCGCTGGGATTCTGGCTCTCCGCCGCTGAGATCCGGCGCGAGACCCTCCCCGGCTCCTGGGGCCTGCGGGCTGGCCTGCTCTCGCTCGATCCAGCTTTTTTCACCGCACCGCTGGCGAGCTACTACGTGCACGGGGCCCTGAACACGGCCCCCGGCCTCGGCACCGCCGACTTCCCCGTGGCCCCCCTGCACGCCCCGGGCGCCGTGCTGAGCCTCCGCCCCTCAGAGGAGCTGCGGCTGGACGTGGCCGGCTTCGATCTGACAGCCATGGCCGCCCAGGTGCGTCGGTTCGGGATCGAAGGATCCATGGCAGGGCCGGGGGGCTGGCTGCAGATGGTGCAGCTGGAACTCACGCCCAGCTGGCTGCACTCCCCAGCAGACGCGCCATCGATGCCCCCATCCGCGCCGCTGCAGCTGCCGCCGGGGTCCCTGCAACTGGGCGGCTACCTCGGCAGCGGCCCCAACCGCGGCCTCTACAGCAGCCTCAGCCTGCCCGTGGGCAGCGGGCCCGGCAGCGATCGACGGCTCTGGTTCGCGGCCACCCTCGGTCTGGATCCAGCCTTCAATGCGATCCGCACCAACCTCAGCACCGGAGTGGTGGTGCTGGGTCCCTTCCCTGGGCGCCCCCTGGATGTGCTGGCCTTGGGGATGGCCCGCACCGGCTTCAGCCCCGGACTCCAGCCGCAGCTGGACCAGGAGGGGGTGGTGGAGCTGGGCTATCAGCTTCACCTGAACGACAACCTCAACCTCCAGCCCACCCTGCAGTGGATCGTCAATCCGGGCGCTCGTGGGGCCTGGCCGGGCATCCTCTCCAGCGGCCTGCAGGTCACCCTGACCTTCTGAACCGGGTCCATGAGACTGGCCGCCATCACGCTGGCAGCCATCAGACTGGCGCCGATCAGACGGGACCGATCGGAGCGGATGGGCAGGAGCCGAGGTTGCCGGCAGGGCAGTCGCAACCTGAAACGCGTGCCGCTGATCGGCCTGCTGCTGCTGCTGCCGGCGATGGCCGTGTGGCCGGGCCAGCCTGGGCTGCTCGCCCCCAGCCAGGCCCAGACCAACCGGTCGGCGCCGCTGCCCGAGGGAGCTCCCGAGCCACTGGAACGCAGCTGGCGGGAACTCGACCAGCAGCTGCGCACCCTCGACACCCTGCTGCCGCAGGAGCCCGAGGCAGCGGCGGCGGCGGATGAGGCCACCCCGCCCCTGCCGGAGACCCTGCTGGCGCCCAACCGCGAGGCCTCCGGGTCCCTGCCGGCGGAACTGGACGCGCCCGCGGCCCTGAGCCTGCCCACGGCTGAGCAGCTGGGGCGGGGTTCAATCCAGGGACTGAGCCTGGAGCAGGCCCTGGCGATGGCCTTTCGGGGCAGCGCCGAACTGCAGGGCCAGCGCGAGCAGGTGGCCGCGGCCCTGGCGGAGCTGCAGGCGGCCCTGGGCACCTACTGGCCCCGGATCAGTGCGGTGGCCAGCGGCGGCAGTAGCCAGAGCGGGACCAGCTTCTATTCCCCCGTGGGCAACACCGGCCTGGGTTTCGGGCCGCAGTTCTCGACCAATGGTCTGGCCACGGCGACGGGCCAGCCGACCGGTGGTGCTTTGACGGTGCCCAACGGCGGCGGCGCCTACCTGAATGAATCGGTGAACAGCGTTCAGGGAGGACTGGAACTGCAGTATGCGTTGCTTGATTTCGCCCGCACGCCGCAGGTGAGGGCCGCCCGGGCCCGCCTGCAGCAGAGCCGCCAGACCTACGCGAACGACCTACGCCGGTTGCAGCTGCAGGTGAGCGAGGCCTACTACCAGCTGCAGCAGGCCGACCAGCTGGTGCGCATCCGCGACGCCACGGTGCGCAACGACCTGGTGATCCTTCAGGACGCCCTCGATCTCAAGCAGGCGGGCCTGGTGCCCCGGCTCGATGTGCTGCGCCGTCGCGCCATCGAGGCCAGCGACCAGGAGCTGCTGATCCAGGCGATGGCGGACCGGGCCGTGGCCCGGCGCCAGCTCGGCGTGGTGCTCAACCTGCCGCCGGAGGTGACCCCCAGCGCTTCCGATCCGATCCAGGTGCAGCCCCGCTGGCCCCTCGACCTGGAGAGCAGCCTGCTGGCCGCCTACCGCGACAACCCGGAACTGGAGGCGGTGCTGGCCACCCGCGAGGCCTTGGCCCGGGAGAAGGACTCGGCCGCGGCGGCCCTGCTGCCGACCCTCTCGCTGTTCGCCGCCGCCGGCGGCTACGGCGCCAACACCAACCAGTTCGACATCAGCGTCAGCGGCGGCGGCTGCTGCGGCAGCACGGTCATCCCCGTGCTGAACACCAACGGCTATGACTGGTCGATCGGGCTCACCCTGCGCTGGCTGCTCTTTGATGGCGGCACCACCGCCGCGCGGGTGCGGGGACTGGCCCGCCGGGAGGCCGCTGCGGCCCAGCAGTTCGCCGCCCGCCGCAATGACATCCGCCTGCGGTTGGAGCAGGCCTTCTTCAACCACGAGGCCAGCCTCGCCAAGCTGAGTTCCGCCCGCCGTGGCGTGGCGGCTGCCATGGAAGCCTTCCGCGATGTGCGGCTGCGCTATCGCACCGGCCTCTCGAACGAGGTGGATCTGTCGATCACCCAGGAGCGGCTGATCAACAGCCTGGTGCAGCGGCTCAATGCCACCGTGAACGTGAACCTCACCTACGCCAGGCTGCTGCGGGAACTGCTGCCGGTCTCCCGTGATCCCGATGCGCCCTATGCACCCGAGCTGCGCCTGAATGACCTGCGCCTGAGCGAGCTGCGACCCCCGACCCCCGGTCCCTGAACGGAGCCGCCATGCCCTTCACCCACGAGCAGATCCAGAGGCTGCGCCACCGCCATCGGGGCTACATCCTCACCCTTGCCACCGAGGTGCTGATGATCCTGCTGCTGCCGCTCTGTCAGTCGCAGGTCTGGCTGCTCTCGCTGCTGCTGATCAGCCTGGCGGTGGTGCTTATCACTACTGTGACGCGGTATTCGCCCCTGCTCAGCACACGGCCGCTGATCTATGGCCTCGGCGGCCTGGCGATCGCCCTGGAGGGGGTGTGGCATCTGGCCCTGGCCTTTGATCCACCGCTGGGGAGGATCGTCACGGTGCCGCATGTGATCACCTGGCTGCTGTTCTTTCTGCTGGCGCTGATCCGCAAGGTGAAGACTCTGGTGCGCGAGCCGTTCGTGACGGTGGCTGTGGTGATGGGCGCCACCTCCGGTTATCTGCTGGTGGGCATCGCCGGTGGGGTGATGCTGGTGGCCCTGTGGGTGCTTCATCCCGGCGCCTTCGACCCTTCCGCCCTGCCGGTGCTTCAGGATCGCAACGCTGATGCCGTGGCGATGGCGCCGGCACTGATGGCCGCCTCGTTCATGATCCTGACCACCGTGGGATCGGCGGTGCTCCGCAGCAGTGATGTGACTGGGCAAGTCCTCACAGTGGTGATCACCATCGCGGGCCAGCTCTACATCGCCATCCTGATTGCCCTGATCCTGGGGCGCTTCCACAGACGGCCAGGTTGAGCAACGGACCTGCCTCAGTCCAGATCGGATCGGGATGACCACCAGCGCTCGATCCGGTACCCCAGGATCACCAGCAGCACCACCAGCCAGAACCAGAGTTCCGGCGGGTTGGCGTTGAAGAGCACCACCAGCAGCAGCACCTCGCTGGCCAGCCAGGGCAGTTCCTGCCGGAGCAGCCCGTTGCGCAGAAGGGGGCGGCGGGAGGGGGGGGACATCGCAGGCGGCCGAGTGGGAGCGTTCGGGTCAGGGGAGGGTGTCGGGTTGGCGCAGGAAGGGCAGGTTCCAGCGCCGGTCCATCCCCTGGCTGCGATAGCCACCGGTGATCGAGCGCAGGCCGGGGATCAGGTAGCTGATCGGGGTGCGCCACTCCACATAGGCATGGCTGGCGATGGTGAGCCCGTCCCGTACCGGGAACACGCCACTGCCGCGCGACAGGGTCCAGCGGTAGCCGTCGAGACTGGTGGGATCGCGCTCCAGGGCGATCTCGGCCCGCATCACGGGTCCTTTGCTGACCAGCTCCTGGGCCAGCTGGGGGTTGCCGATCGTGGTGGAGATGTCCTCCTCGGTGGCGGGCAGGGTGAGCACCTGACTGACTTTGCCCACGATCCCGCCGAAACGACCGCGCTGGTTCCAGAGGGGCACCACCTCCACCGGCAGTCCCGGAGGGAGCCGCCGGGCATCGGCCGGGGCAAAGAAGGCCACGGCCCGCAGGGGGGCCTCGTGGGCGGTGGGTGCGGCGGCGCGGCCCAGGGTGCCCAGCCGCTGGCCGGTGCTCACCGTCTGGCCCTCGATCACCTGAAGATCCAGCAGCCTGCCGTCACGCTGGGCCACCACCTTGCCGTCGAAGGCGATGCGGGCCTCGGTGACCCGCACCTGCCGCTTCAGATCATCGATCTGGTAGCGACGCTGCAGTGCCTGGGTGTCGATCGTGAGTTTCACCTGCTCATAGCTGGTGAGCACCTCCTTCTCCTGGGTGAGGGTGGCATCGAGATTGACGCTGGTATTCGTGAAGCCCTGTTCAGCGCCCACCACCTCACTGGACAGCGGCGCCACCACCTGCCGCTGGCTGAGCCAGCGCAGATTGCGCAGCTTCTCGGCATAGGTGGCCTGCAGGGCTTTAAAGCGGTCGCGGTCGTCGGCGAGCTTGGCCAGGGCCGTGTCGACACTCAGCCGCTCGGTGGCCAGCCGCAGCCGGTCGCGTTGATCGAGTTCAAGGTTCTGGCGTTCCAGCTGGGCCAGGTTGCCCTTCTGCTGCTGCAGTTCCTTCTCCAGCACCGGCAGGTAGAGCTCCATCAGCACCTGGCCCCGGCTCACCCGATCCCCCACCCGCACGAAGAGCTGCCGCACCTGGCCGCCGGAACGGGCATTGAGCAGGCCGGCGTTGTTCGGATAGACGAGCACCCCCTGCCCCGTCACCTCGGTGGGCACCGGCCAGAACAGAGCCCAGCACCCCAGCGCGCCAGCCACGGCCGCCAGGCAGATCCCCACCTGGTCGTGATCACTCAGGCCCGCCCAGCGGTGGGGCAGCGAGCGCACCCCCCGGCCGGCGGACGGCACGGGGCCCGGCGGGGGCGCACCGGAGTCGGGGCTGGTGATCGTCATGGCGGCCAGCTTGCTGGATCCAGGCAGCTCTGTCAGCCGGGCTTCTGCCCGGAGGCTGCCAGGGCCATGGCCTGGGCCAGCCGCGGCGCCAGCACCGGCACCTGGGCGAAGGCACCGCTGAACCCGGTGAAGGCCCAGAGTCCAGGGGCTGCATCGATCGGGCCCACCAGCGGGATTCCGTCGTCGCAGAAGGCCACCGGCACCTGCCGGTACGGCCCCGGGAGGTGCCCCAGCTCCCGCTCCAGCTGGCTGAGGCCCTGGCGCAGCCGCTCCTCCATCCAGGCCGGATCGGGCGGCTCCGCCTGGCGGGCCGGCGGGCGAACCAGGCTGATCTGCCCCACCAGCACCCCCTCCCCCCAGGGCGCCAGCCCGGCATCGACGATCCAGGCCTCCTGCTGCAACTCCGCCGCCTGCTGCTCCAGGCCCCGGCGGCGCCAGTGCCGCGGCTGCACCAGCCGCCCGCGCCGTCCTTGCTCCAACCAGCGACTGCCGGCAGGGGGCCGGCCAGCGGGCATCGTCTCGAGGGCCAGGACCCCGGCCCAGCTGAGCCGGAGCCGCTGGCGCAGCGCCGGCCAGAGCGCCAGGCAGCCCGCACCGGCAGCCAGCACCACCTGATCGACCTCCAGATCCGCCTGGGCTTCCAACCGCAACCGCCAGCCCCCAGCCACCCGCTCCAGAGGCCCGAGCACCCGATCGGCCAGCACGGTGATGCCGGCCCGCGGCAGCATCCTGGCCAGGGCCTGGCGGAACGCCATCGCATCGACCTGGGCGAAGGGAGGGCGCAACAACCCGTCCAGCACGCTGCCGCCCTGCAGCCGCAGGCCGCAGGGGCGCCAGCCGATCGAGCCATGGCGATGTTCCAGGGCACGCCAGGCCTGCGGCGCCTGGCGCATCAGGGCACCCAGCTCACCCGGAGCGCCGGCCCACCAGGCGACGCCGCCGTAACTGAGAGCGGTGGCGCACGGAAAGCCCTCATCCACCAGGGTGACCGCCAGCCCTGCATCGGCCAGGGCCAGGGCGAGCACACCGCCGGCGATGCCGCCGCCCACCACCAGCACCGGACGCTGACCCGCTGCCCCCTGTTGCGGCACTGCCGGCAGCATCTTCAGATCTGGAGAGTGAAGGAGGTGATCACCTGCTGGAACAGCCCTTTCACCCGTGGCCAACGCACCTCATTGGTGCTGGCCGCAAAGGTGTAGAGGCGGCCACGGTCCATCACCACCGTCGCCAGTTCATGGCGGTCCCGGTCCTGCAGATGCACGGCGTACTCCAGGTCGTAGAAGGTGCGGCCGCCCACCTGCCGCTCATCGGCCTGCACCAGATCCGCCTCACGGCCGCTGCCCGCTGGAGCAATCACGGTGCGGCGCAGGGTTTCGCCCACCGCCACGGCACTGCCGAGCGCTTCGAGGTCGTTGGTGGGGTTCACCTCGCCGATCACCAGGCTGAGGGTCTCGTCGCTGTTGATCAGGTCGTGGAACACCACCTGCGGGCCGCCACTGACCTGCACCCGGGTCCAGCCGGTGGGATAGAGGAAGGCATAGCGACCATCCGGGCTCTGGAAGGAGTTGAGCCCAGCGGCCGCGGCGCTGCACCCCACCAGCACCACCCCGAGAAGCAGGGCGACCAGGGCCGGTCGCAGGCGGGACCAGGTGAAGGCGAGGAAGGGCATGACACGGGCGCGGCGATCGCACTCCATTCTCCAACCGCCCCAGGCACCCAGAGCCGCCGGGCCACAGCCCGGGGCGACGGGCCTAGATTCCGGCCACCTGCAGCGGATCCCTGAGCGGCTTCACCCGCCCCCTGGCCCGGCTGATCGACCAGTTCGAGCGCCTGCCCGGGATCGGCCCCCGCACCGCCCAGCGCCTGGCCTTGCACCTGCTGCGCCAGCCTGAGGAGCAGATCCGCGCCTTCGCCGATGCCCTGCTGGCCGCCCGCAGCCAGGTGGGCAGCTGCCGGCGCTGCTTCCACCTCTCGGCCGATCCCGAATGCGAGATCTGCCGCCAGGAAATACGCCACAACGGCCTGATCTGCGTGGTGGCCGATTCGCGCGATCTGCTGGCCATGGAGCGCACCCGCGAGTACCGCGGCACCTATCACGTGCTCGGCGGCTTGATCTCGCCGATGGATGGCATCGGCCCGGAGGCCCTGCGCATCCAGCCGCTGGTGGAACGGGTCGATCGCGAAAGCATCAGCGAGGTGATCCTGGCGCTCACCCCCAGCGTCGAAGGCGATACCACCAGCCTCTATCTGGCTCGCCTGCTGCGCCCGTTCACCAGCGTGACGCGCATCGCCTATGGCCTGCCGGTGGGCAGCGAGCTGGAGTACGCCGATGAGGTGACCCTGGCCCGGGCCCTGGAAGGGCGGCGACCCATGGGCTGAGTGAAGCCAGCGTCGCTCAGCCTGCCGCTCCCTGCCAGACACCCCACCGCCCTGCCGCCCCTGCCGCCGCCATGAGCTCACCCACCAGCCGCTACGCCGCGATCCCCCCCAGGGAACGCCTGCCGGCCTGGCTGCGGCGCCCCGTGGGTTCAGCCAGCAACCTGGAGGCCGTGCAGGCGGTGGTGAAGCAGCAGCGGCTGCACACCATCTGCGAAGAGGGGCGGTGTCCCAACCGGGGCGAGTGCTACGCCGCCGGCACCGCCACCTTCCTGCTGGGCGGACCGATCTGCACCCGCAGCTGTGCCTTCTGCCAGGTGGACAAGGGCCAGGCGCCGGCACCCTTCGACCCCGGGGAAGCCGAGCGGGTGGCGGAGGCCGTGCACAACCTGGGGCTGCGTTATGTGGTGCTCACCGCCGTCGCCCGCGACGACTGGCCCGACCACGGCGCCAGCCTGTTCACCGCCACCATGGCGGCGATCCGGCGCCGTGACACCACGGTTGGCATCGAGGTGCTCACCCCCGATTTCTGGGGCGGCCACCCTGAGCCGGCGGCCGGTGAAGCCGCCCAGCGGCAGCGTCTGGCCACCGTGCTGGCCGCTAACCCAGCCTGCTTCAACCACAACCTCGAGACCGTCGAACGGCTGCAGGGTGAGGTGCGGCGTGGCGCCACCTACGGCCGCTCCCTGGCGCTGCTGGCGGCGGCGCGGCAGCTGGCTCCCAGCATTCCCACCAAATCCGGGCTGATGCTCGGGCTGGGCGAGAGCCGGGAGGAGGTGATCGCAGCGCTGCACGATCTCCGACGGGCCGACTGCCAGCGACTCACCCTGGGGCAGTATCTGCGCCCCTCCCTGGCCCACATCCCCGTAGCCCGCTACTGGACCCCGGCCGCCTTCGAGGAGTTCGGCGCCATCGCCCGCAGCCTTGGCTTCGCGCAGGTGCGCAGCGGGCCGCTGGTGCGCAGCAGCTACCACGCCGCACAATGACTCCGAACCCCGGCACGTTGCGATGCGCGCGCAGCCATCCCTGCGGCTGTGGCTGCAATCCACCACCCTGCTGGCGGTGCTGGCGGGCTATTGCCTGCTGCTGGCGCTGAACCACACCCTCACCTCCCTGCAGCGCCGCCAGAGCCACGCTCAGCTGATCGAGCACATGAGCAGCAAGTTGTTGGAGCGCGTCTCCAGCACCGCCCAGCTGGAGCACCTGATCAACTCGATGCTGGAGCTGCCGGGTCTGACGGTGCGCCTGCTGCCCGCCGGCACCACCTCCAGCCCGCCGTTGCTGCTGCACGGCGAGCGCCAGGTGCTGCTGGTGAGCCGCACCCGGATCGGTCCGATCGCCGGAGAACGCCCCCTGCTGGAACTGCGGCAGGACGTGACCGATTCGGTCGAGAAGGAACGGCTGTCGCAGCTGTTGCTGATTGCCGCCGCGGGGTTGTCGTCCCTGTTCACCGGCGCCCTGCTGCGACCGGTGCTGCGCCGCGGCCTGGTGGAACCCCTGGCCCAGCTCAGCCGGGAGGTGGCGGCGATTCCCACCCCGCCCCAGCAGGCCGAACTGCTCGATGTGGCGGCCGAGCCGCAGGAACTCCGCCCGATTGCCCGCTCCTTCAATGCCCTGCAGGAGCGGCTGGCCGAATCGTGGCTGTTGCAGCGCTCCTTCGTCGACGGCGTGGCCCATGAGCTGCGCACCCCGATCACCCTGATCTCGGGCCACGCCCAGAGCCTGCGGCGGCAGCTGGCCAGCGCCGAGCCCACCGACGGGAACTCCGCCAGAGCAGAGACCACGGCGTTCAACGCGCCGGAATCCTTCAGCACCTCCCTGGAGGTGATCTGCACCGAAGCCCGCCGCATGGGCCTGCTGGTGAGCGATCTGCTCGATCTGGCCCGCCGTGACGCCGGCCGGCTGCAGCTGCAGCTCCAGTCCCTGTCCGTGGAGGACATGCTGCTGGACGCCTTTGGCCGGCTGCAGCAGCAGGCCGGCGGTCGCCTGCAGATCGCCTCCCCCGAAGCGATGACCCTGCCCCAGGCCAACGGCGATCCGGAGCGGTTGCAGCAGTGCCTGGCAGCCCTGATCGACAACGCCCTGCGCTACAGCAGCGGTTCGATCACACTGCGGGCCGACTACGAAGCTGGCCCGCCCAGAGGCCTGCTGGTTCTGCACGTGCAGGATCAGGGACCGGGGGTGACGCTGGAGGAACAGGACGCGATCTTCGAGCGCTTCTTCAGGGGCTCAGCCTCGGTCGATACCCGCGGCAGCGGCCTGGGGCTCTCGGTGGTCCGGCTGTTGATGGAGGCGATGGGCGGAGCCATCACGGTGCGCTCGGCCCCCGGCGGCGGCGCCGACTTCCGCCTGGAGCTGCCCCCGACAAGACCTGCCGCCAGCCCCAGCCCCCCGGGCCCGGGACGGGGCCTTCAGGTGCGAACGGGACCCTCCTTGAGCATGAAGCCGACGCCGCGCACGGTCTGAATCAGGGTGGGGCGCCCCACCGGCTCAAGCTTCTTGCGCAGATAGCGCACATAGACATCGAGCAGGTTGTCGTCGCCCACCCAGTTCGCTCCCCAGAGAGTGTCGAGGATGAGGCGCCGTTCCTGCACCTCGTTGGGGTGGCGGATCAGGAGATGGAGCAGATCAAACTCGCGGGCGGTGAGCTGAATCGGTTCCTCATCGCGTTTCACCTCCCGGCTGGCGGGATGCACCGCCAGGTCAGCCAGCCGCAACCAGCCGTCGTCCGGTTCATTGAGGCCGGTGCGGCGAAGCCTGGCGCGGATGCGGGCCAGCAACTCCTCGATCGAGAAGGGCTTGGTGAGGTAGTCGTCGGCACCGGAATCGAGGGCCTCGACCCGTTCACGCACGTCATCGCGGGCCGTGAGCATCAACACCGGTGTTGTGATGGAGCTGCGGCGCATCCGCCGGCAGACCTCAACGCCGCTGAAATCGGGCAGGCTCCAGTCCAGAAGCACCAGATCGCAGGGCTCCTGGCGGATCTGCCCCAGGGCCTGCTGGCCGGTGGCGGCCTCATCGCAGATGTAGCCATCTGCCTGCAGTTCGGCCACCAGGAAATGACGCAGTTCCGGATCGTCGTCAACAATCAGCAGGCGCGGGGGCATGGGGCAACCGGAGCGGCAGAACCAGGCCTGCACGGCAATCGGAGCCAGCCTAAGAGGCTTCGGCTGGGCGCTCTCTGCCGGGCCCGCTTGCCTGCAGCGACCGGTTCCAGGCTGCGACCGGTTCGATGCTGTGACCAGTTGAATGGAGCCAGTTTCCCGGATGCGCCCGCCGCGTCCACCGCGGCCTTGATCCAGCGCTGGCAGCCCCGCACCCTCTCCGGCCGGATGGCCCGCTGGGGGGTGGGGATCGTGCTGGCTTACGCCCTGGTGGCCCTGCTCACCCCCCTGGCCATCCATCTGGGGGTCCTGGCCGATCCGAACGCCGGCCTCGACAACCCCATCTATGCCGCCCCCTCCTGGGGGCACTGGTGCGGCACCGACCGCCTCGGCCGCGACGTCTGCGTCCGCACCCTGGCCGGCAGCGGTGTGGCCCTGCAGGTGGTGCTGATCGCCCTGCTGCTGGCCCTGGTGGTCGGCGTGCCGCTGGGCATGCTCAGCGGCTACCTGGGGGGATGGGTGGACCGGCTGCTGGTGCTGCTGATGGACACCCTGTACACCCTGCCGGTGCTGCTGCTCTCAGTGGTGCTGGCCTTTCTGCTCGGCCGCGGCCTGCCCAATGCCGCCGCCGCGCTCTGTGTGGTGTATGTGCCCCAGTACTTCCGCGTGGTGCGCAACCAGAGCGCCCAGGTGAAAGCGGAACTGTTCGTGGAGGCGGCCCGATCCCTCGGCGCCGGACCGATCTGGATCCTGCGGCGCTACCTACTGCGCAATGTGATCACCTCGGTGCCGGTGCTGCTCACCCTCAATGCCGCTGACGCGGTGCTGGTGCTGGGCGGCCTCGGATTCCTCGGCCTGGGCCTGCCGGAAACGATTCCGGAGTGGGGCAGTGATCTGCAGCAGGCCCTCACGGCCTTGCCCACCGGGATCTGGTGGACGGCCCTCTATCCCGGCCTGGCCATGTTCGTGCTGGTGCTGGGCCTCTCATTCCTGGGGGAGGGCCTGGAGAGCTGGCTGAGCGGCAACGACACCGAGCGCAACGCGCTCTGAAGCAGCCCCAGGGCAGCGCCTGTTCAGACCCTGTGCAGCCACGCGACGACCTCGCCATAGTGGAAACCTCAGAAGATGGTGCGGCCATGCCCTGGTGGCTGGATGTGGTGCTGTTGTTGTCCGGCGTGGTGCTGTGGAGCGAAGGCAGCCGCCACACCGATGACGTGATCGGCATGCTCGAAAAGATCTTCGCGGTGACCTGCGTGATGGTGGTGCTGCTGGGCGGCCGGCAGATCCCCCTGGAGCTCGCCGCCCTGGCCGTGGCCGCCTGGCTGCCCAGCGCCAACCGATTCGAGGAAGAGGGACGGGGCTGAGTTCTGGGACTCCCCAAGGCAGCGCCCCTGAGAACCATCAGCAACGCTGGGAAACGTCAGAAACGCTGAGAAGCGTCAGCACCGCAACCGCACCGTGCGCGGCAGCTCCTCGGCGATCTCGCCGGCCTCCGACAACGCCGGATACGGCCGCCCCTGACTGCGGCACCAGGCGGCCACCTGGGGATAGGCCCACTCGAACAGCAGCCGCTGGTAGCGCTCCGGCGCCACCCCTTCGCCCGCCGTGGGAACCCGTCCAGCGGCCTGGCGCTGACGCAGGGCCTCGAACAGCAGGGTGGCGGTGGCCACCGACACGTTGAGCGACTGAACCATGCCACGCATCGGAATGATCACGGCCTGATCGATCTGGGCGGCGGCGGCAGCACTGAGGCCCCACTTCTCGGCGCCCAGCACGAACGCCGTGGGGCCGGTGAAATCACAGCAGCGGTAGTCCACGGCCTCCGCGCCAAGGTGGGTGCCATAGAGACGGAAGCCCCGCTGCTTGAGTCGGTGGATCGCCACGTTCACGTCTGTCTCCAGCTGCAGCGGCACCCATTTCTGGCTGCCCTGGGCGGTGCTGTTGAAAGTGGGCAGGCGGCCCTGCAGGCAGACGGCATGGGCCTCCAGTACGCCCACCGCATCGCAGCTGCGCAGGATCGCCGAGAGGTTATGGGGCTTGTCCACCTGCTCGAGCAGCAATGTGAGATCACCCATGCGGCAATCGAGCACGGCCTTGAGGCGCTCGAAACGGCGGGGCAGCAGGGGCATGAAGGCGGCGCCACAGCACGGCAGGCTATGGGCATCTTCTCCCGCGGGCTGCCGATGGCGGAAGCGACCTTCGATCAACGGGTCTGGGACACCGTGGCCGAGATTCCGGCTGGACAGCTGGCCACCTACGGCCAGATCGCCGAGCTGATCGGCGCCTATGGCTGCGCCCGCCAGGTGGGCTGGGCGCTGCGTCGCCTGCCGCTGCCCTCCCCCGTCCCCTGGCATCGGGTGGTGAACGCCCAGGGGCGGATCAGCATGAGCCCCAGCCGCGAAGGCTCGGACTGGATGCAGCGGCACCTACTGCTGGCCGAGGGGATCGCCGTGGATACCGAGGGGCGACTGCCGCTGCGGCGCTATCTCTGGAAGGCTCCGCAACCGCCGCTTGGCTGATCCCCGCTCCGACGTCGCCGCCGCCGGCCGCCCAGCGGCGGATCCCGGCATTGGCCTGGCACCGCGCCAGGTTGCCTGGCAGGTTCTGCAGGCCGTGGCGGCCGGGGCCTACGCCGATGTGGCGCTGGAGCGGGAACTGGCACGCCGCCCCCTGCAAGGTGCCGACCGGGGCCTGGCCACCGAGCTCTCCTACGGAGCGATCCGGCAGCGGCGGCTGCTGGATGCCTGGATCGACCGGCTCGGTCGCGTGCCGGCACTCCGGCAGCCGCCCAAACTGCGCTGGCTGCTGCACCTGGGCCTGTACCAGCTGCTGTTCAGCCAGAGAATTCCAGCCTCGGCGGCGGTGAGCACCACGGTGGAACTGGCCAAGCGGGCCCAGCTGGGTCGTCTGGCCCCCGTGGTGAACGGGATGTTGCGCGCCCTGCTGCGCAGCCGCTCCAGCGACGCCCAGGCGCCGCAGCCCCCTGCGCCCTGGAGCGGCCTCAGCTTGCCGACGGATCCGGCCCAGGCCTGGGGCGTGCGCCATTCCCTGCCGGACTGGCTGGCCGAGCTGATCCCCACATGGCTGGCGCCGGAGGCCGCCGAAGCGTTCGGCCAGGCCTGCAACACCCCTCCCCATCTCGACATCCGGGTCAATCCCCTGCGCTGCACTCCCGAGTCACTGCGCGAGCGCCTGGCGGAAGCGGCCGTCACGGCCCAGCCCCTTGCGGGATTCGCCGAAGCCCTCGGCCTGGAGGGACATCCCGGCGACCTGCGCCAGCTGCCCGGCTACACCGAGGGGTGGTGGTGCGTGCAGGACCGCCAGGCCCAGCAGGTGGTGCCGCTGCTCGCCCCCCAGCCGGGCGAGCGCATCCTCGATGCCTGTGCCGCCCCCGGTGGCAAGAGCATCCAGATCGCCGAGCGCCAGAACGACACGGGCGAGATCTGGGCCGTGGACCGCTCCGAAGGACGGCTGCAGCGACTGGTGCACAGCGCCCAGCGACTGGGTCTCGGCTCGATCCACACCCTGGCGGCCGATGCGATCAGCCTGGGAACGACAAAACCCGACTGGATCGGCAGCTTTGACCGTCTCCTGATCGACGCCCCCTGCTCGGGCCTCGGCACTCTGGCGCGCCATGCTGATGCCCGCTGGCGGATGTCGCCGGCCGCAATCGACGAGCTGGTGGAGTTGCAGCGGCAGTTGCTTGAGGCGCTGCTGCCGCTGCTGAAGCCGGGCGGACGGCTAGTCTACGCCACCTGCACAGTGCATCCGAGCGAAAACAGCGAGCAGATCGCTGCCCTGCAGCAGCGGCATCCCGAGCTGGTGCTGATCGAACAGTGGCAACGCTGGCCGGCGGCCCAGGGGGGGGATGGCTTCTACGCCGCGGGGCTGACCAGGCCAGCTTGATGGGCACTGCCCGCTGGAGACGGGCTGGCAGCGTGGAGGGTGAGGGTCAGGGCGTTGCCGCCGGCGGGGGAGGTGGCGGCGGCGGCGGCGCCACCGGTGGTGGGGCGGTGGGCTGCTGACGCACATCGTCGAGGATGCGGTTAAGGGAGGGCTGAGGTCCGCCCTCCGGCTCCGCAGGTTGGCGGGCAGGCGCTGACGGGCGATCAGGGGCAGGCCCCGCCGGGGGGGAATCCGGCGAGGACTGGCCGGGAGGCTCCGACGAGCGTGGGGCGGGATCCCGCCAGCGCGATTCACCCCCGTCAGCCCGCGGCGGCGCCGGATCGGGGGCCTGCTGCGCGGCCGATCCTGGGCGCCCTCTGGCAGGCCCTTTGGCGGAGGCCGGCTTGGTGGGTTTGTACTGACCGGTGAGCACGGGCTTGGGCGGGAACTGCCGCACCGGCAGCCCCTTCACCACCGGCGTCATGAAATGGTTCCAGGCATAGGTGGCCACCACGCTGGTGCTGCCGGACTCGCGGCTGTTGTCGTACCCGAGCCACACGCCGGTGGTGAGTTGGGGGATCGAGCCAATGAACCAGAGGTCCCGTCCCCCCTCCGATGTGCCGGTCTTGCCGGCAACCGGACGATCGGCCAGGGCGGCGCCCCCACCGGTACCGGCGCGGACCGCCTGCTGCAGCATCCAGATCATCGCGTCGGCGATGTCGCTGTCGACGGCGCGGTGACCCCGATCGCCATCATCGCGGCGGCTCCAGAGCAACTCCCCGTCGGGGCCATAGATCTCCTCGAAGGGCGTGGGAGTCACATAGACCCCACGGTTGTTGATCGCGGCGTAGGCGGCGGTCATGTCGAGCACCGTCTGTTCGTAGGCCCCGATCGCCATCGGGTAGAAGCGCCCCAGCTCACGGGTGATGCCCAGGTTCTTGGCGGTGGCGATCACCTTGTCGAATCCCAGCTGCTGCAGCAGGCCCACCGCCACGGTATTGAGCGAGTTCTGCAGGGCCACCACCATCGGCACCCGGCCCATGTAGCGATTGCCGAAGTTCTTGGGGCAGTAGCCGGCAAAGCAGCGGGCACTGTCGAGCACCAGGGTCTCCGGCCGCATGCCCTCCTGGAGGGCCGTGAGATAGACGAACAGCTTGAAGGTGGAACCCGGCGAGCGCAGCGCCTGCACAGCACGGTTGAACTGGCTGGATTCGAAATCCTTGCCGCCCACCATGGCTCGGATCAGGCCGGTCCCCGGCTCCATCGCCACCAGAGCGCCCTCCATGGAGCCGGGGGCATAGGTGTCGATCGTCTTCTGGGCCTGGGCATTCCAGGGCAGGTTGAGACCGGTGCGAATGGTCAGTCCACCCACCTCGAGTTGCTCGGGTGTGAGCACCTTGGTGAGCTCCTGAGACACCCAGCTGGTGAAATACGGCGCCTTGCTGATCCAGTACTTCGGCTCGGCGGGCTTGAGGTCCAACGGCGCACCCTGGGCCTCCGCCTCCTGGGCCGCATCCAGGAAACCGGCTTCCCGCATGCGTCGCAACACGATCGCGCGGCGCTGCAGGGCCAGCTCGGGATTCACCAGGGGTGAATAGACCGAGGGCGCCGGCGGCAATCCGGCGATCAGGGCCGCCTCCGGCAGGGTGAGCTGATCAGGCGTCTTGGAGAAATAAATCCAGGCCGCATCGGCGACGCCATAGGCACTGGAGCCGAGATAAACGAAGTTGAGGTATTGCTCGAGAATCTGCTGTTTGGTCAGTTGGCGCTCGAGCTTGCCGGCCAGGGCGGCTTCCTTGAGCTTGCGCAGCAGGGTGCGGTCCTGGCTGAGGAAAACGGTGCGGGCCAGCTGCTGGGTGATGGTGCTGGCGCCTTCCTCGACCGATCCCCTGCTCAGGTTGCGCAGCACCGCCCGGCCGATCCCCAGAGGATCAATGCCGTTGTGTTGGTAGAAGCGACGGTCTTCGGCGGCGATGAAGGCCTGCCTCACCAGCTCGGGCATGCGGCCTGCCACCAACTTCTCCCGGGTGGCTGGGCCGAGCTTCTGGATCACCTCGCCATCGGCCGAAAAGATCGTGAGCGTGCCAGGCCGGTTGAAGCTGCTGATGCGGCGTGCATCGGGAAGCAGGCGATCCACCAGAGAGATCAGGGCGCTCTGGCCCAAGGCCAGGCCAGATCCGAGAACAGCGGCCAGAAGGCCAGCGCGAATCAGCTGGAAGGTGCGCTGGTTCACATCAGCCGAGGGCCGCGCCGACCAGACCGCTGTGGCCGATGGCAAGAGCGGTCACCAACATCCCCAGCACCAAGAAGGGTTGGGCGCTGGCCTGATACTTGACATCGAAAGCGACGGGATCCCGCAACAGCCAGATGTCCTGGAAGGTGATCTGGGGGATCACCAGCAGCACCAGCAATACAGCGGCGAAATGCTGACCGATCGCGATCAGAACGGCCACCATCGCCAGCTGGAAGATGTCGATCATGCCGGCACTGATCCAGCTCGCCTTCTCAACGCCGAAAACCACCGGCAGGCTCTGAAGACCGAGAGCACGGTCGCCTTCAACACTCTTGAAGTCGTTGACCACGGCAATGCCGAGACCGGCGAGGGAATAGGCGAGGGTGAGCAGGGCCGTGGTCCAGGTGAGCTGACCGAACAGAGCCTGGCCGGCCCACCAGGGCAGGGCGATGTAGCTGGCACCGAGGGCGTAGTTGCCCAGCCAGCCGTTCTGCTTCAGCTTCAGGGGCGGTGCCGAGTAGATGAAGCTCACGAACGAGCCCCCCAGGGCCAGAAGCAGTAGCACCGGCGTGGTGTGGCCGGCCCAGAGATCCAGCCCCCAGGCCACGGCGAGTCCGGCCAGCAGCAGGATCCAGATCTGGGCCTTCACCTGGCCCAGCGGAATGGCACCGGAGGGGATCGGCCGATAGGGCTCGTTGATCGCGTCGATCTCGCGGTCGTAGTAGTCGTTGATCGTCTGGGTGTAGCCGGCCAGCAGGGGCCCGCTCATCAACATGCAGGCGAACGAAGCACCCACCTGCGGCAGGGTCCAGTGAAAATTGCCAGACGCAGCCGCACCGCAGAGCACCCCCCAGATCAGCGGAATCCAGGTGACGGGTTTCATCAGCTGCAACCGGATCTTCCAGATGCTGCTGGTGCTGCTGGCGCCCTTCATGCCCAGCAACTGGCGAGCAGCCCCACCAGCACTCGGAGCCGGAGACGCGGCATCCGGAGACCCGCTGGGTTGTGGACTCTCGCTCACGATCGATGCAGGTAGGGAGTCGATGCAGGCCGAACAGATAGGCCGCTGCTCAGAGCGGCACGATCTCGTCGTCGAAGAACCAGGAGGTGGCGCCGCCGGACAGCTCGACCACCACGCCGATGCCCTGGCCGTCCGTCACCTTGAAATCGCAGACCGTACCGGTGGCATCCGCCTTGAGCATGGCCACCAGATCGGCCGGAATACGGTCGCGAACCCGGGTGACCCGCACCTTCGACCCGATGGTGATGGCAGCCTGGGACATGTCCGGCGCGGTGGAAAAGTGGCGCAACCCTAACAGCGCCGCTCCATCCCCCTCAGACCCGACCTCCCCCTTCTCCCCTGCCTGCCACCCGTGGTTGCCAAGCGCATCATTCCCTGCCTGGACGTGGCCGAGGGCCGTGTCGTCAAGGGGGTCAATTTCGTGGGACTCCGCGATGCCGGCGATCCGGTCGAGCTGGCCTGCCGCTACAGCGCCTCCGGCGCCGACGAACTGGTCTTCCTCGACATCGCCGCCAGCCACCAGGGGCGAGCCACCCTGGTGGATCTGGTGCGCCGCACCGCCGAAGCCGTGACCATTCCGTTCACGGTGGGGGGCGGCATCAGCAGCGTCGACGGCATCACCGAACTGCTAAGGGCCGGGGCCGACAAGATCAGCCTCAACTCGGCGGCGGTGCGCCAGCCGGATCTGGTGGCCGCCGGTGCCGAACGCTTCGGGGCGCAATGCATCGTGGTGGCGATTGACGCGCGCCGGCGCGCCGAGCCGGAGGCCGGCTGGGACGTGTACATCAAGGGCGGCCGGGAGAACACCGGTCTCGACGCCGTGACCTGGGCCCGACGGGTGGTGGAACTCGGCGCCGGCGAGATCCTGCTCACCTCCATGGATGGCGACGGCACCCAGAGCGGCTACGACCTGGAGCTCACCCGTGCCGTGGCCTCCGCCGTGGAGGTGCCGGTGATCGCCTCCGGCGGTGCCGGCTGCATCGCCCATATCGCCGAGGCCCTGGAAAAGGGCCAGGCCTCAGCGGCCCTGCTGGCCTCCCTGCTGCATGACGGCGTGCTGACCGTGGAGGAGATCAAACGGGAGCTGCTGAAGCGGCACGTGCCGATCCGTCCGGTTCTGGAGCCGCAAACCGAGATCAACAGACCCGAAGCTCTGTAAACCCTCGTTACATTGGAACCGTGCCGAACCCCGCCGTGCACACCCCTCTCCCTTGACCGCCCTGCTCGCCCTTTCAGCCCCCGCCACCACAGTGCTGGCCCTGGTGATGGTGGCCGCGGTGGTGACGCTGGTGGCCTGGGCCCTGCAGCTGATGCAGGCGGCCAACGACCGTCAGGAATTTTCTCTCATGTTGGCCGGCTGCATGGTCTGCTCGGCCGCGGTGGGACTGGCCACCGTGATGCTGCTCACCCTCACCGCACCGAGCGGCCTGCAGGCCCAGGCACCAGCCCCGCAGCCCACTGGGATCGAGAGCGGGATCAGCCTCGATGCGATTCTGCTCCCCTGGGATGAGACGACCTCCTGAAAACCTCCGTGATGCCGGGCGATCCCGCCGCGGTGCGTGATCTGTTCGAGAGCATTGCCCCCTCCTACGACCGGCTCAACGACGCCCTGAGCCTCGGCCTCCACAGGATCTGGAAGCGCCAGGCCGTGGCCTGGCTGCAGCCCCAACCCGGCCAGCGCCTGCTGGATCTCTGTTGCGGCACCGGTGACCTGGCCTTGGTGCTGGCCGAGAAGGTAAGACCAGCTGGGCTGGTGCTGGGGCTCGATGCCGCCGCGGCCCCACTGCGGCTGGCGCAGCAGCGCAGCCGGGCCGCACCCTGGCTGCCGTTGCGCTGGAGCCAGGGCGACGCCCTGGCAACGGGCCTGGAGGATGGCTGGGCCGACGGCGCCGTGATGGCCTACGGACTGCGCAACCTGGCCGACCCCGCTGCCGGCCTCAAGGAACTGCGCCGGGTTCTGCGGCCAGGAGGTCGCGCCGCCGTGCTGGATTTCAACCGGCCGGCCGACCGGCTCCAGCAGGTTTTTCAGAGGCTGTACCTGCGTCGTCTGGTGGTGCCCCTGGCCCGCCAGCTGGGGCTGGAGGAGCAATACGCCTACCTCGAAACCAGCCTGGCCCGCTTCCCCTCCGGCCCGGAGCAGGAACGGCTGGCGCAGAGGGCCGGGTTCTCCCTGGCGCGGCATCGCACAATGGCTGGTGGGCAGATGGGGCTGCTGCAGTTGATGGCGTGAACGACACCTACCGCATCGACCCGGTGCTCGACCTCGCCAGCGGCAGGATCCGCGGTGGACTCGTGCAGTGGTGGCCTGATGGGCGCCTTCCGGAGGCCGAGCAGCGCGAAGCTCTGGAGGAGGACCCTGCAGAAGCCCTCGCGATCACCCTGGCGCAATGGGAGGCCAGCCTGCATCTGCTCGATCGCCTCAGCGGCGATCTCTGGCTGGCCGTGACCCTGCCGCCGCTGCTGCTGGATCAGATGCGGGGTCTGTTCCGGGGGCTGTCCAGCCGGCTCGACGACCTTGAGGCCGTGCGCCGCCGGCTCGGCCGCCGCCTGGTGATCGGCATCGGCGCCGGCTGCGCCAGCCGCGAGCAATGGCGCCGCTCACCCCTGATCGCCAATCTGGCAGCCCTGCACACCCTGGCGCTGCAGCCCCTGAACCTGACGGAACCGGCCATGCCACGCCTGCTCGCCCTGCCGTTCCAGCGGGTGAGCGTGGCGGCGGAGCTGGTGCAGGGCGCCGATGCCGACAGCCGGCTGCAACGCTTTCTGCTCTGGCTCACAGGCGCCTGCCACGCGATCGACGCCACGATCAACGCCGAGGGCGTGTGCAGTGGATCCGAGCTGGCCCTGTTGCGACGCCTGGGGCTGGACGAAGCCAGTGGGCCCTACTGGGGCGCTCCGCTGACACCCCAGGCGTTCCTTGAGAAGGTGGCCGCGGCACCCGGCACCCGCGTGCATGCAGGGTCCCAGGCACACCGAAACGATCCCGCCATTCCCGGATCAGACAAAACCTGACGCTACAAAGGGTTGCCATCGACACCGACGGGCGGTAAAGGCGTCTCTTGAATGGAATTCATGAACGTCTGCTTATCACCCCGATGTTGAGCGGTCAGGTCCCACCGGCGCGTCAGCTGGAAACCTTCCACATCCAGCCGATCGTGGACCTACGCACCAACCGGGTCTGCGGTGGTGAGTTGCTGTGGCGCCCGGATGGCCTTCCCCCCAGCCGTGAGGCGCTCGATGCCCTCGACGAAGACCCGGTCATCAACCTCAAGGTGGGCCAGGACGCCTTCATCTTCGCCCTGCGCTTCCTGAGCCGGTCCCAGAGCCCCGTGTGGCTGTCGGTGAATCTCTCCTGTCGCTTCATCGGCTCGGGCAAGTCATTCTTCCGGCCGATCTCCCAGGCGGTGGACGATCTCGATGCCCTGCGTCGCCAGGTGGGCAAACGGCTGGTGATTGAAGTTGTGGAAAAGGGCGTGGCCGGCCACAAGGAGACGGATTTCATCAACGAGCTCTCCAACCTGCACACCATCGCCGTCGATGACTTCGGCGTGGGCGAGGCACCGCTGTCCCACATGCTCTCCTTCAATTACAGCAAGGTGAAGGTGGATCGCAGCATCGTGTCCCACTGCGATTCCGATCTCTACCGCCAGCGGTTCCTGCACTGGCTGGTGGGCGGCTGCCAGGGGATTGGTGTTGATGTGTGCGCTGAGGGCATCGAGACGGAATCCGAGGCCGCCTTCCTGCGCCGCCTCGGCGTCGAGCAGGGCCAGGGCTGGCTCTGGAGCAAGGCCCTGCCGCCGGAACAGTTCGAAGCCCTCTGCCAGCCGCGCGAGTCGGTGAGCCAGTCGCTGAGCCGCCTGCTCGAGACCAGCCCCTCCTGAAACACCGGCTTCTGGAATGGCCTCTGGCCCGGGCGAAGGGAGACAATGCCCCCACCGCCCTTGGGCAGCCCTCCCCCCATGCACTTCCAGGACATCATCCAGACCCTGAATCGCTTCTGGGCCGAACGGGGCTGCCTGATCCTTCAGCCCTACGACACCGAAAAAGGGGCGGGCACGATGAGTCCGCACACGGTGCTGCGGGCGATCGGCCCCGAGCCCTGGGCCGTGGCCTATCCGGAGCCCTGCCGGCGCCCCACCGATGGCCGCTATGGCGACAACCCCAACCGGGCGCAGCACTATTTCCAGTACCAGGTGCTGATCAAGCCCTCACCGGATGCGATCCAGGAGACCTATCTCGCCTCGCTTGAGGCCCTCGGCATCCGCCCCGCTGATCACGACATCCGCTTCGTGGAGGACAACTGGGAATCCCCCACCCTCGGCGCCTGGGGCGTGGGCTGGGAGGTGTGGCTCGACGGCATGGAGGTGACCCAGTTCACCTATTTCCAGCAATGCGGCGGCATCGACTGCCGGCCCGTCTCGATCGAGATCACCTACGGCCTCGAGCGTCTCGCCATGTATCTGCAGGATGTGGAGAGCATCTGGGAACTGAGCTGGGATGGAAACCGCAGCTATGGCGACATCTGGCTGCCCTTCGAGAAGGGGCAGTGCACCTACAACTTCGAAGCCTCCAATCCCGAGCGGCTCAAGCAGCTCTTCGCCCTCTACGAGGCCGAGGCCACCGATCTGGTGGCCCAGCGGTTGCCGGCCCCGGCGCTCGACTACGTGCTCAAGTGCAGCCACACCTTCAACCTGCTGGAGGCCCGCGGCGTGATCTCGGTGACCGAGCGCACCGCCACCATCGGCCGGATCCGCACCCTGGCCAGGCAGGTCGCCGAGGCCTGGCTGGAGGAGCGCCGCAGCCTCGGCTTCCCCCTGCTCAGCCCCGCCAAGCGGCAGGAGTGGCTGGCGCTGCAGCCGGAGGAGCAACGGGAGGACGCGATGGTGCCCGCCTGAGCCGCGCTCCATGCCGCCCCTGCGTCGTTCGTTGTTGATGGCCGTGCTGATCCTGGGCAGCTTCCAGGTGGGACGCCTCAGTGAACGGGCGGTGTGGCCCTGTCGGCTGCGGCCGGTGGCCGCCCTGGTGGCCCCGCTGATCGGTCAGTCGATTCCCAGTCCGCAGCTGTGCGAGCTGCTGCTGCAGATCCCCCACTTCTGAGGCGCGTTCTGACGGCCCTGGGGAACGCTGCATCCAAGTGCAGCGCGATCAATGCAAGCCACCCAAAACCGGCCCGGCCTGGGGCTGCCGCTGGCCTGCCTGGCCCTGATCCTGCTGCTCGCCGGTCGATCCGCCCTGGAACCGGCCGGGCCTGCGGCGGGGGATCCCTCCCTGCGGCTCTCGGCCACCCAGCCAAGCCTGGAGATGGAGCTGAGCGGTTGGCTGCTGAGTGATCCCCGCTTCAGCACCACCAGCGTCACTGAGAAAGGCGCCACTAAAACCAGCGTCACAGGGAGCAAAGGCGGCGAAGGCGGCAGCAGCGCCAGCAGACCCTGCCGCGTCCCCCTGCAGACCGCCTCAGGCCGCAGCGAACTGCTGTTCAATACCTGCCCAGCCCTGCAACAGGGCTGGCGCCTGACGGTGTCTGGCCGGCTGCGCCGCCCCTCAATCGCGCCGCACCCCCTGCTCAGCAGCGCCGCCGAACGCCTGGCCCGCCAGGGCATCTGGTCTCAGTTGCAGGTGGAGCAGTGGCGGCTGCTCAGCCGGCCGGCCACGCCGATCGCCGATCTGCGCCGCCAGATCGCCCGGCAACTCACCGAGGTGGGAGGCCCGGAGCGGGGCGGCCTGCTGGCGGCCCTGGTGCTGGGCAGCGCCGTGGTGCCGCTGCCCGGTGATCTGTGCGAAGCCTTTCGCGTGGCCGGGCTCTCCCACGCCCTGGCCGCCTCGGGCTTTCACCTCACTGTGCTGTTGGGGGCTGTCCTGCCCCTGGCGCGCCGCCTGCCAAGGCTGCCCAGGTTGACGCTGGCCGCTGGCGCCCTGGCCCTGTTCCTGCTGCTGGCGGGCCCGCAGCCGTCGGTGGTGCGGGCCGTTCTGACGGGAGGCGGCGCCCTGCTGCTGCTGGAGAGCGGCCGCCGCGGCCGGCCGGTGGCGATCCTGCTGAGCACGGTGGTGGCGATGCTGCTGCTGCGACCTGGCTGGCTCGCGGATGTGGGGTTTCAACTGAGCGTGGGCGCCACCGCCGGGCTGATCCTCACCGCAGGCCCACTGGAGACCTGGCTGCAGGGCTGCCTTGGCACTGCTCTGCCGGAGGGATGGGGAACGGGACGGGCCGGCACCTGGCTGGCCGGTGCCCTGGCGATCCCCCTGGCCGCCACCGCCTGGACGCTGCCGCTGCAGGTGCTCCACTTCGGTGTAGTGCCGCTCTACGCCGTGCCGGCGAATCTGCTGGCGGCGCCACTGCTCTCACCGCTCACCCTCGGCGCCATGGTCCTCGCCCTGGTGGCGGTGCTGCTGCCTGCCGTGCTGCCGGTGCTGGCCCAACCGGTGCTGCTGCTGGCCCAGCTGCTGCTGCTGATCTGCCAGCAGATCTCCCTGCTGCCGATGGCGCAATGGCAGACCGGGCGTCCGCATCCGGCTCTGGTGCTGTTGCTCGGCCTTGGCAGCCTGGCCCTGATGCTGCCGCAACTGGCGCGGCGCTGGCGCCAGTTGGGGGCAGCGCTGATCGCCGTCGCCGTGAGCCTGCATCTGGTCTGGTTGGCGGCCGATCGGGTGCTGCTCGTGCACCAGGGGCAGCGCGACCTGCTGGTGGCCCGCCATGGCGGACGGGCTGCCCTGGTGAGCAGCCGCAGCGATGGCTTGAGCTGCCACCAGGCCCGCAGCCTCGCCGCCGGCCTGGGAATCCGGCGCTACGACTGGCTGCTGCTGCTCGATCCGGTGGCCAGCGATGGGCCGACCTGCTGGCAGGAGCTGGCCCAACTGGTGCAGAGCACCGGCGAGGCCGGCCCGCCTCTGCTGCCGGGCCAGACCCTCAGCAGTGAGGGGCTGGAGGCCTCAGCCATCGCGGTGGACAGCCGCGCCCTTCAGCTCCGGGTGGGCCGGCAGCGCTGGTTGCTGCTGCCGGATCGCCAGGCCCTGTGGAGCTGGGAGCGCAGCACCCCGGCAAGTTGGCCCGCCAATGTCTGGCTCGGCTTCCGGCCCCGCCAGGGCGATCAACACAGTCTGGCGGACGGCAACCTCGAGCGGGTCTGGTGGAGTGGCAACCCCGCCTCCCGCAGGCAAACGCTGCCACCGGGCTGGAGGGCCAGCGGCATCAGCGGCTCCCTGCAGACGGGTTGAGGCGGGCTGATCTTTAGAGTGCAGAAGTCACGGCCTGCTGGCCGTACCGCCCTTGCATCCTCTGGCCTCAGGCTTCCGGGATGGGGTGCCTGGAGAGGTGGCTGAGTGGTCGAAAGCGAACGACTCGAAATCGTTTGAAGGGAAACCTTCCGTGGGTTCGAATCCCACCCTCTCCGTTTTCACAGGATCCGAAGGGATCCGCGAAAATCCTAAAACAGTTGCGGGGCAGTCGATCTGCGCTTTTGGGTCGTCCGGGCAGATCCGCTGAGAGCCCGCTACAGCCGCTGCGGATGACGGTATTTTTGACGGTATAGCCAGCCGGGTCCGGGTCTATACCGTCACCTGGCTTGCCGAACCGCCGATATCCCCTCCCGCGCCAGCGTTCCGGCGCTGTCCGTCATGCTCAGTGACAAGGCGATCCAGGCCCTGCGGCCCGATCCGGACCGCCCGGGCACCAAGCACCACGACCGTGACGGCCTCTACCTCTGGGTGGCGCGCTCCGGCTCCAAGACCTGGCGCAAGGACTACCGCTGGCAGGGAGCACGCCGCACCTTCACCATCGGCACCTACCCGGCCGTGAGGCTCGCCGATGCCCGCAAGCAGGCCCTGGAGCTGAACACCTGGATCAAAACCGGCATCGACCCACGCACCCAGGCCCCGGGCCAGCAGCGCAAGCAGGTGGAGAACAGTCGCCGACCGTTCACCCAGATCGCCCAGGTCTGGTTTGAGCACCACAGCGCCAGCTGGAGCCCCCGCTACTGCAGGGATATGCGGGAGAAACTTGATCACTTCGTGATCCCGGCACTGGGTCAACTGGATATCGAGGTGATCACCCGCAGCGACATTGAAACCCGGCTGCTCGCACCCATCCTCGCCAGGGGTGCCCATGAACAGGCCCGTCGCTGCAACGACGTCACCCGTCGCGTGATTGAACACGCGGTTGACCTCGAACTTCGACAGGACAATCCCTCCGTCAAAGCCCGCAAGGTCATCGCCGCCACCCGCGTCACCCACTACCACCGCATCAGCTGGGTGGAGCTTCCCGAGCTGCTGGAAGTGATCGATCGCTTTGAGCGGCAGCGGCTGGCTGAGCGCAGCAGCCTCATCGCCCTACGCCTGATGATGCTCACCCTGGTGCGACCCAGTGAACTCAGGGAAGCCCGTTGGAGCGAAGTTGATATCGAGGGTCGTCAGTGGATCATTCCCGCTGAACGCATGAAGACCCGCGTTCGTCACATCGTGCCGCTCTCCTCGCAGGCGCGGCTGTTGTTTGACCTGCAGCGGCCGATCACTGGCCACACCGATCTGGTCTTTCACACCCCCAACCACCGAGGCAATGGAGAACTGCGGGTGATGAGCAATGGCTGCCTCTCGATGCTGCTGCGGCGCATGGGCTTCCAGGGGCGGCAGACACCCCATGGTTTCAGGGGGTTTGGGCAGACGAACTGCATCGAGCAGCTCAAGATCCCCAGGGTGGTCACCGAAAAGCAGCTGGCCCATGCCGATGGCAACAGCGTCAGCCGCGCCTACGACTGGGCCGAATACCTCGAGGAGCGGTCCGACATGCTGCAGCGCTGGGCCGATCTGCTCGATCAGGTGGCCGTCGCTGCCGGTCTGGCGCCGGTCTCAGAGCTGAGCGCTGAGATAGCTGGTCAACCATCAGCGCTGCAGGCAGCCTGACGCTTCGAGGTGATCCAGGCCTCCAGCTCCTGCTGGGACCAGGCCACCGCCCGCGGGCCAATCACGATCTGCCTGGGGAACTCGCCTGTGGCGATCAGGCTGTAGATGGTGGTGCGTGAGAGGCCGACCCGGTGGATCACCTCCGGGAGCCGCAGCAGTCGATCAGTTGCGGATGTCATGGCTGATGGTCTGGGTCTCAGGTGCGTGTCTTGGATTGGTTTGGTGCCTTTCAGTTGGTCTGGTGCAGCAACGCAACCACTGCCGGATCCCAGAGGATCTGCTGGCGGCGCTCTCCCCGACTGCAGAGCGGCAGGGCTACGCCCCAGTCGCGACCGGCTTCTGTGAGCTGCCAGTCGTCGTCTTCGTTGCGCTGCTGCAATCCGGCGGCAGCGAGCCGCTGGTTGGTGTGGCGAAGCGTGCCATCCAGTCGGTCCGCCAGCTGATCGGCCGTCAGCCAGGCCGCCCCTGCGCGGTGCGAGAAGCGTTGCTGCACCTCAGCGCCGGCGGGACTGCTATTGGCCTGGATCTCCTCCAGGGCGCTGAGCAGGGCCTCGGCCTGCGACACGCCGGTGAGGTGGATGATCTCGTCTGCCCCGCGCAGCACCTCTGGTGCGGTCTGCCTGCGGATCGCGTCGATGGACCTGGCTCCTTGTGGCGCTATGCGCTGCTGGCTGCGCTGGATTGCGGGCAGCAGCTCATGGGTGAGCCAGCGCCGCATCCGCGGCGCGCTGGGGTTGTCGCTGTCAAGCAGCCTGCGCAGCAGGGCGGCCTCGTTGATCATCGCCAGGGTGAAGCCACCGGCGCCGGGCCCCTCTTCTGAATGGACGCAGAGCTCCTCGTCGCGCCGGATCGCCATGGCCCAGACCATTGGGCTCACAGGCAGCGCGGCGCAGGCATCGGCAACGACGAACCAGGCCTCGCCCTCCTGATCGGTGCTCACCCGGATGCAGTGCCCCTCGAATAGGTAGGGCACCAGAGCAGACGTGTTGCTCATGGCTGGGAAGGCGAGGGGACAGGGGCGCCATGCCGCGACGCGAACACTGCAGGGGTGAATCCCCCAGGGGTCGCGGCCAGTGGTGCCGGCACCGGACCCGCCAGGACCAGCAGCACCGTGCTCAGCTGCAGGGCCAGCACCAGCCACAGCATCCACTCCAGCTGCCGCAGGCTGCTCAGCCGCACGGTGGTGGTGATCGGCCGGCGCGTGCGGCAGAAGGCCGGCAGCTGTGGCTGTGCCAGAGGCCGCGGCGTGCGGCGGGGGTGTTGGGGGTGGGCCATCAGAACGGCACCTCCTCATCGGCGAACTCATCGCCGTAGTCCTCCCCATCCGCCAGCGGGATCGCCCGCTGCTGGCGGGCGGCGGCTTCATCGGAGCGGTAGGCCTGCTCCGCTGCCTCGATCCAGGCCGGGTCGCTCCCCTCCCTGATGCTGAGCGGGCCGTAGAAGCCGATCGTGACGTTGCGCGGCACTGCATCGGCCGCGGCCTGGTCTTCGATCTTGGGGCCCTTGGGGTTGCCGTCCTGGTCGTACTGCTGGGCCCAGCGGGTCTCCAGCACCAGCACATCCCCCACATTCAGCCGGCCGCGGCGGTGCTGACGGCGCGCCTCGATCCACTCGCCAAAGCCCTTGGCCTTGAGGATCAGCCGCACCCGATCCCCCGGTGCCGGCACACCGCCTTCGTCACCGATACGGGCCTCCATGGTCGTGCCTGGCATGGCGATCGCATGCACGACCATCTCCTGCTTGACCTTGAGGCGGCCCTGGGCACGCTCCAGGGGCCTCGCCCCAGTGACAACAGCAGCTGTTGCCGGCCCGATCCCCGATGTGTATAGCCGCCCTAAGCTTTACACATCGCCCCTGGGGCCCATGCGCACCAACATCGTCATCGACGACGCCCTGATGAAGCAGGCCATGCAGGCCAGCGGTGCCCGCAGCAAGCGAGAAGCGGTGGAGCTCGGTCTGCGCACGCTGGTCAAGCTGCAGCAGCAGGCCCAGATCCGTGCCTTCCGCGGCCGCTTGGCCTGGGATGGCGATCTGGACGCCCAACGGCTCGATGCCGGGATGGAGACGGCCGAGCATCAGCCGTGATCGTGGTCGATTCCTCGGTCTGGATCGACTTCTTCAATGGGGTGAGCACCCCCGAGGTGGAGCGGCTGGATGGATGGCTCGGGGTGACACCGCTGGCGATCGGCGATCTGATCCTGGTGGAGGTGATGCAGGGCTTCCGCAGCGAGCGCGACGTGGCCACCGCCCGGCAACTGTTCCGCTCCTTGGCTCTGCTGCCGATGCTTGGTGGCAGCAATGCCTGGAAGGCAGCAGAGAATTACAGAACGCTGCGCCGCCAGGGAATCACGGTGCGCAAGACGATCGACGGGATCATCGCCACCGCCTGCATTGAGGCCAACCTGCCGCTGCTGTTCAGCGACCGCGACTTTCAGCCCTATGTCGAGCACCTGGGGCTCGAGGCGGCATGAGCCGCACCGTGCTTGGTCTTGATGCCGCCTGGACTGCGCATCAGCCCAGCGGGGTGGCGCTGGTGCAGGAGCAGGGTCAGCGCTGGCATTGCCTGGCGGTGGCACCCAATTACGCCAGCTTTCTGACCTGTGCCGAGGGCAGGGCCGCCTAAAAGTCTGTCCACCTCGATGTTGCTGGGCCTCTCGCCCTTGGCTTTGGTCAGCGGAACTCACCGCTTCCCATGGCTGAAATCCGTTCCGCTGCAGTCGATTATGCCGTTTCGGATGACCTGATCAGCTTCCTCAAGGCCATCCCCGACGGCCGCTACCGGCGAGGGGTGCGTTACCCGCAGTGGTTCCTGCTTCTGGTGGCGGTGTTCGGGATCCTCAGTGGCTGCCACAGTTCCCGTGATCTGGAGGCCTTTGCCAAACGGCACCGGGAGGCGCTGAACCAGGCCCTGGGCTTGAATTTCAAGCGTTGGCCGTCGGACGCCACCTTTCTCTACCTGTACCGCTGCGCGGAAGCCTGACGGCTACAACAAGGCCCATCTGCAGGAATTCGGCGAGGTTCTCCAGGCCTGGATGATCAGCCAGATCCCAGGGGGGGGGCCGAGGGTCTCGATCAGTTGGTCTGCGTAGCCCTTGGGCTTCCGCGAAGCGGTTGGAAAGACACTGCGGGGCTCCGCGATCGAGACAGAAGACGGCAACCATCGCTTTGTGGCCCAGGTCACGGTCTATGCCCGCGCCCTCGGTGTCGCCCTGGCGCAGAAGTCCTACGACACCCATGAATCCAGCGAGCGGGCAGCCCTCAAGGAGCTGCTGAGCACCCTGAAACTGGTCGGCGTCTTGATTCAGGCAGATGCACTGCACACCACGCAGCCGTTTTTCAGTGGTGCCTGGAGCAGGGGGCCGACGTGCTCATGACCGTCAAATCCAACCAGAAGACCCTCTACCGCCAGATCGGATCTCAGTTTGAGGGGAAGCGTGAGATCCCTTTCAGCGCAACCAATCAGGAGAAGCGCCACGGGCGTGACACCACCTGGAAGCTCAGGGCAAAAGAGGCCCCGGAGCACATCAAGCTGAACTGGCCGGGCAGCGCCTGGATCGTGGAGGTGATCACCGACAAGCCACACGCAAGGGCACGAGCAATGTGAGGCGGCACCTGTTCATCACCACCGTTTGCACAGCCCCAGAAGGCCTGCTACGCCTGATCCGGCAGCGCTGGAGCATTGAAAACGAATGGCACTGGGCCCGCGATGCCCAGCTCGGTGAGGATGCTCATCGCTACGCCCATCGCATCGGTGCGCCTGTGTTCGCTTAACTGAGGACCGTGGTCATGAACCTGCTGCGGCGCGGCGGCTACCGCTCGATCCGCCAGGGTTTCCGGGAACTGGCCTACGACATCGAGGGGATGCTGGCGCTGGGAGGGGTGGCGACAACGCTGTGCACGCCTTGACCATACTTTTAGGCAGCCCTGGGAGCGTGCCCTTGGGCTTGACCTTGATCGAGGCGCAGAAATACGCCCGCCGTGCTGAACAGCTGGCGGTGCTCAAGACCTTCGCGGAGGGGGAGCTGCTGCGCCGCCTGCCCTTCCGCAATCTTGTGTGTGGCTCGCTGAGCTTCCCGGCTGAAACCAAACTGCCCCGCGTCGGCTTCCGGGCGGTGAACGAGGGCTACCGGCAGAGCTATGGGGTGATCAACTCCGATTCGGAGTTCGTTCACCTGTTTGGCGGTGACCTGGATGTGGACCGCTCGATCGTGGACCTGCAGGGCTCCGAGGCCCGTGCTGCCCAGACCGAGATGAAGGTGCGCTCGATGCGCCTGACGCTTGAGGCGGCGATCATCAACGGCGACGACACCTTTGATCCCAGAGCCTTCAACGGGCTGAGCAAGCGCCTGGCGCCCGGCAAGGACCAGACGATCGACAACGGCGGCAGCACGCTCAACCTGCTGGCGCTGGAGGCGCTGACCGACAGCGTGATTGGCTACGGCGGCGACAAGGTGCTGATCGCCAGCAAGGCCGCCCGCCGCCAGATCAGCACCGCCTCCCGCCAGGCCGTCGGTGACCTCTACGAGGTGATCGACGGGCGTCATTATTTCGAGGGGATCGAAATCCTGCTGGTGGAGGAGGACGCCGAGGGCAACGCCGTGCTCGGCTACAACGAACCGGGAGACACCACCTCCATCTACTGCTGCGTGTTCGGCGATGCGGCGGTCTGAGGTCTGCAGGGGGTCCGTTTGAGGGGCGCTACGGCATCTCGGTGCGGGACTTCGGGGAGGTGCATGACGCGCCGGTGTTCCGCACGCGGGTGGATTGGTACCTGGGCTTTGCCGTCTGCAACCGCAAGGCAGCGGCCCGCCTGTTCAACGTCGCGCCCATGCCGCTGGTGCTGCCCTGAGCGCCGCCTGATCCCGAGCCCCTGAGCCGGGAAGATCTCAACAGCGTCTACCTCGAGCTGCGCAACTGCTACAAGAGCTCGATGATCAGCCGCGGGCAGTACAGAAGCCGCTCGATCAAGGCGCGTGATGAAACCGCCACCCTCTCGCAGAACCTGCTGGATCTGGCAGCGCGGGAAGCCAGCGTTCGTACCGACATCTACCAGATTCTGGAAATTGTCACCGCGATTGCCGGTGATCTTGAAGATGCCGGTGATGACATTGTCAATGAATTTGGCCGCTACAAACTCGGCCGCAGGAGCTATCAGGGCGGCTCTTTTCTTGGTGGCCTGGTGCAGGCGGTGATCCGCTTCATCAACCGCTGGACCCACACCAAGGAGCGTGTGGTTCAGCTGGATCAGAAGCGCCAGGAGTTCATCGAGAAGACCAAGAATCTGCCCCCGCTCAGCCTGGGAGGCAATGGCCACGGCGGCCCCGTGAACCAGACGGAACCGGCTTCCCCCGCCAAGGTGGAGCTCGTGGACAGCCCAGCGGCCCAGCAGGCCCAGGAGGTCAAGGCCGATGGGACAACTCACTGACACCCTGCGGGCCACGTTGCGGGACCTGGCCCAGTCCGACGCCCGCCTCTACCGCGGCTTGCAGCAGGAGCTGGGCGACATCAAACCAGCAAGCAACCAGCCCGCTGCGCTGCTGGACGGTGACGCCCCAGCCAGTCGGGATGAGCTGGAGAGGTTGTCGGTGGCAGCGCTCTGGAGCCTCTGTAAGGGCAGGGGCATCAAAGGTCTGAGTAATGGCCCCAAGCCGAAACAGGTGGATGCCCTGCTCAGCCACCCCGATGGACCGCCCCTGCGCAGCGCCCTACCGGTCAAGGCCACCAAGGGCAGCAAGGGTGGGGCAACCAGTGGCATGAACGCAGCCAAAGCTGGCGCCGCCGAGCTGCAGGCCCTGGAGCAGCGCCTGGATCGGCTGGAGCAGCTGGTGCTGCTGATCGCCCAGCAGGTGGGGGTCCCCCCGGAAGCGATCGAGCGGTTGCTGCCGCCGGCGGCTCCGGAAGCCTGAGACAGCAAGGAAACCCAACGGGCCCGGGGGCTCTATATTCGCTATTCGCGAATGCCGAATGGCCAGTTGCGGCCTTGGCCCGCTCACCCTCCAATCCCCAGCTCGTCCTGCGCCCGCAGGATCTGGTGGTGCTGCTGCGCCTGGCCTTGGACTCAGGGCCTGCTCCCGCCTACGCGGCCCTCGGTGCTGAGCTGGGGATGACGGCCTCGGAGGCCCATGCGGCAGTGGAGCGTGCCGTCGCCGCCAAGCTCGCGATCAAGGATGAGGCTGGCAAGCCCGCGGTTGTTCGCGCCGCCCTGAGATCCTTCGTGCGGCACGGTGCTCGCTACTGATTTCCCGCCACGCATGGTGGACTCAGCCGCGGCGTTCCCACCGGCTATGCCGCCTCCCCCCTCAACGAGCAGATCCGGCCGGGCAGCGACCCTCCACAGGTGTGGCCGTGGAAGAAGGGAACGGCCCGCGGCATCGCCTTCCACCCGCTCTATCCCCGCGTCCCCGAGGCGGCAGAACGGAACCCGGCCCTGGGGGAGCTGCTGGCCCTGTTCGATGCGGTGCGAGGCGGCAGCGCCCGTGAACAAGCCCTGGCCCTGACGCTGCTGGAGGAGCGGCTGCAACCATGAACCCCAACGCTGACACCGCGATTAAGTTTGAGGCAACGTCCATGCGGTCTGCGAGAGCCGCTGCCGACATGACCCCAGCCGATCAAGCCATTCAGGAGCCGGAAGCTCCCTTCTCCATTCGCCGCCGCCAGCGCGGCGGCAGACGGGTCGTGGCGGTGAGCAGCTCGGTGAGCGCCATGGATGCCCTGCGGGCGCGCATCCGTGCCCAGAGCAAAACGGTTGCCGATCACATCGCGGCTGATCCTGAGGCCCAAGGGTTCATCGACGACTGGACCACCCCTGAGCCCATCACCCGCTGACGACCAGCGTGGAGCTCAAGGCCGGGCAGATCGTCACCGTTGACTGGCGCAAGGATCCAGACGACCCCGCCCAGGATCCCCAGCCACCAGAGCCCAACAAGCTCAGGCCAGCTGTCGTGGTGCAGGACACCGAACTGTTTGACCCGGCCTACCCCACGGTGCTGGTGGTGCCGATGACAGGCGACCCTGCTCTGGCCATCCCCGACCTGACCGTGGTGCTGCAGCCCAGGCCGAGCAACGGCTGCAAGAAGGTGAGCTACCTGCTCCCGCAGAACCTGACCTGCGTAGCCAAGACACGGATCACCGCCGCCACCAAGTCACAGATCACCCCAACCGAACTGCAGCAGCTACGTCAGTTGGTGGTGCTGACCATCGGCGGGCTGAGCTGACGCATCCTCAGCCGGTGACGGTGAACCGGGAGTCGCTAGAGAAGCTGGGCCGTTACCTGCTGCGCAACGACTGGACCGGCGGTATGAGCACCGGTGTGGCCTGGTTGGTGTTCCTGCAGGTGGAGCGGCGGCTGCCGCCCCTCAGTCCGGGGGGAGAGGACTGATCCGCAGCTCGGTGTAGCCGGTGGCTGGATCGAGCTCCCGGCTGAAGCACCACTCCGGCAGCAGGCCGATCACCAGCTCCGCGGTGGTGCGCACCAGCGACCCTGCGCAGAGGTGCCCGCCGATCACGGCGCCCTTGCTGTCGGCGATGGCGATGTGCAGGTGAGCCCCATCGGGCGAGAGGGTGCCCGAGAGGCTGATGATCTCCAGCTCGCCGTGGATCGCCATGGCCTCAGTTGCCCCCGCCAGGCGCAGCTGGGCCACCGACAGGCTGCCGACGGCGCTGATCACGCAGCCGGACTGCTCCTCCTGCTCGCCCATCCAGCCCTCCAGCGCCAGGCGCAGGTCATCGCCCGGCTGTAGCCGCAGCGGCACCACCTTCATGGCTTCGGCCCCTCCACGAGTCCCTGCACCATGACAAGGGCATCGACATAGCCCAGTTGCCGGTGGCGAAACGCCCCGGGCAATGTGCCGACCACCTGAAAGCCATTGCGCTGCCAGCAGCGGAGGCCGGTCGTGTTCGTGCTCACCACCAGGTTGAACTGCATCAGCCGAAACCCGAGCCGCCGCGCCGCCTGCAGGGAGTGCTGACAGAGCCGGCTGCCGACTCCCTGGCGCCGGCACTGCTCAGCCACCACGTAGCCCGCGTTGGCGACGTGGGCACCGAGAGCCAGGGAGTTGGGCCTGAGGTAGTACGTGCCCACCACAGCCCCGGCCGGATCCATGGCCACCATCACCGCCTGGTTCTGCTCCACCCAGGCCACCCGGGCCTCGGCCTCCGTGATCGCCGGGTCGTGCGGGAAGGTCTCGCCAGCGCGGAACACTGGCTCCAGCAGCGCCCACACCGCCGGCCAGTCGGCCGCCCCATAGGGGCGGATCTGCAGGGGCGATCGGGAGGAGGTCAGAGGAGCGCAGAGGTGGCCTGCTGATTGTCACCCCAACGGGTGTCTGTGGTTCACGCATCACCTGCCTACTGCGGCGCAGAAGCCTTCGGCTTGGGCCTGGCAGGGAAGGGAAGGAGATCACGTCTGGGAGAAGAGATGCTCAAGGCTTGACCTTCTCGGTTGTGATCCCGACCCGGGTTATGCAGCCCGGGGTTTCAACACGCGGGAATGAGAACTGGCGTATCGCTCTTTGCGGCTACGGGATGACGCTCGCGCTGCGTCACCGGGTTCACCTGTTGTGTGTCGCATCGTTGGCGCACCTCCGCTGTGCTCACCGGCTCGGGTGATCCCTGGCCGGACTCTGTTGGAGGGCGAGGATCGGGTTGGCTCCCAGGTCTCCCCTCAACTTCAAGGTACGTCCCTTTTCAGGTGGCGGTGGCCCGCTGGAGTGCCTGTTCCCGTACCTACAGAAACCCAGTCAGTGCAATGCTTTTGAGGCGCTCCCCTCCTCCTCCGAAGTCTGCAGAGCCGACGGTTCTATGCGCTGGGCGCATTGATTTGTGGACTGCTGCATCCGCACGGCATCCTGATCCCTGCTCGGGCCAACCCTGCGACCCAACCCCCTGTTTGCCATGGGCTTCCGTCTCCGCCGCTCCGCCCGCCTGGGTCCACTGCGCTTCAACTTCTCCAGCGGGGGACTGAGCTCGATCTCCGTCGGCGGGCGTGGGGCCTCCTTCAACATTCCGGCGAACCGCAGCGGCGGGCCCCGCACCACCGTGGGGATGCCTGGCACCGGCCTGAGCTGGAGCGTGGAGCACACACCCGATCGCCCCGCTGCGATCCCGGCTGGCCCTGCGGCGGGCCTGCCCAACAGCCGCCGGCTCCGGCCGGGCCAGCTCGATACCCTCAAGCAGTCGCTGCTGACTGTGTTGCGCCAGGAGCTGTTCGCTCCAGGTTCGGCAGGGGAGCAGCTCTGGGAGCACCAGCTGGTCAGCCGCCTGCTCGCCGATGCCTCCAGCAGTGCGCGCACTGCTGGCCTGTTGGCGCTGATCGAGACCCCGGAAGCGATGGAGGCCTATGTGTTGCGGGCTCAGGGCCAGGACGATGCCAAACGCCGCGCCCAGCGCTGCATCACGGCCGTTCAGGAAGCCTCACGCCTAACCGCGGCTCGGGGCTGGCTCTCCTGACACTGCAGCGACAGGTGCCCGCATGGCCGGTTCCCCGTATCCGGCCGCACCTGCGGTCTCGCCTCAGCAGGCCACGGATGGAGCCGGAAAGAAGGAGATACCCCCGCATGCGTGAGGTTGCGTTCCGCGTTCTGGCTGAACGCCCCGGCCACCTGAAAGCCCAGGCCGAGTCCCTTCCCATCCGCATCACCGCCCCGACTCTTGAGGAGCTGCAGCACGAGGCCCGTGAAGCCTTGATCGCCCATTTCGGCCCGGCCCACTGCGCCTACCGAGTGCGCGTGCGCCGCGGCCCCAGTGCTGCCGTCAGCAGCATCCGGCCGATGGGCCGCCCTGTTGCTCTCTGCCACTGAACGGTGCAACTGGCTCTGGAGAAGACAGCGCAAGACCAGCACCATGAAGCCCGTTCATGAAGCCCCGTTGCCCGCGGTGAAGAGGCGTGTCGAATCGGCTCCAGCCCTTGCTGGCACCCGCCGGTGGGCCCATCGTGGCTGCAACGGGATTCGGAGGCTCCATCGATGGAAGACACCCCCCCTGAGCAGCAGAGAGGAGCGCGCTGACGATCCGGCCCCTGCTCCAACACTCTCGACGGATCTCTGACGTTCCTGGCGTGTCGCCAAGTCGCCGTCCACTGCATCGCCTGAGGTGCCCCGGACCCAACGGAACGTCCCAATCGACACCTGGCCCCAGGTGCCAGCGCCGGCAGCTCCGCCCACAACTGAAAACCATCTGATCTGAAATCGATCAACCGACCGCGCAGCTGCGCCCGACCCCCTTGGGAAGGCACCACGGCTGGCCAGACAAACGCCCGGGGCCGACGCTCCGGGCTTTGTTGTGAGCGGAGGGCAGGTTCAGCCCATGACCTGCACCAATCCTGCCCAGGCGGCGCCCACCAGGGCTGCGGTGCCGATCACCTTCAGCACGCTCCAACGCAGCCGCAGCTGGGCAAACAACGCAGCCGCCACTACGAGAAGGGCCCAGGGGTTGATGCTGCCGGCCGGCCAGAGCACTGGGCCAGCGAAGAACACCGCCAAGCTGGCGATCAGGCCCACCACCACGGCGGTGATCGCGCTCAGCGGTGCCCCGAAGCGCAGGTCGCCTCTAGGAGCCTGTCGCGCATAGATCGTCGGACAAAAATCGAGGGCTTTCCCACCACGATGGGAAGCCAGGCCGGAATCAGACTGGGAAAGCAGCGAATTGATGTTTTCGCGCTGGCTCGCTGAAATTGTACGTAGCGCAAT
>NZ_JAHLYT010000058.1 GCF_025128095.1 Synechococcus sp. CS-1328 | reverse complement strand
GGCCGGCATGGCCGCCGCCCGGAGGCGGCGAGCCCCGGTGGCTCAGATCACCGACACCGTGGTGCCGAACTGCCCCTGCAGCTGGCGGGCGAGGGCATGGGCGCGCTCAGCCGGAATGAAGCGGAGCTTGCGCACCGGCTTGCCCCGGCGACCCAGGGGAATGGTGAGGCGCTCGTGGCCATAGGCCTTGATGCCATCGGGATAGACGTGCAGGAGCAGGCAGCGGATCTCGCAGCAGGGAGCGGTGGGGAGTGCCATGGGAAGGAAGGCGTGGAACCACCGACCGAGGCCCGCTGCGGCAGAGGCGGCAAGGACCGCGTCGCTCCGAGAGGTGCGCCTTGCAGACACCGCGGCCCGGCCTGATCCTTGCCGCCGCTGACGCGGTGGGCACGCTGGGAGGGTTCACGCCGCTCCCGTGGTGCTCCCCGCCCGCAGCGGCGACGGTTCGTCGTGGCCATGCAGAACGGCGGTGGCTGCAGCAGGGCCGGATCAGAGGCCCAGGGGCCTGGCCTTGCTCCAGAAGCCGCGTTTGCGGGCATGGGTGGAGCGGATCGCTGCCAGGTAGGCCTCATGGGGTGGGATTTTGCCCCAGTCACTGATGCGAGAGCTCAGCAACTGGCAGGTGTGCAGATGGCCGGCGACGGCGCCGTATTGGCTGGAGTAGCCATTGGTCAGCGCGAAATCCACCATGCAGCGCAGGGCCAGGGTGGCCGCCAGCGGATGGTCTGCACTCAGGCGCTCTGCTGCTGCGTCGAACAGCTCGTCGTGGGCCCCGTTGAGTTCACCGTGGCGCTGCACGATCACCTGGGCCGCGCGGTTCAGGCCCGTGGGCCAGTCCAGCAGAAAAGACAGGGCCTCGAAAAGATCCGGCCTGGCAGCCACGAAGTCGATGGCGCGCTGCTCAGCCTCCCCGTCCTCAAAAGCGGGCAGCTGCTGGAGGTAATCGCGCAGATAGGTCTCCATCAGGGTCTGCTCGAACCAGTGCCACCGGGCCGTCTGGGCCTGATCGGTGCGGCCGAGGGCCTCCAGGGCGGCGATCTGGGCGTCTTCCCAGTCGAGTACCGGCCAGGGGGAGCGCTCCGGAGAACCCTCCTGCAGAAACCGCAGGGCCTCCTCAGCTCGCCCGACCTTGAGCAGCCGCTGTGCGATCCCGGCCGCGATGCGGGGAACGCGCCGCTGCCGTTCGCCGTACTGGGCGATGTAGCCATCCACATCGCCCATCGCCTCGGCAACGGCCCTGAGGCCGGACTGTGCGGTCCAGTACCGGGACTGCTCCTGCTGGGGCGGCACCGTGGCTGGCTGCTGCGCCAGCTGCTCAAACTGCTGCCGCAGCGCCGCCAGCCCGGTGGGTCCAAGCGACTCGGCGAGCTTCTCGATCAGGCCGTGCACGATGCCGTCGTCGTCGTGGCAGTGGGCCTCGAACACCTGCTGCGCCAGCGCTGCAGGCTCCGGCCGTGCCGCCTGAACCACGGGGGGGAGCGCGTGGCATGCCTCCCGGAACACCTCATCCATCTCAGCGTTGCTGTCATCACAGCGGGCGAGCACGTTCCGGCTGAGAGCGAGGAACTCCCACAGCAGCGCCAGGGCCAGGGAGGGATCGCTCGCGGCGATCGGCCCGCGGATGGCGTCCAGCTGGCGGAGCAGATCCTCGGCCAGCGCGCTGAGCTGCTGTCCGTCGATGAAGCTGCGCGAGCTCCGGATGCTCACGAACTGCTGACGCACCAGGGCGGCGGCGTCCTCGGGGCCGGCCCGGGAGGCGACAGCAAGCCTGAGCTGGCGCTTGATCGCCGGATCGCTGCCGGCCAGCTCCAGCAGAAGGTCAGCCAGGTGTTCGGGCCCCAACGCCAGCAGTGTCTGGCGATCCAGTGCGGGTCGTCGTGGCATCAGGGCGGACCAGCAGGCGGAAGCGGGAGTGGCGGGGATCAGTCTGCGTGCCGCCGCCGCTTTCGCCGCACCGCAGGATGCTCCGCGCCGGGCACCTCCAGGCTCGCCCCTGGGCAAGGGCTGCGCCAGGCGCCGCTGCTGGTTGCGTGGGTGCGATCGCCCCGGCGTTGCCGCCGGTGCTCACCGCACCTGATCGAGGGTCGGCGCCCCTTGCCGGGCGGGGCGGCCCTGCGGTGTCCCGTCGCTGCGCCGGATGGCGTCAATGGTTCATGGTCAGCTCAGTCGTTCGTTATTCCCCGCAAGATCCGGTGTCCCTGGTGGAGTCGTGCCAGAAGGCGCTGGAGTGGATCCTGCGCACCCACGGAGCCGAAGGCCGGCCGATCCGCCGCTGCTGGATCGATCAGCCCTATGGGGAGGAGGAGCTCACCTTGCTGGAGGAGGAGGTGTTGCCGGTGATGGCGGCTTTCCTGGAGCGCATTGATGCGATCGATCAGGGCCTTGAGGCCAGGCTGCAGGACGAGATCGCGGCCCAGGAATCTCAGATGTCAGAAGGAGCCGGGGCCGGCTGAGGCGCCCGTGTCGGCCGGCCGCTGGCCGGCCTTTTCTGCTGCTTCCGTTGGGATCAGGGCTCCAATCAGCTCAACTCACGATCTGGAGCCGGGTATTACCGACGTCAGACCAATGCACAGCGTCATGACCGGCCGATCGCAGCAGCGGGATCCACTCGGTCGACAGATTCATGTCGACCAGGATCCCTCCCATCAGCTGAGCACAAAGGACTCTTCTCGCTCCTCCAGCCGCCAGGCGGCATAGGCGAGAGCCTCATCAATGTCGCCAGGTTCCAGAAGGGGATAGGCGGCGAGGATCCTTTCAGTGCTGGCGCCACTGGCCATGAGAGCCACGATGGTGCCAACGCTGATCCGCAGCCCGCGGATGCAGGGTTTCCCACCCATTACGGCAGGGTCGTGGGTGATGCGAGACAACGACATTGCATCAACGTAGGCAGATCGCATCGTTCAGGCTGCAGCAGCTTCATCCCAGGAAGTCCTCAATCCAGCGCTGGTGCCGCGCGGTGGTGATCAGACCGGCAATGGAGGTCTGCGTATCGGGCACCCGGAAGCTGGCCCGGAACCCCCTGGTGAAGGCCTCAAGCCGGGCAGCAGGCAGGGCTTTGATGCGCCCCTGGAGCGCCTGAATCACGGCGGCCTCGAGGGGAGCATCACCAGTCCCTGCCGGCGATGGTGCCGACGCCCTGGCCGGTGCGGCCATGGCTGGGGCCTGGGTTGTGGATGGTGCAGCGCTCACCTGCCGTTGCTGCTTGTCGTAGAGCGCCAAGCCGAAGGGATTGCCAAAGGTCATCAGCGCCCGCTTCATGGCGTCGGTTTCGGCCTCCTTGAGGGCGGATTCATGGGCCAGGCCCAGGTCGGCATCGATGCCATGGCCGGCGCCGGAGCCCTCGCGGATCAGCTGCCAGCCGGCGGGACCACCCACGGTGATGCGCACCCGGGCGGTGTAGGTGACGCTCCAGCCATCGCGGCGTTCGCGGCCGATGGGGCGCTCCTTTTCGCCCACGCAGCGCACGGCCAGGGTCTGCCGCTGCCAGCCATCGAAGCCAAAGATGCGGTTGGCCTCAGCGATCACCTGCCAACCCTCGAGGTAGCTGACGCGGCTGCGCCCCTGCTCCCGCTGGCGCACATGGGCACGATCGAGCGGTGCGGAAAGCGCCGCGATCTGACGCTCCGAAAAACCGAGGGTGAAAGGCGAGGCGGGGCTGGCACCCCCGGCGTTTGGAGCCGTGGCCGTCGATGCACCACCAGCTGCGGGCGTCGGTGCATGCCCGTGCGACTCCCGGTTATGCAGGGCTGGCTCTTGGGCTGGGCCCTGTTGCAGGCTCTCGCGCAACAGCTCCAGGGTGGAGGCAGCCCGGCCACGAGGAGCGGAACGAGTGGGCCGGCTGGCAGTGGCGGTGGCGGCGTATGCGGCCGGGGATCCCGAGGGAAGCGGGCCGGCGGCGGCGGCGGAGATCGGAACGGTGGTGGTCATGGCCAAAGGAAAAGCAGGGTGTGATGCAGACGCAGGCGCAGATGCAGACGCAGAGAGCAGGGAATCAGGCCCAGCAAGGCTTCACCCCAGTTGCGGCCCTCCCGAGCAGAGCCCCAACGAAAGGGGCCCTGCCCCCCCTCAGCGGATGGACCAGTGGCGGCGTTGGATCAGGCGGGCGCCGGGGACGGCGGTGGCGGCGATCGAGAAGGCCACCTGGGCAGCTTCCGGTTTGGGGAGGCCGGTGATGGCGGAGGCGATGGCGGCGCGGATGCGGGCCTTGATCGAGACCTTGTCCGGCGTGCGGCTGGTGTGGAGTGCCACCAACTCGGACGGCAGCGCCTCGGGGTCATCGATCTCCACCGCATCGCTGGTGCGGCTGCTGAGGCGGTGATCGACCAGCTTGTGGGAGGTGGCGGTGGGATCGAGGCGGGTGAGCAAGTGCACCAGGGTGGATTCGAGTGCATCGGCGCGGGCGTCTTCCCCTTTGGCCAGGGCGGCGTAGCGCTTGGCCTGGCTCTGGTGGTAGCTGGATTCAGCGCGGAGCCGCTCGATCACCCAGCAGGTGGCATCCGCCTTGCGGGTGAAGACCTCGCGTTTGCCTTCTTCTGCAGCGAGGGTTTCCTCCAGATCGGTGATCGCCTGGGCGCGCTCGCTGTCGTCTTCCGTATCGAGGCGCTCGGAGAGGCGGGCGATCCAGTGGGTTTCGGCCTGGAGCTCATGGCCCAGCTCCCAGAGGGTGGGCAGTGGTGCCGCTGCGGGGGAGTTGGCGGCAGGGGCAGGGGCGGCAACAGCAACGGAAACGGACATGGCGATTCGGTGAAGAGTTCGTTGAGCTGGGCGATGCGTGAGCAATGGAGGAGGAAGGGAGGAGCCCCTCAGGCGCTGATCTGGGCCAGCTCGATCGGCACGGCGGAGCGGGACTGCAGACGGCGGCTGAGCTGCACCAGCGAGGCGGTGCCGCGCCCACCGGGGAAGGCGACCACCAGCAGCGCCGCGCCGCTGGGCAGGGCAGAGAGCTGGTTGCAGGCGTGCTCGAGCATCCGGCGATTGCGCATTGGACCTGCGTCCCGGCCGTGGCGCTGCCACTGGGCGGGGAAGGCCTGCACGGGCCAACCGAGCTGATCGGCGGCGGCGGCAATGGCCTGATCGGCACCGGGTGCGGCGCCATGGAGCAGGCAGCGCACCAATCGGCCCTGACTGAGCTGCAGCAGATGGGCTGCGATGCGCGGCGGCGGCCAGCGCAGCGCACGACCACCGGCGGCGATGATCACCAGCTGAGTGATGCGGGGTAAAACAGGCGGCGCCAATGCGGCGGCCTGGGAGAGCAGAACCATGGCAAAGAAAGACAGGAATGCAAACAGCGCTCCAGGGGGTGGGGCCACGGCACCGCGCTCCCCCTGAGCACGCCCTTATCTTAGCAGTACAGCCGCACTAAAGCCAGTGGCGGCAGGGATTCTGGGGCAGGCTTCAGGGATCTTCACGGACCAGAATTGATGCTTCCAGCAGGTAACGCGAAGGGCTGACTCCGCCTCACTCATGGCAACACAGCAACTCGGGTTCGCCGCCAATACTGCACGTTCCATCCCCCACAGCAGGCCTCCAGAGACAGCGCCCCCGCAGCCGCGGGAGGAGCACTGGGCAACTGGAACACCCACCAGCATTCCCGGCGGCGGCAAGGACAAGAAGATCACGCGAGCGCCAGGGTCGGCGACCGCGCAGCGGCCTCGCCGACTCGCGCAGCCCTGGCGCCGTGTGACATCCTCAGCCACCGACGCCGGTTGGCTTACTCAATCTCAGCATCCCTGAAGCGAGATTCCTTTCGAGACATCTCCGAGACCGCATTGGTCGTTGGGGATAGAGCGAGTAGTAGGTTTATGGGCACCTCGAAAAATTCGGGATCTGCGGGATCCGGCAATTAAGACTCATTGCCCCGTCAGGTCAATCTTGAGTGCTCCGTCTTGGTAGAGGCTATTTTTCGAGGTGCCCTTATTGTGCTCGGAACTGTCTATCCGTTACATGACTCTAGTGTGGCGTCCTGCAAGTTCGATACAAAAGCCCAGAGTCTTTTCGGGACAAGCCATCTCTTTGCTCTCCCACCAAGACAGAGACATGGCTCAAACTGGCAAGAGCCTCGTCCACAAAGATTATCCTTGGAACCCGCGGGACACCACACTAAGTATTTTTCTTATTTGTTATCCAGAACCTGTGATCACTATCAAGAAAAACAATGTAGAAGGCATTTCCATCAAGATAGCCGGCAACCCTGACCCGCGCATTAAGCCTTATGGTCCACCAGGCAGCATCTGTTTCAATATGCTTGGGTAATATATAGTCAGTTTTGTTATTAGGAGGAAAACTCGGGTGGTAATGCATAAGATCAGAACTTACAGCCTCAAGACGAGTCAAGCCGGAAAGAGTTTTCAGGGTTTCAAGAAGATTAGAGAGCAGGCCCTTCTCCTGCCATAGCTTAAGCGTTTCAGGGCACGACTTAGGCTGGGACTGATCCAATACTTTAAAACTAAAGAATAATGACTCTGGATTAATTGACAAGCGTAATTCCATGTTATTTGCTTTTCGAGTACGATCTCCTTTTTTGCTTCTATCATTTATCATTATGAAACTCTCCTAGTGCGGAGATTGAAGAGAATAATGGAATTGCACCATATTCACCAAGTAAGTAATTGCGACTATAGCTTTGCCCACCTTGGGTAAAATGTTCCACATACTCAGCAAGCGAAAAGATTTTGCTTTCATGACTGGAATCCTTTTCAACAAACCATATCTGATCCCTCCTGAACAAATCTCCTGTCAACAGGTTCGTATCATGACAAGTTAGAATTATCTGGCTCTGGCCTAGACTTTGCTTGCTATAGAGCTCTATAATAAATCTACTCATTAATGCGTGAAACCTATTGTCAAATTCATCAACGACTAGAATCACGTTGCTCGTTATTGCGTCGTACAATGGTCCCAATAGGCAGATTAATTTAACGGTTCCTTCTGACTCTATATCCAAGGGAAGCGAGATGGATTCGCCATCAGTAGTTACTTTTGTTACTACCACTTCTTCTTCTTTGATCTTGTTCTTTTCGAGATATCTCTTCAACCCCGAAAAAGCATCCTGCAGTTCCTTGTCCTCAATCTCCTTTGCATAGGCCGGAAGCTCGGCCGCGCGCTCGACGATGCTAACGTCTTTAATTTGAAGAGACTTAAGGATTTTTAAGGCCCACGCCTTGAAATCAGGATTCTTTTCAAATAGCATATAAGTATAATCTCGGAAATAGCGCTCTTGAATGCCCGAGATTATTTTAAGTCTTTCAAACCACCTAGTGACTACGCTTGATCTTTCGCCGTCGAATTGCGACAGCACCGATAAGAACGGAACTTGAGGCTTAGTCTTTTCGATAGACCAAATATCACCATCTCTCTTTACAAAAGACTTTGCCTCCGAGAATGAGCGAGCGTTAAAGTTTATAGTTTTCTTTGTTCGATGAAAAAGCATTGTCTCTCTGGCTGTTGTCTTGTTCCAATACAGCCACTCTTCTTCTATTTCGTCATCTCTGATTGATATCCCATACCTATATAGATTGTCTTCTGCAAGAATGCTCACTTCGAATTCAGTAGGTGTATCGTAATGGTCTGTCTTCAATAGGAATGGAGTGATGGTCCTAATGGGAGCGATTGCTATAGACTCCAAAGAGCCTAGTACTAGGCCCTTTAATGCACGCAGAGAAAGGACAAGGTTAGATTTGCCAGACCCATTAGCACCAAAAATAGCTGCGCTTCGCAAGACCCCCTTGATTCCGAATCGATCAATTCTATGAATACTCTGTGATTCGGATGTCTCCTTAATAGCCTCAGAGGAGACCATGCTCAGCTCTTGAGCCGAGTTAAATGATCGAAAGTTTTTAACAGAATAGTCAATTAGCATTTAAGCCCTTTAAAGTGGCAAGTTTTTACCAGGTGTCATAATTTTGTGACTTGCCCTTGTGCCGTGAATGCCAGAATAGCATTTGATTGTACAAATGTTTCTGGGATTACGCGCGCAAGATCAGCTTGACTGGTGAAGCCTCTTTCGGCATGCGAAACAACTTAGCGTCCATTCCACCCTGAAAGCGAGCTAATTGCAAGCAATCTTAATCGCATCTTTCGGGCAAAGCTAATCTTCGGCGAAACTGAGAACGCTATGTAAAATGGCTACAAAGGATAGCAGCCCTCCCCTCCTTTGGTGTAGATCTAGAGAAGCAGCTCTGGTGTTCCTACCCGAGGCTGACTGCCCACCTCCTCCGGCACATGGCTTTGCAAGTGGTGGGGGCAGGTCCGCTTCCGTGGTTTGAGCACTTCCTCAACTCGATTCCTTATTGCCCCTGCTTGTCCTTGCAGGTCTGTGCATCTCTGGATCCTGTTCCCAGGCTTTATTTTGGATTGAGCTGGGCGCTGCGATCAAGGTGGCATCGATGATCGTGCTCTTCCGCACCTCCATGCCTCGATCCTTGCGAAAGGCGTTAACGGTCACAAAGATCTCGTCGCCCAGCCCGTGCTTCTCGAGCAGGTGATAGAACGTCAGGACCGTTTCATCCGGGACCCCGATCACTAATCAGATCGATACCAGCGAGTCGGCGCATCGTGGGCACCTTGATCAGCGTCACTCCTCCATGACCTCCGCATCTACTCTCTACTTATTGAGGACTCGGCGATCCATTTAGCTCATGGACAAAGACTCCCTTCTCTTCTCCAAGCTCATTGGCAGCTTGTGCAACCATAGAGTGATGAGTAAAGACAAGTACTTGGGTTTTCCGTGCAAACTCAGAGAGAACATCGAGACAGGCCTTGCTACGCCTGTCGTCGAATCCGACCAGGATGTCGTCGACCACGAAAGGCAGTGGATCCTGTTGATCCTTCTGCAGCTCGATAGTCGCGAGTCGCAAAGCCAAGAAAAGTTGATCACGAGTACCTTCGCTCATGCCAGAAACACTGACTTCGCTCTTGTCTGAGCGGACACCTAGAAGCACGGGCTTACCCTTGTCGTCGATCTCGTCGTGTAGTCCCGAAAAGGAGCCTAGCGTAAGCTTTGCAAACAGCTCGCCGGCTCTTTTCAGAACTGGTGTTTGATTAGCCTGGCGGTAGTTCTCTATCTGCTCCTCAAGAATTAGGCGAGATATTGTCAGCCGTAGGTACTGCTCCGCATCTGGCACAATTGTAGCGAGTAACTGTTCGGCTCTCTCGGCGGCATCGGCAGCCTTTGACGAACCATCCAAGGCTTGAATCTCGACGATCAGTTTCTGCCTTTGGTCGCGTCCTGCATCCCTCTCCTTCGAAAGCTCGGCCAGTTTGGATTCGAGTTGCTCCAACTGGTTGTCCACTTGGTCCAAGTCTTGCTCTTGCACCTCTTTTTCTAATTCATCAATGCTGAGACCCTCGCCGTACTGATTGAGTTGGTGTAACAGGGTTTCAAGGCAGGAGTTTATTTGGCGCTTCTGATCGGAGCGTTCGAATACCGGAATCAGCTCCTCGTCGGATGAAACTCCTGCCTGGGCCCGGAGAGAGTCAAGACTCTTCTCTGCGAGCTGGATGTCCTGGCGTGACTCGGCGATTTCTTCCTCCAGCTCACGGATTCGGCCTTGAAGTTTCTTAAGGCTGGCATCGTCGCCTTGGGCCTTGCTCAATTGTCTGACCATGCTTTGAGCGGTCTCGGCTGGGGTTTGATCCTGGATATTGAAGGTAATTCTCCGTGATAGCTGGGTCACAGCATCAGAGAAGCGCTCCTCAAACTTCTCCATGCCATAAATCCGCTTGAAGGCATTATCTGCTTCCTTGAGCTCCTCGAACATCTCCTCGAGCTTCTCCATCGTCGCGACAACCAGATCTGGCAGAGGGTTTACTCCAAGGCCAAGGCCATCGACAGCTTTGGCCCAACTGACTTCCCAGTCCCGCATTTCCTCACTAGCTTGGTGATGATCAATGGCTGCAGCTTTAAGCTGCATCTCGAGATTCTGCAGCGAATCCTTAAGCTCAATATGGCGTCTAGCAGTGTTTTCCTGATCGCTGGCGACTTGCTCACAGCGTGAGAGGAGGGCTTCAAGTTCCACCGACTTGAACTCACCATCAAGCCTATCAAGCTCAGCATTAAGGGCTTCAAGGTGTAAGGCCTCAGTCATTTCCAGCTTTTGTACCTCGGCCCTAATATTGTCTAACTGGCCTGCTTTTTCCAAAAGCTGATCAACTCGCAGTAGCCATTCCTTCATCTCCCTTGGACTGCCGATCTTGTCAGCATTCCCCCTCCAAACACCCTGCCAATCGTTTTCAAGTTGTGTCCGGTATACTGCTTGCTCCTTGAGCTCGCCTTCCAGCGTTGAAAGAAGCTCATACCTGGTCTGGATCGTGGTCTCGAGCAACACCCGGGCCTGTACACGCTCTGCATCAAGGCGAAGCCAGTCTGCGAAATTATCTGCTCCCACTACAGCTTGTTCGTAGGCACCCGGGAGGTCCTGGCTTCCCGCGTAGTCCGTGGCAGCGGCTCCAAGTTCCGCCCCGTCCAAATACTTTCTACGGATGAGTCTCCATCCCTGCTCGCGGTGGTCTCGGGCTGTCTGGAGATCGCCGAGCGTGGGGACTGCTGCGGCAATAAGCAAGCTCCTTAGGGCCTGCTTAGCTTGATCCAATTCCTGCCTAGTCTCGGCCTGCCGACGCACGGTGTCTCGATCATGCTCGTTAAGCTCCTCGAATTTCTTCTCAAAGTTGTCTAGGACAGCCTTCTCGGGCATGGCCAGGCTAGCCAGCTCCTCTAGGCTGCCTTCGAACCTGCCTAGTCTGGAAAGGTCGCGGGAGCAGCCTTCTTCTTGCTTCTTCTTAACATTACGGGCATTTCGAAGCCTCTCTGCCAGATCACCTTGCTTGCGGGCAGCCTTAATGGCAGCTTGAAGCGAAAACACGCCTTTGCTAGGTGTGGGCATGGCCTCCAGCTGTTGCTCGACTCCCTCCTTCTCGACACTGAGCTTGCGATAGCAGGCGTCTATCTGGCCAGACTTCTGCTTCAAGAGATTCGACTTCTCGGCAAGGTTAGCGATCAGCCTTTCCCTATTCAGAAGTGGCTTTAGTGTCTCAACGCTCTCTAGATCGAGGTCTGGGCGGATGCACTTGAGCAAGTCTACGGCTGCGTTGCGGTGAGTACGGCGCTTGGCATCCTGAGCGGGCTTGTCCTTCAGGGACTGTTGAAAAGCTCCAAGATGAAGCTGCAGCTCTTCAATGGAGTCCTGATTCTCGATTAGCCCCTTCGGTACGTCAAGCTCGTCAGCTTCTTGCTTTACTCGTTCGAGCTTGGCGTTCGCCTTCTGAAGTTGTTCTCTGGCCTGAAACTGTTTCTGGGTGGCTTCTCGACGATGCAAGTCAAAGTCTTCGGGGAGAAGCAAAACATCACCCAAAGAGGCTTCGCGTTCAAGTAGTGAACGACGTTCTGCTAGAGGAACAGCGATTCTCCTAAAGCGCTCGAGCTTGCTCTTGCGACGTCTTGCCTCGGCAATCTTCTCATCAATCTCTACGACAGTCTCCTCTGCAGCCCTCAAGGCCTGTCGGAGTTCCTTCCATGTTCCGACAGAAACCATCGAGATCTTCTCTTCTCGTCTGGCATCCTTCAGTCTTGCTACAGCTGTATTTATGGTCTGGGTCTGACCTCTGGATTTGAACAGCTTGTCCGCTTCCGAAGCCAGGTCGCTAAGTAGGTCAGCCTTCCCCTGGGTGCCAAGTGCTGCCCCGAAGAGAGATTTTCCAAGATCGCCGCTCTGCTCGAGAATGGCTTGACCACCTTGAATGAGTCCAGTGTGGTCAATGCCATGAAGCTGGGAGAAGAGCTTCTCATCGAGCCCCCGTAGAACATTGCTAATAGTGTCTTCGCCGATGGGCTCCTCAGTACTGGCATCGAGCAGTGTGTCCTTGTTTCCCTTACGCCTCACGCACGCGATTTCCGTGCCACCAGGGGTCTCGAGAACACCGCCCACTCGTAGCTGCCTGTTGTCGTGGACGAAGTTGTCGGTGGAGCGGGCCTCGATGCCAAACAACCAGGCCTTGAGCGCCCGCAGCGTCGAACTCTTCCCCGCCTCGTTTGGCCCGTGAATCACGTGCAGTCCGGGATTTCCATTACTTAAGTCGAGGCTCTTATTTGTGAACGGACCGAAGGCGAGCAGGTCTAGTCGTTTGATCCTCATGATTCATCCCCTGTTTCCAGGAGTTTCCCGATGAGAAGTTCTTTTGCCTCCCGTATTAACCTGCCCACAACATTGGGGTCATCGAGTTGTAGTCCATCGTCTGCCATGGATACCTCCGGCGGAAGCTTATCCATGAGGGCTGCAAGGGCAGCGTCAAGACCACGCACAGCAATTGGGTCATCCTGGATTTCCAGGATGCTCCGGGCAAGACCTCCGATGGCACCGTCGCCTGAGAGCAATTCCTCAAGGTCCAACTTTCTGGTGGTCGCCACTATCACCTTCTCGATCCAGAGACTATCCCCATACCGCTCGGCACTAAGGTTCAGGATCTTCTGTCTTAACCATAAGCTCTTACCTTGGAGCTCGGAGTGGACCGGGCTGGCGCCGACGAAACTCACACGTGTGGCAACGTCGCGGCCATCGGCTTCGGCAACTATGTCGCTCAAAGCCCTCTCCGTACTGTCAAGGACTCCCTGCAGGCTGTCCACGTTGCTCAGGTCCACCACACAGTTTTCCCAGCGGACCACATCCAATACTCGGTGCTCGACTCTTTGGACCTTCCTGTCCTCGACATAAACGAGACAGCACCCTTTGGGGCCTGTTTCGCGGGCATGCCGACCTTGCAGACATCCAGGAAAGACAACCCATGGATCTGTTGAAACCTCCTCGCGTGTGTGCACATGACCGAGCGCCCAGTATTGGTAATCCTTGGCGAGCAAGTCGTCGAGCTTGCACGGTGCGTAGGCTGCATGGCCTTCTCGGCCGTCGAGGCTTGTGTGGAGCAAGCCGATATTGAACATCCCTGGCATAGCCATGGGGTAACAGGCAGCAAGGTTGTCCACCACTTGCTGCTGCGGAAAGCTCTGACCGTGTATGGCGACCTCAAGGTCGTCTAAGACTTCTGTATGGGGTTTGTTCGCTGGGAGTAGGGTCAGGTTCTTCGGCTTCTCCAGCGCCTTAGTGAGCTTGCTTTGAGCATCGTGGTTGCCGAGAACACCGAAGACCCGGATACCTGCCCTGTCCAGCTCGCCTAGCTTCTTCGAGAAGAAGATTGCGGTACTGAAGTCCTGCCATGTGCCGTCGTAGAGGTCGCCTCCGAGTAGCACGAAGTCCACATTCTCTTCGATGGCAAGCTCGATAAGGTTGCTGAATGCCTCGCGAGTAGCGCCTCGAAGGACATCTACAGGTGCATCATCGTGCTTAGCTAGGCCCCTTAGGGGGCTGTCGAGATGCAGATCGGATGCATGCAGAAACCTCATGGTGCTTTCTCTTTGTAACAGTCAGAAAAAGTGACTTCAATTCTCTTGTTGCTGAGAAGTGCGACAATGAACACAGGATTGCCAATCGACGTGGCGGCCAGTTCTTGCTGTGCAAGCTGATAACTCATGACTTGAGTGATTGCGAAGCAAGGGGTCCGAGGGGGGGCTGAAGCGCATGGCTGGGCTGCTCGTTTCGGTAGAGAGAATTGGCTGCCCAATCGGCCCTAAGCAGCGAAAGTATCCGAATATCTATTAGATTTCCACCGTCGTCCGTGTAATTTCGAAGAACTCCTTCAAGGGTAAAGCCAAGCTTTAGATTCATTTGGAAAGATGGTTCGTTATCAACTGAAACTTCAGAGTGGATGCGTTCAAGTGTATTCCATTTCTGGAAGGCGTAGTTGATAACAGCGATGAGTGCCTCGCTCATAAGGCCTTTGCGATGGTAGTTCGGCGACAATGCACAACTGATTTCTGCCCGATGGACCATCTTGGAATCTCCATGCATCGCAGATAGCGCTAGCGTGCCGATAACTTTGTCTGACGGCGATAGCGTAATCGCCCAATAAAGCGCTTTTCTTGAGTAAAACTTGCTGAGGCACTTGGCGATAAAATACTGTGTCTCGGAAATGTCTGCATGCTGCTCAATGCGTGGAATCCGTGGCTCACCTAATCGTCCCTTGTAGGCGAAAATCGCTGTGTCATCTTCCGGTCGGAGGAGACGAAGTCGAAGACGCGTTGTAGCAAGCTTGGGAAACTGCAAATACGGTGATTGATTGGTAGGCATGAGGCTTGAGGCGGCTTTAAACTGTTATGTGCGGATTCCAAAAGGAGTTACGACTTTTTTCTGGAATGGAGTCCATATGCTTGTGCACCATACCGAAATAGCCAATGAGTGACTGTCTGCTTTTATCGGTTTTGTCCTAATTGAATGATTTCTTTGGGATTCGATTGCCAACTGCTCGACGTCCTCCAGCTCAAGGCAGGTGCCTTCAGTGCGACGTCTTACCTCAGGCGGTGCTCTCCACTCCTCCACCGCCATTGGTCAAACCCTCCACCGGCTCCAGCCAATCCATCACCGCCTTGAGCTCCGCCTGGGGATCACGGCGCAGCAGTTGCAGGAGTTCCTCCCCCGGCGCCGCTGCCTGGTGGAGAAGGGCTCCAGTCTGGCCGGGGAGCTTCACCGAGAGCTGCAGCAGAGCCGCTGGGAGCTGATCCTCCGCCACAGCAATCGCCAGGTTGCTGGCCCAGTCCATCGCGGCGCGGCAGGCGGGATCGTCCAGGGGCAGGCAGAGCAGCGGTGCGCGGCAATCCGGTGCATGGATGAACAGCCGCAGCGCCCGACGCTCCACCCGTTCGCGGGCCGTCGTGGCTGGGGGCAGCAGGGCTGGAGAGTCCGCCGTCAGCGATGGAAAGCCGGCCACCGGCTCCATGGGGCTGATTCCAGCCGAGCCCCCCTGCCTGGCAACGTCGCTGCCCCCCTGCCTGACGCTCCCCTGAACGTTTCGCAGGGCCTGCTCCAGCCGTTGCTCAACCGTGCGGCGCAGCACCCCCTCGCTCAGCTGAGCCGCCAGGGCCTGACCCTCCCGCTCCACCTGTTGGAGCACCTCCAGCGCCACCACGCCGCCTGCCGCCGCCTGGCCATGCCGGGGTGCAAGCAGCTGCTCCAGGCGCCACTCCAGCCAATGCCGTGCCTCCGCCAGCAGCGGCTCCAACGCGGCCCGGCCCTGGCGACGCAGCAGACCATCGGCGTCTTCCCCCTCCGGCAGCACGAGCACCGCCGCACCCAGGGCGCCGCTCACCAGATCAGGCGTCAGTTGCTCCAGCAGCCGCAGCGTGGCCGTGCGGCCGGCGCGATCGCCGTCGTAGGCAATCAGCAGCAGTTTCAGGCCCTGGCGGCGCAGCAGGTGCAGCTGCAGCGGCGAGAGGCCAGTCCCCAGGCTCGCCACCGCCAGCGGGTAGCCCGCCTGGTGCAGCTGGATCACATCCAGCGGCCCCTCCACCAGCAGGGCGACGCCCTCCTTGCGAATCAACGCCGCCGCCCGGTCCAGCCCGAACACCAGGCCATTGCGCTGGAACAGCAGATCAGCGGGGCTGTTGCGGTATTTCGGCTCCTGGCCGGCGATGGCACGGCCGCAGAAGGCCACGCACTGCCCGCCGGGATCACTTAGCGGAATGGTCAGACGGCCGCCGGCCAGGCCCAGCTGCCAGGTGGTCGCGCTCTCCGCGCTGATGCCGCGCTGGCGGAGGTAGTCGGCTCCGGGGCCTCCGTGATCGAGCTGGCGTTGCAGCTCCCGCTGGAACTGCTCCCGCTGCCGCTGGCGTTGGTCCAGTAACCGCCGCCTCTGGCGCCGTTCCTGCTCCAACCGCGTGGCCGCCTCCGGGTCGTCCTGGGGCAGGGGGATCCCGTAGCGCTGCGCCAGCTCCAGCACCGCCTCCTGAAACGACAGGCCCTGGCGGTCCTGCAGCCAGCCGATCGGATCCGTTCCCCTGGCACAGACAAAGCAGTGCACCCGGTTACGGGCCGGGCTCACGGTGAGGGACGGGCGGCGGTCGTCGTGCCAGGGGCAGCGGGCGAGGAACTCGCGGCCGGCGCGGCGCAGCTCAGCGGCGGGGAAGAGATCGACGATGCGGCTCCGCTCCCGTACCGCCTCCAGCAGGTCGGGCGAGACCCGCAGGCCCGTGCCTCGCTCGCCCGGGCTCAGAGGCATTCGACGCCGGGGTAGAGGTCCTGACCCACGAACACCCGCCGCGCTTCATCGGCCTCGAGGAAGCAGTGGCCCCGGTCCAGACGGATCGTCGTCTTGCTGAGGTCGTCGTCGGCCAGCTGGCCATGGCGGAACTTGCCGTGGTGCACCTCCAGCAGCCCCGGCTGGGGCTTCTGGAACTGATCGGTCTTGGGCCGATCGATCAGCCACACCGCCGAGGCATAGCGCTCCAGCTCCGAGGTCCCCGCCAGGTGCGACACATCCGGTCCGCCGGGATTGCCATAGGCGCCGCGGTTCAACTGCGCCACCACGAACACATCCAGCTCGCAGCGGCCCGCCAGCGCCTTGATCGTCATCGCCCGGGCCGCCAGTTCGGCGGTGGTGTTGCTGCCGAAGCCGGCGCTTGCCCCCATCGCATGGAAGTGATCCAGCACCACGGCCGACAGATCCGGGTGGGCGCTCTTGCAGTCCTCCACCAGGGCGGCGATCTCCTCCACCGTGGCGGCGAACTGCGACTGATACAGCAGCCTCCCCATCGGCTGGCCATCGGGGCCGATGCCGCCGGAGAACTGCCCCGCCAGCTGACGGAGCACCTGCAGGTCGTCTCCCTCGATGACCCGGCCCCGGCCCTCCAGGTCATTGGCGCAGAAGCGGGAGCGGAACGACCCCGCCGCCCGGCGGCAGTAGTGGGCCAGCAGGCGGGCCCCGACGGCGCGGCGGCTCAGTTCACAGGAGAGCACCAGCACCGAGGCACCGTTGATCACCAGCCCCATCGCCGCCGCAATCGCCACGGTGGTCTTGCCGACGCCGGAGCGGGCCGCCAGCACCCAGGTGCTCTCGCCGGCCCCGGGCAGGATGCCGCCGCGCATGTCCAGATCCAGCGAGGGAATCCCGGTCGAGATCGGCCGGGGCCGTTGCTCGGCCGGCAACGACGCCGAGGCGATGCTCTCCCGGGCGGCATCAGCGGCGTTGCAGAGCTGCAGGCTCTGGCGGAAGCGGCCGGCGGTGATCGCGGTGGCCTCATTGAGCAGGGCGCGGCAGTGCTCCAGTTCGGCGTCGATGCCGCCATCGCCGTGCTCGCGCTCCAGCAGGCGACGCAGCCCCGGATAGAACAGCTGCCGCGCCTTGGCGCTCTGAAACAGCTGGCAGGCGAGGTTGAAATCCAGGCCGCTGCAGGCCTCCCCCCAGGCCAGCACCTCGGCCAGGCTGGTCTCCAGCTGCTGCAGGCTGCCGCGGAACCGTCCGGCCAGGGCCCGCTGCTGCAGGTCTTCCCGCAGGGCGGTGGCATGGAGCACGGCGATGTCGCGGTGGCCGCGGAAGATCGCATCGATCTCGGCGGCCAGGGCCCGGTGGCCCGCATCGCTCCAGAGCGCTGCCGGAACGGGGTCGTCAAAGCGCAGGCCGATGGCGCGGCGGAACTGGCCCCAGCGCTCCCGTTGATCCTGGGGCCCGCGCAGCACCGCCGCCAGCAGCGAGCGCTCCTGCTCCACCAGCTCCGGCGCGGGAGCGGGCCTGGGGCGTTCGGCGGCCACCAGACCGGATCCGGTCTCGAGCAGCGAGCCCTCCGCCAGGCAGCGCTCCAGCAGCGCCGGATCAAAGCCACCGGGCACCGTCTCAGCCATGGTTCCCGTGTCCATCGCTCAGGCCTCCGCAGGGCCGGCGTACTGCTCGGCCGCCGCACCGGGAATGCCCTGGCCGGCGGCCTCCAGCAGCTCGGCCAGGCGCCGCTTCTCGCTGCGCTCCAGCTTGAGCGCTTCCACGCCCTGGCCCCTCCAGAGGTGGCCGTCCCAGAGCAGCAGCCGATTGGCCCGGGCGAAGTCGTGCTCGGCCTGCGGCAGGGCTGCATCACCTGGGTTGCCAGAGCCGTTGGCGGCAGAAGCGACCCCGACCCCACTGGCCTGGGCCCAGGCAAAGACGTGCCAGAACTCCACCCCCAGGCCGGCGCAGTGGCGGTCCACGCAGAACAGCCCCGCCGCACATTGGGCGCCGCTGCGGCCCTGCGGGTAGGTTCTGCGCCAGAAGGGCGGCATCCCGCTCAGGGCCTGCTCCAGGCAACGCCAGAACGCCTCGGCGCTGCCGGCGTGGGCGATCGCCCGGCGCAATCGAACCGTGAGCGCACTGCCGCGCGGGCTGTAGGCCGGCCAGCTCCCGGGCCGGTGGCGGTTGTAGACGGCGGCGAACTGGGCGATCAGGCTCTCGTCCGGCGAGTCCGGTTCACCGGAAGCTGAGGGTTTCGGCGCCTCCACCCGGGGGGTCTCAGCAGAAAGCCCCGTGCGCTCAGGCACCGCCGGGGCCGAACCCTCCATGGCGGGCTCTGCCAGCTGGATCCGCATGCCAGCCGGACCACTGCGGTAGGTCAGCCAGCCGATCGCCTCCAGGTCCTGCAGGTCGGCCCGCAGTTCACGGGGCTGCAGATGCCAGGAGGTTGCCAGCTCCCTCAGACCGAGCTGCACCTCGCAGCCACCCTTGGCGCGGCACTGCAGGTGCCCGTACAGCTGGGCGACCCGCAGGGCGCGACTGGGTCGACTCGATCCCCTACGGCGCTGCTCCATCTGCTGCAACGCCCGGTGGGTCTGCTGGATTGCATCGGTGCGAACCGCGTAGAAGCGCATGGCGGCCAGGAGGACCTGCTCCTGTCGTGACGGCGGAGGCTATCGGGGGTCGCCCTGTCTTGGACTCCTCGCTCTCTTCTGCCTCATGCGGCTCTGCGGCTCTGGCTGTTGTTCTTGTTTTTCTTCTGCAATCTTTTGGAGATATAGATGGTGGGTCAGTACGCCCCCATCGAAAGGTCCAATTGCCCTATCCGGTGAGGCCGATCTGCCCCAACCCCTAGGGCGATCTGGGTGAGGGGGTTGGGGCTTTCTGCGTCCACCTGGCGATTCACCAGCCTCAGCCGATCCGAGTCAGGTTGTTCGGCACAGGCCCGATCCAGGGTGGCTTGATTCAAGGTGGCCCCGTCCGGACTGCTCCGCTGCGTGTTTGTCCGCGTCGGGGAAAACTCGCAGGGATCGTCACCACCTGACGGTCTCCTGCTCGTCTCCGGCTGCATGCACCTGCCCCATCCCTCCACCGCCCCCTCCGTACGCGACTGGCTCACCAGCAGCAGTCGCCATCAACCCCTCGCCGAACGCACCGTGATCGAACTGTCGCGGCGCATCCAGCGCTGGCAGAACCATCCCGGTGGCCCCAGCCAGGCACCAGCCGCCATCCGCCGCAGCGCCCTGCGCGCCCGCGATTGCCTGGTGCGTCACAACCTGCTCCTGGTCGCCCACACCTGGAGCCGCCATCGCCACAGCCTGCCGGCCACCGATGAGGGCACCGCCGATGCTTTCCAGGAGGCAGCCCTGAACCTGCTGCGGGCTGCCGAGAAGTTCGATCCGGCTCGCGGTTATCGCTTCTCCACCTACGCCAGCTTCTGGGTGCGGCGTGGTTTCTCGGAGCTGCAGCAGCGCCAGGGACGCACGATCCGCTTCCCGGCCGAGAAGGCCGCCGTGGTGCTCAAAGCCCAGCGCCTCAGCCAGGAGCACCAGGCCAGCACGGGCCGGCGGCCGAGCCTGGCCTGGCTGGCCAGCCAGTGCCGCCTCAATGGCGCCGCCGTGAGCGAGGCCGCCCTGGTGGAGCTGATCCGGCAGTGGGAGCTCACCCGCACCGGCGCGCTGGAGGGCGATGGGGACGACGACACGGCCCCGGCTGGTGGACGGCTGGAGCAGGCCTCGCTGCGGGCCGCAGCCGAGCAGCAGGGAGAACCCAGCGATCCGCAGCGCAACGCCCTGCCCCAGTTGATGGAGTGCCTGCCGCCAAGAGAGCAGAGGCTGATCCGGGCCAGGTATCTGCGCCGGCCGCCGCTGTCCCCCGCCCAGCTGCGCCGTGCCCTGAGGATTGAGGAATCCGAACGGCAGGAGCTGGAGCAACAGGCCCTCAGCCATCTGCGCCAGGCGGCCAAGCAGGGGCACCACCCGCGGGGATTGATCCGGAAGCCCTGACGTTGAACCGAGGCCAATCCGGTGTGGCCGAGCTACGACAAGACCGTCGACTGGCCTCGGTTTGTCCAACCATGTTTCAGGAGACTGCGGAATGCAGCGCTATCCCCACACTCCCCTAAAAGAGGGACTGGGGAACGGCACCTGCCGGTCTGCCCCGTTCCGGGCCGTGCACCATGCTCTGCGACGACATCCGCGCCACGATCCAGCCGCTGCTGCGGTCAATCGCGGCTGCATCGGAGGGCTGGACCCTGGCCATCTGCAGCCCGGATCGGATGTGGCTCACCGCCTCGGCTCTGCTGCTGGAGCGCTGCACGCTGATAGCCCGCTCGATCGCAGAGTTCCTCACACTGCCCCTACCACAGCAGGGTCGATTGCTGCTGCTCTGTGATGACCAATGCGCCGATGGTGGCGCCGATGACCTGATCGCCCAGTTGCGCTCCCTGCTCGGCCCGGAGCGCTGCCGGGTTGTGGTCTGCCTGGCGGCGGATGTGCCCCAGGAGCGACTCGAGAGCCTCTGGCGCTGCGGGATGGATGGGATCTGCAGCCGGGCGGCCGGCAGAGAGGGCGCCTTGCTGCAGACGATCCTGATGGTGCTCCGGGGCCAGAGCTGCCTGGATCCGCTGTTCCGCGAGCGGCTGCGCACCCCCTCGGCGGTGCTGGGCGCCGAGGGGCGGGCGGTGCAGCTGACCGGCCGCGAGCAGGAGTTGATCGTGGCCGTGGCCCGCGGGTACACCAGCCGCCAGATCGCGGTCCTGCAGCAACTGCGCAGCGATACGGTGCGCCACCGGCTCAGCCAGCTCTACCGCAAGGTGGGCGTGCCCAATCAACGGGGCCTGATCGCCTGGGGCCTGGACCATGGGGTGATCAGGCGGCCCGACCTCGGCGCCGCATTGCCGCCGCCCGACGGCGTGCCGCTGCCGGCATGGAGGTCAACGGGCAACTGGCGGCCGAACCACTGAGCAGGTCGCTGAGGCGCTCCGCCCGCAGCAGGGCTTGCAGGGGCAGCAGTTGCAGCTGATCGCGCTGGCTGGGCAACCAGCCGGCCAGCAGATCGAGATCCCCCAGCGGGATCGGCCGCAGCAGGGGAATCATCCGCCCGAGGAACAGCAACCCCTGCTCACTGCCGTCAGGTTCCCGCCAGGGCTCACAGCCGGTCACCTCGGCAATGGCCCGGATGGCGGTGGCACCGGGGCTCAACGCCGTGAGGAAACCGACGGCATCGCTCTGGTCGGCAGGGATCGGCAGGGGCATCCAGAAGCCCCGATCGCAGGCGTTCGTCATCGCCTCGCGGTGGTGGTGGGTGAGCAGCAGTTGGGTGGACATGGCAGAGAGGAAGCTCTGCAACGGTTCTCGCCCCGCAGCCCAGCCCAGCGCTGCCCACGGTTGTGGCGGGGGACGGCCACAGGTGTGGCATTGGCGCGGGGACCGGGAACAGGAACCCACTCAGCAACTGGCGCGATCGGTACGGCAACAGGCCACCAAAGGGCCAGAACTACAGATTTTCTTCCACTTTCTTTCGTGTCAGGAACCGCTGCAGCGCCACACCGGAACCCTCCATGGCCCCCATCCGGCCGCGATGCCCCTGCCTCTTCCCCCATCGATCGTTCCTGTTCAGCGCCCGCTGCGGCAGCCACGCCGAGCTCCCGCCCGGCGGCACAGCGCCCGCCATGGCGTTCTGGCCGGCGCCCTGCTGGCGCTGCTCCTGCAACTGGTGCAGCCCACACCCCTGCGGGCGCTGCTACTGGCCGCCATCCCCTTGCCAGCCACCACTACCGCCGTCGGTAGCCTCCCGCCCATGAACTGAACGGATGAAAGCGGCAGCGCGGCAGCGCATGAGTAGTGCCCAGCGGGCGTTCGCGTGCGAGCACCTCGGCCTGGCGCACCAGCAGGCCAGGCGCTTTGGCCGGCGCTGGCGGATGGGCGTTGATGAGCTGATCGGTCCGGCCTACGAGGGCCTCTGCAAGGGGGCGATCGGCTACGACCCCGGCCGGGGTCATCGCCCCTCCAGTTATCTGGTGGCCAAGGTGCGGGGCGAACTGCTGCACCACCTGCGCGATACGGGCTTCCTGGTGCGCATCAGCCACCGCCTGCGGGAGCTGTGGATCAAGGCCCGCAAACCCCTGGCCCTGGGCTGGAGCGATGCCGAGATCGCCCGCCACCTGGGGGTGGAACTGGAGCTGTGGCTCGAATGCCGCCGCGCCTGCGGCCAGCGGCCGGTGCCTCTGGAGGAGGAGCTGCACAACTGAGGCAGCGGGTGCACCTGCGGGACAGAAGCGGAAGGCGCTGCCTGTGTGCGGTCGGTCACGACGATCTCCCCACCTGTTGATTCAGCAACGTCCAGAACAGACATCTGCGGCGACCGCCGCCAAAGTGGCCGCGGGCCTGCCAGCCCAGTTGCCAGCCTGCCGACCACCGTTGTCCCGAGTTCTGATGCAGACAGTTCAGATGCAGAAATTTCTGATGCAGACAGTGACCACAACCACGGCCCTGGCCGCCCTGGTGTTGGCCGGTGGTCAGGCGATGGCTGGCGATTGGTATTTCTACGTCGAGAACAACACCAGCTCGACGATCACACGACTGGAAGCCAAGGAGAAGAATGGCTCCTGGGGCTCTTTCCAGCTGGGTGGTGGCATCAAGCCGGGATCAACCGTGAAGATTGAGTGGGCCAAATCCACCGACAACCAGGACTGCGCGCAATACATCCGCGCCTCCTTTGCCGACGGCTCAACAGCTGATCCAGTCCAGTTCGATTTCTGCGATGACCTCGACACACCGATCACCTTTGAGGAATGAACCAGCCGTCAGGACGCTGCAACAAAGCCTGTAAGGCAGTGGCCCGCTGAGCCCTGGCTTCCGCGCGTCGGTGCCGGTCGCCATCCACTCCCACCAGACCCCACAGGGACACCCCCGGTAGCCTTCATCCCCTGAAGCACTCCATGGGTTTCTCCCAACGGCGACCCCGCCGTCGACCGCACCTGCAGGCGGTCGAGCCGGATCGCGAACTGCTGCAGTTCAACGTGCGGCTGGCCAAGAGCCGCCAGGCGCTGGCAGACACGAACCGGATCGAACGCAAGGCCTTCCGCGAGCACGCCCGCATC
>NZ_JAHLYT010000057.1 GCF_025128095.1 Synechococcus sp. CS-1328 | reverse complement strand
GGGGGGCAGTGCCCCCCCCCCTGCCTTCTATAGCTCGGAGGCTCATTCAGAGTTTCTAGACTGCTCAGTGAGGTGGTGAACGGCGACCCGGAGGGGGTTTTAGCCAGAAACATTTCGCGAACATGGAGGAGATACATGAACCTGTCAAACCGTGTTCAAGACTTCACTCCGAGCATCGCGCTTCCTGGCTAAATACAGGTTCAAGCAGACAAGATGGATTGTTCAGATGTCATCTGCGTAATAAGAATCCGTAGTTTCTGTGTCGCAACATCCGCGTCATGAGGCAGTGATGTAAAAATAACCTTCCTCCCGTGATCAAGACTCCAAGGGCTGAGTTTCTCTGCTGGGGCAACATCTTGCTGAGATGGGTCGACAGGGTAGGCCAGAAGGCCCCATGCCACACTGCCGACCGAAGGGGTGAATCGAGCCAAGTATGCCGCCATTTGGTATAGATCCTCTCGCTGGGGTCCGTTCGGCGAATACGAAGACCTGTGTAGGCGCTTGTACTTCGCATCAGCCACAACTTGAACTTCGCAGCCTTCGTAGAGGATGGCGTCAGGAATCAGAGTGCCGAGACCCTGCCCGTCGACGTCACTACTGAGGAGCTTCTTGGATGCATCCTTCTCCCGCGTGCCATGCTTAACAGCCAACGGAGTCGCAGCTTTCCGGAGAATACTCAGTACATACATCTCCCAGAGTTCAGCAACATCCATTAGAACGCCATTCGTTTCGCCGCCGGCATCCAGATCGGCAGCAAGTCCCCGTTGATTTGCGATTTGGCGGGATAATTCAGCAATCGGTGCAAATCTAGCGGTTATGGGTGTATAGCGAATGCGATCAAGTTCAGCCTTTGTAGGCACGCGTGGACGTGGTCCTGTGACAGCCATCAAGTGTGGGATCAGTTCCTTTCCACGCGCGGGCATCCACTGATCGTCAGGAACTCCAAGCCACCGACGCAGAACGCCATAAGCGGCAATAATGGCATCAGATGCTGCGTGATCCAACGAACGCTCTGATCGAATGGATACAACTTCCCTGCCTTTTGACGCAATCAATTGAATCGAGGCAGCAACATCAAGTCGCCCACGGATTGTCGAATCCTTGGTCGCGACATCTTGACGAAGAGCTGGCAGTCCATGCCGTGCGGCCTCGACAAAGCCGTGCGCCCAGACTGCTGCCAACAGCTGCACAATGAAGGACTCGTCTTGGCGCAACCGCCCTGGCGACTCAATCAATACAAGTGAGGTTGCCTCTGACAGCCATTTTCTCAATGTTGCCAGGCCGAAGCGAGGTTCGATCGTCAGGCTGTGTCCTTTAAATGAGAGGGAGCCTACGTACCGGCCAGCCCACCACGTGCCATCCCACGAGCAGTAAACAATGGGTTCGTCAGCATCTCGGTCGCCAGAGATCGAGATAACAAATTCACCGGTGCGAATACTCGCTGCCACCTTGCGTAGCCAATCAGCTTGTGCAGTCGTCGGCTGCGGGTTCAGCGGGGAGCAATCCTTGGCGATTAGTTTCACTCAACTACCCTAGGCTTGAGAAGCACCTTGGCCAGCCTTTCCAGTTCGGCATTGCGCGAGTTGGCATCGAGTCCGGACAAGTACTGTTCCAAGAGCGGACGTAGGGACAGATTCCAGACCTCAGTTACCGGATCAAGCGCATCGCCTTTCTTGTTCCACAGGTAGTTCTGCTTGCGTGTCGGATGCGGGCCAAGGAAACTCCGAAGGAACACGACCACATCGAGTAAGTAGGTGTGTCCGATTTCATACTGCGAACCCAACAGGGGGCTGTTGTGAACCTCTCGATTCAAGTCTGCGGCCGCAGCTGCAAGTCTCCGAAAATCAGCTTCAACCCGATCCCACGCAAGGCCGCACTTGAGGTCATTCCACCTTGCTTCGGCTGCACCCACTAGAGCATCGGAATCAAAAGGACACAACAGCCACAGGAAGCGGCGACGCAATGCAAAGTCGATCTGTTCAATGGACTGGTCGATCAGGTTCATCGTCCCAATCACAAACAAATCATCGGGAATCCGCAACATGAGGGTTTCTCCATTCCCGTTGCGAGCTGGCAATTCGATCGTCTGGTTTCGATCCTCTAATAACGAGAAGCATTCGCCCAGCATCCGACTCAAGTCGGTGCGGTTCATCTCGTCGAGGATCAGTACATGCGGCAAGCGATCTTCTCTAGGTTGCCTCTCGATGTCCTCGATCAACCGGGGAAGGTAACCAGCACGATACTCAGTTGCACCGGTGTCCGAGATGTGCAGGCCGCGCACGAAATCCTCGTAACTGTAGGAGGGGTGAAGCTGCAACCGGTGTACGTTCTTCTTGATGGCTGCCTCGATCTCTGGCTGCGACTGAAAGTATCGCGCAGGCCCCATTTTTGCAAGCGCTCCTGAACGGATGACCCTTTCAGCCAGCCGTTTGGCGCGGAACGTCTTTCCAGTCCCTGGCGGCCCAAACAGCACGATCTGTTTCTTATGCAGGATGAGCTCGAGTGGTGCTCCCTCCGCTGGGCCGGCGTCGGTGTTGTCGTACCACGCGGCTGCCAGCGGTGCCCAATAAAAGTCAAGATCTTGATTCGGAAGCAATATTTCAAGTTCTCGCCGGATTGTCAAGAGATCCTTGTCTTCATTATCCGATTCCTCTGTGATGAGTTCGGAGAACGCAGCGATCACTCGGCGCTTATGGTTTCCACTCGCGATGCGCTCGAAGACGTCGGGGAAAAGCAGGTGGAGCAACATGTGCCGGAGTTGCTTTGACTCTGCATCCTCGATGCCATCGACAAGCGATTGGAAGCTCCACGGATCATTCAATGTCACCTGCTGCTCGTCCGGGGTGAGCTTCTTCCAGGCAATGGCGAACTTGATAAGGAATGCGATTTCAAATGGGCGACGGGTGTTGTAGCCCTGGCCGCCGCTACCGATGCCAAGCTGAAATGCCTGGGAAACAAGACTGCTCTCAGGAAGACTGTCCCCAACCCAACCAAACACTTCATTGACAACTTCCCGTTTTCGGAAACCACTGACGCTCGAAGGGAACAAGAAGTACACACAAAGCAGCTCCCCTGCAAGGCGAACTACTTCCTGACCAGCCGGCTTGACTTGATCTCGAAGTTTGTCGATAAATGATCGATCTCCTTCGTCGGGGGCCTCTACAAATGCTTGATGGATGCGGCCCAGCAACTCGGCTTGCCAAAGTGACGCGCCTTCAAATACAAGAGAGCCGTCGCGCAGCAGACAATTTTCGCGGAAGTACTGTGACGCTTCGTAGATTTTGCTGGTGTCGTGTTCCGAGTAGCGTGCCATGGTTCTATTCCAGTCCGTACGAGAAAGAAGCTTTAGAGATGAGATTCCACAATCTTAACATCCAACAAACTGCCACTCAAGCTGCAGATTGAATGGCCCCGAATATCGTCCCAGTACATGGCAGAGTTCATTAAGTACTCTATCGTGACTAGGCAAGTGTATCACTTCATGTCTATCCGCAATCGCTGTGCACCGTAGTGCAGCCAGATGGATCAAAAAAGATTCCTTATTCTTTAGCCGCATTCGCACTTTTATTATCATTGAGGCAATCTGCCGGACTGGCTACTCCCCCAAGAGCTTGCGGGCTTCTTGCCCAGCTCAACTCCCTGCCCTATGGAAACCCCTTGCTCAGGGCGCCCCCAGCCCAGCCTTCAGTCCCTCGGTGACAGCCGCCAGAAAGGGCAGATCCAGCGTGTCGATCGTGTCGCTCACCCTGTGGGAATGACGGTTGCGTGGGAAGGAGGTGTCGGTGACCATCACGGCGTCGTAGCCCGCATCCCAGAGGGGGCTGTGGTTGACTTCGTTGCCAGCCATAGCCATCCGCAGGCCGATGGGCCTTAACTTTTACCTCTCCACCCAGCTCGTCAATGGACGATGGAGCGCACAAACTCTGGGTGGCCACGCTGATGCAACGCAAATTACCCCCATGGAGCAGCGACAAGAGCCGAACGGAAGGGCCCGTGGCTGATCCTCAGCACATCTATGCCGTGCTTCCCAGCCGCCGTGAGTTGCTGAACCACTTCCAGATGCAAGGCGTCAACACTGTGGAGGATGCTCAGATAAGTTCATCACCCTGCGGGCGATTCCATGAGTACTACGCCCCTGGATTCGAGCTGTTCCATCCCCATGCCGGCATTCTGCTGATCGGCTATACACCTGGTCGTTCCCAGGCTGATAAGGCATGGAGGGAACTCTCCCAAGCATCCGAGGCCATGCCATCCCTGCAGAGGCTCATCCGGTGTCAGAAGCAGGCAGCCTTCTCAGGGCTGTGGACACAGCTCGATGCACAGGCTTCCCACTGTAGTCTGCTGCTACATCTTGGCCTAGACTGTCTCTCGGAATGCGAGGCTGTGAGCCTCACTTCTCGGCTGGTCTTTCCGATCTTCCGTGCAGGCAAGAATTACAGAATCGGCAGCGAGTACGTCAAGACCCCCTGGCTGATCGAACGGGCCGGAAACCATCTACGCGAACTGACGACCCTGACACCAAATCTCAGGGCGGCCATCTTCCTCGGCGATGGTCAGGCCGCACTGGCGAGCGCCAGAGCTCACCTGGAGCGGGGCGATCTTCCCAATCATGTGGAAGTATTTGTGCTTCCCCATCCCAGCGGTGCGAACAATGGCCGTATCAGCCAGTTCATGAAGTCTCCGCGTACCCTCACCGATGTGAGAGTGCATTTGTGAACTGAAACTTTTCGGTTACTACCTGCCAAACACGACAGACAACTCTGTACCAAGGGGCATAGTATCTTTGTGGCCAAGACTGATCGCTGGAGAAGCTCTCCTCAGGTCCGGATCACTATCCGTGTTTCACTCCAGTCTTGCCGGAACAGGGTTGCTTTAATCGCTCCGTTTCCTTTCCTAGGATCCCCTAATCCCTTACCCTCCGATGGATCTGAGCCATCTCCTGCAGACCATTTCGGCGCTTCTGGAGGAGTACGGCAAGATCCTCGAGGGGAGGACCATCGTGGCTTGCCTCGGCAACACGAGGTGATGGCCGACTCATGCCACAGATAGTCTGGCCTCGATCAACCGGCAGCACTCCTGCACGTCGCTCGCGCTCTGTACCCCCTCGCCGAAGGAGCAGAAGAACTCACACCACAGCGCCGGCACCGCCAACAGGATCAGTGGCCTGCCGCCGTTGAGTGCATGGGCGGCTTCTGATGCTGTGCAGGGGCCGCCTCCCCCGCAGACCACCACCACATCGGCGCTGAGCACGTTGATCACATTGCGGGCCTTCCCCATTCCGGTGAACAGTGCCAGATCCAGTTCGGACGTGCTCTGCCTGTCGTCACCGTTCCCTTCATCGGGCAATACCCCCACCACCAGGTGCCCCTCCACCCGCGCAGCGCCGCGGCTGGCTGCAGCCATCACTCCCGCCGGCCGGCCACCGGTGAGCAACACCCACCCCATGGCACTGATGGCCGCGCCAAGTTGCTCAGCCAGCCGCATGGCTTCTGCAGAGGCACTCTCCCCCGCACCCATCACGCCCACGACCGGTCGCCGGCGGCTCATGCCACCTCCGGTGTCCAGCCCCGCTGGCGGGTCATGTCATCGGTCCAGCCCTGGCAGCGGCTGGTGAGGTGCTCGCCCTGGGCGATCAGGCCCTGGTGCAGCTGGCAGGTGAGCAGCGGGATGCAGTTGGGGCCGGCGTGGTGCCTGAACCAGTGGCAGGTCATGCAGACCTTGCGGCTGCGGGCGGGCACCAACACCTCCTGATCGAGGTACGGCCACTCCTCGATCGGTTGCTCCAAGGATCCGCTTTCTTCCAGCGCGGAACGACGCAGACGGACACCCATACCCCCAAAGCAATGCGTACATCCGTACTAGCACGGCTGGTCCTGGCTGGTCGCTGCGCTGGGTGGCCGAGGGGTTGATCGGCGCAGTGCGAGTGGTGTCGGTCGGTTCCGTGCTGCCGGATCAGCCCTGCTCGTTTCATCCGTCGCCGAGCAGCTCCAGCCACCAGCCGCTGCGGGGGCCTTCCACCATCCAGCGCCGACCCCAGTTGCGCTCGGAGTAGCGCAGGCTCTTACCGCTGCCGATGGCGGTGGTGACGTAACCACCGTTGACCAGGTCGGCCTCGCCGTTGGGGTCGTGGAACAGCAGCTGCCGGCGCTCTGGATCCCAGCCGATCACCAGGCTCCAGTGCCCGCCGCCGCCAGGGGCCGTGACCGACCCTTTGTGCAGCCAGCCCACCGGGGCCGGGATGCCGCGCTGCAGCTGGGCCACCAGATCCTCGAGGCGGCCGTCCTGCCGGAGTCGGGCGCGCAGGCCCAGATCGGCCAGGGCCCGCACCTGGGCATCGGCATCGGTGGTGTCGCCATGGCGGCGCACCAGGGCCAGGTACTGGTCGTCGATCTGGCCGGGGCCGCTGAGGCAGCCGGGCCGCAGAAAGGCGACCGCCATGGCGCAGCTGGAGGAAAAGCACATGCGCGGTCCCTGGCCGGTGACGCTGTCGTTCTGACTCAGGTAAGGCACCGCCAGCTGGAGCAGGGCATCTGGCGCGGCCTTTGTGGCCAGGGGCGGGACTGTTGTCTGCGGCGGCTGTGCAGAACCCTGGCGGTAGGCCGTGGCAAAGACCTGCAGCTGCTCTGGGGTGAGGAGCACCTGCAGCTGCGCCCAGGCCTGGCGTTGATGCGGCAGATCCCGGAAGTGAGCCACCGCCTGCAGGAGCTGGATCGGTGTCGATGCCTCTGCCTGTGAGTGCGGTTGCGGCTCTGGTGCCCCATCCGCGAAGCTGAGCGCGTGCTGCACCTCCGCCTCCCGGCGCCGGATCAGCCCCTCCACTTCGCCCGCGGGCCCCTTGCACCAACGGGGCAGCTCCTCGGCGATCACAGAGGCTGCTGCCTCTCCAGCCCGCAGGCGCCGCCGCAGGGTGGAGCACTCCAGGGCACCGGCCCCCACGTTGAAGCAGAAGCTCACCAGGGCATCGCGTTGGTGGGGGCTCAGCGGGCAGCCGGCCAGCAGGCGATCCACCGCTGCGCTG
>NZ_JAHLYT010000004.1 GCF_025128095.1 Synechococcus sp. CS-1328 | reverse complement strand
GTAATCAACTTCCTGATCAAAGGTCTGACCACCCAGATCGGCAGTCCAGGTGCCATCTGGATTGATCGTGACCTGATCGGCAGGGATCGTGATCGTGCTGCCATCACTGCCCGTGATCACCACACTGACGCTGACCGCGTCGGGGCTGGTGGTACCACTGAGGCTTTCGGCACCTGGATCCACTTCCAGATCGACCGTTACTGTCGGCGGCAGGTTATACGTATCGTCGGTATTACCTGTTCCAGTCAGGCCTTCTGCATCCGTAGCAACTGCTTCGGCGGTGTAATCAACTTCCTGATCAAAGGTCTGACCACCCAGATCTGCTGTCCAGGTCCCATCCGGATTGATCGTTACCTTATCCGCCGGGATCGTGATCGTGCTGCCATCACTGCCCGTGATCACCACCACCACGCTGACGGCGTCGGGGCTGGTGGTACCACTCAGGCTTTCTTCGCCTGGAGTCACCTCCAGATCCACCGTGACGGTTGGCGGGGGGTTTGTCGACGTGGGCGATGGAGTCGGCCCAGGCGTAGGAGTAGGTGCTGGCGTTGGAGCCGGCTCAGGCGTGGGTGTGGGAGTCTGGTCGGGAGTGGGTGTCGGCGGAGTGGGTGCCGGAGTCGGTGGAACCTCAGGCGTTGGTGAAGGTGTCGGCTGAGGTGTGGGCGATGGCGCCGGCTCTGGCGTTTCGGTCGCTGTCGGGGTGGGAGCAGTACCAGGAGTCGGAGTCGGGGCGATGTTCGCTCCCGAAGGATCCGAACCGACAAAACTGGTCGTGGCTTGTTGAAAGGGTGTAACACCCCCAATGACTGGCGTATCGCCACCTCCACCACCCGCATCCGAGCTCGGATCCTCGCTCCCACCTCCATCCGTTGCCTGCTGCGTGGCGCCCACGTCGCCCGGGCCCTGCTGAACGACCTGCTCGGTGGTGTTGTTGAAGGTGTCAGTTGGCTCCGCCGTGGCACCCGGATCGGGATCGCCCGAGCCACCGGCCAGGTAGTTCGGATCGAAGGTGGCACCCGAAGCCGCGTCCCGTTCGATCACGCCCGACTGGCTTGCCGCGGCGTCAGCACCGGTCGACTCAGTGGTTTCAACCGGATTGGTTCCAGTGATGTCGTCGGGCATGACCGTCTGAGCAAGGGGGCAAGCGCACCAGCGCAGCACCGAACGGTGCCCACTGGCGCTTCATATGGGAACCGTAGAGGCGTTGGCTGCAAAGCAACAGGCCGGTTCACCGTGATCCGGGCGATTCCTGAGGCCACCAGGGATCAGTACTGCGCAAGCACCCTGGATCGCTTGCAGCACAAGGGATCTGCAGACCTGAGAAGACGCTGAGAATCCAGCAGGATGAAGGCTTGATGCAACTCTTCAGCCAGCCAAAAGCTGTAGAGAATCAGTAGTCGAACCCCTGGATCTCGTGGCCCACCGAAGCGTCGAACTCCAGCAGGGGCTCGGGATGCAAGGGCGTCTCGAGCAAGGCGTGCAGATGGCCGTCCAAGGCCCCTAGCACGGCAGCACCATCGGCATTACCGAAATCGTCGTAAGCGATGCTGTCGTGATCCGCCAAACCCCGTTCCTGCAAGGTATCGGCCAGGGCATTGAGCAGATCCTGCTGGATCTCCTGGAAGTGCTCCACCGGCAACCCCTGGTCCTCGAGATAGGCACTCACGGTCTGGTCGAGGCCATAGGCCAGTTCTGCGGTTCCCAAGCCTGGGCCGAGGTTCACCGTCTCAACAGGATCAGAGACGCCTTGTCCGAGCCCTTCCAAGTAAGTGGCTACCAGAGTATCCAGCGCGAGAACAGGCGCACTGCCGCCAACGGGGCAGTCCTCGCTGCTGAGCGGTACGGACTCCTCGGCGGACATCGGTCGATGCAGGGAGAATGATTAAACTTTAAGAGCAGCACCGGTGCTCCAGCAGCAGGCGGAGGATTCAAACAGCAGTAAAATGGGATGGATCCGGCCCAAAACAGCTGTTCTCAAGCAGGGAAAGTCGTCAAAAGCCTGTTGTTGCAAGCCGATTCGACTCGGCTGAGAAAATGCTGAGAAGCGGGATCAGCGAGACTCACGCATGGCCGAATTCAACGTGCGGGTGAAGGGCTGGAAGATGTAGCGAAGCACACTGCGCTTTGGACCCTCGATGTCCGCAACCACGGGCATGCCCACCTGAATCGGGAACTTCTTGTCGGCGGAACCGACGTACTGCTTGTCCAAGGAGATAGTCGTTTGGTAGTAGTACTGCCGATCGTCCGGATCCTGCACGGTGGAGGGAGAGATATTCAGAACCTTGCCTTGTACAGATCCATAGATGCTCGAATCGTAGGGCTTCAGCTTGATGCTGACTGCTTGCCCCTCGCTCACAAAGCCAATATCAGCCGAGCGCACCCGGGCTGCCACAATCTTGGGGGAAGCAGTGGGAACCAACGACAACACCACCGAACCCGGCGCCACAACACCACCAGGGGTCTTGAAGCGCAGATCATTCACCTCCCCACTGATTGGTGCCCGGATCTTGGTGCGATCCAGCTGGTTCCGCAGCTTCTTGATGTTCTGCGTCACAACCGCCTCCTCATTCACAAGGGCCGCAATCTGGCTACGCTCCTCAAAACGGATCCCGGAATTAAGGCTACGGAGTTCTGCCTGAGCTTGAAACAGCAGCTTGGTGGATTGTGCTCGCGCGCCCAGCAACGAGGCCATCTTGGTGTTGGATTCCGCCACCTGCTTGTCCACCTGCAACAAGTTGAGCCGGGAGGCAGCACCGGATGCAACAAGCTTGGCATACATGTCGCGCTGCTCCAAAAGCAGGGTCTGTTCAACGTGATAGCGCTGAATCTGAGCGTCGAGCCCGCGCAGCTCTTCCCGCTTCTCATTGATCTTTTCAGTCACCTGCCGGATCTGATCCGAACGATTCTCAAGACGGCTATCGAGCAGATCGCTCTGGGCCTGGGAGACCTTGTCGCCTCCGCCTCCGTTCAGGGAGGACGCGCCTTCGCCACGGATTGCAGACTGCAGCTGCCGCTGCTGCAGCATCAGATTACGAAGCTGCTATTCAATGGCTTTGTATTCACTTTCAACCAGATTGGGGCGCAGCTGCAGCATCACCTGCCCCTTATTCACCATATCGCCATCACGCACATTCACCAGCTCGACGATGCCACCCTCGAGATGCTGAACAACAGACACCTCACCCTCAGGGATCACCTCACCTGATGCACTCACCACCTGCGTGATCGGCGTGAGTGCTGCCCAGGGGAAGAAGATCAACACGGCGGCACCCAGGCCATAGAGGGTGTAGCGCAGGTAGCGATTATCAGGTTTCTCCTCCAGTTCAAGCGCCTGACTGAGGCGATTGCGGCCTACCAGCATGATCGCATCCGGCGACTCACTGCCTGGCAAGCTCGCGGCCAATCCTCCGGCAGGTGGAAGGGTCAAGGAAGGATCAGGTGCTGAGGCGGGCAGGTTGGTCATGGGGAGGGAAAGGCGTGGAGCGGAAGCAGGGGTGGAAGCGGAAAATGGAAGGTTGGCAACAACGGAATCAGGTGGCCGGCTGTGGCTGCTTCATCTGCGATCGGAGCTCCTCGGCCGTGCCCTGGAACACCGTGACCCCCTTATCGAGAATGCAGAGACGATCAGCCTTCTCCAGCAGCAGCTTGTTATCGGTGGCCAGAATCACGCTGCGGTCCTGGCCTGAGAGGCTGCAGCGCCGCAGGCTGGGCAGCACATCGAGCACGGCATCGAACTGGGCAGGGGCCAGGCCCTGGCTCAGATCATCCAGCAGCAGAATCGGGGTGTCCTTGATCACAGCCTGGGCCAGCGCCAGCAGCTTGCGGATTCCATTGGGCAGCTGAAAAACAATCTCATCGGTCAGAGCGGTCTGCAGGCCTTCGGGAAGATTTTCCAGAAACTCCAGGATGCGCAGCTGTTCACAGACACGGCGCACCCCCGTCAAGGTGGCATCAGGATTCATCGCCGTGAGATTCGATAGCACCGTGCCAGGCAACAGCTGTACATCCGACATGAGATAGGCAATGTTGCGCTGGATCCCATCGACGCCGAACTGGCGGTAATCCTTGCCATCAAACAGAAGCGTTCCACTCACCAGCGGATAGAGCTGATCAATCACCCGAAGAACCGTGGTTTTGCCACAACCCGCATTGCCAGTCACCGCGAGAATCTCACCGGCTGACATCGACAGCGACACACGGGTGATCGCAAATTTGCTGTCAGTGCCCAGGCGACAGGCCGCCGAGTCGAGCAGGATTGAGCCACGCAGCCGGGTAGTGGTGTTCTGAAATCCGCCAAGCTGAGAGGCGGATCGAATCTTGAGATATTGATCGAGCTGCAGATATTGATTACGCATCGTGTCGTAGCGCAGCAACGCACTCATCAACTGTTGGAAAGGTCCAAAGATTCGCCAGACAAAGAACATGGCCGCGATCAGATTGCCGAACTGTGCAGCCACTAAGTTGTCAAGAGGGATCGGACCCGTTGCGGCGTTGAGCGCCATGAAGGCTCCGATCGCAAGAGTGAGGACCCCAGCCAGTTGAGACGTGCTGCTGGTGATCACCTGCAGGCGGCCCACCTGGCGGTTGATCGTGAGGGCCGAGCTGCTGCTCTGGGCCGAGAGCCCGCGCAACCGCTGCAACCACACCCACTCCACGTTGGCCAGTTTCACCTCCAGAAACCTGTTGACCAGCTCCAGCTGCGCCTGGGTCACGCTCGTTCCGGTGGCCAGGTTGAGCGCGGCAGCACCGGAGTAATAGCGGCTCATCAGCCAAACCAACAAGCCACTCACCACCATCAGCACAATCGGCACCATCACCAGCCAACCGGCGACGAACGCCACTGCCGCCAGATAAATCGTGATGAAGGGAAAATCCAGGCAGGCCAGCGCGAGGGGACCCTGCAGATAGCTCAGCAGGCTCTCAAGGTTTCTGAAGCGGCTGGTCAGCCCAGCCCGGCCAAGCGACTCGATCTGGCGATAATCCAGACCGAACAGCTTCTCCACCAGGCTCACGCCGAGCAGCGCCTCCAGCCGGCCCGACAACTGCGACAACAACGAAGCCCGCCACTGGCGCAGGGTCCAGTCGAGCAGAAACAACACCACCACCCCCAGGAAGATCCAGAAGGTGGAGATCAGGCTCTCACTGGGAATGGAAACGTTGTAGATCGCCCGCATGTAGAAGGGCAACGTCAGCCCCAGCAGGGCGATGGCAAAGCTGATGGCATAGAGGATCCAGATGCGATTGGTGAAGCGATAGAAAATCTGCTTCAGCAGGGTGATCCGTTCCGTGCTGCCCCGATCCTGCAGCCAGACCAGCTGACCGGCCGCTGGCACTTCCGCCAGAGGACGACGGCCATAGGCATTTCCTGCCACCAGATCGCCCTTGGCGGTGAGTGAGATCACAAAGGGGACATTCTCCGGGCTCAGATACAGGGCCGGCAGCAACTGGGGATTCAGCTGGCTCCAGGCCTGCACCATTTCAGTGCGGCTGCCATAGCCCAGGCGCAGCAAAAGATTGCGAGCATCCACCAGGTCCATCTGGCGTGGGTCACGACCCACCAGCTCAAACAACTCCTCTGGACGGCCGGTCCACATCAGCTGCTGCAGCAGCAGGCGCACGCAGAAGGCCATCGGCGCTTCCGGGCTGAGCGTGAGATCACGAAGCAGAACGGTGCGGCTGGTCATGCGATCACCTCCGGAAGACGAATGGGCAGTTGGATCTGCTGATCGGTGATCGCCACTAGCACGTTGCCAATGCCACTGAGCAACACCGTTGTTCGTCCCTTGGTGCGCTTCAGCACCCGCTCAAGGCCATCGATGAACTCCTTGCCATAGGAGCAATCGCTGAGGTCAATCATCACGACAACTGGATCAGTCGCCAAGGCACGCACCAGTTGAAACAGCTGCAGGGCATCACTGGAGAGACCACTGGGAACTGAGGTTCCAACCGAAGTGTTGTAGCCATCGGGAAGGGAGCGAACCTTGGCGTCAACGCCGATCAGATAGGACCAGAACAAAGCCCGTCTTCGGTAGCGAGTGGGTTGAAAACTGGTGATGTTCTGCAACAACGTTCCTTCGAAGAACTCCATCGAGGGGTCGACGTACACAACGCTGCGACGTAACGAATCGCGGTGATACGATGCGATTGGAATCGCGTTGATCGAGAGCTTCAGAAAGGTTTCCACCTGAATCAAGGCCAGAAACAGATGGCGGGCATCAGCACCAAAACTGCCATCCCTCAGCAGCGACGCAGACCCGATCGGGATAGGTTCCAGGACATGGCCCTCTACCTCCATGCGGATCGAATCCTCAAAGCCCAGCTCCACACTGCCCCCTTCGGATTCCGTGGGCGTGGCCATCAGCACGTCGAATTCCTCGCGCGCATGGGTCAGGCGCCGGTAACTGTTCCACAGACCCATGGCCTGCTGCCAGGGAGAGAGGATCTTGCCACCCAACAACAGAGCAGCCGCCAGAGCACCAGACAGGAGATCGCCGCGAATCACCAGGAAAGCACCCCAGGTGATGATCGCGGCCATGGTGAGCTGAGACATCAGCGAACCGAACGCCTGGTAGCGACCGCTGAATTCGTTGTTCTGCATCCGCTGCCAAGCCAGCTCTTCCTGCCGTTGCTCATTGCCAACAAGAAACTGGCGGCCAAGGCCGTTGGACTTGATCAGATCGATCGCGTCCATCAATTGATTCTGATAATTGAGCCGATCCAGCTCGAGCGTATCGTTGCGTTTGGAGATCTCTTCGTAGTGGCGAGCGAAGGAGAGGGAGCGCAAGATATAAATCACAATCGCTGCCACGGCGATGAAGCCCACGCTGCCGGCAATCAGAAAAAGAACAAGAACGAACAGCAGCGAGAACACCAGATCAATCACGGTGTTCAACGCCTGCAGCGAACTCTCATCCCGCAGCAGGTTGATGCTGTTCAATCGCTCGGCGTGGGTCGAGGGCGGTGTGTGCAGATAGTCGTCCAGACGCATCTGGGAGAAGTGGCTCAGCGCCATCAGCCTGCGGCCATGCTCGATCCGTGCTCCATCCGCACCGGTGAGGGTGAGACGCACCGTTTTCAACCAGCCCGACAGAAGCATCAACAACACAACACCCACCGTAAGCACCACCAAGCTCGAGCTGGAGCTGGTAGGCAGAACAGAGGTGTAGATAATATTGATATAGAGCGGTGACGCCAATTCCAGAAGGTTGATCAGCACTGAGCTGATCAGGATTGGGCCCAGCTGATAACTGCTCCAATCCAGCTGGCGCAACGACTGGAAATAGCGGTGCTTGATCAGCTCCTCAACCAGATCCACAGCCGTGCTGAGCGACTGCCCAAGCGACCGCCACCAAGACCCGATCAGCCCAAGGGATCTGGCTACCAACGTTTGCGCCATCTCAACGGAGGGGATGGAACGTCCCACACGGCAAAGCTAAACGGAAACAGTAGCCAAGCTTCCCAAAACTGGGGCGGATGCAAAGCCACCTGGAATATCGCGTCATTCACGGTTACGTCTCAAAACAAGACAGCCTGCCCTGGCTAGGTTGGTGCCGCCGTAAGGGGAGGCCGCTCGGGATCTGAGCCGACGCAGCCCTATCGAAGTCAGTCAGCCTGAAGTTTGCCATGTACCGCTTCCGTCTCAGCTCCAATCAGGTCCAACTTGAGCTCGTGGCCAATGGGGCCAATCAGCGCCTGCCGTTTCAGGTGCTCGGCCCCACCACCGAAGTGGCGTTCCTCGAGGAGTTACTGGAGCAACAGTTCGGAACCCTCACGATCAATCCAGCCGAGCTGTTCTCCTTTCTGGAAACGGACAGCTGGGTGAGCCAGTTCTTCCCGAAACCCCAGCTGGTGGAAGGCGATCTCGCCGCCAATCCCCAGAAGGATGCCGGCTTCCAGCGCCAGACCCTCGGCAACAAGCTGGTGCAGGCCGGCATTCTCAGCATCGACGAGCTCGAGCAGATGCTCGATGACTACAGGCCCTTCTCCGAAACCCAGCGTTTCGGCGAATTCCTGCGCCTCAACCTGCAGGTGCCGCCCCAGCTGCTGGATCTGCTGCTCAACCCGGCCCTGTTGAACGAGCAGGGGTTCAACGAGAAGCGGCTGGGCGACAGGCTGGTGGAGATGGGCTGCATCAGCCAGGGCCAGCTCGATGAGGCGCTGGCCGTGCAGAAGCGTGAAGGCGGCCGCATCGGCGAACTGCTGGCCCAGAAGGGCTTCATCTCCGAAACCACCGCCCGCTTCTTCTCGATGGCCAAGGTGAACGAGAAGGGCCAGATCGACTACACCGCCAACGGCTGATCGGGGCGGTAGAGGGCATCGGCCATGCGGGCCGTCTGCACGATCGGTCCCACGTCGTGCACACGCAGCACATCGACGCCCGCGGCAATCGCCGCCACACACACCGCTGCCGTGCCCCAGAGGCGGGCGCGGGGGCGTGGTTCCTGCAGCACCTCACCAATGAACCGCTTGCGAGACGCACCTAGCAAGAGCGGAAACCCCTCGGCCTTCAGCTGGGGCAGGCCGCGAAGCAGCTCCAAATTCTGGAGCGTGGTCTTGGCGAACCCCAGGCCGGGGTCCCAGAGGATCTGATCGGCCTGCACCCCCGCTGCCAGGGCCCGCTCCGTGGCGCGCAGCAACTCCTCGCGCACGACAGGAACCACGGCGTCGTAGGTCGCCAGCGCCTCCATGCTGCGGCTGTCGCCGCGGCTGTGCATCAGCACGTAAGAACACCCCGCTGCCGCCACCAGGGGCAACATCGCCGGATCCCGCCGACCGCCGCTGACATCGTTGATCCAGTCGGCGCCGGCCTCCAGGGCCGCTTCGGCCACTGCCGCATGAAACGTGTCGATCGAGAGTCGCGGTGCGTCTGGTCCCGCCATCGCCTGCCGGATCAGGGTCAGGCTGGGCATCAGCCGCTGCAGTTCCACCTCCGCACCCACCTCCACAGCTCCGGGGCGGGTGCTCTGGGCGCCGAGATCGAGCAGGTCGGCGCCCTGGGCCTGCAGCTTCAGGGCCTGGCGCAGGGCGGCCGGAGCTGCGCTGAAGCAGCCCCCATCGCTGAAGGAATCGGGGGTGAGGTTCAGCACCCCCATCACCTGGGTGCGCACGCCCCAGGCCGGCAGGCTCATGCCGGTGGCTGGTAATTGGCAATGCGGCCGAATCCCTCGGGATCGAGCGAGGCGCCGCCCACGAGCACACCGTCGATCTCCGGCTGGGCCATCAACTGGTCGATCGTGGCGGGGTTCACCGAACCGCCGTACTGCACGATCACGCCATCGAAGCCCACCCAGCCGCGGATCAGGCCACAGATGCGGTTGGCCTCATCGGCGGCGCAGGTCTTGCCGGTGCCGATTGCCCAGATCGGTTCATAGGCCACGATCAGCCGCTCCGGATCGATGCCCTCGAGGCCCTGCTCAACCTGGCGATGGATCACCCGCTCGGTTTCGCTGGACTCCCGCTGATCGAGGCTCTCGCCCACGCACAGGATCGGGATCAGGCCGGCCGCCTGGGCCGCACGGGCGCGCAGGTTGATCTGCTCGTCGGTCTCGCTGTAGTACTTGCGCGGCTCGCTGTGGCCCACGATCGCGTGGGTCACGCCATGCTCCAGCAGCATCGGCGCCGACACCATGCCGGTGTAAGCGCCCTTGTCTTCCCAGTGCACGTTCTGAGCCGCGATCTGCACACCGGAGCCGGCCAGGGCAGCACTGAGTGTGGGGATGGCGGTGAAGGGTGGCGCCAGTACCACCTCCCGATCGGCGGGCAGATCCTCCACCGAGGGCCTGAAGACCTCCGCAAAGGCCTGCGCCTCGGCGCAGGTCATGTGCATCTTCCAGTTGCCAGCGATGACGGCCTTACGCACCAGCAGGTCCTCTCGGCGAAGTGAGGCAAACGCTATCTGGCGGTGGGATCGGGCACCACCAGCACCTCCTGCCCATCGATCTCCACGGCATCGCCGAGGGCCAGCTGCCGGCCCCGCCTGGTCTCGATGGCGCCATTGACGCGCACGTCACCGCGCTGGATGCGGAGCTTGGCCTCACCGCCGGTGCCCACCAGCCCCTGCCATTTGAGGAATTGATCAAGCTTCATCGAAACAGGGGCGGATCGCGACAGACGATTGATAAGGTTCGCCGATGTTCGCACCCTCGCCGGCCGGCTTCCGGCGTCTCCTGCCCCTGCTGGCGCCCCACCGGCGGCGCCTGCTGGCAGGAGGGCTCTGCACCCTGGTCTACGTGGCCTGCTGGCCGCTGCTGGCCTGGCTAGCGGGCCGCCTGATCCCGGCGATCGGCGCCGGCGATTTCCGCCGCGTGCTCGAGTCGATCCTGGCGGCCCTGGCGGTCTTCCTGGTGCAGAAGGCCGCCCAGTTCGGCCAGGACACACTGCTGGCCGGACCTGCCCTGCAGGTGAGCCAGGAGCTGCGTCGCCGCCTGTTCTCGCGGCTGCAGCAGCTTGATTTCGGTGCCCTCGAAAAGCTGTCGGCCGGCGATCTCACCTACCGGCTCACCGAAGACGCCGACCGCGTCGGCGAAGTGATTTACAAAACCATCCAGGACACCACCCCCAGTGCCCTGCAGCTGGTGGTGGTGCTGGGCTACATGGTGTGGCTCGACTGGCCACTGGCCCTGGCCACCCTGCTGCTGGCTCCGGTGGTGGCGTTGCTGGTGAGCGTCTTCGGCGCCCGGGTGATGACCGCCGCCGAGCGCAGCCAGAAGCAGGTGAGTGAGCTGGCGGCCCTGCTGGGGGAAGCGATCGGCGGGCTGCCCCTGGTGCGCGCCTACGCGGCCGAACCCTGGCTGCAGCAACGCTTCGATCGGGAGATCGACCTGCACCGCCGCGCCAAGTATCGAACTCTGAAACTACTGGCCCTGCAGCATCCGGTGGTCGGCTTTCTCGAAGCCGGCGGCATCCTGGCCGTGCTGCTGATTGGCGCGGCCCGGATCCAGGCTGGTGGTCTCGACAGCCAGGGCTTCAGCAGCTACGTGGCGGCCCTGTTGATGCTGATCGATCCGATCTCGCACCTGACCACCAACTTCAACGAATTCCAGCAGGGCCAGGCCTCGCTGCGGCGGCTGCGGGCGATCGAGGCCGAACCCACCGAACCGCCGGATCATGCCGATGCCCAGCCCCTCGGCCAGGTGCGCGGTGAGCTGGTGCTCGACCAGGTGAGCTTCGGCTACCCAGGCGGCAGCACCGTGCTGCACAACCTCGACCTGCAGGTCGAACCGGGCCAGGTGGTGGCCCTGGTGGGACCCTCGGGCGCCGGCAAGAGCACCCTGTTCTCGCTGTTGCTGCGTTTCAATGTGGCCGCCACGGGCCAGGTGCTGCTGGACGGCCAGAACCTGGCGAACCTGCGGGCCCGCGAGCTGCGCCAGGCCGTGGCGCTGGTGCCCCAGCAGAGCAGCGTGTTCTCCGGAACCGTGGCCGAAGCGATCGCCTTCGGCCGGCCGGCCAGCCTCGTGCAGATCCAGGCCGCAGCCCGCACCGCCAACGCTGCCGGTTTCATCGAGGCCTTGCCCCTCGGCTACGACAGCCGCATCGAAGAGCGGGGCAGCAACTTCTCCGGCGGCCAGCTGCAACGGCTGGCGATCGCCCGGGCGGTGCTGGGCGATCCGGCGGTGCTGCTGCTGGATGAGGCCACCAGCGCCCTCGATGCCGAAGCGGAAGACGCAGTGCAGCAGGGCCTGGAGCAGGCGATGGCGGGGCGGAGTGTGCTGGTGATCGCCCACCGGTTGGCCACCGTGCAGGACGCCGACAAGATCGTGGTGCTCGACCGAGGCCGGATCGTCGAGCAGGGCAGCCACGCGGAGCTGATGGGTCACGCTGGCCGCTACCGCGAACTCTGCGAACGCCAGTTCATTCATCTGGGCTGAAGCCGCTGCAATCTGGGCTGAAGAAGCCATCAGGCCTGAACCAGCCATCTGGGCTCAGGCTGGGCCGTCTTGGCAAACTGGGGCGGTGCGGGGCCGATCCCCTGCTTGCCAGAAGCGTCATGGATCCCGAGCCGCAACCCAACAACCAGTGGCAACCGCCCGAGCCGCAGCCAAGCGAACCGCAACACAACCCTTCGCAGACACCGGTGCAGGGCTCGTCTTCGCCAACAGATCCGGCCAAGGCAGGGAATCAGCCCCCGAATCCCCTGAAGAAGCCGGTGGCTCCCCCGGGCTGGGAGTACCGGGTGCTGCACATCAACGTGGACAACAACAACCCACCCGGGGGCCCGAATCCCAAGCAGGACAGCGCCAAGCTCGGTGGTTCGCTCAGCCCGGAGTTCCTCAAACGGGAATTTCCCGATCAGTACACGGCAGCCGCCCGCAAGCCCGTGCATCCGGCTGAGCAGCTGCAATTCTTTCTCAACCAGCTGGGACGCGATCGCTGGGAACTGGTGGAGGCGGCCCAGGTTGGTCCGCTGTTGATGTTCATTTTCAAACGCCCGGCCGCCCCTGCCTAAGCTGAGGCCTGAGACATGGGTTTCCAGTGACCGACGCCAACCAGCAACCTCCTGTGCTGACCTTTGAGGGCAACCGCTATGACCTCAACTCCCTTCCCCAGGAGGTGAAGGAGCTGGTGCGAGGCATGCAGGTGGCTGACGCCCAGTTGCGCATGCACGAAGACACGCTCAAAGTGCTGGCGGTTGGGCGGCAGTCGATGGCGATGCAACTCAACGACAAACTCAAGGATGTGAGCCCGATCCCTGAAGGCAGCTGAACGCTCTCTTGCCAGCCAACTCCCCTGAAACAGGGAGTTGGCTGAGACAAACCCATTTCAGGGGTTCCTTAAGGGCACCTCAAAAAATTGGCCTTGCTGGGACCACCGGATCGGGGTCGCTCATGCCAGGCAATGAGTCTCACCCGGTGCATCCGTGGGGAATCGGAATTTTTCGAGGTGCCCTTAATCCTGGTCTTTCGCTTCAATCCTGGTCTGCAGAGTCGTCGACCACCACCGGATCGAAGTTATAGCTGCGCGTGAGCTCGAACACCGTGCCCGAGAGCAGCAGCAAGCCGATCAGGTTCGGGATCGCCATCAGGCCGTTGAGGATATCGGCGATGGTCCACACGATGGATGTGGTCTGGGCCCGGGCCAGGGCATTGGGACCTGACTGGGAGCTGATCGCGCCCAGCACCACCGCCACGACCCAGAGATAGCGGAAGGGCTTGATGCCCCGCACTCCCACCAGGAATTCAAGGCAGCGTTCGCTGTAGTAGCCCCAGCCCAGGATTGTGGTTGCTGTGAAGAACACCGTGCCGAAGGTCACCAGCCACATGCCGCCAGGCATGCCCCAGTCGAAGGCACTCATGGTGAGGGCCACACCGGTTTCACCGGATTCGTAGGCGCCGCTCATCACGATCACCAGGGCCGTCATCGAGCACACCACGATGGTGTCGATGAAGGTGCCCAGCATGGCCACACTGCCCTGCAGCACCGGATCACCGGGCTTGGCGGCCGCCTGGGCAATCGGCGCCGTTCCGAGGCCGGCTTCATTGGAGAAGATGCCACGGGCAATGCCTTTCTGGATCATCACCCCCAGGGCCCCACCCGCCATCGACTGAGCCGTGAAGGCATCGGAAAAGATCACCCCGAAGGCCATCGGGATGCGGTCGTAGTTGCCCACCAGGATCACGATCCCGCCCAGCACATAGACGATCGCCATGAAGGGCACCACCACCTCGGTGACCTTGCCGATCCGCTCGATACCGCCGATCAGCACCAGAAAGGTGATGGCACCCATCACGATTCCGGTGGCCAGTTCCGGCACCCCCATCGACTTGTGCAGGGCCAGGGCCAGCTCATGGGACTGCACACTGTTGCCGATGCCGAAGCCGGCCAGGGTGCCGAAGATGGCGAACAACACCCCCAGCCAGGCCCAGCGCGGACCCAGACCGTTGCGGATGAAGTACATCGGCCCGCCCACGTGTTCGCCGAGGGCATCGACCTCGCGGTAGTGCACCGCCAGCACGGATTCGGCGTATTTGGTGGCCATCCCCACCAGGGCGATCAACCACATCCAGAACACCGCCCCGGGGCCCCCGGTCGCGATCGCACTGGCAACGCCGGCCACGTTGCCGGTACCGATCGTGGCGGCAAGGGCGGTGGTGAGACCCTCGAAGGCATTCACATCGCCTTCGCCCTTGGTGTTGCCGATCGAGCCGATGGCCTGGCGGAAGCCGAAACCGATACGGCGCAGGGTCATAAAGCCCAGACCCACCATCAGGTAGAGGCCGGTGAGGCCGATCAACCACAGCGTGATCGGACCCCAGACAATGCCGTTGATCTGGTCGAGAACCTGGAAGACGTGAATGGGAGCAAGTGCGCCGATGGTCTCACGGGCACGCCCCCGTGGCCAGCCCTCAGGCCAGTGGCTGCAGATCCTCGAATCGGAAGCTCTGGCGGCCAGCGTCGTCTTCCGAATCCGTGTCGATCACCCGCTCGCCCAGCACCCAGGGGCCGGCTTCGGTGAGGGGCACAAAGGTATCGGTGAAGCGGCTGAGGCCGCCGCGGCTGGCACCGGTGGCCGGGTCGCTGTATTGGCTGGTGTAGCTGTGGCTGAGGTAGCCATGGCCGGTGTCGGTGGTGCTCTCGGTGAAGATCGTCACCACCGTGCCGTGGATGTGGCGATGCACCATGGTCACCACATCGTTGTGGATGCGGTAGCGGTCGCCGTCACCCTTGCCACCCACGATCACCTCGGTACCCACGGCATCGGTCTCGCCAGCGGTGAAGGTATTGGCGCCGTGGGTCTGCTCGAAACTGCGGCGCACCCGGTGGATCGCCACTTCCCAGAGCTGGGAGGCCACGGCCTTGTGCACCTCCTCATCGGCGAATCCCTCCACCGTGGCCTTCAGATCAGCGCCCACCGTGAAGCTGCCCTCCAGCCGCCGCTCGCCCTGCTGCCACACACAGCGGCCGCGGTACCCCCCGAAGCCGGGATCCCAGGTGTAGCGGTTCTCGTAGGCGGCCCGGAAGGCGGCGGTGCAATCACTACCGGGCGCAGGCACTCTGCCGCCGGCAGGAGCGGCGTTGGAAGCGGCGGTCGAGGCTGCGGTCGTAGCGGCCGTGGGGCTGGAGGCCAGGGTCATGGACAGCAGGAGATGGTGGCCAAACCCTACCCAGGCCGCCTGCGGCCGGTGTTGAGGCCTGCTGCGGCCGGGGGACTAGGCCTGCTGCGGCCAGTTGCCAGTGCTCAGGCCGCAGGCGCCGCGACCCGGTGAATGTCCTGCAGGGCCATCACCTCCAGGGTCTGCTGTTGCAGCGCCGTGATCGCCTCCACCGCCGCGCGGCCACCGGCCAGGGTGGTCACCGTCGGCACGGCGTAATCGAGTGCTGCCCGGCGCAGGTAGGTGTCGTCGTGGGCGGCCTGGCGGCCGATCGGGGTGTTGATGATCAGCTGGATCCGGCCGGAGCGGATCGCGTCCTCGATGTTGGGCCGACCCTCGTGCACCTTCAGCACCCGCTCCACCGGCAGGCCGCCGTCTTCCAATGCGGCGGCGGTGCCGCTGGTGGCGATCAGGGAGAAGCCGAGCCCATGCAGGCTGCGGGCCACCGGCAGCAGGCCGGCCTTGTCGCGGTCGTGGGTGGAGAGGAACACACTGCCCCCGGTAGGCAGGGCATCGCCGGCGGCGATCTCGGCCTTGGCATAGGCCATGCCGAAGCTGCGGGCGCTGCCCATCACCTCGCCGGTGGAGCGCATTTCGGGTCCGAGCACGGTGTCGGATCCGGGGAAGCGCTTGAACGGCAGCACCGCTTCCTTGACACTCTGCAGCGGCGGCACCGGTTCGGAGGTGAGGCCGAGCTCCACCAGGGTGCTTCCGGCCATCAGCTGGCTGGCCACCTTGGCGAGGGCCACACCGGTGGCCTTGGCCACAAACGGCACCGTGCGGGAGGCGCGCGGGTTGGCTTCGATGATGTACACGGTCTGGCCTGTCGCGGCATCCCCCTGCACGGCGAACTGCAGGTTGATCAGGCCGCACACCTCGAGAGAGCGGGCCAGGGACTCGGTCCACTGGCGGATGGTGGCCAGGGCCTCGGTGCCGAGCGAGCGTGATGGCAGTGCACAGGCCGAATCACCGGAGTGGATGCCGGCTGGCTCGATGTGCTCCATCAGGCCACCGATCACCACCCGGCCCTCCCGGTCGCAGAGGGCATCGACATCCACCTCGGTGGCGTTCTCGAGGTATTGATCGATCAGCACCGGATGGTCGGGAGACACCTGCACCGCCTCGACCATGTAGCGGTTGAGTTCGCTCTCATCGGCCACCACCTCCATGGCCCGCCCGCCCAGCACATAGCTGGGGCGCACCACCACCGGGTAGCCCACTCTGGCGGCCACGGCCCGGGCTTCGGCATCGGTGCGGGCCAGGCCATTGCGCGGCTGGCGCACCTCCAGCTGGCGCAGGATCGCCTCGAACTGCTCGCGGTCTTCGGCGCGGTCGATCGATTCCGGCGAGGTGCCCCAGATGCGGGTGCCGGTGGCTGCGCCCTCGGGGCTGTTCAGCCAATGGAGCAGGGGAATCGCCAGCTTGAGCGGCGTCTGGCCGCCGAACTGCACGATCACCCCCTCCGGCTGCTCGGCCTCGATCACGTTGAGCACGTCTTCGAAGGTGAGGGGCTCGAAGTAGAGCCGGTCGCTGGTGTCGTAATCGGTGGACACCGTTTCCGGGTTGCTGTTCACCATCACCGTGGCGAAACCGGCCTCCTGCAGGGCGAAGGAGGCATGCACACAGCAGTAGTCGAACTCAATGCCCTGGCCGATGCGATTGGGGCCGCCGCCGAGGATCATCACCTTGCGGCGGGTCTCGGGCTGCACCTCGTCTTCCGGTGGCACCAGCTGCAGCGAACCGTCGGCGGCGATGCGCTCCAGGGGGCGCTCGTAGGTGGAGTAGTGATACGGGGTGCTGGAGGCAAATTCGGCGGCACAGGTATCCACGGTTTTGAACACGGCCCGCACCCCCAGGCCCTGGCGATAACGCCGCACCGCCAGTTCGTCGCTGCCCGTGGCCCAGGCGATCTGGCGGTCGGAGAAGCCCAGTTGCTTGAGCTCCAGCAGGGCGGCAGCGTTGAGCTGCCCCAGTTGGCGCCCCTGCAGCAACCGGCTCTCGGCCTCGACGATGCCGCGCAGCTTGGCCAGGAACCAGGGATCAATGGCTGAAAGCTGATGGATGTCCGCGTCACTGCGGCCGGCGAGCATGGCGTCGCGCACGGCGAAGATCCGTTCGGGGGTGGGGGTGCGCAGGGCCCGCTCCAGCTCCGTGCTCTCCAGCTGCCGCTCGGCCCGGTCACAACCCCAGCCGGCATGGCCGGTCTCGAGCGAGCGCAGGGCCTTCTGAAACGACTCCTCGAAGCAACGGCCGATCGCCATCGCCTCCCCCACCGATTTCATCGAGGTGGTGAGCACCGGCGAGCTGCCCCGGAACTTCTCGAAGGCAAAGCGCGGAATCTTGGTCACCACGTAGTCGATCGTGGGCTCGAAGCAGGCCGGCGTGGCGCCGGTGATGTCGTTGATGATCTCGTCGAGGGTGTAGCCCACCGCCAGGCGGGCGGCGATCTTGGCGATCGGGAAGCCGGTGGCCTTGGACGCCAGGGCGGAGGAACGACTCACCCTGGGGTTCATCTCGATCACCACCACATCGCCGTTGGCGGGATTGATCGCGAACTGGATGTTGCTGCCGCCGGTGTCGACACCGATCTCGCGGATGATCGCGATCGCCTGATCGCGCAGGCGCTGATATTCCCGGTCCGTGAGGGTCTGGGCCGGCGCCACCGTTATCGAATCACCGGTATGCACCCCCATGGGATCGAGGTTCTCGATCGAGCAGACGATCACCACGTTGTCGGCGGTGTCGCGCATCACCTCCAGCTCGAACTCCTTCCAGCCCAGCAGCGACTGCTCGATCAGGATCTGGGAGACGGGGCTGGCCTCCAGACCGCTCTTGCAGAAGGCGCGGAATTCATCGGGGTTGTAGGCAATGCCGCCGCCGGAGCCGCCCAAGGTGAAGGCGGGCCGGATGATGCGCGGGTAGCCGCCGATCTGCTCGCCCACCACTTCGGCCTCCTCCAGGCTGGTGGCGATGCCGGAGGGGCACACGGCCACACCGATCCGCTCCATCGCCTGTTTGAACAGGTCGCGGTCTTCGGCCTTCTCGATCGCCTCCAGGTTGGCGCCGATCAGCTCCACCCCGTAGCGCGCCAGGGTGCCGTCGCGGGCGAGGGTGACCGCCAGGTTGAGGGCGGTCTGGCCGCCCATGGTGGGCAGCAGGGCATCGGGCCGCTCGATCTCAATCACCCGAGCCACCACCTCGGGGGTGAGCGGCTCGATGTAGGTGCGATCCGCCATGTCCGGATCGGTCATGATCGAGGCGGGATTGCTGTTCACCAGCACCACCTCGAATCCCTCGGCCCGCAGGGCCTTGCAGGCCTGGGTGCCGGAATAATCGAACTCGCAGGCCTGACCGATCACGATCGGTCCCGAGCCCAGCAGCAGGATGCGACGCAGGTCCGTGCGGCGGGGCATGGGCGGGGCGGAAGCCAAACGCGCTCAGCCTCTCACGCGCCTCGGCGGGTTCCCGTTCCGGAAAGCACCAATATCGCCTTGAGCCAGGCCCTCGCTAACGTGAGCTGAGGATCCACTGGTGCGTCTGTCGATGAGTGAACTCCAGCGCCTGAAGGGGCAGCTGCCACCGGAGATGCAGAGCTGGGTGTTCGTGGAAGCGGCCGCCTCCGCCGATCCGCCCCTGATCACGATCGAGGAGATCGGCCGTGACGAGGTCGAGATCCAGGTTGATCTGGAGAGCTGGGATCAACTGGCCCTCGACCACCGCAATCTCCTCTTCTGGCATGAGGTGGGCCGCATCCAGAACGATGCCGTTCCCCGCGATGGCTGGGAGATGGCGGCCCTGGCCATCGGCCTCGGCGGCGCCATCGGCGAACTCTGGGTCCAGGACGGCCTGCTGCTGATGATGGCCCTGGGCCTGTCCGGCTTCGCCGGCTACCGGCTCTACCTGAAGAACAATTCGGAGAAGCGCCTGCAGGACGCCATCGCGGCGGATGAGCGAGCGATCGATCTGGCCACCCGCTTCGGCTACAGCCTGCCGAACGCCTACAAGAGCCTCGGCGGTGCCCTCAAGGCGCTGGTGGAGCAGACCCGCAAGAAGAAAAAGCGCGGCTTCTACGAAGACCGGCTCGAAGCCCTGCGCAAGAGCGCCGAACGAGCCCGCGCCGAGATGGCCCAGCAGCAGGGGTCCCGTCAGTCCGTCACCAGTGAGAACGTCTATGGCTGAAGCCTTCGCCCCCGCACCCAGCACGATCGACCCGCAGGACAGTGAGGCCCTGGCCCGCCTGGCCGCTGACGCCTGCGACGACCGCAAGGCGGTGGACATCCGCCTGATCCGGGTCGATGAGGTGTCGTCCCTGGCCGATTGGTTCGTGATCTGCAGCGGTCTGTCGGACGTGCAGGTGCGTGCCATCGCCCGCTCGGTGGAAGACCGGCTCGAAGCCGAGGCGGGCCGCCTGCCCCTGCGCCGTGAAGGCCAGGCCGAAGGCCGCTGGGTGCTGATCGATTACGGCGAAGTGATCGTGCACGTGCTCACCCCAGACGAGCGCAGCTTCTACGACCTGGAAGCCTTCTGGGGCCACGGCGAACAGCAGCGCTATCTAGGCTCGGCCCAGCTTTCGGCGTCCTGACGGACGCATCACGTCCCGATGGCTGGCCCGGCGATCGACACCCCCTGTCCGGTGCCGCCGGAGCAGCGCCCGCTTGAGGAGTACGGCCAGCTCTGCCGCTCCTGGTTCTTCGCCTGGCCGTCGAACGATCTGGCCGGTCTGCTGCGGCCCCTGGCGATCAGCTGGCTGCTGGTGGCCCCCCTCACCCTGCTGATCGCCAGCGGCAGCGTGCCCCTGCGCCACGACCTGCCACGGCTGATCGTCTCGGGCCTGGTGGCGGCGGTGGTGGTTCCCCTGCTGCTGCTGCTGCGCCAGTGGCTGGGCTGGACCTTCGTGTACAAGCGGCTGCTCTCGGAGCGGGTGGAGTACGAGGAATCCGGCTGGTACGACGGCCAGGTCTGGGAGAAGCCGCTGGCCTGGCGCAGCCAGGATCTGCTCGTGTCCAAGCACCAGGTGCGGCCGGTGCTGAAGCGGCTGCAGCAGGCCCTGGCCCTGGCCGCTGGCCTGCTGCTGTGCGGGACCAGCCTCTGTCAGGCTCTCTGAACCTCTGCCGGGCACCCGCAGGCCGGAGGCGTTCACCCGCTGATTCATGACTCCCGCATGACTCTGTCCTCCAGCTTCGGCAGCTCCCGGCCCGGGATTCCGCCCCTGGAGGTGCGCCTCCTGCGCGAGGGGATTCCGGAATCCAGCCACCGGGTTCATGCCGTGGTGTGCGATCAGCGCGGCCGGGTGCTGATGCGGGCAGGGGACCCCCAGCGGCTCAGCTTCATGCGCTCGGCCCAGAAGCCGTTCCAGGCCACCGTGTTCGTGAGCTGCGGCGCCGCCGACATGGGGGACAGCAGTGATCGGGGCCTGGCCATCGCCTGTGCCTCCCATGCCGGCACCCCGGCCCATGCCCGCGAGGCCTTCAAGCTGCTATGGCAGGCGGATCTGGAAACCGAGCAGCTGCAGTGCCCCGTTCCGGCGGGTGCCACCAGTCCGCTGGAGCACAACTGTTCCGGCAAACACGCCGCCTTTCTGGCCGCCTGCCGCCGCATGGGCTGGTCGCGCGAGACCTACCTGCTTGATGACCATCCCCTGCAGCAGGAGGTGCGCAAGCGGGTGGCGGAGCTGCTGGCCCTGCCCGCGGCCGAGCTGGTGTCGGCGCGGGACGACTGCGGCGCCCCGACCCTGCAGCTGCAGCTGGCCCAGATGGCCCTGTTGTTCGCCCACCTAGGGGCCTCACAGCAGCCCGACCTGGAGCGGCTCTCGCGGGCGATGCTGGCTCACCCTGAGCTGGTGGCCGGCGAAGGCCGCTTCGATACCGAACTGATGCGCCACAGCCACGGCCAGGTGGTGAGCAAGGGCGGCGCCGAGGGCATTCAGTGCCTCAGCCGTGTGGGGGAAGGCCTGGGTGTGGCGATCAAGGTGGAAGACGGCTCCGCCCGCGCCAAGCACGCCGTGGCCCTGCATCTGCTGGAACAGCTCGACTGGCTGATGCCCATGACCCTCGATGAACTGCGGGGCCGCTTCCTGCAACCCGCCCCCCACCTCCAGCTGCAGGTGAACGGCGAACTGCGCTTCGACTGATTGGTGCTGCAACTGACCGGTGCTGCAACTGAGCCGGGGCCAGGCATCAGGAGCTCCAGGGTTCAGTGCGGACACCCCAAGTGGTATCTTTCTGGGGTCGCCGCGGGGTAGAGCAGTCTGGTAGCTCGTCGGGCTCATAACCCGAAGGTCGCGAGTTCAAATCTCGCCCCCGCCACCAACTTCACGATCACCACCAAGCCCTCGGAAAGCCGAGGGCTTTTTTTTGTGGTCAGATCGCATCGGCCCTCAACCTTTTCAACTGGCGTCGCGACCAGCTGGCATTGCGACCAGCTGGCTTAGCAACCCGCTGGCACAGCGACACCGCAGCAGTAGCTTCGCCGCAGCAATTCCCGCCGCCCCTTGGTGCCGGCCTCCTCTTCCCCCGAACCCTGGGACGCGATCGTGGTGGGGTCAGGGGCCACCGGTGGTGTGGCGGCGATGGTGCTGGCGGAAGCCGGCGCCCGGGTTCTGGTGCTGGAGGCCGGCCCCGATCTCAGTCCGCGCCAGGCCCTGGGCAGCGAACCGGCCAACAGCCTGCGGCGGATCAGCAACCTGATGGCCGGCAGCCAGCGCCTGCAGGCCGAGCACCCGGGCTACTGGAAGGCCAACCCACGGCTCTATGTGGATGAGCGAGCCCTGCCCTACAGCACGCCGCCGGATCGGCCCTTCCTCTGGAGCCGCGGTCGCCAGGTGGGCGGCAAGAGCCTCACCTGGGGCGGCATCACCCTGCGGCTGTCGGAGGCGGAATTCCGGGCTGCCGAACGGGATGGCCACGGCCCCTGCTGGCCGATCGGCAGCCGCGACCTGGATCCGTACTACAGCCGGCTGGAGCGGTTTCTGGGGGTGCACGGCGGCCGCGATGGCCTGCCCCAGCTCCCTGATGGCGACACCCGGCCTCCCCTGCCCCTCACCCCGGCGGAACGGCACCTGGGGGCCTGCATCGGGCGCGACCTGGCCCTGCCCCTGATCTCCTCCCGTGGCTTTGCCCTGCACCGCCCCAGCCCCGACAGGCCCTGGCCCGCCTCCAGCTCCCCCGGCGGTGCCCTGGCCAGAGCGCGGGCCACAGGGCGCGTGCAGCTGCGCAGCGAAGCGGTGGTGAGCCACATGGAGTTCGACGCCGGCGGCAACCGGGCCGAGGCGGTGGTGTTCATCGATGGCCGCAGCGGCACCCTGCAACGCGAGACGGCGCGGCTGGTGGTGCTGTGCGCCTCCACGATCGAGACGCTGCGGATCCTGCTGCACTCCAGCGAGGAGCAACGCAGCGGCGGTCTGGTGGATCCCTCCGGCACGTTGGGGCGCTACCTGATGGATCACATCTCCACCAGCCGCTTCTTCTCGATCCCCGACCAGTCAGCGCCTGAGGGGCCCACCGAGCTATCGGGGGCGGGCAGCTGCTTCATCCCCAACACCGTGAACCTGCCCGCGAGCATGAAGACCGCTGCGCTGGGCAAGACCGCTGCGCTGGGCAGATCAGCAACGCCGGGCAAGACCGCTGCACTAGGCAAGACAGGGGCACTGGGCGGGGCAATGGACGATTCCCCTCCAGATTTCCTGCGCGGCTACGGGCTCTGGTGCGCGATCCAGCGGATGGATCCGCCGCGGCCCTTCCAACGGCGGCCAGGCGAAGCCGTGGGCTTCCTGATCGGCCACGGCGAGGTGCTGCCCCAGGCGCACAACCGGGTGAGCCTCGATCCCGATCTGCGCGACGGCTGGGGCCTGCCGGCCGCCCACATCGACTGCCGCTGGGGCGAGAACGAGCGGCGGATGGTGGATCACATGCACCGCCGCATCACGGCGGCGGTGGCCAGCGCCGGCGGCACGATCCGCCCGCTCGACCAGCTCTACGTGCTGCCCCTGGTGGAACCCCTGGTGAAGCGTGGCGCCGCCTTCGCCTCAGGGGCAGCACCGCCGGGCTACTACATCCACGAGCTGGGCGGGGCCCGCATGGCCGCTGGCGAGACGGAGGGGGTGGTGAACCGCTGGAACCAGTGCTGGCGGGCCCCCAACCTGCTGGTGGTTGATGGGGCCTGCTGGCCCACGGCCGGCTGGCAGAGCCCCACCCTCACCGAGATGGCGATCACCTGGCGCGCCTGCGCCGCCGCCGCCGAGCGGCTGAGCCGGGGTGATCAAGGGCTGGCTGCCTGAAGGCCAGTCCGATTCGGTCAGGGGCTGCTCACCCTGGGCCCAAAGCGGTGTCGATCACCACAATCCCTGTGGCGCCTTGCCCGCACACTTTGCGGGCGACCTTCCAATGGGTCGGGCAAGGGAGAAACCAGGGGCGGGGGTTGGCACTCCCGCCTTTTTTATTAGGCCTCAGGGCCGCAGGAACAATCCGTTGAGGTAGTGCTGCGTCACGCAGCTGTCGGTGCAGCCGTTCTGGAACAGGAAGCCGGCCAGGGCGGAGGTCATCAGCCGGTACTGGTCCCACTGGGGATGGTGGCCAAGGAAGTCGCGCATGCCATCGAACAGGGCTTCCGGTACCTCGGCCTCGAGGCTGACGCGGCTGGAGGCAGGGTCACTGCCGACGCTGCCGCTGAAGCCTGCCGAGGGAGCTGCCATGAATGCCTGAGCGATTGAGACCTTCAGTAGGCCACGGCGGCCAGCACTCCGTCAAAGGCAGCCATCGCGCCCTGCACTCCGGGGTCTCACCGCCGAGATAGTTGTTCCAGCAAGGGATCTGCCGAGAGGCCAGGGGCCCGTCCCTGCGACCGTTGCCCCCAGCAGACGGGTGTCAAGGGCGGCGCCTGGGGAATCGACGTATTCCCCAGCACCGCCTGCGCCAGCGAGGCCCCAAGCCGAACACCTGGGGAAAAGCAAGCCTGGTTCTGGGGAAAACAGCCGGGAAGCCGGGAAACAGGCCTGCCAGCGGCACCGATCAGCCTTGCTGATCGTCAACGTGTCTCTTAAGACTTAGGTCGTGAATCCCAGAGTCAAGACCTGCCTACTGACCCCACCGCTGACCCTCAGCCGCGCAGGGTTCGTGGGCCCAGGGGGTGGTCGGCGTGGGGGTAGGGGGCATGGTGATGACCGGGCTCCGCCTCCTGAGCAGGCTCATGGCTCTGGGCAGGGTCGTGCTCAGGCCCATGGCTGTGGGCAACGGCTGCCGCCCCCAGCGGAATCGGCACACCATCGGGCTGGCAGGCGCCGGTGCATTCGCGCTCGCAGAGGGTGCAGCTCTCGACCAGACCCTCCACATGGTGGTGATGGCTGTGCTGCGGCGCCCCCACCTCCAGCTCGAAACCAAGCACCTGGGCGCGGTACTTGCAGAGGGAGCAGTTCATCGCGGTGTCGCCACGCAGCACCTCGTCGACCCGTTCAGCAAAGGTGGCCAGCACCAGCGGGTGATCGCCCAGGTAAGACGCAGACACCATCTCAACATCGGGATGGTCGTCTGCGACGCGCTGGCTGTGCTGCAGGATCCGGCTGACCAGCACGCCGGAAAAGAGGAAGTAGGGGAACACCACCAGCCGCCGGTGGCCCAACTTGACCACCTGCCGCAGCCCCGGCTCCACCAGGGGAAAGGTGACGCCGGAATACACGGTTTCGCCCCAGCCGAAGCCGAAGCCCTCCACCAGCATCCGCGTCACCTTGGCCACGTTGGAGTTGGCGTCGGGATCGGAGGAGCCGCGCCCCACCACCACCAGGCAGGTGTCGTGCGGGCCCACCGGCTCCTCGCCGCGGGCGCGGGCGGCGGCATCTGCGGTCTCGATCGCCTCGCGGATGCGGGCGCCGGCCGCCTGGATCATCTTCAGGTCGACGCCCAGCTCGCGGCCGTAGTCGATCACCAGGCCCGTCTCGGCGGCGTAGGTGTTGAGCACCGAGGGGATGTCGTTCTTGGCATGGCCGGCGGCGAACAACATCGCCGGCACCGCCAGCACATGGCGCACCCCCTGCTGCCGCAGGCGATCGAGGCCATCGCGCAGAATCGGCCGGGCGAACTCGAGATAGCCGTAGTCCACCGGCACCGGCGCCAGCTGGGCGCGCAGCTGCTCGGCCAGGGCGGCGAACTCCGCCACCGCCAGCCGGTTGCGGCTGCCGTGGCCGCACACCATCACCCCGATCGGCCCCTGGGCACTCTCCACCGGCCGATCCGGGGCGGCACGCTGATCCTGAGCGGCACTGATCCCAGCTGGAGTGGATTCAGCAGCAGACGTCACAGCTGAAGTGGACACGGGGTTGGCCTGCGGCAGCCACTCCGGCGCCGGAACGGAAGTAGGGGCCATGGAATCCTGAGCAGGAGCCGACCCTATCCGGCGCCGAGGCCGCTGCAGCCCAGCCAACCGGGAGCTGCCAGAGCCGCACCGCCATGCTTGGCGGCGTGATCGGCTTCGTGATCGGAGTGCTTCCCGAAGCCCTCACCGATCAGGGAATCCTTGACCAGATCGGCCTCGTCACCCTGTTGTCAAAGGGCTGATCACGCGAGGATGGCGAGATTCGCGCAGGACCCCTGCACCTTCTCCCCTACGACCCCCTGCCTCCACCCCAGCAGGATCAAACCCTGCTGGAGGTGCCGATCGCCTCGCTGCGGCCCACCCAGCTGTGCGTGGGCCGGGCCGAGGTGCAGCGACGCCACGCCGATTTCTCCCGCGACAGCCTCGAAGACCGGCGCGCCTATCTGCGCAAGAAGCCTGTTCCGATGGCGCGCAACGCCGCGGGGCTTCTCTGGATGGTCGACCGCCACCACCGGCTCAGCGGTCTGTTCTGCCTCGATCCAACCGCCACCGCCTTCGGCTACGTGGCCTTGGAGATCGAAACCGCAGAGCTCGACGCCAGCCTCAGCAGCCTGCATCAACGGGGCTGGCTGTATCTGTACAACGGCCGCGGCCATGGTCCGCTCGATCCCGCCGCCCTTCCCAACCATCTGGGGGAACTGCAGGACGACCCCTACCGCAGCCTGGTCTGGAAGCTGAAGCAGGAGGGTGTGATCGCCCCGGCGCCGCTGATTCCGTTCCACGAATTCCGCTGGGGCGCCTGGCTGCGCCGCCGCTCCTTGCCGCCGTTCAGCTCCCTGCGCCTGCAGCCAGCCCTGCCTGCCGCCCGGGCCCTGGCCCGCTCCACCGCCGCCTCCCACCTGGCCGGCTGGCAGGGTCTTTGAGCCAGTCCAGCGTGGCGACGTTCCTGGCCGCCAATCCGCTCGGCAGCTTCGCGCTGCTGCTCGCCCTGAGCGTGCTGGTGCCACCGCTGTTCCGGCGGATGCGGCTGCCCGATCTGGTGGGGTTGCTGGTGGCGGGCGTGCTGGTGGGCCCCCATGCCCTCGGCTGGCTCTCGGCCGAGAGCCCCACCGTGACCCTGCTCTCCGATGTGGGCGTGGTGTATCTGCTGTTCATCGCCGGTCTGGAGATCGACCTGGCCGAGTTCCAGCGGATCCGCCAACGCTCCTTCCGCTTCGGGCTGCTCACCTTCAGCCTGCCGATGGCCGCCGGCACGGCGCTGGGCTTCGCCAGCGGCTTCGGGGCAGTGAGCGCCGTGCTGCTGGGCTCGATCCTGGCCTCCCACACGCCCCTGGGCTACCCGATCGTGCGCAGCTACGGCGCCGTGCGGGAAGAGTCGGTGACCGTGGCGATCGGCGGCACGATCTTCACGGACATCGCCTCCCTGCTGGTGCTGGCGCTGTGCATCAGCCTCGGTGCTGGCAATTTCTCGGCCGTGGGGCTGATCGGGTTGCTGCTCAAGGTGGCCCTCTTCGCCGTCACCACCGTCGTTGTGATCCGGCGCCTGGGTCATGCCCTGGTGCGCCGCAGTGTTGATGGCGACGGCCGCCTGCTGGTGGCGGTGCTGCTGGCCCTGCTGCTTTCCGCCGTTGGCGCGGAACTGGCCGGGGTCGAGAAGATCGTGGGGGCGTTCCTCGCCGGTCTGGCGGTGAACGCCGTGCTGCCGGAGGGTCCGGTGAAGGAGCAGGTGATCGTGGTGGGGGCCAGCCTGTTCATCCCGATCTTCTTCATCGATCTGGGGCTGCTGCTCGACGTGCCGGTGTTCCTGCGCACCGTGGTGGGCTTCGGCTTTGCGGCCGCCCTGATCACGGTGTTGATCGCCAGCAAGGGCCTGGCCTCCTGGATTTCAGGGCTGATCTACCGCTACAGCAGCGCCGAGGTGCTCACCCTCTGGTCGTTGTCGTTGCCCCAGGTGGCCGCCACCCTGGCCGCCACCACCGTGGGATACCGCGCCGGGCTGCTCAACGAAACGGTGCTGAACAGCGTGCTGGCGATGATGGTGGTGACGGCGATCCTGGGGCCGGCCCTCACCGGCGTGGCGATGGCCCGCCTGCGCGAGGAGCGCACCGCCGCACTCCAGGCCGATACCTCGGGCCAGCTGGCGCTGGTGCACCGGGCCCTGCGGGTGATGGTGCCGATCGCCAACCCCGCCAGCGAGCGGGCGCTGCTGGGCATGGCCAGCCAGCTGATCGGCGGTGAGGAGGGCCGCGAGGGTCTGGTGCTGCCGCTGGCGGTGGTGACCCCCTCCCGATCCGAGGCGGAACGGCAGGGTTCCCTGGCCCTCACCACAGACCTGGCCCGGGCCCGCCAGCTGCTGGTCGACACCGAAGCGATCAGCCGGGAGCTTCAGTTCCCCAGCAGCCCCCTGCTGCGGGTGGATCACGAGGTGGCCGGCGGCATCGCCAGGGCGGCCCTGGAGCAGGGGGCCGACCTGCTGGTGGTGGGGGTGGGATCACCGGCGCGCCTGGGCCGCTGGCTGTTCGGTGATCTGGTGGATGGGCTCTGCCGCCAGGCCCATTGCCCCGTGGTGGTGACCAGCCTGCGCCACGACCCACGTGAGCTGCGTCGCCTGCTGGTGCCGATCAAAGACCTCTCCTCCAGCGCCCTGGAGCAGGTGCAACTGGCCGAGCGCATCGCCAACAGCGTCGGCAACGATCCGCGATCCCTGGCTGGAGCGGGAGGGGCGGCAACAGGACCGATGAGGATCACCCTGCTGCACCTGCACGATCCGCGCCTGCCGGAGAGCGAACGCCAGCAGATCCGCCAGCAGTTGCAGCAGTGGTTGCCCGGTCCGGATGCACGCCACAAGCCGGTGGCGGTGGATGTGCAACTGGTGCCCAGCCTGGCGATCGAGGCCGGCATCCTGCGGCAGGCCAGCCTGCACGATCTGGTGATCCTGCGTTCCCAGCGGCGGCTGGTGGGCGGCCTGCCAATCGCCGCCAGCGACCGCGCCAGCTGGCTGCTGCGCCGGCTCAGCTGCTCCACCCTGGTGATCAGTGACCCGCTGCACTGAGCAACTTATACCTGAACAACGCAAACCAGATCAGCGTGCGTGACAACCTGGACGACAGAGCCGCAGCTCCTGTCTAGACAGGGAATGCGCTGCCGCCGCCGCCATGGCCTACGCCCATCTGCTGGTGCCCACCGATGGCTCAGAAGCGTCTCAGAAGGCCGTGATTCAGGCGGTGGAGCTGGCCCGCAGCCTGGGCAGCCGCATCACCCTGCTGCATGTGCGCGAGAACGTGGCCCTTGCCCTGGTGGGCATGGGCGAAATGGTGGAGCCCACCACAATTGAAACCCTGCTGCAGGCCGCCAGAGACGATTCCACGCGCATCCTGGCGGAAGCCCGGGCGGTGGCGGAGCAGGCGGGCGTGCCCGTGACCACCGAAAGCAGCAGTGGCGACGGGGTGCACAGCATCATTCTCGAGGCCGTGGAGCGTTTCGGCTGCGACCTGATCGTGATGGCCTCCCATGGCCGGCGCGGCCTGATCAGCCTGCTGCTGGGCAGCGAAACCCAGCGAGTGCTGGTGCAGGCCCCCTGTCCGGTGCTGGTAGTGCGCTGATGGTCCGATGCGACCGAGCTGAGGGCAGCACTACTGAGTCTGGTGGCAGGGTTTTATTGCTGGCGCGTTCCGGAGTTGTTCAGAGACGCGTGCCAGGAGAGAGGAAATCGGCGTAGGTGCTCACCAGCCCTTCGGCCAGAGGGATGCGGGCCTTCCAGCCCGTCGCCTCGATCCGGCTCACATCCAGCTGTTTTTTGGGGGTGCCATCCGGCTTGCTGGTGTCCCAGAGGATCTCGCCCTGATACCCCACCGCACCGGCCACCAACTGGGCCAACTCATTGATCGGCAGATCGACCCCGGTGCCCACGTTGAGGTGCTGCACCGGATCGGCTGGATCTGGCGCATAGGTTTCCAGGGCATGCACGCAGGCCTCGCCGAGATCATCGGCATGCAGGAACTCCCGCAGCGGTGATCCAGTGCCCCAGCAGGTGACGCTGGGGGCTTCGGCCAGCTTGGCCTCATGGAAGCGGCGGATCAGGGCCGGCAGCACATGGCTGTGGGTCGGATGGTAGTTATCGCCGGGCCCGTAGAGATTGGTGGGCATCAGGCTGATCGCATCAAATCCGTATTGCTGCCGCAGCGCCGCGCACAGCTTGATGCCAGTGATCTTGGCGATCGCATACCACGCATTCGTGGGCTCCAGCGGCCCGGTGAGCAGCTCCTCCTCCCGAATCGGCTGCTGCGCCATGCGGGGATAGATGCAACTGCTGCCGAGAAACAGCAACCGCCGGCTACCGCAACGCCAGGCACTCTCGATCACATGGGTCTCGATCTTGAGGTTATCGAGCAGGAAATCGGCGGGGTAGGTGTCGTTGAAGTGGATACCACCCACCTTGGCCGCCGCCAGCACCACCACCTCCGGCCGATTCGCCTCGAACCACTGGCGCACCGCCACCGCATCCTCCAGATCCAGCTCGGAGCGGCCGGCTGTGAGCCGATGGGGATAACCCCGCCGCTCCAGGGCCCGGCAGATCGCCCCGCCGGCCATGCCCCTGTGCCCGGCCACAAAGATCCGATCGGCGGGACTGATCCGTGAGGCACCCCCTTGCCCCTCGATCGCCGCCGCCATCTCAACCCAGCCCCTGGCCGGCCTGTTCGATCACAAGGGGGCAGGTGGGGGGGTTCTCCATGGACCCCACCACCTGGAAACCTTCGCGGCGCAGGGTGGCTTCCTTGGCCGCCTCCTGCTTGTCTTCCGCCACCATCTCAGCCACCAGCTCCTCGAGGGTGGTGGTGGGGGTCCAACCCAGCTTCTGTTTGGCGCGGCTGGGATCCCCCAGCAGGGTGGCCACCTCGGCGGGGCGGAAGTAGCGCGGGTCAATCCGCACCACCACCTGATCGGTGCCGGCCCGACGGCCCACCTCGTTCACCCCCTCGCCGCTCCAGCTGATGCCGCCCCAGCCCAGCTGCTCAGCCGCGAGCTCGATGAAGCGCCGCACACTCTCCTGGCGGCCGGTGGCGATCACGAAGTCTTCCGGCGGTCCCTGCTGCTGCAGCATCCGCCACTGCATCTCCACATAGTCGCGGGCGTGGCCCCAGTCGCGCAGCGAATCGAGGTTGCCCATGAACAGGCACTGCTCCAGCCCGGCGTCGATGCGGGCCAGACCGCGGGTGATCTTGCGGGTCACGAAGGTTTCGCCCCGCCGCGGGCTCTCGTGGTTGAACAGGATGCCGTTGCAGGCATACATGCCATAGGCCTCGCGGTAATTCACCGTGATCCAGTAGGCGTAGAGCTTTGCCACCCCATAGGGGCTGCGGGGGTAAAAGGGCGTGCTCTCCTTCTGGGGGATCTCCTGCACCAGGCCGTAGAGCTCGCTGGTGCTGGCCTGGTAGATGCGGGTCTTCTGGGTGAGGCCCAGAATCCGCACCGCCTCCAGGATCCGCAGGGTGCCGAGGGCATCGCAGTTGGCGGTGTATTCGGGGCTCTCGAAACTCACCGCCACGTGGCTCTGGGCGCCGAGGTTGTAGATCTCATCGGGCTGCACCTGCTGCACGATCCTGATCAGGTTGGTGCTGTCGGTCAGGTCGCCGTAGTGGAGCGTCAGCGGTGGCGCCGAGTCTTCCCGGTTCTGCTCATGCGGATCCTGGTACAGGTGATCGATCCGCTGGGTGTTGAAGCTGCTGGCCCGGCGCTTGATGCCGTGCACCTCATAGCCCTTCTCCAGCAGCAGCTCCGCCAGGTAGGAGCCGTCCTGACCGGAGATGCCGGTGATCAGTGCCGTCTTGCGCATGCTTGGCGGGCCGCCATTGCCAATGGCGAGGAGGTTAAGCCGTGCACGCCAGTACGGTGCGCTCCAGAGCACTCACCACCGGCCGGCCTGTGACCCTGCGGCTCACCAACACCCTCACCCGCCGCACCGAGCCGTTCGAGCCGCTGGTGCCCGGGCAGGTGAGCCTCTATTGCTGCGGGGTCACGGTGTACGACCTCTGCCATCTGGGCCATGCCCGCAGCTACATCGTCTGGGATGTGCTGCGCCGCTACCTGCTCTGGAGCGGCTACGCGGTGACCTTCGTGCAGAACTACACCGATATCGACGACAAGATCCTGCGCCGTGCCGCCGAAGAGGGCAGCTCGATGGAGGCGGTGAGTGAGCGCAACATCGAGGCCTTCCGGGTGGACATGGCCGCCCTCAACATTTTGCCGCCTGACCGGATGCCCCGGGCCACCGGCAGCCTGGATGCGATCCGTGCCTTGATCGCGGAGCTGGAAGCGAAGGGAGCCGCCTACTCCGTCGAGGGCGACGTGTACTTCGCCGTGATGCAGCACGCCGGTTACGGCAAGCTGTCGGGTCGTGACTTGGGCGAGCAGCAGCAGAACGCCGAGGGGCGCGTCAGCCAGGCGGAGGAAGCCCGCAAGCGCCACCCGTTCGATTTCGCGCTCTGGAAGGCGGCAAAACCGGGGGAACCGAGTTTCCCGTCACCCTGGGGGGCCGGCCGGCCCGGCTGGCACATTGAATGCTCTGCGATGGTGCGCGAGGAACTGGGCGACACGATCGACATCCACCTCGGCGGCGCCGATCTGATCTTTCCGCACCACGAGAACGAGATCGCCCAGTCGGAGGCTGCCACGGGCCAGGAGCTGGCCCGCACCTGGCTGCACAACGGCATGGTGAATGTTGGCGGCGAGAAGATGAGCAAGTCGCTCGGCAACTTCACCACAATCCGGGCCCTGCTGGCGAGTGGCGTCAGCCCGATGACCCTGCGGCTGTTCGTGCTGCAGGCCCACTACCGCAAGCCCCTCGATTTCACTGACCAGGCGCTCGAAGCTGCTGCCACGGGCTGGAAGGGGCTGAATGCAGCTCTGGGACTGGGCCAGCGGTTCGGCACGGCACTGGGCTGGCCAGCGTCCGGGGGTGCCCCGAATCCTGGCGAAGCCCGGCAGCGCTTTCGGGCCGCCATGGACGACGACCTCAACACAGCGGCAGCCCTTGCGGTGCTGTTTGAGCTGGCCAGGCCGCTGAAGGCTCTGGCCAACCGCCTGGAGCGCGGCGACACCGCCCGCAGCGAGGAGGCCGCAGAGCTCGCCCCACGCTGGCAGGAGCTGGTGGAGCTGGCCGGCGTGCTGGGCCTGATGGCGGAAAACCGCAAGCTGGGCGCCACTGTGGTCACATTCAGCTCTGCCGCGGCCACGTCTGCCGAAGCCGGAACAAGCGAAGCCGCAACGAAAGCCGGCAAAACAGCTGATGACACTGCTGATGACACAGCGATCCTCGAGCGCATCGCCGAACGCCAGGCCGCCAAGGCCGCCCGTGATTTCGCCAGCGCCGATCGGATCCGAGCTGAACTCAAGCAGCAGGGTGTGGAGCTGATCGACAAACCCGGCGGTGTGACCGACTGGATTCGAAGCTGATGGCCGCAACGATCTACCTGCACTGGAGTGCCACCCCTTACAACTGGGTGCGCTCGGGCGCCTATCACACCATCGTGGCCGGAGACGGGTACCTGCACCGGCTGCACTCCTACACGATCGATCTCAACGCCCACACCTGGCGGCGCAACAGCAATTCGGTCGCGATTTCCTGCGCCTGCATGGGCGGCGTGCCTGATCCCTGGACGATGCCCCCCACCGCCGCCCAGATCGAGGCGATGTGCCGCGAAGCCGCGGAGGTGGCCCGCAGCTGGGAGTGGAGCGCGGACGACATCACGATCCAACGGGTGATGACCCACGCCGAAGCGGCGTCGAACCGCGATGGGCGGCTCCTGCACGACAACTACGGCCCGGTGGCCTGGGGCGGCAGCGGCGAACGCTGGGACTTCATGCAGCTGCGCAAGGGCGGGCCCGACGATGGCGGTGAGGTGCTGCGCCAGAAGATCCGGGCCTACCTGCGGGGAGAGGCGCCGGCCAGTGGCTCCACTGCGTCGACCAGCGGATCCATGGCGCCGGCACCCCTGACCTTCCGCCGCCCCAGCACGATGACGGCCCGTAAAAGGCAACTGGCCGTGGAGATCGACGCCAACGGCAGCTCCTGGGCCCTGGCCGCTGACCTGCTCAGTCTCTACGACATCCCCTACGAGTGGAATCCCCTGCAGCGACGCCTGCTGATCGGCAGCAACGATGTGGCGCCGCTCTACCGAGACGATGCGGTGCAGGATTCGATCGGCTACCCCCTGTTTGAGATGGCCCTGCAGGGGGGCAACGCCCCGGTGATCCTGCGCGGCATCCTGCGGCCGGATGCGGCCGGAGATGCGGCCGGCAGTACGGGAGGCGGTACGGCGGGCGGTGCAGCGTTCAGCCGCGCCTGGTGCCGCGTGCTCGAATTCGCCGAAGAATTCGGCATCACGGTGACCTACCAGCCCTTTGTCCTGGGCGAGCGGCGGGGCGGCTGAGGGGCTGCGGGGCTGCGACTGCAGGGCCAAAGCAGCCAGGCGTCTGTGGCCATGGCAACAAGGTCCGGCATGATGCCAGGCTGCATTCATGCGCACCAGTCGCGATATTGAGGACGAAGTTTTGTCCGCAAAAAGGAGATGGCCCGCCAAAAGAGAATGTCCGCTTGGAAGACAATTTCAAAGCACCTACGAGCCGCCTTGTCGGGAGATGATCAAAAGTGGGATTCGGGATCGAAAGGGCTGGCGGGATTCCGACGCTTCCCAGCAACCTCTGCGAATCTGGTAACCAACGACCAGATCGATCAGCTCCGTAATCTTGATGGCCTCGTCTTTCTGGCGGTCACAATCCCAGTCCGGGCCGAACCACCGGCCCGGAGGTCGCCATTGGGGGAGGAAGGCTGCAGAGGATCGAAACCCATCGCCTTGGGAACAAAGGCCGCGCATGGCCAGGATGAATCAGCCTAGGGCTGCTCTTGGGCAGACCATTGCGCCAGCAAGCGCCGCCGCCAGATACCACGGCGTTCTCCACGGCGGCGGCGGTCGCTGAAATACCAGAGGCAGTTGAGGGGATAGGAGGAGCAGTTGTAGTCGTCCAGAACCGCATCGCTGCGGATCGTGGCGCTGTGCTCCTGATTGAGGGCCTGCATCCGTTCCTGAAGATCAGGCTGGAGGATCCAGTCCACCTCTGGGCCTGACTGCCCGACACTTCTCAATTGAGACAGTCATGCGACCGCCAGCTGCGCGGTTGGGCGTGGCGGTGGCGGCAGTTCCACCCGCGTGAACCAGGGCTGTTTCTGCCGCCGCCGCACGCCGCGGCTGGGAATGCAAGGCACGGCCGGCATCCACCACGGTCTGCTGCAGCCACTGCAGACCGATGCGCGCAAAGCTGAGGCCGCGCCTCCAGTGCGGATCAACGCGGCGGCGTTCACCCGCCAGGCTGACGGCAAATCCCTGCAGGCTGCTGACCAGCAGGGCGATCGCCACCACCAGCAGGAGCCGATCGATCCGATCAGGGTCGCGCAGACCACTGCTCTCCAGCTGGAAGATCCCGACTTCTGGTCGCGGAACAGCTGCTCACAGCAGAAGCGCTGGCCGTAACTCCAGACCAGATCCAGCGCAGGATCGAGGTTGCTGACCAGAGTCCAGGGCTCAGTGGAAGCGATGCCGACGGGGCGGGCCAGCACCAGGTTGGCCCGCTCCAGCAGAGCGATCACGACCTCAGCGCTGACGCTGGCACTCGGATGCTCGAGCGTTCGCCACAGCAGCGGAATGGCTCTGCCGTGGCAGACCACAGAGACCATCACCACACAGAAGCGGTTCCAGAGCACCGTGGTGTCGAGGGCCAGATGCAAGGTGTGGAGAGGTTTTTGCCACGGCTGGATCGCCCAGAGCACCAGCGGGCTGTAGAGCACCTCCACATCGATGCGGGCGGCCAAGCCAGCGCTGAGCGCGCCGCTGCCAGCTGGCGGCCAGGCACCGACCCAGCGGCAGCGCAACCTTCCAATGGTCGAAACAGACGGTCTGGCTCAGCAGCAGCCCGCTCACCATCCAGGCCAGCAGAACCAGGTGGCGATGGTCAGCGAAGCGGCTGTGTTGACGGAGGAAGGCGATC
>NZ_JAHLYT010000056.1 GCF_025128095.1 Synechococcus sp. CS-1328 | reverse complement strand
TTGGAGGTGATCCGGTTGACGGAATCCATGCGCTTGTTGCTGTCAGCAACCATCGCCGCGAGGGCGTCGATCTGACCAGCGTTCAGGAATTCGCCGCGGGCATCAGCCTGCGCAACAACCTTGGTGAAGGCGTCGAACATTTAGTTAAAGCTCCTGTTCTCGACGTTCAGTGTCGGGATAGTGAATGGTCGAGGCGTGATTCCACGCACTCTGGTCGGCTGATCGGAGCCGCTTGTGGCGAACCCCTGTCAACAAGACCTGACCATTGTTGGACCCTGACCCCACCAGGATGAGGAGTGATTTACAAACGGTCACCACTGCGCAGATCCCTTGCGGTGCAACCGCTCTGCCCAGGGATCTGGATCAATCGGTTCAGGATGGACAGCAGCGCCGGGCGCTCTTTGTATCAGCTTGAACGTTGTGTTCCGCCATGGGGCGGGCGCTTCGGTGGGGATCGGTGGGGATGGGGCAGATCCGCGCAGCAAAAAGGCCCCCGTCAGGGGGCCTTGGGGCCGGGCAGTGCAGGGCACCGATCGGATTGCAGCACTGCGGAGGATTCAGCCTTTGTCTTTGGTTTTCTTGCGGGGCGCAGCTCCGCCGGCGCCGGGCAGGTCGCCGCCATTCACTGACACGCTCGTCACCTTTCCGCCCATGCGGTTAACCATCTGAAGGGTCTCATTCATGCGGGTGTAAGGCACCTGCATGACGCAATCAGCGCTGCGCACGAAATCATTGTGAGCAAGCCCAGTCACCTGGATGGTGACCTGACGGCCGCTACTGAAGCTCGTGCCCCGGGAACCTGCGGAAACTTTCATGGTGGTTCAAACAGCAAGGGAATGGAAGAAGAGGTCAGTTCACCGGGGTGATGCTGGCGACACGACCGCCTTCACGGTGGATCTGCTGCTGGTACGCCAGCAGTTTTGCGAAGGGAATGAAGCGCACGCGATTGCTGCGCTTGTGCAGGCGGTAGTTGCTGAAGCCGGTGATCTCCACCCGGAAGGTGCGCCCTTCCTCGGCCGCGCCTACGCCCATGCGGGTCACGCCATCGGACAGCACCTTGCGGAACACGGAGCCCTTGGCGTTGGGGCTCACCACCGGTAGGGCAGCTTCGGAATGAACGGCGGGGTTGAGGCGGGATTGATTCTTGAGGATGTCCCCCTTGACCGAGGCCGCAGCGCCGCGGCTGAGCTGAAGCATGTAGGAAAACTGCAGGCCCTGCTGGCCAATGGAGTAGTTCCAGCCATGCAGGTAAGGAACCATCTCCTCGCCAAAGCGGTTCTGGTATTCGGCGCTGTCGATGTAAGAGTCAATCTCGGCGTCGAAACCCTGCTCTTGGAGAATGGTGAAGTGCTCCAGCATCTCTGCTTTGTTCTGGGGAGCGCGACCGAGCAGGTGCTTGAAATTCAGCTCGATGAAGCGATAGGCGTTGCAGTTCTCGAAGAACTTCTGGCGGTACAAGCCACTTTTGGCCACCTGACGCACGAACTCACGCACGCTCAGATAGCCGCGCCGGAACAGGGATTCGGGACCCTCAAGGCGCTCGCTTTGCATGATGTACTGGTTGCCCAGCACCTGCTGGTAGACGGCCCGGATCAGGGTGGACTTATCCACCTCCGTTCCGTTCGTCCAGTTCTCCTTGTTCTTTGCATTGGAGAAACGCTCGATGCCCAGGTAGGCAGCGTTGGCGAGAGTCATGGGCGTGAGGGGCCGGGGGGCGGAAGCGGACAGGCAGAAGACGGTGCCGCGGACGTCATCGGCAGACGTCCGGTGGCGTGGGGAGCCGCTGGTGGTTCTGACCAAGAGGCTTCAGCCGGATCCTATGGGGGCGGTTTCTCTCACCGGTCTGGCTTTCAGAATCGTTACAAATGTTTCGCCCGTTCTGGCTGCCCTGTGCCTGGGGCCCATCCCCTCTGGCCAGCCTGGGCAGGGCCGATACCATCCGCCCACATCTCCGAACTCCTCGTGATGGCAACGGCTCCCGAGGCTGCCGATCCCGCCCTGCGACTTGCTGAGCAGCTTCAATCCCTGTCGCAGGTCGCTGAGACGCTCACCTATCGCCTTCTGGATCTGGAAGAGCGGCTGAAAGCACAGGAAGCCCGCAGCCTGGAGCGGCTGCAGGCTGAGAGCGCGGCGGCGGCCCATCAGGCCGAGGAGACGGAGCTGCGCCTGCTGGAGACCGAAGATCGGCTGGAGCGGTTGGAAATCCTGCTGGGCGGCGGAGAGGCGCGATCCAAGGCCGCACCCCCCGCCAGGCTGCAAGTGGTTCCTGCCGCGATGTCCAGCCCGTCAGCCGCCAAGCCAGAAACTGCCAGGCCAGAAGCTGCCAGCGGTGATCAGGTGGTGATGATCACGCCTGATCCCTTCCCGTCTGATCCGTTCCCGCAGGAGGAGGAACAGGCCTTCATGGATGACGAGGTTCCACTGGCGCAGCAAACGGCCTGATCCGTTCAGGGACCGGTGCTCAGCATGGCTCCGGCGGTGGTCAGCAGCACCCGGCCCACTTCCAGAGCACCCACGGCGGCCAGGCCCAGCCAGAGCCGCTGGGCCCATTCCGGAGGCTTGCCGCCCTTCCAGGACGGCGAGGTGATTTCGCCGGAAAACCGTGCTCCCGAGCCCAGTCCGCCGGCTGGAGCCCGGCGGTTCGTGGCGTCGCGCCAGTACTGGTCGTAACGCGGTGCCTGCTGGTTGAAGGGAAGCGCGCCGATGGCACGTCCTGGCAGCACCCGGTTGCGCTGATAGGGAACCTCATCGAGACCGAAGGCCTCGAGGTATTCCTGCGAATCCAACAGGGTGTCGATCAGGCCTGGAAGACCCTGCTCAGCGATCAGAATCGAGAGGGCAATCTGTTCCTGCTGGCCATGCACCGGCCGGCCCAGAACGCGGCCCACCATCTGCTCCACCACGCGATAGTTGCTGTTGCAGCGGTAGAAGCCATCCCGGAACCTCTGCGACAACAGAAGGCCGCGAATGAAGTCGCGCGTGCTGATCAAGCCGTTCCGCAGCTGGGATTCCAGCACCGCTTCGCGGTCGACCCGGAAGGCATGAAAGAAGATCTGCTGATAGGCCCGCTCAATCAGAGCATCGACTTCGTCCCGGCTACGAGCGGCGGTTTCACTGGGCAGTCGCTGCGCCAGTCGTCCGGCATCCTGCTCACTTCCTGTGGTGAATCCCTGGACTCTCGCGTTGATCGCGGTGGGGTTGGTGCTGAGAAGGGGCAGTGCCATGCCTGGTGAGAATAACGTGCTGAACGGTATGGGGCTTCTGGCAGAAATGGGTCCGTTCGGCGCGGCTTATTACATCGCTTCACGACTTCAAGATTGATGTCGCTCTTCTTTGTTTCGTGAACCTTGGCCAGGGCTGGCAGGATAGGGCCCCGCGTTGTTCAGGTTCGGAAGGTGTCGCCCCAGGATGCGGGAATCTCGGCGCTGTAGTCGTGGGTGCGGCTGAATTCAAACGGGCCCGCCAGCGATCCCCACAGCTGTTCGTGGGTGCTGGGGTCATGGCCACGGTCAATGGTGCGCATGCCGCGACTGTCGATGTCAAAGCTGCTGACCAGGTAGGCGGTACTGCCCTTGCGTTCCACCAGGCAGCGGCAACCCGGCTCCACCTCGCCCACGAATCCTTCGCCCTGTTCGCGAACCACGTAATTGCAACCTTCCAGGGGCAGCAGATCGTCGGCGACAATCTGCTCGCGTCGCTCGGCGTCGTCGATGGCACCCCAGAAGCGACGTTCGTCCCGCAGGGCCTGGTTGCGGATGATCAGGTTTCCCTGCCGCTCCTCAGCCTGCAGCACCCGGATCCGGTACGGGACTGCCGGTGCAATGGCGTACGACTGCTCCAGCAGCAGCGACCCCGGGGCCAGCTGCGGCAGGGGGCGGAAGTGGACCAGGATGTGGGCGTAGAGGGGGGGGTTATCGAACGCCTGGGCCTGATTGCTGAAGCCGGCGCTCAGCATGCCCACCAGTCGACCGAGAGAGCTGCTCATGACCTCAGACCTTACAAACCCAGCAGGCGAATGCGAAAGTCAGCCACCTGGCGGGCCATGGCCGGACGGCTGAGCATGAAGGGGTGGTCGCGGAGCTGGTCAAGCACCAGCTCAATCCTGTGGTTGGTGTCCTCGGGGCTGTTGCCCAGGGCCTTCCAGGCGGCATCGAAGCTCTGGGCGAAGCTGTCGGCGTTGTCATACAACCGATCAGAAGCCAGTGGCGGTACGGGCATCGGCCTCGGCAGCAACCTTCCCATTCTGCCCGTGGACCTGGCGGGTGCTCAGGCGTTGGTGAGCCTGGGTCAGCTGCCTGCCTGCGGGACCTGGCGGGAGGCTTTGGGTTGCTCCAGGGCCTGGGGGCGATCGGCGGGGTCGCGGCGCAGCTCCCTCTCCAGCATCTGAATGCGGCTGTCGCGCAGGCAGAACTTGCAGCCCCCGGTGGTCTGCAGGTGCTTTTCCGGCGTGATCGTGATCAACTTCACCGGATGCAGGCTGCAGCGGATCTTGATCGGTGTCTTATAGCTCTTGTACACGATATCGCAATAGTCGTAGCGCTGGCCGAAGCGGGTTCGTGCCCGCGCCAGGAAGGTCTCCTTATCGATCGGACTTCCCATGGTTCAGCCCTGCCTCTGCGGCATCAGGTGAAGGCGGGCCGGCGCTGCTGGCCGGTAGGCCCCCAGGCTGCGAAGACCCCGAGCTGGCGTCATGGGCAAGTCTGTCGTGCTGTGAAAGGTGTGCTGGAGGTGCGTCCCAGAGGCCTCCCTGGAGCAGGAGAGGCGGTGTGGGTGTCGCGTTCCACTGGTCAATGGGTCGAATCAGGCTAAAGCCGTGGCGCTGAGGTCCAATGGCTCCCGATCCAGGGGTGATCCGAGGTGAAGGAAGCCCTCTGTGCCTGGCTGGGGATCATCAACCCTTCGGATCGCAAGTGATCAGGATCGATTAAAATTGTGATGCCAGGACCCAGATTTGAACTGGGGACACGGCGATTTTCAGTCGCCTGCTCTACCAACTGAGCTATCCCGGCCCGTCGCATCAGCGACCCGCAGATCTTAGATCACCACCCAGCGCCGGCGTTCGGGCCAGGCAGAGCAGGCCGGCGACGCGCCAGCCACTCTCCTCCAGGGCGGCGGCGGCGGCGCAGGCGGTTGCGCCTGTGGTGAGGATGTCGTCGATCAACAGCACCGGCTGGCGCGGCCCCGACTGCACCGGTCTGGCCTGGCTGCAGCGGAAGGCACCCGCCTGGTTGGCCAGCCGCAGAGCCCGGCCCAGGTGGTGTTGCCCCAGGGTGGGTCGGCTGCGCTCCAGGAGTGCTCGGCTGCGGCAGCCGAGCAACCGCTGCAGTTCGTCGCAGATCATTGCCGGTAGCGGATTGCCGCGCCGTTTCCAGCTGGGAATGGCGACCAGCAGCGGCGGCTGCTTCCAGAGCGGCAGGCCCAGGCTCATCTGCTGCAACAGGCCGGCGATGGCGTCGCGGCTGGTGGCGCCATCGGCGTGCTTGCGCAGGCTCAGCAGCAACTGGCGCAGCGGGCCTTCGTAGCTGCCCACCGCCCACCAGGGCAGTGGAGCACTCTCGTGCAGGCAGGGAAACCGCAGGTCCAGGCGCTCCTGGCAGGGGGCACAGGGCCAGTGGTGCTGTTCGCTGCGGCTCCCATCGGTGCTGGCCCGGGCACGGCGGCAGAGGGGACAACAGGGCCGGCTGATCAGATTGAGCGCCCGTTGGATTGGATCGGGCGGCGACAGCTGGGGGGAGGGAAGATGGAAGGCGACCAGAACGGCAGCTGCCGGCGGCAGGCGAACTGGCGGAAGGATTCCCCAACGCGGACCCACACGGTTCAGGCGTTGGCGTCCTGCTTCGGCAGCGCCCGCAGCATGGCCACCAGGGTGCGATGGGCATCCTCGCTGTCGCTGAGCTGGTGATCAAAGGCCACCTCCACGCTGGCTCCGTCCACCTCCAGCCGCATCGCTTCGGGGTTCACCGCCAGCATGCGAGCCTCGGCCGCCCCGCTGATGCCGGCGTAGTGCCGGGCATAGGACAGCACCGCTTCGGCATGGTCTTCGTTCATGTGCTTGCAGATCCGATCGCTCACGGCGGTGGTGAGGGGGTCGGCGGCCATGGGGCAACGGGCGGATGGGGTCGGCCTGATTCTGGCGTTCGCGCCGAACCCCTGTCCTGCACCCCTCTCCTTCAGGCGGCACCGAATCGCTGCCAGAGCAGCAGGCCCAGGCGGATGGCGCTGAAGCCCACGTATCCCGCCAGCACCACAAACAGGGCCATCGAGATCACGGTGCGCAGACGGTCGTTCATGGGGAATGGGTGGGGTAGGGGCCCAGTCTCAGACCCTGCCGGGCCAGGCGCGCCATCCCGAGGGCGGCCGACAGCGCCGGACGGTTCAGCACGGTGCGGCCCAGTCGTTGTTGGCGCAGGCTGCGCCACTGCGGATTGCGGGCTCCTCCCCCCAACGTGATCACCCGCCGCACCGGAGGCAGGCCGAGGGTTTCCAGCCGTTGCCAGCCTTCCTGCTCAATCGCCGTGAGCCCCTCCAGCAGGGCCTGCAGGTAGAGCGCATCACTCACGGGGCGGGGATCGAGCCGAGGCCTGAGGTCCGGATCGTCCACCGGAAACCGTTCGCCCGTCCCGGGCAGGGGCAGCAGGTCGAGGCCGTTGGGCCGCCCTGGGTCGATCTGCCGGCTGAGGGCCGCGATCGTGGCGTCGTCGAAGAAGCGGCGCAGGATGCCCGCGCCCGCATTGGAGGCTCCCCCCACCAACCAACGTCCCCCCAGGCGGTGGCAGCTCACCCCAGGGGCCCGGACCGGCACGGCACTGAACTGTTTCAAGACCAAGGTGGTGCCCAGCACCGTGATGCCGTCGTCCGGGGCTGGGTCGGCGGCGAGCACCCCGGCGTTGCTGTCGGTGCTGCCGGCGATCACGAGGCAGCTGGCGGGCAGATCGAGGGCTATCGCCGAGGTCGGCGCCAGGGGCCCCAGACAGGTGCCACTGGGCCGGATCTGAGGCAGGGCAGGGCTCCAGGCCTGCTGGCAGATCGCTCCGGCCCACTGCCCTTCTCCTGTTGCCGAGTCTGGCAAGAGCCAGCCGAGGCGGAGGTTGTTGCCTTCCTCGCCCCAGCGCCAGTCGTTCAGCAGCCAGCCCATCAGCCAGTCGGCCTGATGACGCAGCCACAGATCCGCAGGCCCGTAGCCCTCTGCTGACGCTTGATCCAGCAGGTGCAGGGCCCGGGCCAGGCTGCCGCTGGGACTGGCGGCGGCGGCGCAATCCGCGGCCAGGGCGGCAGATTCGGCAGCCTTGTCTGGACAGGCCTGGTGGTACGGCAACGCTTGGCCCAGTTGCCCTGCAGGTGGTTCACCGTTGGGATGGCACAGCAGCAACGTGCCGGAGGTCCCGTCCACCGCGATGGCGCCGATCCGCTGGCGCCACCGTCGGGGCAGCCGATCCACCAGCGCGATCAGTCCGCTCCGCCAGCCGCCGGGATCTGGGAACGGAGCGGGGTAGGCGCAGGATTCGTCGGCCTGTCGCTGGCCGGCTCCATCGATCAGGGCAAGCCGTAGGCCGCTGCTGCCCAGGTCCACGCCAAGTGACCAGTCCAGTGAGCCTGGATCGCTGCCTGGGCCTGGGGTAACGATGGAAGGGTGCCGAGCTGACGACCGCTGAACCCTGGATCAGGCGGCCGCCGCCACCAGATCCTGGGTGGCCTGCTGGATCGTTGTGGCAATTTCGGCCACGTCTTCCCAGGGAAGGTTGAGATCCGTGCGGCCGAAGTGGCCGTAGGCGGCCACATCCTGGTAGAAGCGGCCGCCCCGCTGAGCGGGCAGTTCCCGCAATTTGAAGGTTTCGATGATGGCGCCGGGGCGCAGATCGAAGTGCTCCTGCACGAGGGCCGTGAGGTTCTCGTCGCTGATGCGGCCGGTGCCGAAGCTCTCCACCAGGATGCTCACGGGCCGGGCCACGCCGATGGCGTAGCTGAGCTGCACTTCCACCTTCTTCGCCAGACCGGCGGCCACCAGGGCTTTGGCCACGTAGCGGGCCGCATAAGCAGCGGATCGATCCACCTTGGTGGGGTCCTTGCCGGAGAAGGCGCCACCGCCGTGGCGGGCATAGCCGCCGTAGGTGTCGACGATGATCTTGCGGCCGGTGAGGCCGGCATCGCCCTGGGGGCCGCCCACCACGAACTTGCCGGTGGGATTGACCAGGAAGCGGGTGGCTGGACCGTCGTCAGTCGCTTCCTTGCGGGGCTGGAGTGCCAGGCCGGCTGTGGCGGGAAGCACCACGTGATCCCAGAGATCAGCGGCAATGCGCTCGCGCAGGGCGTTCTCCTCGCTGATGCCGTCGATCTCGGCGGTGTGCTGGGTGGAGATCAGTACGGTGTCGATGGCCACCGGCTGATTGTTTTCATACACCACGCTGACCTGGGTTTTGCCGTCGGGCAGCAGGTAGCCGATGGTGCCATCGTGACGGACCTCCGCCAGGCGCCTGGCCAGCCGGTGGGCCAGGCTGATCGGCAGCGGCATCAGCTCCGGGGTTTCGTCGCAGGCGTAGCCGAACATGATGCCCTGATCGCCGGCACCCACCAGATCGAGGGGGTCGCCGTCGTGGTCATCGGCTTCGTTCACGCCCTGGGCAATATCGGGCGACTGCTGATCGAGCGCCACCAGCACGGCGCAGCTGTTGGCATCGAAGCCACCGGCGCGGGCGCCCTCGTAGCCGATCTCCTGGATCACACCGCGGACCAGGGTGTTGAAGTCCACCCGGGCGGTGGTGGTCACTTCACCGGTGATCAGGCAGAGGCCGGTGTTCACCACCGTTTCGCAGGCCACCCGTGAGGCGGGGTCCTGGGCCAGTAACGCGTCGAGCACCGCATCGCTCACCTGATCGCAGATCTTGTCGGGATGCCCCTCGGTTACCGATTCAGAGGTAAACACGTAACGGCTCATCCCACGCTGGCTGATGGATCAGGTGAGCAGCTTATTCGGCAACGCTGCAGCCAGACGCTGTTCTGCTCACGCCGCTCGGATCGTCCATCTCCATGACGGCCAGGTCAGACCAGTGCTGCAGCTGTGGAAACAGGGGGTCCAGTGGCGGTCGTCGTTGCCATCCGGCGGTGTACCCGAGGGCGGTGGGAAGCCCTGCCGCCAGAGCCATGCGCAGATCACTGTTGGCATCTCCGATCAGCAGGCACTCGGCCGGCGTCACCTGCAGCAGCGCGCACAGCCCATGCACCGCACCAGGATCCGGTTTGCAGGGCCGGTGATCGGCGCTCCAGCTGGCCGAAAAAAAGCCGCTCAGTCCGTTGTGATGCAGGAAGTGGCGGATTCCAGCGGTGCCGTCGTTGCTGATCACACCACAACGCAGGCCGGCGCCAGAGAGCGCCGTCAGCAGCTCCATCAGTCCGTCGGTGGGGGCCGCAGCGGCGGCACCTTCCCCATGCAGCCCATCGGTGTCGCTGAACACGGCGTTCGCCAGCGCCAACGCCTCGGGCCAGCCGACCTCCACCTGGGCCAGGGCGGTGGCGGTTGAGATCAGATTGTGTTCGCGCGAAGCCACGGCCGTGGTGCCGGCCGGATGCACACCGTGCTGATCAAGGCCATAGGCCCGGCGCAGCAAGGTCTTGAGTTCGGTGCTGCTGCCGTCGTGGGCCCGCTCCGGATGGGCGGCGATCAGGCGCTGCACCGCATGAAAAACCCTGGCTTCGGCCAGGGCGATCAGCAGCGGTTCGCTGTGGCTGAGGGTGCCGTCCTTGTCGAACAGCACCGCCGCGAAGCGGCCGAGGGGCTGGCCGCGCAGCGTCAGGTGGACCATGGGCAATGGGACGGAGGCTGCGCGGTGAAGCAGAACGGAAACGGAAACCGGGTGCCTCAGTCGAGGGTGACGCCCATGGGCTCGTTGTCTTCAGCCTGCTCCAGCAGCATCTGCTTGTAGCGAGCCGCCATTTCCTCGGCCTTGTCGAACACCTTCTGGGGGTCGGTGAGCATGTCGCCGGGTTCGGGCTCGAGGGCTTTGGTGGAGAGGGAGATCCGGCCCCGCTCGGCGTCGAGGTCGATGATCATCACCTTCATCTGGTCGTTCACATTCAGCACCGTGTGGGGTGTCTCAATGTGCTCGTGGCTGATCTCGGAGATGTGCAGCAGGCCGCTGACGCCACCGATGTCGATGAAGGCGCCGTAGGGCTTGATGCCACGCACGGTGCCGATCACCACTTCGCCAACCTCGAGGCGGTTCATCTTGCGCTCCACCAGGGCGCGGCGATGGCTGAGCACCAGGCGGTTGCGCTCTTCGTCCACCTCCAGGAACTTGAGGGGGAGGAAGTCGGCCACCAGCTCTTCTTTGGCCTTGCGGGTGCTGATGTGGCTGCCGGGGATGAAGCCGCGCAGACCTTCAACCCGTACCAGGGCACCACCGCGGTTGGTGGCGAACACCTCGGAGTGAATGGTGGCGTCTTCCTTCTGCAGCTGCCGCACCCGCTCCCAGGCACGCTGGTACTCGATGCGACGGATCGAGAGGGTGAGCTGGCCGTCTTCGTTCTCCTCGCTGAGGATGAAGAATTCGCGCACCTCCCCGGGTTCGAGTACGTCGCTGAGCGCCTCGACCCGGTTGATCGACACCTCCTGCAGAGGCATGAAGGCGGCCGTCTTGGCGCCGATGTCGATCATGGCGCCCTTGGGCTCCATGGCGAACACGGTGCCGTTCACCACGTCACCGGGCTTGAAGTTGTAGTCGTATTTGCTGAGCAGTGCTGCGAATTCATCCAGGGTGAAGCCCACACCATCCAGGTCGCGGCTCACGGCACGGCTGCTGGGGTCATCGGCGCTGGGCACCTCTTCCGGAATGGCCAGATCGAGGTCGGTGGCAGTGTCGGCATCGAAGGCCTGATCCACGTCTGCAGCGATCTCGGCCGTGCTCTCAAGAGCGCTGGCTTCGGAAGGGGTTACGGTCATCGTGAAACGGCGGTCTGCCGGTGGCAGATGGGAAGGGTGCGTTGCGTCCGCCCGCCAGCGAAACCAACGCAATCTCCCAACCTACAGGCAGGCCGTCCCGTTCTGGCCATCAGGCCATCCCATGCGTGTCGTCTGACTCAGCCCACGGCGGCCAGGGAGACAGGCTCCAGGCTCTCCTTGCTGCTGGTCTCCCGACGGCTGAGCCCATCGAGGGCTGCCACAAAATCGCTGATGCCCTGGAACTGGCGGTACACCGAGGCGAAGCGCACATAGGCCACTTCGCTCAGATCCCCGAGACGTTGCAGCGCCAGTTCACCGATCTCAGCACTGGGGACCTCGCGTCCACCCCGCTGCTGCAGCTGCACTTCGATCTCTTCCACCACACTCTCGAGGCAGGCTGGTTCGATGCCGGTCTTCTCGCAGGCGCGGATCAGGCCATGCAACACCTTGTGGCGGCTGAAGATCTCACGACCGCCGCTCCGCTTCACCACGGTGATCGGTACGGTTTCGACCCGCTCATAGGTGGTGAAGCGAAAGCTGCACTCCAGGCATTCGCGGCGGCGCCTGACGCTGCGCCCGACATCGGCCGCACGGGATTCGAGCACCCGACTGTCCGTGTGTTGGCAGGAGGGACATTGCATCCCTGAAGGTGCGACGCGAATTTTTTTAGCTTAGACAGCGATCCTCTGATTCGGCAATAGCCAGCGGGGCGACAGATGCTGCCCGGTGTTGCAACAGTCACGGAACATTGCTCCAGATCGCATGGCTTTGCCAGGTGCTGCCAAGAAAAAACCCCCGCCTTGGCGGGGGTTGGAAGCGACCCTGGAGCCGCAAGTGAACTCTCACTTACCGATCTTCGGGGGATCGCGGAAGGCGATGGCGAAGAACAGGGTGGCGATGGCCAGCGTGAGGATCAGGATGTAAGCGAAGCTCTCCATGGGTTACCTCGAAGGAACTGGCGGTCAGCTGAGCGGGGAGCCGGCAGGAGGTGCATAGCCCTCCGGCAGACGACGGGTGGAGCGGTCTCCCAGTTTCTGGAAGAGACCGAATTCCACCTGCTCGCCGAGATCGGGGTCGATGCCGGCGAACACATCGCGGTAGAGGGTGCGAGCACCGTGCCAGATATGGCCGAAGAAGAAGAGCAGCGCGAAGGTGGCGTGGCCGAAGGTGAACCAGCCACGCGGAGAGCTGTGGAAGGTGCCATCGGAGTGGTAGCGCTCGAGGTCGAATTCGAAGGCTTCACCCAGCTGGGCCTTGCGAGCCAGTCGCTTGACGTCTGCAGGATCGGTGTAGGTCTGGCCATTGAGTGCGCCTCCGTAGACCGTCGCGGTGACGCCGGTCTGTTCGAAGGAGTACTTGGCTTCAGCCCGGCGGAACGGGATGTCGGCGCGCACGATGCCGTCTTTGTCCTGGAGAACCACGGGGAAGTTCTCGAAGAAGTTGGGCAGGCGGCGCACTTCCAGATCACGGCCCTCCTTGTCTGTGAAAGAGATGTGGCCCAGCCAGCTGGTGGGCAGGCCATCGCCATTCACCATCGGACCGACGCGGAACAGGCCACCCTTGGCAGGGCTATTGCCCACGTAGTCGTAGAAGGCGAGCTTCTCAGGAATGGCGGCATAGGCCTCGGCCTTGCTGGCACCGTTGTCGAGTGCGGTCTGAACGCGACGGTTGATCTCGGTCTTGAAGTAGCCCTGATCCCACTGGTAGCGGGTGGGACCAAACAGCTCGACAGGGGTGGCGGCGGCGCCGTACCACATGGTTCCTGCCACCACAAAGGCTGCAAAGAACACGGCGGCAATGGCACTGGCGAGCACCGTTTCAATGTTTCCCATCCGCAGAGCCTTGTAGAGGCGTTCCGGCGGTCGGGTGGTGATGTGGAAGATGCCGGCGATGATCCCCACGATGCCCGCGGCAATGTGGTGGGCCACGATGCCGCCCGGGTTGAAGGGGTTGAAGCCCTCCGGTCCCCAGGCAGGTTGAACAGCCTCCAGGTGACCGGTGACGCCATAGGGGTCAGAGACCCACATGCCGGGACCGAAGACGCCGGTCAGGTGGAAGGCACCGAAGCCAAAGCAGCCGAGGCCGGCCAGAAGCAGGTGGATCCCGAAGATTTTGGGCAGATCCAGGGCCGGCTCACCGGTGCGTGGGTCCTGCCAGATCTCCAGATCCCAGAAGGTCCAGTGCCAGATGGCGGCGAGGAAGAGCAGGCCACTGAAAATGATGTGAGCAGCAGCCACACCTTCGAAGCTCCAGAAGCCTGGATCCACACCGGTCTCACCGGTGATGCTCCATCCACCCCAGCTGCCGGTCACGCCCAGACGCGCCATAAAGGGCATCACGAACATGCCCTGGCGCCACATGGGGTTGAGCACCGGGTCGGAGGGATCGAAAATGGCGAGCTCATAGAGCGCCATGGAGCCGGCCCAGCCGGCAACCAGAGCGGTGTGCATGAGGTGCACGGCGAGCAAACGGCCCGGGTCGTTGATCACGACCGTGTGCACCCGATACCAGGGCAATCCCATGGGGGTTAGGTCCGGGGAAACAGGGAGCTGGCCCAACCCCATCCGGTCGATGGGGTTGGGCCAGCAACGATTGACCCATTGGCGGGGAATTGCCATTGAGTCGATCAGTGCTGGTGATCGTAAGGGTTGTTCCCGGTCCGGCGGGAGCCTGAGTTACGGAGCGCAACTGCCGGTTTCAGAATGGGGGCTGAGCTGGATAGACGCCATGCCCGTGATCCGATTCGTGCGTGAAGGTCAGGATGTGGAGTGTTACCCGGGTGAGAACCTGCGCGAGGTGGCCTTGCGCCAGGGGCTGGAGCTCTATGGCCTCAAGGGCAAGCTCGGCAACTGCGGCGGATGCGGCCAGTGCATCACCTGCTTTGTCGAGATCGTCGAAGACCCGGAGACGCCGTCTGCCCTGAGCCCGCTCACGGCGGTGGAAGAGCAGAAGTTGCGCAGCAGGCCCCAGGGCTGGCGCCTCGCCTGCCAGACCCTCGTGAACCGCTCGGTGCTGGTGCTGACCCGTCCCCAGGTGGGGCTTCCCGATCGCGACCTTCTGCTGGCGCAGGCCAGCCAGCAGCTTCTGCCCGAGGGCCCCACCGCCTGGCCCGCCCCGCCCGAGCCGATCGAAGTGCCAGAGGAGATCCCCGCGGATGACGCCCTGACTGACATGGCAGGGAGCGACCGTCCCGACGATCCGCAGCCGGGCTGAAAGGGTGGCATCGCAACGAGCGATGAAGGGGCTGAAAAGAGGGCTGAATGGCGGTGATACCCTCCCAGCATCTCCGACACTGCTATGGAAACCAACGATCTCGGTTTCGTCGCCAGCCTTCTGTTCGTTCTGGTGCCCGCGGTGTTTTTGATCATTCTTTACATCCAGACCAGTAGCCGTCAGGGCGGCTGATCGGTCTTCGGGTTGATTCGGATCTCCTGCGTCTGAGCTTCAGTTCAAGGCGCCTTAAGGCGTCAGCAGGCCTGGCTCATTCACTCTGGGCCAGGCCTCTGGCTTGCTTGGAGCCTTGATGCCCGTTTTGCCACTGGGTAGCTCTGGCTGTGGCTGAGGTTGCTTTGCCTGGGTGGCCGTGTTTCTTCTGGCAGCTGATTGGCGCTTCTTCTCTTTCCTGGGCGCCATCAGCTCAGGTCTGAGTACCACGCCCTTTGCCTTCCCGGTTTGCTTGCCGGCCTGCTGCGATGGCCCCTGCCACTGCATGACTGTTCCGCGAGAAGGCCAGCCGCTCAGCACAAGAGGCCACGGCTGATCAAGCCGCCGGGCTCTGGCCTCAGTCGGCAGCCTCAGCGACGCCCTTCCGGCTCGCGCACCAGCAGCACCGGGGCTGGTGCATGCACGCGGATGTAATCGCTTACCGAACTGCCCAGCAGTCTGTCGAGGTCGACAAGGGCCTGGGCCACCAGAGGCCTGCGGTCCTGGGAGGCGATCACCAGCAGGTCTGCTTTGGCTTCCTCGGCGGCCGCGCAGACGGTGCGGCCGATGTCGCCGGTGCGGTGCAGGGTCTGCATCTCGACGCCAAAGCCGCGGGCGCGCTGCACGGCCTTTTCCAGCACCTCGTCCACCGGGCTCTTGCCGCCCCGGGATGGCGTGATGTCTTGCCGGGTCACATGGACGCCGATCAGGCTGCCGCCGGGGATGTCGCGCACCAGTTCACAGGCCATGCGTAGGGCGTCGTCACCCACGCCGGTTCCGTCCACGGTCACCAGAACGCGGTTGACGTGGCGGACGTAGAGGTCGTCCCGCACCAGCAGCATCGGGCGGGTGGAGAGCTGGAAGACGTACTGGCTGGCGCTGTTGCTCAGGATCGACTGCAGGCGTCCCAGCCCGCGGGAGCCCATCACGATCAGATCGGCGTTGAGCTCATCGGCCACCTTCAGCACGGTCTGCTTGGTGTCCCCCTGGCGGATGATCGTGTTCACATCGCCGGGGTTGAGTCCAAGCCGCTGCACGGCTTCGGCCACGATGCCCGCAGCTTTTTGCCAGTGCTCCTGGAAGTCTTCGCCGGCCTGCTCGGGCACCACATGCAGCAGGTTGATGCGGGCCTGTCGGCAGGGGGGGATGTCGCGCAGCATGCGCACCATCTCCTCCACATGACCCTTGCCGGAATCGGCGATCAGAAGATTGCGGAACACAGGACAGGTCCAGCTCTGCGGCAGCCTATGGCCGATGGAAGGGTTGACAGCGCCCCCTGGTGCAGACCGTGATGCAGAGACAAATCCCCGCCGCCGGGATCGAGACCGGCACTTCTCCGAATCGTGGATGGTGTCTGCGCCGCCGGGTTCTGCCCCAGCACACCGATCACGCTGGCGTGATGTGGCATGGCGCCTATCTGGCCTGGCTTGAGGAGGCGAGGGTGGAGGCGCTGGCGGCGGCAGGTCTGGCGTACCGGGATCTGGCGGCGCGGGGGCTGGAGCTGCCAGTGGTCTCGTTGACGATCGACTATCGCCAGGCCCTGTTGCATGGCGACACGGTGGAGCTCTGGAGTGAGGTGTTGCCCCGCAGTGGCGTGAGACTTCCGTGGCACAGCCGCTTTCTGGGGCCGGCTGGAGGCCTTGCCGCCGAGGCGCGGGTGGAGCTTGTGCTGGTCGACCTCTCGGCAGGCCCGGAACGTCGCCGGCTGCTGCGTCGCCTCCCGGATGACCTGCACAAAGCGATCGAGCGCCTGGAGATCGGCCCGGATCAGATCAGTGAGTAGTACACTTGTTCTCAGCGGCGAGCGGTTCGTTGGGCGAGTTGGTGTCCGTTGTGTTTGGTGGCCCTGGCGAGCCGCCTCGGGAGTTGTCGGGTGCGCTGCCGCTTCAGGTGCCGCTGCCTTCTGAGCTGCCTTCTTCTGAGTCTCCTGCTGCGTCAGCGCTGGCCTCGCCCCAGCCGATGGTGGGCTGGCCGGCGCGGCGGCGGCTCTGGTGGCGGCTCTGGTGCCGCTGCCCCGGCCTGGGCTGGCAGCGATTGCAGGCCCTCGAGCAGGGCTGCGGGTCCCTGGAGCAGGCCTGGCGGGTGCCCCGCCGTCAGTTGGAGGGTCTGCCCGGCTGGGGGGCTCGGCTGACAGAGCAGGTGGTGGCCTTTCGGCTCTCCTGGGGAGACGATCCCCTTCTGCACCCGGCTTTGTCCCGACCCGAGGATCGGCGCCTGCTGCTGCCCGGCGATCCATCCCTGCCGCCGGCGGTGCGTTGGCTGGAGCGCCCGCCCCTGGCCCTCCACTGGCGCGGGCGGGGCAGCCTCTGGGCACCGCTGCGCCGCCGTCAGGCGGTGGCGGTAGTGGGCACCAGGAGGCCATCCCTGCATGGCCTCACCGTGGCGCGGCAGCTGGGTGAGGCCCTGGCCGGAGCGGGCTGGCCGGTGGTGAGCGGTCTGGCAGAAGGCATCGATGGAGCGGTGCATGACGGGTGCCTGCGCGGCTCAGGAGCGCCGGTGGCGGTGCTGGGGACACCGCTGGATCGGGTCTATCCGCGCCATCACGACCGGCTCCAGCATCAGGTGGGCGAGCGGGGCCTGCTGGTCACCGAACAGCTCCCCGGTGCGGCGGTGCGACCGGGCCATTTCGCCGAACGCAATCGCCTGCAGGTCGCTCTGGCCGCCGCCGTGGTGGTGGTGGAGTGCCCCGAGCGCAGTGGTGCCCTGCATTCGGCCGAACGGGCCTGGCGGGAGGGGCTGCCGCTCTGGGTGGTGCCGGCCGATACGGGCAGGGTTTCTGCCGCCGGTAGCAACCGGCTGCTGGCCCGCGGTGCGACGCCACTGCTGGATCCCGGCGATCTGATCCGTCAGCTGGGGCCCGGCCCCCTGACCCGCAAGGGCACCATGCTCGCTGCCCCGATCGGCAGCGGGGCTTCGGCAGTTGCCTGCTCGGAACCGGCCAAGGCCCTGGTGGAGGCGGTGGGGGCCGGCGCCTCGCTGGAGCAGCTCTGCCATCGCCTCGATCGTCCGGCTGATCAGCTGGTCACCGCCCTGCTGCAGCTCGAACTGACGGGGGTGCTGCACGCTGAGCCGGGCCTCTGCTGGCGACCCTGCTGAGGGGCACAGCATCCTGGAACCAATCAAGGCCGGCCTCGTCGCCGCTTGCCGTTGCGTGGCTCCGTCCAACCCCTTGCACGTCAGCGCCACGGCCTTGCTGGAGTGGCGCCGCCGCTGCCTGGGGCGGGGAGGCCATGCGGCCGACCTCGACTGGTTGCTCGATCTGGCCGGAGGAGTGGCCTGGACTGAGCTGCAGGCCCTGCGGCTTCACCCAGACCGGCAGCTGACCCTGCGCCTGTCGCTTAAGGATCTCGCCGCGCTCTGGAGCCAGCACCTCGCCACGGCCGTGCCGCTGCAATATCTGGTGGGCCTTTGCCCCTGGCGCGATCTGCAGCTCCAGGTGGCGCCAGGGGTGCTGATCCCCCGCCAGGAGACCGAGTTGCTGGTGGAGCTGGCCCTGGCGATCGGCCAGCCCGCCGACTCTTCCCTGCTCTGGGCCGATCTCGGCACCGGTTCGGGCTGCCTGGCCCTGGCCCTGGCACGTGCCTGGCCCGCCAGCCGTGGACTGGCGGTGGACCTGAGCGCTGAGGCCCTGGCGATCGCTCGCAGCAACTGGCAGCTCGGTGGTGTGCAAGAGCAGATCACCCCCCTGCAGGGCCACTGGTGGGAGCCGCTGCGGCCCTGGTGGGGCCGCCTCGATCTGGTGGTGGCCAATCCCCCCTACATCCCGAGTGCGGTTGTCGACACTCTCGATCCGGTGGTGCACGATCACGAGCCCCGCCTGGCCCTCGATGGCGGTGCTGATGGTCTGGCGGCCCTGCGCTGCATTGCCGCCAACGCTGCTGAGGCCCTGGCACCCGGTGGCCTGCTGCTGCTGGAGCATCACCATGATCAGAGTGATGCCGTTCTGGCCCTGCTCGGCGATGCCGCCCTGCAAGATGTGGAGGCCGCAGCGGACCTGGAGGGGACTCTCCGTTTCGCGCTGGCCCGGCGTGCCCCACAGCCGCCAGCTGCCCGCTAGACCCTGGGCGCCGACGCGGTTTTCGTCCGCCACCCCTCCATGCCCGTGTTCGATGCCCCTGCCCTGGCGGCGCGATTGCAGCAGGGGGGTGCGGCCCTCCTCCCCACCGACACCCTGCCGGCCCTGGCAGCGCGGCCTGAGCACGCAGCCCAGATCTGGCGTCTCAAGCACCGGCCCCCGGACAAACCGCTGATCCTGATGGCGGCGGATCTGGATCAGTTCCTCCGCTGCCTGGCTCTGGTGTGGCAAGAGGAGTGGCTCGCCCTGGCCGAGCAGGGGTGGCCCGGGGCGCTCACCCTGGTGCTGCCGTGCCGCGGCGCCCTGGTGGAGGCGCTCCATCCCGGCGGCCACAGCCTCGGGCTGCGGGTGCCGGACTGTGCGACCACCCTCTCCCTGCTGCGCTTGAGCGGCCCTCTGGCCACCACCAGTGCCAACCGGTCAGGGGAACCGGCGGCCACCACTGCAGAGGAGGCGGTTGATCAGTTTCCGGACTTGCCCCTGCTGGCTCCCCTGCCTTGGCCGGCGGCATCGGGGCAGGCCAGCACGGTGGTGGCCTGGAGAGAAACGGGAGGCTGGCAGGTGCTGCGGCAAGGTGCTCTACTGCCGTCAGCGCTGCGGCACCTCTGAACGATGGCGATTCTGGCCCTGGTGGTGGTGCTGACCATGGCCGTGGTGCACTGGTTTCTGGCCCCGCTGATGGGGATTGGTTCTGAGTTGTTCAACCTGGCGCCCCTGGGTTGGTTTGTGCTGGCCGCCGCTGTCTGGCTGTTTGCCGGCGAGCGCTGACCAGCAATGAGGGATCAGTGTGCGTCCTCCGCCATTGCCGAACATCGATCATCGAAAAGTCGTCACTGAACACCCATCACCGCACAGCAGTCGCTGATCATTCACTGGGTGCAGCATTCAGGGGAGCCTGCATGCCAGTCGCTGCGTGGCGGATACAGTTGCGGCCAGCCTCCTTGGCCGCATAGAGGGCTGCATCCGCTTCCCGCAACAGTGCGTCGAAGCTGCCTGAATCGCCATGGCAGATGGCGATGCCGATCGAGGTTGTGATGTGCAACGTCGATACGGATCTCGATAGGGATTCCTCCTGGTCGGCATTCTCCAGCATGGGGATCGACATGGCTGAAACGGCCTGGCGCAGTCGTTCGGCCAGGGTCTCGGCCTGGCAACGGTCGGTGTTGGGGAGAAGGGCCAGGATTTCCTCGCCGCCCCAGCGGGCGAGGGTATCGGTGTTGCGCAGTTCCGTCTGGCAGATGCGGCTGAAGGCCACCAGCACAGCATCGCCCACCAAATGGCCGTACTGGTCATTGACCGATTTGAAATGATCCAGATCCAGCATCAGGATCGCCAGCGGAATACGGTGACGCTGCCACCGCGCCAGTTCGTAACTGGCCAGCTCCTCAAGGCTGCGGCGATTGGGCAGGCCGGTGAGGCTGTCGGTGCGGGCCAACAGCTCAAGTTCAGCGCTGTGACCCTGCACCTCCTCGTAGCGGATCCTGCGCAGTAGCCGGGTATAGGCAAGGCTCAGGGCCAGAAGTGCTGTGCTCAGGTAGAGCGCCACCAGAAGCGTCCAGCCCCTGCCCTTCCCCAGAAACTCGTGGGTCTGGAGGGTCTTCTGCGGGATCTGGATGAGCAAGACCCAGGGCCACTCCTTGGGTTCGATGGCCAGAATCCGTCGGCTCGGACGGATCTCGCCATCCAGTGGCTGGGCAAGGAGCCGCCTGGTCTTCAGCGGGTTCACCTGGAAAAAGATGAACAGGCCTTGATGGTCTGTCTGAAGGGAGGCTGGGACGAGCCCCTCGTTGAACAACTTGCGTCGGATCGCGAGCCAAGTCCTTGGATCCGCTCTTGCACTCCGGGTATCGGGGATGCCGATGTTGCCGGATGTTGCAATGAGGCTGTTGATCGGACGGCCCTGGGCATCCAGAATGGCTGTCAACGCGGAGATGTTGTGCAGATGCAGGATTCGCTGTTGTTCCTGCAGCAAAGGGCTGAGAAGAATGTTCACCAGCAGCACAAGTCGAACCCTTCCAGATGAGTCAGCTAATGGAACGGCCAGCCCGATCAGTGGTTCGCAGGATTGCTTGGTCACCGGGTACCAATCCACGGGGCCGACGACAAACTGCCCTGGATCCAAGGACCAGGCCTTCGCCAGTAAGGACTCGTGGCTCTTAGCCAGGTGGAACACGTTGCTAACTCCTCCAGGCCTGGCGCCAGCTTTGCTGGCCCCTCATGTGCCACCGATGTGCCCTGGCGGTTGACCAGGGAGAAGGAGCTGTAGCGGCCATAGGACTCCATGAACGTTCGGAAGATCCCGTTCAGGGGACGTAGCCGTTCTGGCGTGGGGCTGTTCACGGCCTCCCGCACCCATGGCAGCTGGCTGATCACGCGAATGTCAGCCAGCCTTTCGGAGAAGAGCCATTCGATATCGCTCCTGGATTCCTGTAACGCCCCTATGGCTTCCGCTGTCAAGGCGGCTCTCTCTCCTTGCTCGATCGAGCGCACCAACGGCCAGATCGCCAGGCTGACAATCCCGCTCAGCAGGGCTGCGATCGGCAGGAATTCCCTCAGTAGCCGCCGGGGTGGTGCAGAACGCAACAAGTTCGGCATCGAGCTCAATGAACTGGCTATCCTAAAATTATCTTCCCTGCCAGGTTTTTGGACCTAATTGTCACCAACGGATCTTAAAGTTATCGTCCTGGCGAGGACGCTTGACGATCCTCACGGCCACCTGAATCGGTCGCGGCACCGATCGGAGGCAGGACAGCACCGGACAACCACTCGGGCCTCCACTGTGCCGGCGGCAAGGGTTTGCCGATCAGATAGCCCTGAATCACCTGGCAGCCGGCATTGCGTAGCCACTGCAGCTCTTCAGGATCTTCCACGCCTTCGGCGACGGTTTCGAATCCCATGTTTTCGGCCATGTCAAGCACGGAATGCACGATCACCTGAGCCTTGGGATTGTTGTGAATTCCGCGCACGAAACTCTGATCCACCTTGAGCGTATCGAAGCTGAAGTGCTGCAGATAGGAGAGCGAGGCGTAGCCGGTGCCGAAGTCGTCGATGGCGATCTGGATTCCCTGCTTCTGCAGTTCCTGGAAACAGAGGGCCGTTGCCATGGTGTTCTCGACCAGCACGCTTTCGGTGAGTTCCAGTTTCAGCAGAGCCGGGGGGATGCCGGCACGCTCCACGATGCCCAGCAGCTTGGCAACGAACTGAGGTTCCAGAAGTTGATGGGCCGTCACGTTCACGGCAATCTGGATCGCCTGTCCGTCTGCCTGCATCCACTGCTGGATCTGCTGACAGGCGGTTTCCAGAATCCAGTCACCCAGCTCCACGATGAAGCCCGAATGCTCCGCCAGGGGGATGAAATCGCAGGGGGGAACTGTGCCGTGCTGGGGTGACGTCCAGCGGATCAGGGCCTCTGCCGATCGGATCTTTCCCTGGCCAAGATTCAGCAGCGGCTGATACACCAGTCTGAATTCCCTGTTGGCCAGCGCACGGGAGAGATCGAAGCGTTGACGACTCAGCAGCTGGAACTGGCCCTCGCGGAGGATGCTCACCTGCCGCTGCAGAATCTCGTAGACGCCATAGAGATCCACCGGATCGATGCTCTGCATCAGATTGCTCTCGGTGATCAGCCCCACCAGTTCACCGGCATCATTGGCCACCACCATCCGCCTGATGCGAAGTTTCTGCATCCGATCCCGCACGGCCGCCAGGTCGTCGGCGGGGTGAATACAGGCGAGAGGCGCGCTCATCACCTCGTCGACCTGTGTTGTGCTGAGGGAGAGCGCAAACCGGCGCATCTGGAGGATGTCGCGTTCGGTGAGAATGCCGATCGGGCGTTCACGGCTTGGGCCACGCCGGCTGGTTATCAGTTCCGTCACCACAACGCAGCTGATCCCCCGCAGCGCCATGGTCTGAATGGCATGACGCAGCGTGTCCTGGGGGCGCACCGTCACCACGGCGGTGCTCATCACCTCTACAGCCTGTCGAAACCGCAGAAAGAAGGTCTCCTTCAGGACACGATTGAGGCTGGTGATGGTGACGATGCCGGCCGGGTGGTTCCATTCGTCGACGATCGGCAGGTGGCGGATCCGCTGCCGGCGCAGCAGGCTCATGGTCGCCAGGATGTCGAGGCATTCATGCCGCTGCCTGCAGATCACCGGATGGGTCATCACCGCCCCCAACCGGATCTGGTTGGGGGGCAGGTCGCTCAGGGCCCACCGCACCGCGTCCCGTTCAGTGAGAATCCCGACCAGTTGCTGCCCCTCCACTACCAGCACGCAGTTGCCGGTGAGCTGTTCCTCGTCCGTCGAGGCGTCGCGGGCCTCTCGAAGGCTGGAACGCATCACTTCCAGGGCGGCCTCCAGGCTCGCCGTGGTGGGCAGGGTGGGGGGAACCGGCAGGATCGCGCCCTCATGGTCAGGAAGCACCGGAGGCGGCAGTTCTTGGTCGTTGGCCATCGAACCGGTGGGCACCAGGACTGTGGGTCCAGAAAGGTCTGTGAACATCCTGGCCCTTCAGTGGCTCAGGGATGTGCGCTGCCGCTGGCTGCGACGATGGTGGAGCCAGGCGCCTGGCCCTTGAATGCCCGCACCAGGTGCAGACGACCCATGGATGAGTTGCACATCCTTCGGCCGCAGGGCTTCATCAACGCCGATACCGGCGCCGATCTGCGCGACCGTATTCACAGCCTCACGGTGGGTGATCCCCGCTCTGTGCTGATCGACTGCAGTGCCATCACCTTCATGGACAGCAGCGGCTTCTCCTGTCTGATCACCGCATTGAAGAAGCTGCGCCGGCAGGGGCGGGAGCTCTTCCTCTGCAGCCTCAACAGCCAGCTGCGGGTGATTCTGGAGACCACCGGCACCATCCAGGTGTTCCGGATCTTTCCCACCAGTGCCGAGTGCCTGCTGCATGTCGAGCAGGCAGGTCTGCTGGAGGATGGGGAGCGTTCGTTGCCGGCCGGTTGAGGCCGGAGATCCAAGCGATTGGGTCAGATCACTTCCCCAGGACACCGTGGCCTCTGACGGAACGATGGCTCCAGGAATGGTCTGTTCCCGGAGTCAGGAAGCCGGCTAACGGATTTGAACCGATGGCCTTCGCTTTACAAAGGCGGGAACTGTTCGCTGGGACCCCTTGCTGGGCAGCCATCTTGGGTGTGGCTTGCTCGTGTGATTCGGATATTCCTCGGACGGACTGGGTCTAGCAGTCGCTCATATATCCGTCTGCATGGGCGCCCATCCAGGTGAAGGCTAGTAGCCCCGCCACCACGAAAAACCGGAAGAGTCGCTCATTGCTCCTTGGCCAACGTCCACCGGACCCTTGCCGCCAGCAACAAGCCCACCCTCTCCCATAAGTTGCCAGCACCACCGGGCTCTGGGTGGTCCCTGATCCCTGGGAACCTTGCCTTCTGCCCCTGTCAGGGGGCACTGGAGGACCTGGTGCCTGGGCAGCCTGCTCAGCCTTCGAGAAGACGGGCAAATCCCTCTGGATCCAACTAGCTTCCTTCCATACAGGGGCCAGCATTCGAGCCATGAAGGAGCTCCCCAGCCTGGGCCAGCTGGAGACCGTGGATCTCAGGCAAGCCTGGGCCCATGAGGCCCATAGCTTCACCCCTTGGCTGGCAGAGAACCTGAACCGCCTCTCCGCAGCACTGGGGATTCCCCTGGAACTGGAGGGCCAGGAGGTGAGCGTGGGCTCGTTCTCAGCCGATCTGCTGGCCCGTAACCCCCAGGACGGCTCCCTGGTGCTGATCGAGAACCAACTGGAACAAACCGATCACAACCACTTAGGCCAGATCCTCACCTATCTGGCTGGACTTGAGGCCCAGGTGATCATCTGGATCGCCAGCGACTTCCGTGACCCCCATCTCTCGGCGATCAACTGGTTGAACGATCACACCGTCGATCCCTTCGCGTTCTTTGCCGTGCAGGTGAAGGCGGTGCGGATCGGCGATTCAGCCATCGCTCCCCTGTTCGAAGTGATGGCGAAGCCCAACGGCTGGGACCGGCAGCTCCAGCAGCAGGTGGCCTCCCAAGCCGGTGAGCTCTCGGCCTTGGGCCAGTTCCGCCTGGCCTTCTGGAGCAAGCTGCTGGAGCTCCACCCCGAACAGGCCCAGTGGGGTTCCGCGAATGCGGCCAGCTCCCGTTGGCATCCGCTCAAGAACAGCAGCCTGGTGGTGGTGACCTACATCTCGGTGGACTGCTGCGGCATCTTCGTGCGCGGCAGGCGTGGGCAATCCCTGGAGGAGTCCAGGGACTTGCTGTTGCAGCATCAGCAGGAGCTCGAGCAGCGCTTGGCCGTACCGATCAGCGACGGCGAGGGCTACGGACTTTCGCAATCGCTGGATGCCGATGCCCGCGAGCCAGCCACCTGGCCAAAGCTGGCGGCCTGGCTTGTCAGTCGCCAGCAGGCCTACGTGGAGGCCCTGGAAGAGATCGTGTCCACCCCCCTCGAAACCCAGCCATGAGCGCCGCCGTTCTCGCCCCCGGAGCCCGCATCGAGTGCCGTAGCGCCGAGTGGATGGTGCGCAGCCTGGGCCGCAGCTCCGATGGCAAGCAGGTGGTGGATGTGGTGGGGGTCTCGGCCTTCCTGCGGGAGAAGGAGGCTCGCTTCATCGTGGAGGTGGAGCAGGCGGCAGGCAGCTTCAAGGTGCTGCAGCCGGAAGACACCGAGCTGGTGGCTGACCCCTCTCCCCAGTACCGCGACAGCCTGCTGTTCATTGAGGCCCATCTGCGCCGCACGGTGCCCACCGACGGCTCCCTGGTGGTGGGCCATCGGGCGGCGATGGACGTGATGGACTTCCAGCTGCAGCCGGCCGCCAAGGCCCTGGCGATGCCGCGGCAGCGGCTGTTGATTGCCGATGCGGTGGGGCTCGGCAAGACGCTGGAATGCGGCATCCTCTGCAGCGAGCTGATCCGCCGCGGCCGGGGCAAACGGCTCCTGGTCGTCACCACCAAGAGCATGCTGGTGCAGTTCCAGAAGGAGTTCTGGACACGCTTCTCGATCCCCCTGGTGCGCCTCGATTCCGTGGGGATCCAGCGGATTCGCGAGCAGATCCCCACCAACCAGAATCCCTTCCACTACTACGACAAGGCGATCGTGTCGGTGGACACGCTCAAGAACGACCGCGAATACCGCTACTACCTCGATAGCGCCAGCTGGGACATCATCGTGATCGATGAATGCCAGAACGTGGCCGAGCGCGGCAAGAGTTCGGCGCAGAATTCGCAACGGGCCCGCCTGGCGAAGCGACTGGCCACCCGTTCCGACACGCTGATCCTGCTGTCGGCCACCCCCCACGACGGCAGCTCAAGGAGCTTCGCCAGCTTGATGAACATGCTCGATGCCACGGCGATCGCCGATCCGAGCCACTACACCAAGGACGACATCAAGGATCTCTACGTGCGGCGCTTCCGCAAGGACGTGATCGCCGACCTGCGCAAGACCGTCAAGGAGCGGGAGAGCATGGACGTGGAGTGCCAGGCGAGCGAGCGGGAAGAGCGGGTCTTCGCCCTGCTGGCTGATCTGAAGCTGCCCGACACCGATGCCAAGGCCAAGGCGGGCCAGCTGTTCCGCACCACCCTGGCCAAGAGCATGCTCTCCAGCCCGATGGCGGCGCTGGAAACGGTGCGCAATCGCCTCAAGCGGCTACGGGCTGGGACTACGCCGGCTCCAGCTGATATCGCAGCCTTGGAGCCCCTGGAACCCCTGCTGGTGGCGATCGGCGCCGAAGACTTCTCCAAGTACCAGCGCCTGCTGCAGCTGATCCGCACCGATTGGAGCTGGAAGGGCAAGGACCCGAAGGACCGGCTGGTGATCTTCACGGGGCGGCGCGAAAGCCAGCGCTTCCTGGTGGAACACCTCCCCCAGGACCTGGGCCTGCCGAAGGGCGCCGTGGTTCAGCTGGATGGGGCCATGCCCGATGTGGAGCAGACGCAGGTGGTGGAGCAGTTCGCCCAGGAGAAAGAGGCGGTGCGGATCCTGGTGGCCACCGAAGTGGCCTCAGAAGGCCTGAACCTGCACTACCTGAGCCATCGGCTCGTGCACTTCGACATCCCCTGGTCGCTGATGACGCTGCAGCAGCGCAATGGCCGCATCGATCGCTATGGCCAGCCGCAGCAACCCCAGATCCGCTACCTGCTCACGGCCTCCCGCAGCGAAGGCATGGGCGACACCGAGAAGATCCTGCGGGTGCTGATCAGGAAAGATGCGCAGGCCCAGCAGAACATCGGCGATCCCTCGGTGTTCCTGCGGGTCTTTGATCCGGCGGCGGAAGAGATCGAGATTGAGAAAGCGGTGGAAGCTGGCGACGCCTCGGGACTGGAAGCGCGGATGGATGCCAACGCAGCGCCCTATCTGGAGGCATCCGCCGGTGATGGTCTGTTCGATGAGCTGTTTGGCAGTAGTGATGGGGGGAACACCTCCGCTGGTGAAGTCATGCCTGATGAGCCCGTCCCGGCAGTCCAGCGCAGCCAAGCCTTCAGCCTGTTCCCAAGCCTCTGGAGCTATGTGGAGCGCTCTCTGGAGGCGGTGAGCGAGCAGATGGAGCGCCGCGGCGAAACGCTCGATCTCAAGCCTTATCCGGCGGAGGAGCGCCTCGAGCTCACCCCACCGAAGGATCTGCAACGTCGCTACGACCGCTACCCCCGCGAGCTGCAGCCGCCCCGCGGCCAGCGCCTGGCGCTGAGCACCGATCCGGAAGCCCTGCAGCGCGCCCTGGAGCAGGCCCGCCGGCAGGACAGCTCCTGGCCGGAACTGGAATACCTCTGGGATCTACACCCGTTGGTCGACTGGCTGGCTGACCGCGGCCAGATCGCTTTCTCCCGCCACCAAGCGCCGGTGCTGCAGCTCAGCGAAGGGCTTGAGCCGGGTGAGGTGGTGATGGTGCTGCAGGGCACGATCCCCAACCAGCGCGGTGTGCCGGTGGTGCAGGAGTGGGTGGCCGTGTGCTTTGCGGGCACCGGCTTGCGGGTAGCGGCGGTGGAGCCGTTCCAGGCCGTGGCCGAGCGGCTGAAGCTGGGACGCCACAGCTACGCGAACCCGGGAGCGGCCATCGCCGACTCCCTCAAGCAGCAACGCAAGGTGGCCGTGGATGCGGCCCACCAGTACCTACTGGAATGCCGTGAGCAGTGGAAACAGTGCATGCAGCCGGAGCTGGAGGCCCAGCGGCAGCGCCTGCGCCGCTTGCGAGGCAGGCAGGTGGAGCAGTTGGAGCTGGCCTACGCCGCCGATGAGAAAAGCCGCCAACAGGTGAAAGACAAGAAACGGGATGAACGAATGAAGGCCATCGATGTGTGCTTCCAGGATCACGAGCGCTTCGTGGAAGAGGTGATGACAATCGAACCGGCGCCTTACCTCAAGTTGGTGGCCGTGCTGCACCGCGAGGGTTGAACCAATGGCACTACCCGGCATCAGTAACGCCAACGAGTTCTATTCCGCCCACTACCTCGAGAGCGTGCTCACGGGCGACATCAAGAAGGTGCGCGAGCGCTGGGCCGACCAGGCCAAGGCCGAGCAGGAGGCACACCCCACTGCTGAGATCAGCACCCCGGAGCAACGCTTCAAGGCCCTACGCAAACCCTGGCAGAAGCTGCGGGAAGCGGAGCAGGGAATCACCAAGGACCCCGCCGAGCGGCTCAGGTTGCAGCGGGAGCTGTTCTTCCAGCCACTGCTGGAGGCACTCGGCTATCCCTATGAACCCAAGGCCGAGCCGGTGCTGATCGGCGGGGATGCCTATCAGGTGCCACTGCTTGCGGAGGTGCCTAATGCCAAAGGCGACCCCTGGCTGTGGGTTGTGGAGTGCTTCAACCCCAGCGATGAGGCAGCCGACCCGCTGGATCTCACCATCGCCACCAGCTGGGCCACTCAAGTCGCCGACATCACAGACGGCAAGGTGGTGCTTGGCATGGACGGCCAACCCTGCGAAACCTGGCAGGAGCTGATCAGCGAGCGGGTGTTCGGCCAGGAGACCCCGCCGCGTTGGGTGCTGGCAGTGAGCCGCGACCAGCTGCTGCTGATCGATCGCCAGAAGTGGGCCGCTTCACGGCTGCTGCGCTTCGAGCTGGAAACCTTGCTGGGGGAGAACAACCCCGACGCCCTGCTGGCCGCGGCCACCTTGCTGCACCGCGAACACACCTGTCCGAGCGGGGGTGGCACGCCGCTCCTCGATGAGCTGGACGAGAACAGCCACAAGCACGCCTACGAAGTTTCCACTGATCTCAAGTACGCCTTGCGCCGCTCGATTGAGCTGCTGGGCAATGAGGCCATCACGTGGCTGAAAACCAAGGCCCGCGAAGGGGTCTACAAGGGCGAAATCGACGCCCAGGCCCTTACCTTTGAGTGCCTCCGGTACATGTATCGGTTGCTGTTTCTCTTCTACATCGAAAGCCGGCCTGATCTGGGCTATGCGCCGATGGGCAGCGACGTGTATCGCCTCGGCTACAGCCTCGAGAGCCTGCGCGACATGGATTCTGCCGAGCTGGGGACTGAGGAAGACAAGGAGAGCACCTACATCAGTGATTCGTTGGATCGGCTGTTCCAGATGATCTGGGAGGGCTACCCCAAGCGCGATGACGAAACAGCCCAGCTGCCCCTAGCCGATGCGGAGGACCCCTTCCACGACAGCTTCCGGCTGACGCCGCTCAAGGCGCATCTGTTCGACCCAGAGCGTGTGCCCACCTTGAACCGGGTGCGCTTCCGCAACGTGGTGCTGCGGGAGGTGATCGAGCTGATGTCGCTTACCAAGGAGGGCAAGGGAAAACGCCGCGGTCGGGTGAGCTACTCGCAACTGGGTATCAACCAGCTGGGAGCGGTGTATGAGGCCCTGCTCAGCTTCCGCGGCTTCTTCGCAGAACTAGACCTCTACGAGGTTCAGCCGGCTCCGAAGAAGAAGAGCGCCAGCAGCGACGACGAGGGAGAGGAGGACCCCGGCGGTGACGACGAGGCCGATGGCAATGGCGCTCCCAAGGCCAGCGGCCAGGAACACGACGAACTGGATGTGGGCCACTTCGTGACCGCCGAGCGGCTCACGGCCTACAAGGCCAACGAGATCGTGGTGGACCCCAAGACCGGCAGTGCCAAGTGCTACCCCAAGGGCAGCTTCATCTACCGCCTGGCCGGCCGCGACCGGGAGAAGAGCGCCAGCTACTACACGCCCGAATCGCTCACCCAGTGCCTGGTGAAGTACGCCCTCAAGGAACTGCTGCCCGGCAAATCCGCGACCGAGATCCTGGAGCTGAAGGTGTGCGAGCCGGCCATGGGTTCGGCGGCGTTCTTGAACGAGGTGGTGGACCAGCTGGCCCAGTCCTACCTAGAGCTGCGCCAGCAGGAAACGGGCCGCACGATTAGCCATGAGCGCTACAACACCGAGCTGCAGAAGGTGAAGATGCGCCTGGCCGACCGTAATGTGTTCGGCATCGACCTCAACCCAGTGGCGGTTGAGCTGGCAGAGGTGAGCCTGTGGCTCAACAGCATCTACCAACCGGAGAACGGCCGCGCCTTCGTGCCCTGGTTCGGCCAGCAGCTGCATGTGGGCAATTCCCTGATCGGCGCCCGTCGCCAGATTTATCGGGTGAGCCAGCTCCCCACCGGCACGGGCCGCAAGGCCACTCCTCCCAAACTCTGGCATGAGCACGCCCCCGAGGAACTGGCCTGGGAGGCGCCCCTGCCGGAGGACGCAATCTTCCATTTCCTGCTGCCTGATCCGGGCATGGCCGCCTATGGCGACAAGGTGGTCAAGGGACTGGTGCCCGAGCAGATCGAACGCTGCAAGCGCTGGCAGGCCGCGGCCATCAAGGCACCGTTCAGCGAGCAGCAGATCCGCACCCTGCAGCGGCTGAGCCGCCTGGTGGACGGGCTGTGGCAGCAGTGGATCCCGGAGCTGGCACAGGTGAGGGAGCGCACCACCGATCCACTGCCGGTGTGGGAGGAACCGGGTGATGGGGCCAAGGGAGAGGCCAAGCCCCTGAGCCTGAAGGACCGCATCCAGGCCCAGGAGGTGGCAGGCGATGGCGTGGCAAATGCCAACGCACGGCTGCGGCTGAAGCTGGCGATGGACTACTGGTGCGCCCTGTGGTTCTGGCCGCTGGATCAGGCGCGGTTGCTTCCCAGCCGGGAGGAATGGCTCAATGATCTGAGTTGTGTTCTTGGGGACATCGAATCGGTGCTGGAAGGGGAGGAAGGGCAGCTGCAGCTACTGCCCGATACCCAACCCAAACAGCTGGCTGTGGATTTCTCCGATCGCCACGGGTACGTGAACAAGGCCAAGCTGCTGGATGATCTCCCGCGCCTGAAGCTGGTTGAGGCCACCACCGAACGGCAGCGCTTCCTGCATTGGGATCTGGAGTTCGCCGATGTGCTCCAGGGCGGCGGCTTCGATCTGTTCGTGGGCAACCCGCCCTGGCTAAGAGTGGAGTGGGAGGAGAAGGGGATTATCGGCGATGTGGACCCTATGGTGCTGGTGCGCAAGCTCAGCGCCAGCGATCTGGCCAAGGTGCGCACCGAGGCCTTCGCGGATCATCCCCCTCTACAGGCGGCGTATCTGGAGGAGTACGTGGGCTTGGCGGGCAGCCAGGCGTTTCTCAAGGCGGTGGCAAACTACCCGCTGCTAAAGGGCAGTCAGACCAACCTGTTCAAGTGCTTCCTGCCCCAGGCCTGGCGGGCGGCGTCAACACATGGAGTGAGTGGCTTTCTGCATCCGGAGGGGGTGTACGACGACCCTAAGGGTGGGGCTCTGCGGGAGGTTCTCTATGGGCGGCTGCGCAATCACTTCCAATTCGAGAACGAACTGATCCTCTTCCCGATTGGAGGAACAAGACGATTCGGCATCAATGTCCATGGATCCCCACGCCAACCTAGTTTTATTCATCTTGCCAACCTTTTCGCGCCCAAGGCGATCGACACATGTTTTAGTCATGACGGGAACGGAACAGTCCCTGGAATCAAGACTGCAGATGGAAGATGGAATACATCTGGTCACCGCCAGCGCCTGATACCGGTGGGCGAGCAGAGCCTGGCCCTCTACGCCCAGCTTTACGACGAACCGAGTACGCCCGCGCGCCAGGCGCGTTTGCCGGCGTTGCATTCCCAGCAACTGCAGAGCGTGCTGGAGAAGTATGCAGCGGTTCCCCAACGCCTGGGTGATCTGCAAAGGGAGTACTACGCCACGGCGATGTGGGACGAAACCAACGCCGTCAAGAAAGACGGCACCATCCGACGCGACACCAGCTTTCCTGTGGATGCCACCGAGCTGGTGCTCTCGGGCCCCCATTTCTACGTAGGCTCACCTCTCTACAAATCACCTCGTGCCATCTGCACGGAAAAGGGCCACTACGACTGTCTCGATCTCACCAGCCTGCCGGACGACTACCTGCCCCGCACCAACTACCGGCCGGATGTAGCGCCGTCTGAGTATAGTGCCCGAACTCCGCAGGTGCCCTGGGGGGAGAAGAAACCGGTTACGGACTTTTATCGGATTGCAGCCCGGGGAATGCTGAGTCAAGCCGGCGAGCGCACCTACATTGCCTCGATCGTTCCCCCTGGAATAGCACACATCCATGGTGTTCAGACAACAGTTCTAAAAAGCACTGAAGCCCTTGTTGCACAGGCAGGCTTTGGTTTCAGCCTGATCGCCGATTTCTTCATCAAGACAACTGGTAGAAGCAATCTTCACTACACCTGGGAATCCTTCCCTCTCCTCCAAAGCAATCCTGAGCTTCAGCTGCGAACCCTCACCCTCAACTGCCTCACCACCCACTACGCCGATCTCTGGAGCGAATGCTGGGATGAAGCCTTCCGCCAGCAACGCTGGGCCAAACAGGATCCCCGCCTCCCCAACGAGTTCTTCACCAACCTCACCCCCACCTGGCAGCGCGATTGCGCCTTGCGCACCGATTACGCTCGCCGCCAGGCCCTGGTGGAGATCGATGTGCTGGTGGCCCAGGCTCTCAAGCTCACCCTCGAAGAACTGATCACCATCTACCGCGTGCAGTTCCCGGTGATGCAGCAATACGAACGCGATACCTGGTACGACCAGAACGGTCGCATCGTCTTCACCGCTAGCAAGGGCCTCTCCGGCGTCGGTTTCCCCCGAAAGGGCTCAGGCCGCGGCGCCAACAAGACCACCGGATGGGAAGACATCCAGGGGATGGCCTCCGGCACCGTCTCCCGCACCATCCTCGATGACACGCTCCCCGGGGGGGGCGTCGAGCGCACGATCATCTATCAGGCGCCGTTTGATCTTTGTGATCGGGTGGGGGACTATCGGATAGCCTGGGAGTTCCTCTCCGCATGAGTCTTGGAGCGATTTTCTGCTTCGCATTATTGAACAATCGAACGGGCAGCAAGGGCTATGGGCTAGTTGAATAATCAGTCATGACCCTGAGAAGCTTGCCGATTCGCTCCATCGCATTGATGTTCCGCATTGCCCGGCTTGGAGTCGAGCCATATCCTCCGGTCGCCTCAGTATTCCTTGCAGCCGGGAGCATTCCATAATGAATCATATTGAGCTCTCTAGCTGCGTTCAATAACGCTTCTCTTGAAGGCAAGCCAAAAGCCAGACGGGATACAGGGAACCAAAGAATATGATAGGAATCAGAAATGATATCCGCTGACAACCGCTTGATGTCTTCGGCGATTGCATCCTCGCATGATGCATTCGTTAGCTTGGCCTGATAGAGCAGCAGTAGATTGCTGACCCGTGCGATCGTTGCCTTCAGTGCCTGCACGGGCTCAATCACGCATTTCAGCACAAGCTGCCCAATAAGAAAGACCAGAACACCAGCAACAACAGTGGTGAGGATGGTCATCGTTCCTGTCTCATGGATTCAGCGTGGACCTCGAACTTGCTACACTCATTCTTCGACTCCTTCGCCGACGAAAGAGTATATTGGTTGTTGAGCAAAAGCACATGCTTAAGACCGACACTTGGTGGGAGATCATTCAATACCCTTTCCAGCCCCCACAAAGGCCTGCTTGGCAAGCGCACTCAGAACTTCGGCGAACTTTCCCACTTCTCCCTTGTTGAGTCGCAGACGATAGCGTCCCCAGCGCTTGTCGTAGTCCATCACATCCAACCCCGAGGCCTCGATAGTGGCTTCTGTCTCCTGGGATTGTGGCAAGCGAACATCCACCCGCAAGGCGTTCTTCTGCGGCCTGAACTGCACGAAGTTGTTGGGCTGCCCGTTGGTGGCCAAGCCGATATAGAACTTGTTGTACTTCAGCTCCAGGCCAGGAGCGAACTCCGCAACCAGCTTGAGCACCTCATCGGCCATGGCCACGGTGGCCTTCGAACCCCGCGTCTCCCAATAGGCGCGATCGGTCACCTCCTGCACCTCCTCGTCCTCGTCCACCAACCCGAAGCGGGCTTCATCCAGCACTGTGGTGAACAGCAGCGAAACCGTGTCAGCGAGCTGTACTGCGCTCATCTGGATCGCGATCAGGGGGATGGTGCCGTTGAACAGGGAAATCACATTCAGGAATCTGGACGTGATCTCTTCCGCCACGATCACCGCCGTGTGCTCGTACTGGGGATAACGCTTGCGCTCGATGTCCCAGTATTCGATGGTGCGGACGATGTGGGATTCATCCGTCTTGCCCAGCTGCACCTCCACCTCGTAGCGGTGGCTGGCCTCCGCGTCCTGGAGGAGCAGATCCAGTCGGCCGGCCCTCGGATGGATGCGCTCCTTGTCCTTGAGCACCACATCCCCCAGCCCAAGGATCTGAGGGTTTTCAGCAATGCGGTCCTGCACCCATCGCTCAGTGAGCTCGGGGTGGCTCTTGATCGAGAGCTTGGTGATCTGTTCGTATTTCATGTCTTCAGCTGCTCCACCAGCACCGCGAACTGAACCTTGTACTCATCCTGGCTCAGCTCACCAGCCGCACACCGCTGGGTGAGCCTCTCCATCCCGGCCAGGATCACCTCATTGGTTTTTTCCTCCACCGTTGTCTCGAAAACCACGGCTGAGCCGTCCGACTCCGCCGGCTTGTCTTTGTTGAACAGCTTGCCGGCCCAGCCAAGAGCTTCTCCTACCTTGGCCCCCGCCCGATTGGCCACATCTCCTGCGGCGAAAAGCGCCTGATCGAACGCGCCATCCTCCCGGCGGAACCGCTTGGCCAAGGCGGGCTGCTCCTCCAGAAGCTGCTCCTGGCCGAGGGCCTCCAGCAGCCGAGCCAGCACCTCCTGCTCAGCGGTCTGTAGCTCGCCATCGGCAGCGGTGATCAGGCAAAAAACACGCGCTACCGATTCCCGGTTGGCGGCCTCCTGAATCGAACGCAAGGCCGTGCAGACCGCGTCGAGATCCGTATCCACTTGCTCTGCCAGCCGCTGAAGCTCCTCTCCCGGCAAGGCCAGCTGCTTGAGGAAGGTGAGGTACACCTCCCGTTCCTTGTCATCGAAGTTTCTGTCGGCCAGGGCCAAGGCCATCAGGCCCTCCAGCACCGCCACCTCTGCCTGTTCATTGCGGCCGATCTGCCCCTGCAGTCGTCTGGTTTCTTCCCGCAACGCCGCCGACACCCGTACGCCATGCCGCACGCGGGTTCCAATCATCCGGGTGGTGGTGTAGTTCCAGCCGGCTGAAATCCCGACGCCCACAATCGGCACAGCAGCCTTGATCATCGCCTTCTGGGTCACCTGCTTGGCGATCCGTGGGCCAAGCACCGATCTCGCCGCGCCCTGGATCACCTTGGTGTTGCCATGGATCAGGCGAAACAGCTGGGCCCGTGCAACCTCCGGACCCAAAGCCTTGACGCCCAGACCTCCCACCTCAGCGACTTTCACTCCATAGACCACGGCGAAAAGCCTGATCAGATCCTCCGGATCATCGGCATCCATGGGGATGCCGTGGAGAAGATGCAAGTCGAAGGCCAGCCGCAACTGGAGGCGCACGGTGTACAGCACTTCGGCCATCACAGCCGAGATCGCAGCAGGCAGGGACGCCCCTGCGGAGAGCGCGACTGAACTGGCCGCGGCTCCCGAAAGCCCACCGGCAATGGCTGCGTTTTTCTCTGCCAGTTCGCAGAGCTTGCCGGCAACCGCGTCAATGGGCAGCCCGGGGTACTTGCCCTGGAGGTAGGCGGCCCCGCCCTGCTCCATCACCTTGCGCTCGTAGCTGCCCAGGCAGCTATTGAGGAACTTGTTGAACCAGGTGCCGTCCTTGATCGCCTGGACCCCGAAGGATTGGACGGTTTGCTTCAGATCAGCGATTTCCTGCAGGATCCCAGACTTGATCGCCTCTGGGTCATAGCCGCCTCCACCGACGGCATCTGGGGTGGAGTCGTCCAAGGGGGGTGGGATAGCTGAACTCTTTCTACTCGCAATCCCGTTCAATTGGTCGCTTTCGCTTGGAGATTCGGCTCGGCCATTCACAGCTATGTCTCGATAGCGCGCCACCGTCAAGCCTGCTGCGGGCTGGTCGATGCCACACAACTTATAGGAATATCATGAACCAGTTCTTCTGTGGAGTGAATTAGCTCGTTGTTTATTCAAGGAGGCAATGGCGCGTTGTCTATGACGCTCACGGTTCGCCAGCTGTTGAACAAACCTGCGTCAGATCAGACTGCTGCAACTCCAGTCTTAGGCCGATTGGTTCGATGCCCAGTATGCGACTGCCCTCTTGGGCTCACATTCGTGCTGATTTCCTTTGCAGATGGGGCTTCCGAGCTGCGTACGAGGACCGCTGCGGGAATGTCAAACTTGGCAATGAGCTTCCGGATCATGGCCAGCGTCAGCGGGCGCTGCTTGTTCATCACCTCGGAAATACGTCCACTGCTGCCGATCACGTCCCCAAGGTCTTTTCGGGTTAGGCCACGTTGCTCAAGGGCGAACTGAATTGCGGCAATGGGGTCGGGCGGCCCAATGTCATGGTGCTTTGCCTCGTAGTCGTCAACCAGGATCGAAAGAACTTCCAATCTTTCGAACTCGGGACTCCCCTCGTCGGCATCCAGGCAGAGATCGATCTCACGAAGGGCGCTCTCGTAGTCGGCCTCGGTGCGAATGGGTTGGATGGGGCGGAGTGTGGAGGTCATAGCGTGGAAGCGTCAAGCTTGTCGTAGTCGGCATGGGTGCCGATGAAGCGGATGTAAATCGCCTTCAGGCGGTATTCAACTTTGGCAATCAGTCGATACTTGTTGCCGCTGATGTTGAACACCACCCGGTTGTTGGCCAGAAAGCTTGCCGATGAGAACATCGCCTTGATCTCGGCAGGTTCGCTCCAGCTGGCCGCCTTGGCGACGGCATGCCATGCCTTGAGGGGTTGTTCGGCATCGCCATGGCCTGATTCCCAGAACTGCACGAGCGTCCGCTTGGCGATGATGCGCACGTCGCAAGGCAGTGTCCTCCCATTATGGGAGCAACAGGCTGGTTCGTCCAGGCCTTGGGTCGTCTCGCAGCGCCGGTCGTGCAGGCGGGGCCGCTAAGCAGTGGCTGAATGGTTCAAACCGCTTGGCAGACCAGCGATCTCGCTTAGCCTGCTTCTGCCGCACGGCCCCGCAACTTGCTTCCCTCCGTTGTTGCCAGCGAACTGGAGCAGGTGGCCTGCGATGCGATTCGCACCGCCTTTCACCCCACCACGCCGGGCTTCGCGGGGCTGATCGATCGCTTCCTCGCCGATCGTGAGCGGCTGCTGAAGGGGCCCTACGTGTCGGTGGCACTGCCCTTCCACCAGGGCTCTGGGCGCGATTGGTTCCCCCAGATCCCGTTGCCGTTCCCCCCCTACCGGCACCAGGAGAAGGCCTTTGATCGGCTGTTGCCTGGCACGCCCCGCAACACCCTGGTGGCTACCGGCACCGGTTCGGGCAAAACCGAGTGCTTCCTGCTCCCGCTGCTGGAACATTGCCGCCTGCAGCACACCCAGGGGCAGAGGGGCATCAAGGCGATCCTGATCTACCCGATGAATGCCCTGGCCACCGACCAGGCGCGCCGCATCGCCGATCTGATCCACACCATTCCCGCCCTGGCCGGCCTGCGGGCCGGCCTTTACATCGGCGCCTCCGACGACGCGCCAACGGCGGCGATGAGTGCCACCAGCGTGATCACCGACAAGGACGCCCTGCACAAGGCTCCGCCCGACATTCTGCTCACCAACTACAAGCAGCTCGACTACCTGCTGCTGCAGCCCCATGTGCAGAGCCTCTGGGAGCACAACGGCCAGCTGCCGGATGGAACCAGCGTTCTGCGCTATCTGGTGGTGGACGAGTTCCACACCTTCGACGGGGCCCAGGGCACCGATCTCGCCTGCCTGATCCGCCGTCTGCGCGATCGGCTCCACTGCCCCGGTGAGGAGCTGGTGTGCGTCGGCACCTCCGCCACCCTGGGTGGCCCCGAATCGCGGGGCGCGATGCGCGACTACGCCGGGCAGATCTTTGCCAGCCGCTTCGATCCGGAGTCGTTGATCGAAGAAGAACGGCTCAGCCCTGAAGAGTTCTTCACCGTCCATACGGCCTTTGGCGAGGAGGGCCTCTTCGCCCTACCCCTGCCTGGACTCGATGCGATGGAGGCCTTGGATCCAGAGCACGCCACCAGCGCCGAGGCGTACATCCAGAAGCAGGCGGAGATCTGGTTAGGCGACACCCTGCCACCAGCGCCAGGCGATGACGTGGCTGATCAGGGTTGGCGCCTTGATCTGGGTCTGCGGCTCGGCACCCTGCCGGCGGTTCACAACCTGGTGCGCCAGGCCGCGGCCACCTGTTCCACCGAGGAGCTGCTGGAGCGTTTCTCCCGGCAGCTCGGCCTCGGGGATCGCTATCCCCTGCGTTACAGGGTGCTGCTGCTTGAAAGCCTGCTGGCCCTGCTTGCCCATGCCCGCCGCACCACCGACAAACTCGACGGCACGCCCGTCGTGGTGCCCTGGCTCAACCTGCGGGTGCAGCTATGGCTGCGGGAGCTCAAGCGCATGGTGGCTTCGGTGGAGGCCGAGCCCCAGCTGGTTCACTCCGACGACCTGGCCGGCAAGGAGAGCGGTGCCCATCTGCCGGTGGTGCACTGCCGGGATTGCGGTGCCACCGCCTGGACCTCCACCCTGCTGAACCAGGGCAGCCATCGCCTCGATCGTGCCGGCAACCTGCGGGCGTTCTACAAGGCCTACTTCTCCGGTCAACCGGAGGTTCGCTACCTCTTCCCTCAGCGACCCTTCCAGCCTGCCGCCGCTTCTCCCCAAGAGGCCTCCCCCGAAGAGTCCAGCCTCAAGGTGCTCTGTACTGACTGCCTCTCGATCCACGCGCCGAAAGACCTCAAGGAGGTGTGCCCCAACTGCCAGAGCCGCGAGCTGCTGCTGGTCGATATGCCCGAGTGCGGCTATCTCGATCAGCACAACCATCCCCGCATCAGCCGCGACTGCCCCTACTGCAACGCCCAGCAGGGCCTGCTGCTGGTGGGAACATCGGCCGCCAGCCTCACCAGCACCTGGAGCGCCGCGCTGTTTGCCTCCGCCTTCAACGGCGACAAGAAGCTGCTGGCCTTTTCCGATTCGGTGCAGGATGCCGCCCATCGCGCCGGCTTCATCGCTGCTCGCGCCTATCGCACCTCCTTCCGCACGGCTCTCACCGGCACCCTGCAGGAAACCGGACCTCTGTTCCTTGATCAGCTGCAAGACCAGCTGATCAGTCGTTGGCAGCAGAAACTGCCGAATCCGGTGGATTTCGCCGCCACCTTCCTGCCGGCTGAACTGGAGTGGCTGCGGGAATGGGATGACCTCCAGCACCAGGACATACCGGCCCTCGGCACCGACAGCTTCCTGGTGCGAACCGTCTGTGAGCGGCTGCGCTGGGAGGTGGCCGCCGAATTCGGCTACCGCTCCCGCCTCGGCTCCTCCGTGGAGCAGGCCGGCTCCCTGACCGCTGGTGTGGATCCGGCCCGCATCCAGAACCTGCTGCCACCCCTGCTCACCCGCCTGCAGAACGAGGTGGAACCGCTGCGCAACGTCCGCATCCCCCAGCTGCAGCAGCTGGTGGTGGGGCTGCTGCATCACCTGCGCCAGCGCGGCGCCATCGCCGTTCCCGAGCTGGTGGGGCTTGATGGCAAAGGATCTGAGTACCTCAGCAGCGGAGCGGAGAACACCTTCAAGTTCAACCAGATCCTGCATACCCCAAGGTTCGGTGGCTCCTCCACCCGACCGATCTTTCTCACCAGCTACAGGGGCAAGGGCAGCTTCCAGCAGCTGGTGCGCGAGAAGGGCCGACCCACCTGGAGCCAGCACTGGTTGGCACGCACGCTGGAGACCAGCCAACCCCTCGACGTCGAGCAGCAGAAAGAGGCGCTCCAGTCCATCGTTGGCGCCCTCACAGAAGCCGGCCTGCTGCAGGAGTTCTCCGGCCCCAGGGGTGAGCACATCTGGGCGATTCCGCGCCAGGTTCTGCTGGTCGCCGCCCAACCCCAGCTGGTCCGCTGCGATTGCTGTGGCGATGGGGAAAGCGTTCTCGCCGAGCAGCTGCCCGTGTGGGAAGGCATGCCCTGCCTGGTGCGCCAATGCCCAGGCCACTACCGGCGCGATCCCCGCGCTGGCCTGCCGCTTTACCGCCGCCTCTACGAGCGCGGAGAAGTGCATCGGATCGTGGCCCGCGAGCACACCGGTCTGCTGGAGCGCCCCGACCGCGAGCGGCTGGAAACCCAGTTCATCCGAGGCAAGTACCGCAGCGATCCCAACCTGCTCTCGGCCACCTCCACCCTGGAGATGGGCATCAACATCGGCGATCTTTCCACCGTGCTGCTGGCCTCGGTACCTCCCGAGCCCGCCAACTACCTGCAGAGGATCGGCCGCGCCGGCCGCCGCGATGGCAATGCCATGGTCGGCACTGTCGTCACTGGCACCGCCCACGACCTCTACTTCTTCTCCGACCCCCGCGAGATGCTGCAGGGGCAGGTGAGCCCCCCCGGCTGCTATCTCGACGCTGCCGCGATCCTCAAACGCCAGCTGCTGGCCTACACGATCGATCGCTGGGTGCAGAGCGGCATCGCGGCGGAAGCCTTGCCCCGCAAGCTCAAGCCCGTGCTCGATGCCGTGGAGCGGGCCGGCAAGGAGGCCACCATCCCAGACGCCTTCCCTTACAGCTGGCTGCGCTGGTGCAGCACCGAACAGACCGACTTGCTTGATCGCTTCCTGGCGCTTTTCGATGAACAGCTGCAGGAGCCAAGCCGCCAGGAGTTGCGCGCCTACTTCCTCAGCTCCCCTGATGCCGGCCAGGCCGGTGCCTTCGCTGCGCCCTACGCCAGGGGCCTGATCGGGCGGCTCGAGGAGCTGATCGCCGAGCGCAAGCGCCTGCGCAGTGAGGCCACCAAACTGCGCGAGCGGTTCAACAAGCTCGCCGCCATTCCCGAGCAATCCCTGCTGGAGCAGCAGCGGGAAGACAAAGACGCCATCCGGCGCGAACAGATCGCCTACAACCAGCTGCGCAAGGACCTCGATGGCCGGCCACTGCTGGCCATGCTCACCGACGAGGGCTTCCTGCCCAACTACGCCTTCCCTGAAGCCGGCGTGACGCTGAAGTCAGTGCTCTGGCGACGCTTGCCCGCTCGTGGCGGTGGCCCCAGGCGCACCGAGGAGCTGCCGACCCTCAGCTACGAGCGGCCGGCCAACGTCGCGATCCGCGAATTGGTTCCCGACGGCCAGTTCTATGCCCAGGGCAGGCGGGTGAAGGTGGATCAGATCGATCCCAACCTCAACAAGCCGGAGCACTGGCGGTTCTGCCCCTCCTGTTCCTTCGCCTGCCGCGAAACCGACGACGACTACAACCGCAAGGAGTGCCCTCGCTGTGGCCACAGCGGCTACGCCGACCACGGTCAGGTCAAGGAGATGGCCCGCCTGCGCCAGGTGCAGGCCACCACGGAAGATGCCCGCAGCCGCTTCGGGGACGACACCGACGAGCGGAATCCACTCTTCTTCCACCGCGAACTGCTGATCCTTCCCGACCTGTCCCGCCGCGAGATCTCCCTGGCCGTGGACGACGAAGACTTTCCCTTTGGCGCCGAGTACCTGGCCAGCACCACCTTCCGCGAGATCAACTTCGGGGAGCTCACACCCATCGGGGCGACGCACAACATCGCCGGCAAACCCCTCCGGGTCAGGGGGTTTGAGCTCTGCCGCAGCTGCGGCAAGGTGCAACGTGGCCCCGCCAAGGCCTCGAACCACACCTGGGCCTGCAAGTCCCGTGACCAGCCCGACAGCGCTCAGCTCCGCAATCTCCTGTTCATGTACCGGGAGTTCAGCTCCGAGGCGGTGCGTTTCCTCTTGCCCGGTGCCAGCTTCTGGGATGACGAGGGCCAGCCCTCCTTCGTGGGCGCGTTGCACCTTGGCCTGCGCCATCGTTTCGGCGGCAAGGTGGACCACCTGCGCTCTGCCCTTGGTGAAGAACCCCAGCCCGGCAGCCAGCAGCGCAAAACCTTCCTCTACCTCTTTGATTCAGTTCCCGGCGGCACCGGCTACGTGCGCCAGTTGATGGAGCAGGGCGGCAAGGATCTGCGCGAGGTGTTCCAGAGCTCGCTCGCGGCCCTGCAGTCCTGCCCCTGCAGCGACGGCTGCTACCGCTGCATCTTCATGTACCGCCAGCGCTTCGATCGCGAGCGCACCAGCAAGCGCCGCGCTATCGAGCAGCTGCAGGCGATCCTGCGCCGCTGGGATGACCTGCAGGCCACCGATCGCAGCCTTTCAGAGATCACGATCAACAGTCGAGCCGAAAGCGAACTCGAGCTCCGCTTCCTCGAGGCTCTGCGCACCGGTAAGGGTGCCCCGGATGGCGTGCCGGTGGTGCTCAAGAAGGACGTGATCCATGGCCGCATCGGCTATCTCCTCAAGATCGGTAGCGGGCCGGCGGCCACCACCTGGAAGTTGGAGCAGCAGGTGCCCCTGGGTGAGGGCGAGGGCGTGGCGGAGTTCTCCCGCGCCGACTTCCTGCTCACCCCCACCGCAGGGGGCAAGCCGATCGCCATCTACACCGATGGCTGGGAATTCCACCACGGCCGCCTCGCCGATGACGCCCGCCAACGCATGGCCCTGCAGCGCAGCGGCCGCTATCTGGTGTGGTCGCTGAGTTGGTCCGACGTGGTCGAGAAGCTACCCAGCGCCCAGACCCCGCTGGAGCCCAATGGCTTGGCGGTCGGGGTGGTGCCGGCCTTCGCCACCAGCCCGGAGAAGTTCACTGAAAGGTGGTGGCCAGAGGCGCTGCTCCAGTCCCTCCCTCAGCCGCCCCTGCTGATGCCCCGCGAGGTACAGGCAGCCAACAGCCTGCAGCTGCTGATGGCCTATCTGGCCAACCCATCGGAGAGCCTGTGGCAGGGGCTGGCACAGCTGTTCTGCCTGTCCCAGGGCAGTGCTATGGCGCTCGATGGAACCGAGATCAAGGCGGCCATCGCCGATCAGGCGTTGGAGGATCACGTGGACGAGTGGCAGGGCCCAGAGCCCGGTCGTCGGCTGGGCCAGGTTCTGGCCATTGCCCCTGGCCTGAGTGCACTCAACCTGCTGGAGCAGGCGCGCCATGGCAGCCGGCATCCTGCCGCAAGCTTTCGCTCCATCCACTACGACCCGGAACTCGCCAGCTCAGACCAGCAGCAGCAGAGCAGCTGGCAGGAATGGCTGCGTCAGGGCAACCTCTTCCAGTTCCTGCCCCATTTCCTCCTGTCCACCCCAGGCTGGTCAGGGGCGGAACAGAGCGCCGCCGTGGATCCCCCCACCGTGTGGGTGGCTGGATTGGCGGGAGCCAATGGCAGGGGAGCAGCCACAGCCAGCAACCCCGAGCTGCAGCGCCAATGGGATCAGGCTCTCGACCTGGCCGAACCTGCATCAAGGCCCGTTCTCGAGAAACTGCGGGATCTGCTCCTGCAAGAGAAGATCCCCTTCCCGGATCTCGGCTACGAGCTGGAAGGAGCCAGGGGAGACGTTGCTGGGCCGATGGCCGATCTGGCCTGGCCTCAACAGCGCCTGGCCTTGGTGCTGGAGTCAGGCGACCAACCAGCTTTTGATGCCGCGGGCTGGCAATGCTGGCTGGCGGAGGACCCACCCGATGCGACGGCCAGCGCCTTGATCGAACGCCTTCAGTCCTGCCCCGTCCCCCTCTCCCGATGAGCGAACCCCGCATCACCGTTGCCCTCTCCACTGGCTTCCTCAAGGCCCTCAACCAGTTGCCGGAGAAGGCTCGCGGCAAGGTGGCGGCGTTCGTCTCCAAGTTCCGCGACAATCCGCGTAGCCCTGGCCTCAACTACGAGCGCATCGAGGGCGGCAAGGATCCCTTGATCCGCTCGATCCGGGTCGATCAGGACATCCGCTGCATCTTGCGGGCGCCCGAGCAGGGAGACACCTTCGTGCTGCTCTGGATCGATAAGCACGATGACGCCTACAACTGGGCGCGGCGCAAGACCTGCCATGTGAACCGCGTGTCTGGCGCTTTGCAGATCGTCGATGTCGAGGCGGCCGAGACCGCCGTGGGGGATGCGAGCGCAACGGCCGGCACCAAAGGGATCACCGCAGCCCCCAGCGACGTCACCCTCCCGGAGCGTCAACCCACAGCAGAGGCGGTTTCCCTGTTTGCCCACTGCGGGGATGACCAGCTCATGCTGCTCGGCGTTCCCGAGGCACTGCTGCCGGCCGTTCGTGCTGTCCAGAGCGAGGAGGCCCTGGCGCGGCTGATCGAATGGGTGCCGCAGGATTGCGTCGATGGTCTGATCCTGCTGGCTGAGGGAAAGCCCATCGAGGCGGTGATCGAGGAGCTGGAGCGCCAGCGGCCCGCTCACATCGATCCCGAGGATGTGGCCACGGCGTTGGCCACACCCGAAAGCCAGGCGGAGTTTCTCGTCATCACCGACGACGACGAGCTGGAGGCCATGCTCTCGGCGCCGCTGGAGCAGTGGCGGGTGTTCCTGCATCCCAGCCAGCGACGACTGGTGAATCGCGACTGGAACGGCCCGGTGAGGGTTCTGGGCGGCGCCGGCACAGGCAAGACGGTCGTGGCCATGCATCGCGCCCGCTGGCTGGCCAACCGGTTACTCGCCTCCGGTGCCCCGGGCCAGGTGCTGTTCACCACGTTCACCCGCAACCTCGCCACCGACATCCGCAGCAACCTCGCCAAGATCTGCAGCCTTGAAGAACTCAGGCGCATCGAAGTCATCCACCTCGATGGCTGGGTGATGACCTTCCTCAAAAATCAGGGTCTCCAGGTACGGGTCTTCAACGAAGAAGCGCGTGATGCCTGCTGGAGCCTCGCCATGGATGTGGCTGACCCCGCCCTGGGCCTGGAGGAGCGCTTCTACCGGGAGGAGTGGAAAGACGTGGTGCTGGCCAATGGCTGCCGCTCCCGTGACGACTACCTGGCAGCCCGGAGGATCGGACGCGGCACCCGCTTGAGCAAGCAGCAGCGGGCCCTGATCTGGCCGGTGTTCGATGCCCTGCGGGCTGAGTTCCGCCAGCGCGGGCTCTGGGAACCGGAAGAGGCCAAAACCGCAGCGGCGGATCTGCTGCGCAATGCCGGCCAGGGGGGGCGCTACGTGGCGGTGGTGGTGGATGAGGCCCAGGACCTCGATGTCGCCTCGTTCTCCCTGATCCGGGTTTTGGCCGGCGAGCCCCATCCCAACGACCTGTTCATCGTGGGCGATCCCCATCAGCGCATCTACGGCAAGCCGATCGTGCTCGGACGTTGCGGCATTGATGTGCGCGGCCGCTCCCGCAAGCTGCGGATCAACTACCGCACCACCGAAGAGACCCGCGCCTGGGCCACTGCTGTCTTGGAGGGGGTCGACTTTGACGACCTTGATGGAGGCAACGACTCCACCAGCGATTACCGCTCGCTGCTCCACGGCGAGAAGCCGGTGCTCCGAGGTTTCGACGACCCGGCCGACGAACAGCGCTTCCTACAGGACGCCCTCAGTCAGCTCTGCCAAGGCGATGGCAACCTTGCCTCCACCTGCGTCACCCTGCGCACCAAGAAGGCCCGCGACCGGGTCGCCAAGGGCCTGGAGAAGGCCGGGTTCCTCGTTCGTCTGATTGAGGCCAATGAGGCCGATGACCCCAGCGATCCGGCCCTGCGTTTGGCCACCATGCATCGCGTCAAAGGGCTGGAGTTTGACCAGGTCTTCATCCCCGAGCTCACGGCCGACCAGATGCCCTACAGGGTGGAGCTGAACCGTCGTCCGGATCAGGTCTCGCGTGAGCTGTTCGAACAGCAGGAGCGATCGCTTCTGCATGTCGCTGCCACCCGAGCCAAGAAGAGGGTGGTTGTGACCTACAGCGGCAAGCCATCATCTTTCCTGTCGCCAGGCAGGGCCGACTTCGACAGGGACTTCGCAAGGGGACACGAGGCACTCGATGGGCGAGTGAACAACCATCTGCTCACGCTCAACCGAATTCCTGATCCTGACGGGGACCTCTACGACTGGGTGGTGTTTGCCCACACGATCAATGGTTACGAGGTGGCTGGTTCCTTCGAAGCCTGCGCCGACCTTGCTAACAACCCAAGCAGCGCTGAGACCCTCACCCAGCTGCGCTGCGCCCTCTTCTTCAAGGCGAGGGCAGACCGGCACTCCGGGGGCTTTGGTGGCGGAGAAGAGGAGATCCGGGGGTTGCTGAGAAGGATCCGGAAGAAGGTCCAGGCCGGCGAGCTGGATTAAGTTATTGAGCTGATAAGAGCTGATTGCCTCCCCACAGCATTGAGCCTGCCAAGGGTCTCCTATTCAGAGTTTCTCTTCGAGATCCTCTTCTGGGCCATCTAGAAAGTGTCTGACCCCCATGAGCTGCGCCTGACGCCCCAGGGCAGCGGACACGGCCAGCAGGAAGCCGCGGCCAGGGGTAGGGGGGCGTAACGATCCAAGGCACCGGGCGCAACCGCCAGCCGTAGCGGTCAGATCTCAGCCGTGCCCCACCGTTCCTGCTGCTGATCCGACCCCCTGTCGTCAGGACCCTTCAGGGCGGTTCCGTACCGACCCGGATTCCCTCAAGGCCTTCGGCGTGCGGATCCCTCCGGCGACCTTGAAGGTGATCGAGGCCCAGGGCGTCGCTCCCCGGACGTCGTCGCGGGAGCTGCTGACCGAAGGACTCCGGGGGCGGGGGCTGATCTGACGGCAGGCTCAGGCCCGGGCCACGTTCCGCAGGGCCTCGGCGGTCTCGCCAGTGCTCCCAGGCAGGGGTTCGAGGAGTGGGGGCCCGGGGCGGGGGTTGTCATCGTCGTCGTCAAGCATCGCGGTCAGTTCGTCGATGCCCAGGAGACTCGCCACGGTGTTGCTTGATTGCTCCAGCATCTTGCAGGCGGCCGCGGAGAGGCTGCCCAGGGAGGCCGGCGGCACGGCGGCACCGCTCTCCTGCAGTTGCTTCACGCTGCGAACGCAGAGCTGCAGCATCAGGCTGGCGGCATTGGTCAGGGCCTCGGCGTTCCGCACTTGCTGATCCCGGTAGGCAGTCAGCGCGTCGCGGTAGGTGGCTACATCCCCCTGGACGGCCTCCAGCAGGCAGTCACTGACCTTCCGCCCACGCTGGCGGTCGTAGGCCGCGGCCCGTTCCTTCCAGTCCCAGGCGACGGCAAGGCGACGGACCAAGGCCTCAGAGCAACCGCAGACCCCAGCCGTGGCCACGTTCGTACGGCTGGGCCCCAGATGCAGATAGCTGAGGAATCGCTCGAAGTCGCGGGCGTGCTCCCCGTCGAGTTGCTCCCAGGGAGATGGCGGGGCTGTCACGGTGTCCTCAGGCGGTGTCCTCAGGCTTCCAGGGCGTCGCAGCGGATCGCAGCGGACCGGCAGGGAATCGAACCGGGCAGGCGATGAGAACAGTTCGGTCACTGGCGGGGAGGGGCACACCAGAGACCTCTCTGAAGGTGGATCAGGTGGGGGATGCTTGGCCAGCCGTTGTCGTGTGCCAGCCGGCAGCACCTAGAACCGGTAGAAGGGTCTTGATCGTGGCCAGGCCGGTTCCCGCCCAAGCAGCTCCAGAGCGTCGCTTCTCCGTCAGAAGCCGAAACCATCCGCCGCCTTGTCTGATCTCTCGGGAACCGGGCAGCAGGGCCATTCCGGTCCGCTCAGCCACCAAGAGAGCGGAACATCGAAGCTCTCCAGGAACCGGCGCCGGTGGGCAGCTCTTCGCTCAGCGATGGAGGGCCGGCCCTTCTTGTACTCGGGGAAGATCTGGCGGCGTAGGTCAGACACAGTGCAGAAGTCGTCTGACCTTGTCTTCCGTGGTGGCTCAGGTAAGGGCCGGAGGAAGGTCGCGCCAGGCGGTCTGAGGCAGATCACGGACAGCACCCGAGCGATCGCTCATGACCTTGACAGTGCCGTCATCGTTGAACCGAAGGAGACTGAAGCCGGCCACCCAGCCTCCCGAGCGATTCAGGACCTCGATCGCAACTGGAGAGCAGTTGCTGGGTGGGAGGGAACGAACCTGATCCATGGGGCCATTCGCAAGAGACGTCGAAGTATTCCGGGCTTGATCGGGAGGAAATCTCAGGGACGAAAGCATTGAGGGTGCGGTGTCATACGCATCTGGTTCCACGAAATAGGGGGAACCCCATCGATGGTGCGGCGTGGTAGAGGGTGTGAAAGGTCGGGATGGTATGCGCCAAATACCCCGGGGAGATGGCTTGTCTTTATAGAGCGACAATCGGCCAGGGGTATTTAGCGAGTACAGAATCAGGAACCTATGTGCAGGTTGGGAGCCACGCGGAAGGCTCGGAGCTGATTCCCCCGGCCCCCTTCGTAGCCGGTCTGCGCTTGTTTCCCGCCCACCTTCGCCAAGACGGCACCGATGGTGCGCATATTCACTGGCGGCACCACACCCCGTTGATCACAGCCCGGGATCAATTTCACCTTCTGAAAGTAGCCAGCCCGGGTGAGCCTTTGCCTCATCGGTTTGTCTGTGGTGCAAAGCGCTTCCCATGTCTCCATCACCTCCGGCGTGTTGGCTGTGTATGAAGTGCCCAGGGTGGCCAGACGATCAAGTCTCAAGCCCCGCGCCAGAGCAAGCTTTTCTGTCAGGTCGGCGAGGATTCTGTCGGTCGGCAAGCTTCCTTCCAGCTCATGGTCGACTCGCTCGTGGTGCTCCTCTAGAAGAGCCTCCCCCGTGACGAGTTGCCATATCTCTGGGATTGCCCCTGGTCCTGTTGGCTCCTCAGTGGTTGTAGGTCCTGATTTGGGGTTTGGCTCCCGTGCCATCTCCGTCTCGTCATCGACTTCGGCGATGTCATATCCCTCTTCGGACAGCATGCGCCGCAGAACAACCTCGCTGTTCAGAGCTTCAGAGACTTGTTGGGCCTCGAATCGAGAGATCAGCGAGTGGAGCCAATACGGCATTGTCCGGAGATCCTCTACAAAGCGGCCGGGGTCGGCTTGCATCGCGAGATCGCGGTAGTAGCGGTCCACTCCCTTAGGGCTGCTGATGCGATGCTGTGGGCAGGCCTGCGGTACGGAACGCCGAATGGCGAGGAAGCGCTGTGTCGCGAGACGGTCGCGGTTCAGGAGTTGGATCACGTCTGCGGGGCCCATCGCGTGATCCTGCAGACAGACGATGACCTTGAAATGCCCACCAGTCAGGGACACGCCCGAGACCAGCGCCTGAGTATGAACGAGTGCACGCCACCGAGGAGCCTGACCATCAGGATCCTGCATGAATACCAGCGCGTTCGGTTCGCCGGAGTTCTCTCCAGTGATGGTGAGGATCTTGTCTTTGGGAATGTGTTCAGAAAGAGCTTCGACGACCTCGGCAGCAAGCTTCGGGGTTGCCACGGCCACTCGCACAGGAATCCCATCTGCTGCGGCCCGTAATGCTTTCCCTATGGCGGTTTTGTGGGTGACTAACCGAACTGACTTCTGCCTGGTGAACGAGGTTGAGAGCAGTCGAACAGGACGCCCCGTGGCGTGTTCCAGGAAGTCCAGAGTCATATCGCTTAGCCCCGCATCAAGGGCGACGGTAAGGACATTCTCATGAGCCAGTAGTGCGAGCAGGAGATCAAGCGTCTTGCGGCGGTTCTCTACGAGAGGCTCTGTCCCGCCGATGAGCAACGAGACCAGCACCTGATCAGCTTCGTCAAGTAGAAGCAGTGCGCGAGCGCCGTCCTTGAGCTTGCGATGCAGGTCTTCCAGTCCCCCAGGCCTGAGGCCAGACTCTAGGCAGAAAGATGCTCCTGGTTTCGTTGAGCCGGCGCGTAGCACTTTATTGCCGCGGATCAGAGGAACGCCGAACTGGCTGCCATATTTTCCAGCCAATGAGGCCCGGTAGGTGGGGCATATCGTGAGGATTGGATCTTCTGGATTGGCGTCGATTAGAGCATCACGTGCGGCCAGCACAGATTCAGTCTTTGCCGTGCCAGTGGCACCGGCGATCGCCAGTGTGTGGTTCCCATCCCAGGCAGCGGCGCTCATATTGGAGAGACCTAAGCCGTCGAGAACATGAACCACGTTGAACTCTGTTGAGGAGATCAGCCAGGGCTCTCTGGTGAGGCGTCGAGGTGCATCTCCATCAGGTACCAATTCTGCGACAGTGAGCATCGCCAGTGCCGTCGCTGAATCAGGTGCAGCTTGCAGGTAAGCCTCTATTCGGGTACGTAGCTCATTGGGCAAGAGCTCAAGGTCTTCTGTCGCGAGCCTGCGCAGCTCTGTGAGCATCTTGAGTACGTCATCGGTGCCCTTCTGGTCGCCTTCCCAGAGTGCAAGTCTGGCGTCGGCTCCACTGGCATTTAAAGCCCGGACCATTCGCTTACCGGCGCGGACTTCGGGGCGCTTCTCACCGGGCCGGTCGAACTGAACGATGATCTGTCGCCCACCCTTCGCGAACTTGCGGAGGATGGATTGGAGCCTGCCCCCACTCCCAGCTTGAAATCCTCCATCGATGCCTCCCAGTGCGATCGCGACACCTCCAGCGCTGAGACGAGCGAGAGCCTTCTTCACGCCCTCTTCCAGATAGATCCCGATCTTCGGGTCTGCAAGGACGTGCCTCCAGAATTGATCTGGCGTGTACCCCAGTTTGGTGAAGGTCCCAGGGAAGATTCGGGCCGCGACGGACAAGGGCACCGGTGCTAGATAAATCCGGTCGGCGTCCGATTGGTAGGAACTGTCATAACGAGGTCCAGTAGGTCGTCGCATCGTCGAGAAGGTCGCCTCCTGTTTGATGACGCCGTGCACCACCTTGACGCCGTAGAACCCGATTCCGTTGGTCGATGCGATTTGACGGGCTTGCCTGGTCCAGTCGTTTATGCGGCGCATCTCAGCGGCTTGGCCATGCAAGGAGTTCTCTGCAGCCTTACGCTCAAGACGTGCCCAGGCCTGTTCCTGCTCTGGGGCAACCCCTACCCGAATGCTTGCCATAGCCAGATTGGGATCAATGCCATAGGTGGCGAGCTCGGCTACCGCTTCGATGAATGCGGCCGTTTGAGTCGGCGTCTGTGGTGGGGGGACGGAATAGGGAAATCCGAACAATGCACTCAGCTGCAAGGGGGAGGGGGGAGAGAGGTGCCCCCTGTGTGGGGCCAGAAGTCGAACCGCTGGGCCGGCTGACTCGTCCCCGGCTCTTTCGTGACTGAGCTTCTGGGGCTCATGTCAATGGTGGCGGCGACGGAGCACTAGGTCCCGTCGCCGCCTATCGGAGCGTGACGGCCTACCTGTCTTTACGGCCGTTACGGCGCTTGCACCCAGGGAAAGAGGAGGCCTTGGCAGCACGGCGCTTGATGCGTTCCTGGCGCCTGCGGTGTTCCCGCATCGTCTGGCCTACAAACCTGCCGCCTGACAAGGCATCGCGAAGGCTTACAGGTGCCCACCACCCTCCAAATTCTTGAGCGGACAGGAAGCGGTGTTCGGCATTCGATGTCATGGTGGTCTGCTGTCAGTACTCCGACAGCCTAGACCCCAATGCGCATGCTGACAGAAATGCCTCCTGTGGAACGCCTTCCTCTCTGCTCGTGGACTCGTTAGGGTGCGAAGCATGACGAAAGCTCTTGCCACGGCGATCCTGTCGCCGCAGTTCCTGATCCCCGGCGCCCCCGCCGATGGGCACACCCGGCGTGAGCTGGGCAGGCAGCACATGAGTGCAGTCATGATCTACTGGCTGGCTCGAAATCAATGGAGCCATCCAGCCACCGAGGCCCTCGCGACCTGGGCGCTAAACGAGACGGGAGTACTTCACACCTCCCAGATCTCACACATCCGAAATGGCAAGATGCGGATGATGGGCGTTAAGACTCTGGATGCTTTTGGAGCCATCAACTTGGCTGTTTGGGCCTACCAGAATCGTCGTGACTTGTTCCAGAAGCTCGGAACGGCGCCTGTTACTTCCAAGATTGAGGGCCTGATTAAGGACGCTTTCGTGATCGAAGATCCCCGAAGTGGCCTGCCCTTGGATCAGGGAGGATGGATGTTGCTTTACCTGGGATACATTGCTATCACTGGGGTTGTGGGGGGTGCCAGAGGTGACCAGAGCATGGAAATCGCTGTCAGTCGTTTCCCTCAGTACGCGTCACGACTGATCTCCAGGTCAGGGAAGGATTTCATTGAGGTCAAGGCCATCGCAGAGAAGGTCTTTCCTGCAAGGGAGCGCGCGTCGAAGCTTATTGCAGTGGCGGCTGGACTTGATCAATACGAGCCTGAAGAGCTTTCTCTGGATGCAGAAGGTATCTGCAAGGTCTTCGGCCTCATCGATGGGATGGCCAGAACCCCGCGCGGCTTGATTGATGAGCTCACGGGCGCGCCCGGTGACCCCCTGGCGGTGCTGCCCTCCAAGTCGGAACAGCAGCTCCACGCTTGTCACGATCTGCGCTTGACCGACTAGGGTGTAAGGACTCTGATAGGACCCCTGCTTGTGGTGGACTCCGCTCGCCCTGTTGCTTCCTGCTCTAGGGCTCGCTCATGGTTTGGGACCGGGGATGCGGCTGGCCAGCTTGGTATGAGCCCGACGACCCTTCGCGATCGTTCCAAGACGGCCCCGCACTGGGTCAGGGGCAAGCATTTTCGCTGCATCACTGTTGGCACTCGGGACAGGATGCAGTTCCATGTTGAGAACATCACTCGGTTGCTGGACACTCATGGGTGGTGAGCCGCTGGTACGGATCATCCATGCCGGGAAGCCAGCTCCTGTAGGTGCGGATGTGGCAGTCCAGGGTGTGCCCTGCAAAGAGTGCCCCGTCCGTATCGGAGATCTCGAAGGCCTGGTGCATCCTTCGGACCCATGAGTGACGAAATCCATAAGCTCCTTCCCCATGTGTGAGGACCCCTCGGGATTTCCGTTGGAGTGCCACCTGGATGATGCTGCCGGCTTGTCGTCGGTTCTGTACCCCTAGGGCCTCTGGCAGTCCGTGAATTCGCCACAACTGGAAAAGATCGATCTCCTCGACCCACTCACTTCTGAAAGGGGGGACAGATCTCGGGGGATTTGTTCCGCGAGCTGACTTCTTCCCTTGATTGACCCAGACCATCTTCCGGTACCTTTCGCAGGGCTCCGCGACGGTGACCTCCCATGGGCGCAGGCCGTAAATGGCAAGAAGGCCGACCACGACTCTCCACTCCGGCTCAAGCTCCGCATGAAGCATCCGGAGGATCCTTTGGTCGTCGTAGTAGTCGAGTCCGCGGCTTCGTTCGATCTTCTTACCTGCGTTTGCCGCTCGATCAAGCACCGGATCCCAGGGCTTGCTGAGCTCCTGAGCAAGTTGACGCAGGAAGGGCACGATTTGCCTCCTTGTCTGGCCTAAGGGGGCTAGGGGTTGAAGTGCCTCCCTAATTGTGGTTGTTGCCCATGGTGCGCCAGAGGGGTGTTCGTACATCCGGCGCAGCACAGGGAAGTACCTGGAGCGGACGGTTGCCTCAGAGGCTCCCTCGTCGAGCTTCTGTGCCAAGACGAACCTTGCAACTTCCGCAAAGCCGTCCAGATTCGTTGCAGCCTGCTCGGTCTCCAGCTGTCGAAGGTGGGCTTCCCAAGCAGGCCGGCTGAGGGCGCCCCTCCGTCTTAGTGCTTGCAGGCCATGAACCAGGTCACGGACCTCTTCGTAGCGGGCCGACTCTTCAGGGACCCCCAAGCGAAGCCGAAGCCCGTCCACCCGGAGGTAGAGGGACCCTCGGTCACTGAAGAGGGATCCTTGGCCGCGGCCTACCAGACGATCCTTCTTCAGCAGCTCACGCAGGCCCTCGGCGTCCATGGTTCAAGACTTTGATCCCCCTCAGTCTGTCGGACAACACTCGGACAAATCCGTGTCAAACCGGGCGCGAGGAGGCTCGCTCGTGTGGACGCTTCAGTCTGCCCAATACGCCCAGACCCCAATGGTGGAGCGCTTTCTTGAACTGAAGCAGGAAGCCGGCTAACGGATTTGAACCGATGACCTTCGCTTTACAAAAGCGCTGCTCTACCGCTGAGCTAAGCCGGCAAGGGCCGGGCCCTCAGGCCCCGCGCCGACTTTATCGCTCCCCCAGCGCCCACAGGAGCAGTTGGGTGCGGTTGCGGCAACCGGTCTTGGCCAGCAGATTGGAGATGTGGCTTTCGACGGTGCGCGGGCTCACCACCAGCACAGCGGCGATGCCCTTGTTGCTGAAGCCACAGCGCAGCTGCTGCAGCACCCGCTGTTCCGCTGGGGTGAGCGGCGACAGGGGGAAAGGAGCGGTGTTGGTGCAGAGAGCCATCGATCCGGGTCGAGCTGTCTGCAGGATTCCCCAATACGGACAGGCTCAGCTTTCTGGCGACTCAGCAATCCGCTGGCTCACCCTTCCGCCGGCTCGGCGACGGCGGCCAGGGGGATGGCACGGGCCCGCTTGATCGGCAGGTTGGCCACCAGGGCGGTGACCCGGTCCTCGGTTTCGAGGCTCACATCACCTCCCTCCACATCGATCTCCACGTAGCGGGAGACCACCTCAAGGATCTCGCTCCGCATTTTCTCGAGCAGCTCGGGGTTGAGGTCGCTGCGGTCGTGGGCAAGCACCAGCTGCAGCCGCTGTTTGGCCAGGGTGGCGCTGGCGGGCTGACGACCCAGCAGTCGGTTGATGAAATCGCGCAGGGTCATCGGTTCAGAAAATCCGGGTCTGCATGAATCGACCGAGCTTGGCCCGCAGGCCCTGCCCCTCCTTGGCCGGATCGATCAGGGGGACGGTCTCGCCCCGCAGGCGCCGGGCGATGTTGTGATAAGCCTTCGCGGCTGGTGAGCCGTTGCCGTTCAGGGTGAGCGGTTCGCCGCGGTTGGTGGAGACGATCACCTGCTCGTCCTCCAGAACCAGGCCCAGCAGTGGCAGCGCCAGGATGTCGGTGACATCGCTCACCGCCAGCATCTCCTGGTTGAGCATCATCTTGGGCCGCACCCGGTTGAGCACCAGCTGGATCGGCTCAATCCCCTGGGTGTTGAGCAGCCCGATCACCCGGTCGGCATCCCGCACGGCGGACACCTCCGGGGTTGTGACCACAATCGCCTCGCGGGCCGCCGCTGCGGCATTGCGGAAGCCGTCTTCGATGCCGGCGGGGCAGTCGATCAGCACGATGTCGAAGCGCTCGGCCAGCAGGGCGACGATCCGCTGCATATCCTCCGGCGTCAGCCACTCCAGCATCCGCGGGTTGCCCGCCGGCAGCAGAGCCAGGTTGGGTTCCTGCTTGTGCTTCACCAGCGCCTGCTCCAGGCGGCAGGTCTCGGCGAGCACCTCCTGGGCGGTGTAGACGATCCGGTTCTCGAGCCCCAGCAGGAGATCGAGGTTTCGCAGACCGAAATCTGCGTCGAGCACAGCGGTGCGGGAACCCTGGCGGGCCAGGGCGATGCCCAGGTTGGCGGTGAGGGTGGTCTTGCCCACTCCGCCTTTTCCAGAGCAGATCAGAATGATGCGCGTCGGGGCGGCGGTCACGGCACTGGCTGGCGTTGCAGCAGGTTAAGGCCACCCCCAGGCGCTGGCGGTGCTGGCTGATGCGGGCCGCCGGACCCGGACCCCGATAGAACAGGGTTTCTTCCCTCCCCCTTGCCCGGGATAGACGCGTGGCCGAATCGACAGCCGCATCGCCGCCGGTGCCGATCCGCAGCCATCAGCACCTGATCGTGATGCCGGACGACGGAGCCGATGCGGTGGTGGCGCTGATCGACCAGGCCCGGTCGGAGCTGCGTCTCAAGCAGTTCAAGCTCCAGTCCGAAGCGGTGGAGCAGGCCCTGTTGCGGGCTCAGCAGCGCGGCGTGCAGGTGCGGGTGATGCTCAACCCCCACACCTCCGGCGGCGACCGCTGGAATGACGAGACCTACTCCCGACTGCAGGGCTGGGGGATTGCCGTGGCCTGGACCAGCGAGGCCTTTCCGGTGACCCATGAGAAGTCGCTGGTGGTGGATCACGACTGTGCGCTGATCGCCACCTTCAACCTGTCGGATAAATATTTCACCCAGACCCGCGACTACGGCGTGGTCACCTACGCGGCCCCGGTGATCGAGCAGGTGATCGCTGGTTTCGAGGCCGACTGGAACCGCACCTTCTTCCAGCCCGATCTCGCCGTGGGCCTGGTGTGGAGCAGCATGCACAGCCGAGGCCAGATGGCCCGCATCGTTGACGCGGCCCGTCACACCCTCTGGATCCAGCACCCCAAGTTCGTGGATGCGGTGATCCTTGAGCGCATCCTCTCGGCGCGGGAGCGGGGTGTGAAGGTGCGGGTGCTGTGCGGTGGTAAGCACGGCATCAGTGATTGGGACATCTACGACACCTTCTCCTCCCTTCGGGTGATGCGCCGCTTCGGGGTGAAGGTGCGCCGGCAGAAGCACCTCAAATTGCATGCCAAGTTGATCCTGGTGGATGGGGCCTTTGCCCAGACCGGCTCGATGAACATCGACCGCAGCGCCTTCGATCTGCGGCGCGAACTCGGCATCGAGAGTGATGCCCCTGCGGTGGTGCAGCGCCTCAAGGCCACCTTCGAGGCCGACTGGGACCAGGCCTGCAAATACGACGCTCCCGACCCGCTGGATCCGAGCCTGCATGAGGAGGGTGAGCTGCCGCCCGATCCCCACTTCGTGCACGACTGATGGGTGCCCCTCCTGAGGGCGTGGTCCTCCCTGATCGGGATCCTGTTGACGAGGATCTCGCCCTGGCCCCGCCCCCCGGGCTGGGGGCCCTGTTCAGCGGCATGCTCCAGGTCGCCCTCTCCTCCTTCGGCGGTGGCCTGTCGGCCTGGAGCCAGCGGATCGTGGTGGAACAGCGCCGCTGGATGAGCAATGAGGCCTTCATCACCGGGCTCACGGTGGCCCGTCTGTTTCCTGGGCCGAATCAGATCAACATGGCCATCTACATCGGCACCAGGTTTCGCGGCCTGCCCGGCGCTCTGGTGGCCCTGGCCGGCATGCTGCTGGTGCCCTTCACTCTGCTGATGCTGGTGGGGCTGGCCTACTTCCAGCTGCATGGGCTGCCGGCGGTGGATCGGGTGCTTGCCGGAGTGGTGGCCGCCGCCGCTGGCATGGCCCTGTCGATGGGGTTCAAGATTCTCCACACCTATCTGAGCGACCGCATGGCCCTGCTGCTGGCGGCCGTCACCTTCCTGGCCCTGACCCTGGCTCATGTGCGCCTCGTGCCGGTGGTACTGGTGCTCGGTCCACTCGCAATGGCGTGGTACTGGCCCCGCCCAGGCACAACCCCATCGGGTCCTCCCTGATGGTGCCTCTGATCTGGCTGTCCCCATCGACCCGGCTTCTGGCCGAGGCCCAGGCCTGCAGCCCCCTGCCCCTCTCGGATCTGGCCAACCTGCTGCGCGTGATCGGGGAGTTCCTGTCGTTGTCGCTGTTTTCCCTGGGGGGCGGCAACACATTGCTGGCCGAATACCACCATCTCAGCGTCGACCAGTTCTGCTGGCTCAGCAATGCCCAGTTCGCCGATCTCTACGCCCTGGCCGAGGCGGCGCCCGGACCCAGCTCGATGATCGTGGGCCTGCTTGGCCTGGGGGCGGCCCAGCGTGAGGGGCCCTTCTGGGCGTTGCTTTCGGCCTACGGAGCCGAATGCGCCATCCTGCTGCCCTCCACCCTGCTGATGGTGGTGGCCTGCCTCAGCTGGCAGCGCTTCCGCGATTCCCCCTGGCGGGTGTCCTTTGAGCGGGGCCTGGGGCCGATCACCCTCGGCATCCTGTTCGCGGTGGGCCTGAAAATCCTCCATACCGCCGATACCAACCCCCCCGGGGTGGTGGTGTCGCTGGTGGTGTGTGCGCTGATGCTGCGCACGCGGATCTCGCCCCTCTGGTTCATGGCGGTGGCAGGGGTGCTGGGCGGCTTCGGGGTGATCAACCGCTGATCCGCTCGGCTGCGCTCAGGCCCCCCCGTGGCCTGGGCAGCTGAGGTCCGGCGGGATCGATCCGGATCGTTCCGTCCATCAACCGGGCTTCCTCCGCCAGGCCCGGCGGTGGCGGCTCCGCAGGGCCCCGGGCCACGGCCGCGGCGATGCGCAATTGCAGGGGGCGCAACTGCAGCGCCACGATCCTGGCCTGGTCATCACCCTGGCAGCCGGCATGGGCCACGCCCCGCAGCCGGCCCCAGACCAGCACGTCGCCAGCCGCGCTGATCCGGGCCCCCGGGTTCACGTCCCCCAGCAGCAGCACCGAGCCGGGGGCCTGCAGATGATCTCCGGAGCGCAGGGTGCCCCGATGGATCAGGAATTCGAGCTCCTGGCCGGTTGTGGAAGCCGCTGCTGAGGCAGGGCTCTCGCCGGGATGGGCTCCGAGCTCGGCGTTCCGCGGTGGCGGTGGCCAGCCGCTCTCGACGCCAAGGGCGGCCGCAGCCACCAGGGTGTCGTCGCTGCGGCTGACGACCCGCAGCAGGCCATGCCCGGCCGTGTCCAGCAGTTCCTGGATGGCCCGCAGCTGCGGCAAGGTGAGGCGGAGATCGAGGGCCTCCAGTTCCACCCAGCCCGGTGGGGGTGAGGCCCCGAGGGCGTAGCGCACCTCCTCGACTCCGCTGGCCCCATCGGCCGTGGCGGTCAGCACCAGCCGGTGGGGCTGGCCCGGAGCCGCCGCCAGGAACACCGCTGCCATCCGTTCCGGATTCGATTGGGGCGAAGGCTAGGTGTGCAGTTCCGCCAGGCGCTGCTGCAAGGGCTCGCGCACCTCCGCAGGATGGATCAGCCAGGCCTGCTCCACCGGGTGGATCAGGCTCCGCACCAGGGGCGAACGGGTTTCGAGCGCCTCCAGCCGTTCGCCATCCCAGAGCCGCAGCCCGCCTTTGTAGGGGTGATAGCCCCGGTTCTGGCTCTGCTGCAGCCCGCAGCAGCGCTCCGCCACCAGCTGCTGGCGCCGGGCCATTCCCTGCACCTCGGCCAGCAGCTCCAGCCGCTGGGTGCTGGCCAGATCGCTCACGTCGGTGGCCTTGAGCAGGCGCCGATCCAGCAGACGGGCACAGGGCTCCCTGAGTTCCTCGGGCCCTTCCTCCCGCCAGCGCAGCAGGTGGTAGCCGCTGCGCAGGTCGTCGTTGGCCAGGTAGGTCTCCAGGTCCAGCTCGTCGCTGTGCCACAGCCAGCGGCCCATCACCGTGTCGCTGAACACCTGCCCTGGACCCAGCCGCCGCGCCACGGCGATCACCTGGCTGAGCAGCCAGTTGCACACCACGTTGAGACGGTGGTTGTAGACGCTGCGATACATAAGCTGGCGCACCACCAGGTAGTGCTCGACCGCCATCAGTCCCTTGGGGTGAAGGGCGAGGCTGCCGTCGGGCGCGAGTGTCAGGGCCGCCAGGATGCGTTCGAGATCGAGCTGGCCGTAGCGGGTGCCGGCGCTGTAGCTGTCCCGCACCAGATAGTCGAGGCGGTCGCAATCGAGCTGGCTGCTCACCAGGGCCCCGATCGCCTGGCGGGGATAGCGGCCGTGCTCCAGCAGATCCGCCACCGCATCGGCGGTGCCGACGCCTTCCGCATCGAGGCGCTGCCGCAGATCCGGGTGATCCCGCACCAGCCGCGCAGACCAGCGCTCGTGGCGCAGCCCGAACATGTCCTCGCCGGTGTGGCTCAAGGGGGCGTGGCCCAGGTCGTGGAGCAGGGCCGCGGCAAACAGCACGGCCTTGTGCTCCTCAAGGGAGGGGTCTTGACGGATCAGCCGCTGCAGGGCGAGGCGGGCCAGATGCAGCACGCCGAGGGAGTGGGTGAAGCGGCTCGATTCGGCACCGTGAAAGGTGAGGAACGCCGGTCCAAGCTGGCGGATCCGACGCAGCCGCTGGAACGGTGCGGTGTCGATCAGGTCGATCGCCAGGGCTTCGGCTGGATCCTCCCGATCGAGCTGGATGGCGCCATGCAGGGGATCGTGATAGGTGCGCTGGCCCATCACTGGGCGTGGGTCGGGGCTTGTGCCTGCTCGATCTGGTGGGTCAGCAGTCGCTGGGCCTCCGCCAACCAAGTGTCGTCCTCCCCGCCCGGATCGAGTGGTTCCGGCGCCGCCAGCTCCAGATCAGGCCGAATGCCCTGGTTCTGGATGTCGCGACCATCCGGGGTGAGGTAGCGGGCCACCGTCACCGCCAGGCCGCTGCCGTCTCCCAGGGGAATCAGGGTCTGGATCAGGCCCTTGCCGAAGGTGCGACTGCCCACCAGCCGGCTGCGCTCCTGGTCCTGCAGGGCGCCCGCCAGGATCTCGCTGGCGCTGGCCGTGCCGCCATTCACCAGGGTGAGCATCGGGCCGTCATAGAGCACGCCGAGATGGGCCTGCTGGCGATCGCCGATGCCGCCACGGTCTTCTGTCTCCACGATCACCGACCCGTTGAGCAGGTCGTCGGCCACGGCGAGCCCGGCGCTCACCAGTCCGCCGGAGTTGTTGCGCAGATCGAGGATCAGGCCTTCGATGTCCTTGCCGGTCAGGTCGGCGATCGCCTGCTGCACCAGTTCCGGCACCGGTTCACTGAACTGGGTGATGCGCAGGTAGCCAAGGGTGAGATTGTCCTGGCGCAGCCGTTTGCTGCGCACCGGCCGCAGGTCCACCTGGCGCCGTTCCAGTTCCACCTCCCGCTCCTGACCCTGCGGGTCCCGCAGCTGTACCAGAACGGTGCTGCCGGAGGCGCCTCGCAGCCGTGTTGCGGTCAGATCGAGTCCCAGTCCAGCGGTGTCGCTGCCGTCCACGGCCAGCACCTCCGTACCGCTGGCGATGTGGGCATCGGCGGCCGGAGAGCCGTCCAGCGGGGCGATCACGACGATCTGCTCGTCGGCGGCACGCAGGCCAAGCTGCAGACCCACGCCGGTCACGGTGCCCTGCTGGGTGGCGGATTGCAGGGTGCTGAATTCGGTGGGCCGGAGCAGGCGGGTGTAGGGGTCGTCGAGTGGGGTCAGCATCGTTTCGATCGCCGCGTAAGCGTCCGCTGAGCTGCTGATTGGCTGCTCCAGGGCCTTCTGCCGCAGCCGTTGCCAGTGAATCGGCACGAAGCGGCCTGGATCCACGTAGCTCTGGTTCACCAGCCGCCAGGCTTCCACCACCAGTTGCTGGGCGTCGTTCAGGGCCAGCGCCGCCGGGGCATTCCAGGGGGCCAGCAGCAGGCTCAGCAACAGGGTGAGCCCGAGTCCCCGTCCCAGCCGGCGCTGCCAGGGTTCACTGGCCCACCCCAGCCAGGGCCTGCGGCTTGGCTGGCTCTGCGATGGGATTCGGTTCGGCGGGGGGGGCTGCCGTTGCGCGCTCACGGAGGGTTTCGGGCGGTCGGTAGACTCTCGCAACCCAAGCCGCCCGCTGCATGGCGAATTCCTCTCCTGCCGCAAAGTCGTCACCTGTATACGACTGGTTCCAGGAGCGCCTGGAAATTCAGGCGATCGCCGACGACATCTCCGCCAAGTACGTGCCGCCGCACGTCAACATTTTTTATTGCCTTGGCGGCATCACCCTGGTCTGCTTCCTGATCCAGTTCGCCACTGGGTTTGCGATGACCTTCTATTACAAGCCCACGGTCGCTGAGGCCTACTCCTCGGTGCAGTACCTGATGACCGATGTCAGCTTCGGTTGGCTGATCCGTTCGGTGCACCGCTGGAGCGCCTCGATGATGGTGCTGATGCTGATCCTTCACGTGTTCCGCGTCTACCTCACCGGTGGCTTCAAGCGCCCCCGTGAGCTCACCTGGATCACCGGCGTCACCATGGCCGTGATCACCGTGTCTTTCGGTGTCACCGGCTACTCGCTCCCCTGGGATCAGGTGGGCTACTGGGCCGTGAAGATCGTCAGTGGCGTTCCGGCAGCTGTGCCCGTGGTGGGCGACTTCATGGTCGAACTGCTGCGTGGTGGCGAAAGCGTTGGCCAGGCCACCCTGACCCGCTTCTACAGCCTGCATACCTTTGTGATGCCCTGGCTGCTGGCGGTGTTCATGCTCATGCACTTCCTGATGATCCGCAAGCAGGGCATTTCCGGTCCCTTGTGATTCCAGGCAGCCCAGGTCCGATGCGACCTGGGCCCTGTTTTGCGAAGTATTGCAATCCACCCGTTGTTGCCTGGACTGGCCACACCTTCGGACTTGCGCCCTTCCTAGCTTTCGTCTCCAGGTTCCTGCCGGCTTTCCGGCTCTCCCTCCACGGCCTTCGTCATGCACATCCTCAAGAAGCCTGACCTCACCGATCCCAAGCTGAGGGCCAAGCTGGCCAAGGGCATGGGCCATAACTATTACGGCGAGCCCGCCTGGCCCAACGATCTCCTCTACATCTTTCCGGTGGTTATCCTGGGCACGATCGCCTGTGTTGTAGGGCTGGCCGTGCTGGATCCCGCCATGCTGGCGGATAAGGCGGATCCCTTTGCCACTCCTCTGGAAATTCTGCCGGAGTGGTACCTGTATCCGGTTTTCCAGATTCTGAGAGTGGTACCCAACAAGTTGCTGGGCATCGCCCTGCAGACGATGGTTCCGCTGGGGTTGATGTTGATTCCCTTTATTGAGAGCTTCAACAAGTTCCAGAATCCTTTCCGTCGCCCAGTCGCCATGGCTGCCTTCCTGTTTGGCACAGCCTTCACGATTTATCTCGGCATCGGAGCCGCTCTGCCGATCGACAAATCCCTGACTCTCGGTCTGTTCTGAATCAGCTGATTCAAAGACCTTATTTCTGTTGACACTTCAACCCCGGCCGACGCCGGGGTTTTTTGATGCAGTGATGTTGTTTCATGCAGTGATCCTGATTCATCCAGCGTTGTTTGTCAGGCTGGGTTGCGTCGACCTGACTTCAGTGGGTCTCGATATCAATCAGACTCACCTGGCTGGGATTGACCCGCAGCATGTGGTGCAGCAGTAGGAAGCCCACGATCGTCCAGGTCTGGTAGGTGCGAGCCTGCTGCCCCACCCAGGTGCCTGTGGGACCGTCGAAGTACTCGGCCCACTGCTGGCGCGGCAGCTGGTTGAGCTGGGCCCAGTAGCACTCCTCCATCATCGCCCGCATCTGGCCCATCAACAGCACGTCCGCCTCGGGATGGCGCTGCTCATGCAACAGCACAGCACCGGCGAGATACCAGAGCAGGCTTGGCCAGTGCCCACCGTTGTGGTAGCTCCACGGCCAGTTCTTCGGGTCTGATCCGGTTTTATTCATCCATTCGTCACCCTCCATGGGGGGATGGCAGATGCGCATCGGCATCTGCGCCATCAGGTGGTCGCGGTTGTGCAGCACCAACCGGAACAGAGCACGTTGTTGCGGCGCCGTGATCACGCCGAACAGGCAGGCGAGGGAGTTGCCGAGGCTGTAGAAGCGGAAGTCCGGCCGACCGGTGCGCATATTGCCGATCAGGTAGCCGCCCCGGTTCTCGAGCCAGTCCTGCAGCCAGGGGGGGATCACCTGAGGCTGCACATTGAACTCGTTTTCGTGCTGGTGGTCGCCGTACTGCTCGGTCGGCCGTCGACGAAGAACCTGCACCGTTTTGCTAGTCACCCAGTAGTGCTTGAGCAGGAAGGATCGCAGATCATGCATCCACTCCTGGGTGAGCTCGATCCGCTGATGCAGCAGGCGGCTCATGCGGTCACGCTGGGCCAGTTCCATCAGGTGGCAGCAACTGCGCAGGCAGCCGTAGAGGAGCACCTCCACCTCCAGCGGATTGCCCCAGACATCCATCGGACGATCAATCATGAACGCACAGTCCGGCACGAACAGCACCGGCGTGCCCTCAAAGGTGGGATGCAGCACCAGATCCAGCAGCAGCTGCACGCCGCGCTGCACCTGTTGGCTGGCGCCGAATTCCATGTCGCGGCTGCGCTTCACATAGAGCCAGCAGAGGATGGGCCACCACAGGCTGGCGTCGACTGAAGTGATCCGTCCGATCGATCGCTGGCCGTAGTCGGCCAGCACGACCCCGTCCTGCTCCACAAAGCTGGTGGGGAAAACACCGCGGGTCTTGATGTCGTTGCTCTGCAGTTCCAGCGAGACGGAGAGGAAGTTGCGCACCACCTCATAACGGCCCTGCAGCAGCAGATAAATCATCACCGGCACGTTGTCCCGCAGGAACACCTCGCCGTAATTGGCCTCTCCGGAGCGGCCGGGATGGTCGAGCGCGGCGACCGATCCCACCAGTTCGCCTTTGACCCGCACCAGGGTGCGCTCGAAGTGCTCCTGGGCGCGGATCACCACGGCGTCTTCCTTGGAGCTGGGCCGAACCCGTTGGTGCTCTTGGCTGAAAGGTCGGGCCACGGGCCTCCATCGGAGCTTGGGCCAACGCTAGAAACGTTGTGCCCGCCCTGAACCACGGATCGAACAATTCAGGGATGCAGGGGGGGGATGCAGGTTGCCCGAGAGTGGCTGCAGAGCCTTGAATGTGCACAGCTTCTTTCGGGCAGCACTGCCAGGTCCAAGAAGGAAGGTCTCAGGTCCAAGAAGGAGCCACAGGGCCCGGGCTGGATCCGTAGCTTGCGCTTTGGTCCAGGGCTGGATCAGGCGCTTGGGCTTGGGTTGTGTCTGCCTGCAACTGCAGCTGTGTTGGCGTGAAGCAGCGTTTCAGTCGTCCCTGACCCGCTTGCATCTGAGTCTGAGCGGAGCAGTGCCCGGCCTGACGCCCTGATGTGGGTGCTCAGGGGTCCGGGTTTTGCCCCCCGTGCCATCCCTGCCTACTCCCTTGCCTGGCTCCTGACTGAGTCACCTCTTGAGCCTGGCTCGTCGCTGCTCCTGCCCCTTCTATGGAGCTGCTTCGGCCCGTGCTGGCACGGTTGAGCTGGGGCCTTCAGAGGCCGGGACTGGCCAGGCAGGCAGAGGAAGACCTGCGCCATTCGAGGGAAGCTTGCGCGATCGGAGCGAGATGGGTTATGGTTTTGGACTGCGCAGCACACCGGGAGCGAGAGCACCGGCGGAAGCGCAGAGTCTTCGGTGCTGAGAGGCACTGAGGGCGAGTGCCGTTTGCCTGCAAGGGTAAAGGGTGCGTGCTTACGACGAAGGAGGCGCGAGC
>NZ_JAHLYT010000055.1 GCF_025128095.1 Synechococcus sp. CS-1328 | reverse complement strand
TTAAACGCAGCAGCATGGGGCGGTTTGGAGCCTGCCCCTGCAGGCCGGCTCCGGGAGGCCAAACTCCCATCCTCGATACAGTTGCGTCAGTGTTCATAGAGAACGTTTGACTCGTGGCACAAATAGACGAAGTCTTCTCCGCAGGAGTACGTGCCCTGCGCCATTCGGTGATTCAGCGCAAGATCAGCCATGGCGTCCAATCCCGCCAGGGTGCGATCTGCCGCAGCAAGTTGCTCACGGTCACCACCAGCCTGCGGCAACAGGGCCGTGAGATCTGGCAATTCCTGGAGCAGGCCTTGATCGCCCATCATTGCGGCGGCGAGATGCCATCGCTGTTGCCGAATCCCTGAATCGGCTGTCATCGATCGTGGTGTCTGTGGCCGCTCGTTGATCAGTGATCAGGGGTGGAATGCTGCGCTGCTGCGTCACGGCCCCTGAACGGGTACCCAGGCTGACAGATCGGCCCACCCCTTGCCACGACTGACGTTTGAGGAGACGATTTACACCGGTTCATGGGAAGCTGCTTCCTGTCCGATCTCTGGATATGGTTTGGTGAGCGGACACCCTGAATCATGAAGGTTGAAATGTGAGAATCGCGCAAATTTCATCGCTACACGAAAGGGTTCCGCCGATCGGATACGGTGGAACCGAAAGGGTGGTTCACTATCTCACCGAGGAGTTGGTGCGGCGTGGCCATGAGGTGGTCCTCTTTGCCAGCGGTGACTCTCTCACCACGGCCCACCTCTGCCCGTGCGTTCCGGAGGCCTTGCGGCTGGGCGGCCAGAATGGTGACCCCAGCGTGCATGACGCGATCCAGCTGGATCATGTGATCGAGCTGCTCGATGACTTCGATATCCTCCATTTCCATAACGGTTACTTCCATTTCCCTCTGGCACGCCTGTTGCCCGTGCCCCATCTGAGCACCGTGCACGGCCCCCTGCATGCGCCCGAGCAGAGAAAGCTCTATGCCCACTTCAATCAGGTGCCCCTGGTGTCGATCTCCGAAAGCCAGCGCCTGCCCTTGCCTCAGGCCAACTGGCTTGGAACCGTGTATCACGGGTTACCCAGCGATCTCTATCGCTACCAGGCCACCCCCGAACCCTACCTGGCCTTCGTCGGCCGCATCTCGCCGGAGAAACGGCTGGATCGCGCCATCGCCATCGCCACGGCTGTGGGCCTGCCATTGAAGGTGGCCGCCAAGATCGATCCCGTCGATGCCCCCTATTTCCACGAACAGATCGAGCCGCTGCTGCTGAACAACCCATCGATTGAATTCATTGGTGAGGTGGATGACGAGGGCAAACAGGATCTGCTGGGCCATGCTTTGGCCCTGTTGTTTCCGATCGACTGGCCGGAACCCTTCGGCCTGGTGATGATTGAGGCCAACGCCTGCGGCGCCCCGGTGATCGCCTGGCGCAACGGTTCCACCCCTGAGATCATCCGGGAGGGGGTCAACGGATTCCTCGTGGCATCGATCGAGGAGGCCATCGCCGCAGTCCGCCGACTGGAGCAGCTGGACCGATCGCGGGTCCGCAGCCACTTCGAGGTGTGCTTCTCGGTGACGCGTCAGGCCGAGGACTACGAACAGCTCTACCGGCACCTGATCCAGGCCCGTCGCAGCCTCAGTCCCGCTCACCGGACTGCGGTGTATGCCTGATCCACTGCCTACGTTCGTCCTCAAGAACGAGGAAACCTTCGCGATCCTGGATTCCCGTGGCGAGATCTGCCCGGACCTCCACCACGAAGCCGGCATTTTCCATCGTGGCACCCGTCACGTCAGTCGGCTGCAGCTGTTGCTGTGGGGCCGATCGCCGGTGGTGCTGAGTTCCACCGAGCGAGGGGCGGTGGGCGTGCTCGTGAGCCACCTCAGCAACATCGATGGTGAGACGGGTGGACCAGCCGCCATGACGGTCCATCTGGAGCGCAGCACCGTGCTGACGCCCACGGCCTGCCTGCAGCAGTTCTGCTTCACCAGCTACGAGGACCGACCCATCCAGATGCCGCTGACCCTGCGCCTGGATGCGGATTTCCGCGACATCTTCGAGGTGAGGGGATACCACAGGTCGGAGCGCGGCCGCACCCATCGAGGTCACGACGGCACCCTGGAGCTCATCTACAGCGGCCTGGATGGGGAGGATCGGCTGACGGTCCTGCGCCTGAGCGATCCCATTCAGGACGTCAGCGAGGACACCATCGAGCTGCTGATCACCCTGGAGCCCAGGCAGACGCGGCGGCTCTTCCTGGTGCTGGATTTCCATCCCAGCTCTCTCCCGCTGGGCCCGGAGGAGCACTACCACACCGCCATGGCCGCCACGGTCGACCGGTTCCGGGATGCCAGGCGCAGCGCCGCTGCGGTGGTCAGCGACAACCAGGCCTTCAACAGTTGGTTGATGCGCTCCTTCTCCGATGTACACCTGCTGGCCAGCCAGGTCGAGGATGGGCTCTACCCCTACGCCGGGGTTCCCTGGTTCAGCTGTGCGTTCGGCCGTGATGGCCTGATCACGGCTCGCCAGATGCTGATGGTGGAACCCCGGCTGGCGCGGGGCGTGCTGGGCTACCTGGCCAGACGCCAGGCCGGTGTTGATGATCCCGCCCACGACGAGGAACCGGGCAAGATCCTGCATGAATCACGGCTCGGAGAAATGGCGGCACTCGGAGAAGTGCCCTTCGCCAGTTATTACGGTGCCGTCGACTCGACGCCCCTGTTTCTGATGCTGGCCGGCGACTATCTCTGCCGCAGCGATGATCGAGACTTCGTCGCCAGCCTCCTGCCTGAGCTTCAGGCTGCCATGGCCTGGATCCACAGGGCCGAAGCCACCAGTGCCGATGGGTTCCTTCGCTACCTGCGGGTTGCCGAGGGCGGCTTGAGCAATCAGGGCTGGAAGGATTCCGACGATTCCATTCACCACGCGGATGGCCGCTTGGCTGAAGGCTCGATCGCCCTCTGCGAAGTGCAGGCCTATGCCTATGGTGCGCGTCGATCGCTCGCCTCGATTCTTCACCACCTGGGCCGCACCAGCGAAGCCCAGGCGTTGCTGGAGGAGGCCGCCGCCTTGCGCCAGCGTTTCCACAAGGCTTTCTGGACGCCGTCGATCGATTCCTATGCCCTTGCCCTTGATGGCGAAGGCCAACCCTGCGAGGTGAGGGCGTCGAATGCCGGTCATTGCCTCTGGACCGGAATCGCCACGGCACAGGCGGCTTCTGCGATCGCGCGGCATTTGATGGCTCCTACCAGCTTCAATGGCTGGGGCGTACGCACCCTGGATGAACGGGAGAATCGCTACAACCCGATGAGCTATCACAACGGCTCCGTCTGGCCCCATGACAACGCCCTGATCGGCATGGGTCTGGCCCGGTACGGCCATCGGTCTGAAGCGTTGCAGATCCTGACGGGCCTGTTCGAGACCGCCAGTGCCGTGCCGATGTTCCGGTTGCCGGAGCTGTTCTGCGGGTTCCCGCGCCGGGAGGAGGAGGGACCCACGTTCTACCCGGTGGCCTGCAGCCCCCAGGCCTGGGCCAGCGCCAGCGTCTTCGGCTTGCTGGAGGCAGTCACCGGCATGTCGATCGAGCGGGAGCGCGGCAGCAGCCGAGTGCAGGTGCGCTTGCGTAATCCCTGTCTGCCAAAGGGACTCAACCTCCTCGACATCAACGGCCTGCGACTGGGAGAGGAGGAGATCAATCTTCAGTTCCACCGCAGCGATCACGACGTGGGCGTGCTTGTACGGGGTCGAACTCCGGGGGTGGACGTGCTGATCATGAAGTGAATTCCCAGCCAGCCCCAGAGATCACCGTCGACCGGGGTTTTTCTGTCCGGGCGTTATGGCTGTCCAAGAAAAGGTGCCCACTTCACAGCCGCAGTCAGTCTCACTTCTGTCAGCCCCTCCTCGTCAGAGCCCGTCTGATCTGGCCCGGCCAGTCGCGTGGCAGGTCGTTGGCTCGGACTTGAAGGTTCACCATCGATCGCAGCAGCGGCATTCCGCCGCGTTGCAGCACGGCGGAAACGTGGGTCAGCACAGCCCCTGCCATGACCAGCCAGGCCAGCAGATGCACTGAATACACAACATGATCGAGTTGACCATCCTTCAGCCAGTCTTCCTCCATCAACTTGCCACTCCCCACCGCCAGCGCCAAAGCGAGCAGGGCGATCAGATTGGCGGGCTGCCGCAGATGCCGCCGCCCCACGCTGATGGCGTAGAGAGCGAACAGGATGGCCAGGGGCCAGAGCAGCACGCCGATCGTGCCGTGGATGTCGATCCAGTCTCCTCCGACCTGCAGGGGCAGGCGCCCCCAGCGGCCGTCGTCGTTGGAATACACGACCAGTCCACTCAGCCAGGCCAGAGACACCAGCACAGCCGTTAACCCATGCAGCAGCCGCAGCAGCGATGGTTGGTAGGGGCGGGGCATCGATGCTGAAGACGTTTGCGCGACACTGTTTAGCGCGAACACCGCGACAACCAGCGGCCAGGTGAGACATGGGCATTCAGGCCTTTGTCAAAGCACGTCTCTGCTGCGGAACCGTTCTGCTCGCGGCCTCCCAAGCGATCTGACTGTGGCCCCTGAAGCGTCGGCCGCTCCTGCATCGCTTCATCCGATCCGATGGTCCATGTCATGACCGTGCTGGTGAGCTGGAAGGCCAATGCCGACGACCTGCCTCTTGGACGAACTGGCCCCATCGACTGGGGCCTCCATGACCCTGGGGCTGATGCAGCGGCCTCCCTCGGAACCGGGAGAATCGATTCTCTCGGCCGGAATTGGGAGCTACATCCTTCGCAACGGCGTGGTCTTCGCCTTGATCACGATCTGCCTGATGCTCTTGGCCGTGCATCGCTGTGCACCCTGGACCAGGATGGTATTCACCACCCTCTGTCTGGCACAGATGGGCCATGCTCTCTCGGCACGGAGCAATCTGCCCTGCTACAGCTCAACCCCTTCTCCAATCCAGCGTTGCTGGCGGCTGTGGCCATCACCACAGGTCTGCAGCTGATGCTGCTCTACGTGGCTCCGATCGCAGAGTTCTTCGGAACTGGGCCTTTGGAAGGAGGCGAACTGATGCTCTGCATTGGTTTCAGCCTGCTGTTGTTCCTTTTCCTGCAGCTGGAGAAGCTCTGGCGGCTTCGGCGCCGCACTGCCAACGCTCACGCCTGATCCCCACTCTGCTGTCATGTCGCTGAGCGATGCCATTGATTCCATGCCGGCTCTGATCAGCCGGGCGGTGGACACGAATCCGCTGTTGGGCTACCTGGTGATCGCCGCTGTGATGCTGCTCGAAAATGTGATCCCTCCCATTCCCTCCGAGGTGGTGATGCCTCTGGCGGGTTTTCTGGTGCATCAGGGGAAGCTGCAACTGATCCCCGCCGTGTTTGCTGGATTGGTGGGCACCGTGCTGGGGGCCTGGTTCTGGTACGGCATTGGGCGGTTGGTGAACGAGGAGCACCTGGAGCGCTGGTTGAGCCGCCACGGTCGCTGGCTTGGGCTCCAGCCCCAGGATCTTGCCAGGAGTCGCCGCTGGTTCAGCCGCCATGGTGCTGCCGTGGTCTTCTGGGGCCGGATCATCCCCGGAATCCGCACCCTTGTATCGGTGCCAGCGGGAATGGAACTGATGCCTCAACGCTCCTTCCTGGCCTGGACAACGGCTGGCAGCCTGCTCTGGGTGCTGATTCTCACGCTGATCGGGAATCTGCTGGGTGAGGGATATCAACGGGTGGCGATCTGGGTGGAGCCTTTCGCTGAATTGATCAAGGTGATGCTCCTGCTCGCCTTTGCCGCCGGAGTTCTCTGGCTGGCTCTGAAAGCCTGGCTCCACTGGAGGCGTTCCAGTCGCTGATCCTCAGCCCCCCCAGCAGCGAGCCATGCCGGGGGAGGTGATCGTTGCAACAGGAATGCCGGAGTCGATCCATGGGTCGACCCCGGCATGGCTGTTGATCCACAAGGAGCGGATCAACCATCAATCATCGTTGTCGTCCTGATCGTCATTGGAGTCGTCGTGGTCGTGGTCATGGCCGCCGTGGCCCGAGTGCCCCTTGTCACCTCCTTTTTTCTTGTCATTATCGCGATCATCGTCGGAGTCGTCATCCTGATCAGACGCCTCTTTCTTGCTCCCTCTCTTCTTGTCGTCATTGCGATCGTCGTCTGGCCGATCATCCAGCTCCACCTTGTTCTTCTTGCTTCCCTTATCCTTCTTGTCGTCGTTGCGGTCGTCGTCAGGCTGGTCGTCGAGTTGAATCTTCTTTCCGCTGGACTCTTTCTGCTTCTTGCTTTGGGCCACGGCAGACTCAAGCTGCACGGCTCGGGCTGCGGTCTGGGACGGAGCCTCCACGAAGCCTCTTGCCGCATGGGCGGCCGTCCCAAGTAAGGAAAGGGATGAGACGCATGCGAGCGCGAGACTGAAGCGAGAAAAGCGATGGGGCGGCAATGGAAAGGGCATGGACAGTGTGCGGGGAACAGGTCGATGCTGCGGCATCGACATGACCCATGTCTTAGCGGATGGCGCTGAAATGCTACCAAATATGACCGTGATCCATTGCTTTTTCCAGGCACGGCTGGCTGGCCGATCAGGGGACAATGCTGTTCCTGCCATTTCCGCTGCACGCGCAGAAGCAGAGCAGTGAGTGGAGTGTCGCTGGAATCCATCGGTGGAATGCCGCGGAATTCCCCTAGGAGCGTGTTGCACATAGGCCGTTTTGAGCAAAACGAACCAACTCGCTCCATGCCAACGCCCAATGCGGTCTCGGCGTGGTCTCAAAGGCAATCTTGCTTCAGCGACGCCTGATGCTTGAGATCAATTGCGCTACG
>NZ_JAHLYT010000054.1 GCF_025128095.1 Synechococcus sp. CS-1328 | reverse complement strand
GTAGCGCAATTGATCTCAAGCATCAGGCGTCGCTGAAGCAAGATTGCCTTTGAGACCACGCCGAGACCGCATTGGGCGTTGGCATGGAGCGAGTTGGTTCGTTTTGCTCAAAACGGCCTATGTGCAACACGCTCCTAGCTGGGCGCAGAGCTGGTCGGTGGTCAGCCAGAGGTCAGGGGCCATGCGGGGTGGCGAAGGAGCCGCTGTGGCCGGGGCCGACAGCGCGAGAGGCTACCTGCGGAGATTGGCTGCCCTGGCTCAGAACTCCTGATCCCACAGCCCCAGTCGCTCCAGCCAGGCATCGACCAGCAGCGGATCCCAGCCGTGGTGAATTTCCAGGGCATAGGCGATGCCGATCAGGGCCTCGGCGGCAGGACCGTCGTAACGCCCCTTTCTCTGGGCCTGCTGCTGGAGGCTGTGACCCAGCTGGAGCAGTTGCAGCTCCCCGAGCAGGCCCCGTTGCTCAGTGAGCGCCTGGCTGTGGCGCTCCAGGTCGAACAGCTCCGGCGTGAGGGGGGCAGCCTGCTGCGGGGCGACGGGCCAGAAGCGGGAGAAAAGATGCTGGAGAAGCCGCATGGAATCAGACGCGGGACTTCTGAGGGTTCCGGCCCCGACCGGCCTTGGCACGTAAGCAAGGTCACTTGGGCGATGCATGGGCCCCTCGCTCAGCGATCGCAGGAAGGACGGGCGCAGGGGGTGGAGCCATCGACCAACGGGCCGCCGCTGAGGAGCGCCACCACCGGTTCGCTGTCCTCGGCCACCGGTTGGCTGGTTTCCGGCTCTGCCTCCTGGAGCTCCGCCATCCAGGTCCCCTGGAGGAGACGGGTCGGCGTCGCCTCCGCCGCGAAGGGGGTCAGCAGGGTTCCGAGCCCAAGGGTGGTGATGGCGAGAACAGGAAGGAATTTCATGGTCATCTCTGGAAGGGGGGAGCCGTGCCCCCCGGGTTCCTCCAGAGTCGATGAGCTGGAATGTTGAGGCCGTGAGCCGGCGCAAGCGGAGCTGTGATCTTGCTCACAGCCTCCGGCGGCTGGGTCGGATCCTCCGGGAGCGATGCCGATGGATGCCGTCAGCGTCAGCGGCCTCAGGAACAACCCTGCTGAGCCTCAGGACTCAGTCGAGCCAGCGCAGATCGCGCTGCAGTTCTTCAGCCATCCGACTGCCACCCGCCAGGAGTTGGCTGAGCTCTGCTGACGTGAACACCAGGGCATCGCAGCTGAGGGGCAGCTGGTCGAGCGGCCAGTGCCGTAGCCGCTGATGCTGGGGACCTGCGGCCGCTTCATCGATCAGCACGAGATCGAGATCGCTGCCCACGGAAGCGGTCCCACGGCCGTAACTCCCGAACACGCCCACCCGCAGGAGGCTCGGATGGGCACGGCGCTGGTCGCTGGCCCAGGCCTGAACCTCACGCAACACATGCTCAGGCCGAGGCCATCGCAGAACGGATTGCGTCAACAAGCGCACGGGCATGGTGAAGGGCGTCGTGGCTTTGGAGCCGGCCGAAGTGGTCGGTGGGAGCGCCTTCCGGCAGACTATCGGGATAGCGGGTTGGGATGTAGAGGGCATCCAGCACCCGAAGGCGATCCTCCAGATCCGAAACCTCGGCATCGAGGGCCTGGGCAACGGCGGGCGGTAGATCGCGGAACGACCGCCCCAGACCATGGCCCCAGCTCTGCTGGCCATGGTGGAGATGCAGCGCCTTGAGAGCCTTCTCCACAGCCTGATGACAGGCGAAACAGGCCCAGTCGTGATGGCCAGCGTCGGCGCTGAGCTGGGCCTGGGCCAGATCGGCCTGCGCCTGATGCAACCAATCGGCCGAGCGGTTCATGGGAAGAGTCTGCTCCCGCGCTCACCCCTGCCACTCGGATCGGCCTCGACCAGGACGGCCTCTTGCAGACCCCAGGCGTGCGGGAAGCTCAGATGGGTTGATCCAGATGGTGCTGGATCGCTGTGGGGAATGACATCTTCCGCGCCTGAAGATCTACGAAAAGAAGGAGCTTGCAGAAAGCTCAACCATCTGGAAATTTCGGATGGTTTGAATCGAGAGCCAACGCGAGCGCCGCCCGCCCGCTTACCCACCAAGCCAGTAAGCTGGTTTCCCAGGCTTGGGCGTGATGAAGACGACGCTTGACCTTCCGGATCACCTGATGCGCCAGGTGAAGCAGCGGGCCCTGCAGCAGGGGCGGCCGATCAAGGAGCTGGTGGCCGACTACATCCGCCAGGGGATGCATGGCCCCGCTCCCCTGCCGCAGCCCACCAAGCGCGAGGTGCTGGAGGTGGACGCGGAAGGACTGCCGCTGTTTCGCCCTGACCCCCAGATCAAGCGGCATCCCATTGATGTGGCCACAGCGCTGCGGCTGGAGCAGGACACGCTGATGCAGGAGGACCGCCAGCGTGCCGGCCTGTCTGCTTGACAGCAATGTGTGGCTGGCGGCGGCCTTCAGCGAGCACCCGGCCCATGCGCTCGCCGGTGGGGTGCTGCGCTCGGCCAGCGCGGTGGAACCGGCCTTGTGGTGCCGCGCCACCCAGCAGAGTTTTCTGCGTCTGGCCTCCACGCCGGCGATCACGCAGGCTTATGGCGTGCCGAAGGCCACCAACGGCGATGCCTGGGCCGCACTGCAGACGTTCCTGGCGCTGCCGCAGGTGGATGTGATCGATGAGCCGCCTGATCTGGGGCGTATTTGGTGCCAGCTGGGCGCGATCGAGCAGACTGCCCCGAAGCGCTGGATGGATGCCTACATGGTCGCCTTCGCGATCGCTGCCAGAGTTTCCCTGATCAGCCTCGACCAGGATTTTCGCCAGTTTGAGCCGGAAGGGCTCACGTTCCAGCTGCTGCACGCGGATGTCCGTGGAGAAGACTCACCATGAGCTTTCGCCGTTACCCGGCCTGCTGCGGATTGACTGCGGACTCGGGAGGATCCCCAAAAAAGCGGCCCCCAGAGGAGGCCGCCAAAGGACGTCAATCCAAGCCAAAGCCGAGCGAGATCAGCTGTTCTCGCTCAGGATGTTGTGGAGCTCCTTGTAGGTGTAGACAAGGGCCTGGATCTGCTTGTACAGCTGGGTCTTCATCTCCTTACTTAGGGGAGTGATCTTGAAATCGAAGTAGTAGCTCCGCTCGCTCAGGTTCAGGTGCAGCCCCATCTCGGCGATGTCGCCGGCTTCGATATGGGCCATCGAGATCTTCTTGGGCTCGATCGGATCTTCGGGGAAGTTTTCGAACATAACCCTCCTAGGGTGTTTGGTGATTGTTGCTTAACTCTGTATTAGTTATTGGATTCAGCCATCTATTGAATCAGGCTGAACGATGGCCATGGATGGCCTTATCGGACTGAAGAACCTACGCCAACAGTCTTTCCTTGGCAAGCGATGCTTCCGGTTGCCCTGGGCCAGTACCGCAGATCGAAGGCCCTCTCACCAGGCCCGGGAAGCAGGCGGGCCAGGCTGACCAGCGTGGTTCCCATCAGCCAGATCTGTCCGCCTGGGATCAGGGCCAGGGCGAGGCTGACCACCAGTGACATCGAGGCGCCACTGAGGGCAGAAAGGCCAGCCGCCTGAATCGCCGCCCGCAGAATCCTCTGCTTTCCAGCGCCAGAAGCCTGCACCCAGCTGTGCCGTTGGCGGATCAGGTGCCAGGCGAGGGCGATCGAGGCCGCGATCAGGGCTGCTTCCACCCCGTGGGCCGCCATGTCGGCCGGCACCCCGGGAGCCAGCAGCGCATCCAGGCCGCCATCGGCATGGGCACGGGCGATCTCGGCAGGGTTCATCACCTCGGCGCCGCGGCTGCGGTTCCAGCTGGCGGTCTCGAACTGCCAGCCCTGGTCTGCCGTTCCCCCCTGGGACTGGGGCCACCAATGGCTGAGGTCCTTGTCCGCCAGCCAGCTGCGGATGGCGTCGTGGGGAGAGTCGCTGCGCAGCAGCAGCTCGGGGAGCTGACCCTGCAGTTCTGCCGCGTGGCTGGTGAGCCGTTCCTGAAGGCCAGCGCTTTGTTGCGGATCCAGGAGTGGCTCCCGG
>NZ_JAHLYT010000053.1 GCF_025128095.1 Synechococcus sp. CS-1328 | reverse complement strand
GCTGTGGACCCACTCCGATCCATCTCGAACTCGGTTGTGAAACGCAGCAGCGGCAACGATAGTTGGAGGGTAGCCTCCTGCGAAAATAGCTCGATGCCAGGTCAAACTTTGCTCCACGACGACGCCTCCGATCGCAGCCTGATGGCCGCGATCGGAGGCGTTTTCGTGTGTCTGGGTCATGGATCGCTTGCCCATCAGGCTGTGGGGGAGAGCGCGCTTCGCCACAGTTACGATTGACCGGTTGACTTGGTTCTGTCTGGATGCGATGCCGTGGATAGGGTGATTTGATGTGGCACTGGGTTCGATGACATTGCCGCAAGCTCGCTCACTTCTGCGTTTACGCCGTTCGTGGAAGCCGTTTTGGGGAGCGTACAGGTTATGGTTGCAGAACGATTGTACGGATCTCAGTGCAGCATTTGCTTATCACTGTCTCCAGTCTTTCTTGCCAGCTATGTTGATAGTCCTCTCGATCGCCTCTCGGATTCTTGGAAGAGATCGAGGCTTGGTGGAGCGATTGCTTGGTGTGGCTGATAATATTCTTCCCGCTTCTGGCCTGCCTTTCTTTGAGATTCTATTGCAGAAGTTTACGCGTCAAGGGTTTGGTGCTGGTCTGTTGGGTGTGTTGTTTCTAGTGCTCAGTGCAGGCAATATCTATTTGACTCTCCAGAGGGGTATGGATCGTGTCTGGGGATGGCGACATGCAGGCCTAGAGGGACTGCCATGGGACCAGGTTGTCAGGAGATTCGTTGCGCTCAGGCTGAAGGCATTCTTGCTGATCTCGATCTTGGCAGTGTTGCTTGTTTTTGATCAGTTGGTCAGTAACCTTGGCTTGTTTTTCGATGGTGATGTTGCCTTTGCCTGGTTGCCGCCTTTGCTGCAAAGCCTGCTCCATGTTTCGCTTTGGGCTGACCTGGGTGCCTCGATCCTGATTGGCCTTCTTTGCTCCTGGGTCGGTCTTTGGATCTTGCCCTCACGGCTTGTACCTTTTGGGGTTGTGCTGCCGGGGGCGGCGTTGGCTGCCGTTGTGCTGATTACAATGAATCTCTCCATCGGGCCAATTCTGCTGTTGTTGGGTGTCAGGTTCCAGGCCTATGGTGTGGTGGGTGGTGTCCTTGTGCTGACCCTGTGGATCTGGTTTATTGGTGTGGTTCTCTATTATAGTCAGTGTCTCAATGTGGTGTTGTGGCATGCACGTAAAAACAGACGGTCCAAACTTATATTTTAAGCGCATTGTCGCCTCAACCTTTGCAATAATCTGATCATGCATCGCAACCTCATCGCTTCGTAGATCTGATGCAGCGCTCTGTCCCCTGGCTCTGGCTGGTCTTGCTGGGTCTTCTCCTGCTGGCCCCCAGTCCGGCCGGCCGGCTTCTGCTTGATGTGCTTGGAGGTCTGACCCTTGGCCTGCTGCTGCTGCCGGTTCTGGCGGCGGGGGGGGGCTGGATTGCCTGGCAAGTCCTGCGGCGACGCCTGCAAACCTGTCCTCGCTGTGGCAGTGCCAGCTTCTCCCAGGAGACCTGCCCCCTCTGCGGCGCATCCATGCAGGAGGAATCGGAAGGGATGGTGGTGAATCTCACCGATGCTCCCCTGGAACCTCAATCTCGCGGCATTGAAAGGGAGGCGAGCACGGTCACCATCGATGTGGTGGCCCAGGAGGTGGACGATCGTTGACGGTGTGCGTTGGTTGCCTTAGCCGTCCGTGGCTGGCACCCCTTCACGCTGTCGTTCGGCCAGACGGCGTTCCCGCAGATAGAGAAACAGCGGGGCCCCGCAGGCGAAGGCGATCAGCACGCAGCTCAGCAGCACCCAGATCAGCCCGCGCATCTGCAGGCGCCGGCTTTCCTGCACCATCCAGATCACCACAGCAGTGGCGCCGATCATCAGATCTCTGGACAGAGAGGTGGCGGCGGGATTGGCGGTCGCCATGGCGATGAAGGACGTTAGATCGAAGGCCTGATGGTTGAGTTCGATAAAGTCAAGGTTGGCCATCCAGGGCAGTACGGCTCCGGCAACGGCGAGCAGGAGATAGATCGCCTGTAAGGGACTTTGTGGAAGCCAGGGCAAGGCGAAGGACTTTGGGGTCATGGGAAGTTCCTGGCGACTGTGTGAATGGTTTGGAGGAGCGGTAATCAGCAAGAAGAATGGTCGGTCGAAGCAATGATTGGCCGAATCTAGGATCTGGCTGGGGCGATGATTGATCGGAGCGGCGATTGACCGTGGAAGCGATTCGCTGGAGCGGCGATTGGGAATGCCCTGAATAACTGCCCGTCGAGCAACTTCCATCAAGTCAGGGACGTGAGTCTCAAGCCCTGTTTCGAGCAGACTCTTGGGTTGTCCAGGTCCTCTTTGGGTGTAGCAGTGCTTGGTTGAAAGACTGATCGGGGGTTTGATTGGTGGCGGGGAAGTAGATCAGTACTGACAAGAGTGGCGCATATTTGGCGGCTTGATTGGTGGCTGAATCGTGTCAGAACTTTCGGAGATCTGATCTGCTGCGGCAGCTTAAAGATCACGTGGGTTCGAGTGGTTTCGGATCACTGGTTTCGTCCTGGGGCGCCCACTGCAGCACCTCGTGTTCCACCTGTTCGAGAATGGCTTCGCAACGATCGATGTAGGCCAGGCCACGCCGGTAGAGCGTCGCCATGTGCTCGACGTCCAGGTCGCTGGTCTGCAGCTCCGCCAGCACCAGCTCAAGGGCGGTCCGGGACTGAAGAAAGCTGAGATCCTCGGCACCAGCAGTTAAGGCGACCGACTTGGAGGTCGTGGCCTTCTGATCAACTGCCTTGGGATGATCTGCCTTGCGATCAGCTGCCTTGCGATCAACTGTCTTTGGAGGCGGCTTGCTTCCCTTGGCGCTGGCCTTCATCGAAGTCGGGGTCGACGAATCGGTGGCGATTGTGTCTTCGAGAGTGATTTCGCTGCGTTTGGGCATGGGATGGAAGTGGCGGGAGGGCGGGCTGCCTGACTCCATGTCAGGTCTCACTGAGCGGGAGCCTGGCATGGGGGTGAGGGAGCAGGGGCCTCACTGGACCAGGTGTGTCAGATCGAGGTTGGGGCACTGCGGCTGACCACAGCCTCCATACCCCCCTCACTGAGCTGCACGGTGATCGCGTGACCGGCGTTCACCTCCTTCCAGGTGCGCAGCAGATGTCCATCCTGCCCCCGCACCAGCGAGAAGCCGCGCTCCAGGATGTGCTGCGGAGAGAGGGCCTGAAGCAACTGACGTTGCTGCTGCAGACGCTGGCGGTTCTGAACCAGCAGCCCTTGGGGGTGAAGCGCCTTGAGCCTCTGGCGTTGCTGCGCCAGTCGTTGTGTTTCCAGATCAAGGCGCCAGCGCAATGACCGCTGCAGATGGAGACGTTGCTGGCGCAGATCCAGAAGAGCCCCCTGCTGGTCAGGCAGCAGGGCCACCAGCGCGGCCGTGGGCGTGGCAGCCCGATAGTCCGCCACCAGATCAGCGATGGTGGTGTCGTCTTCATGGCCCAGACCGCAAACCACCGGGATTGCGGCACTTCCCAGGCAATGGGCCAGCCGTTCGCCGTCGAACACCGCCAGATCCTCTCGATTCCCTCCCCCTCGGGCCAGCACCAGCGCTTCAACGCCGAGTCGTTGGGCCTGGCGGCTCACGGCCTCCACGGCCGTGCAGATCTCCCCTTCCACAGGGCCCTGCACGGGGATCGGCACCACCAGAATCCGTGTGGCGGGCCATCGTTCGCGGGCGGTGCGCAGCATGTCCGCCAGGGCGGAGCTGGGCACGCTGGTGAGCAGGGCGATGCAGCCAGGATGCTCGGGCAGAGGGCGCTTGCGCTGGGGGTCGAACCAGCCTTCCGGGGCCAGCAGCTCCCGCACCCGCTCGAACTGTCGCAAGGCCGCCTGACGCCCGGGGCGGATGTCCAGCACCTGCACGCAGAGGCTGGCTCGGGCGTCCCAGAAGTTGAGTCGGCCGATGACGGTGACACCGTCACCTTCGGCGGGGAGGTAGGAGAGCTTCTGGCGCAGGGACGACCAGATCACCCCTGAGATGGTGGCGTCGCCATCGGTGAGGGTCAGCCAGATGTGTCCCTTCTTGAGTTGGGGACGGCTCACGGTCGCCTCCAGCAGGAAGCGCGGCGCAAACCCCCGTTCCAGCAGGGTGCCGATGGCCCGATTGAGCTCGGCCACGCCAAACGAAGGTAGGCCAGCTGATGCGCCGTAGGCGCTCGGGGATCGGGGTTCCAGCGGGGATGGAATCACCTCAGGCGGGATCCGTTGATCGCACCACTGGCTCTTGTACCAATGTTTCTCGCACCACTGGTTCTCGCGTCACGGGGGCTCGTGCACTTGATGGTGTGCGTGTTGTGTGCTCTGGTTGAGGCTGGGCAAGCCTTCAGGCCGGATCCATGGCTGAAGATTGCGCCGGGGCCTGATGGTTGCGACTCCGTTGCGCAGCCTGGCATCAGTGTTGCAGCTTGCGGTACTGAAACCACCAGTAGAGACTCACGGCAGAACCGATCACGGCCACGATGCGTCCAACGGGATGATCGATCCGCACAAAGCCCGCACCCGTGATCACCAGGGCACTACTCAGCAACCTGGAACCGTCACGGCGGTTGTTGACATAGAAGCTGGGTGGCATCGGGTCGGCGGCACAGCAGAAGCAGCCTACGAACCAGCCATTGTGACGGAATCGATGCGACATGAAAATCCCGCCGTTTCACCCTGGGTTGGGCGATCCGGCGGGGCTGGAATCGGCTTGAGAAAGACTCAACCGAGGCCGACCTGGGCCAGAATGCCTTGGCCGGTGAGGAGCTCGGTAGCCAGGCCGATCACAAAACCCATCATGGCGAGGCGGCCATTCCAGGTCTCGGCAAAGTTGACGAAGCCGAAGCGGGGCTGGGAAGCATCAGACATGGAAGCAATCTCCAGGACTGCCCAACTGTAACGAAAGATGGAGCAGTCTTGACAGTGTTGCTTGCTACAGGTGCTGTGCGGTTTCCCGATTTGACAAGCCTGTGGCTTTCGCCTATCGCTGCGTCCAGCTGTTTCCGAATCCATTCAGCCCTCCCGTGCCGCTCTGCAGCAGCAGATTGCCGCTGCCCTGCCTGACCAGCCCGAGCTGGTGCTGGTGACCGACCTCGATGGCACCCTGCTGGGGGGCGATCCACTCTGGCGCCGCGCCTTTTACCGCTGGCTGGCGGAACGGCGTGAGCGGGTGCTGCACATCTTCTGCACGGGCCGCCAGCTCCGTTCGATTGCCTCCCTGCTGATCGACGATGCCGCCTTCGGGCTGGCCCACCCCCATCTGGTGATCGGTGATGTGGGCTGCACCGTGGCCTGCGGGATCAGCCTGAAAGCCGTGTCTGGGATGGTGGATCCGATTGAGGCCCGCTGGAAAGGGTTGCCGGAGCGGCTGCTGCCCTTGCTCGAGGCTCTGCCCGGAGTGGCTCCGCAACCGATCAGCACCGAGCGCCGGCTTGCTTACAGCCTGGATGGCGAGGCGATCGACTGGCAGCGGCTGGTCGCACTCGAAGCCCATGGGGTCGACTGTCTTGTGTCGGACAACCGCTATCTCGATGTGTTGCCAGCCGGTGTCAACAAAGGCTCCACCCTGCTGACCCTGTTGCAATGGCTCGAGATCGATCCCGACCGGGTGGTGACGGCCGGCGACACGCTCAACGATCTGGCGATGTTCGAGACGGGGTTGGCTGGGGTGATGGTGGGTAACGCAGAGCAGGCTCTGCAGGAGAAGGTCTCCGGCCTGCCGCGGACCTACCGGGCCCGCGCCGAAGGTTGCGCCGGCATCGTGGAGGGATTGCGCCACTTCGGTTTCGGCCATTTGTTGGACGACTTCGCTGGCTTCCCCTTGTGAAGCCTTCGAGACGCTCAGCCCTGCGGCGCCGGCCGGCCAGCCTGCTCCCGTGCCAGCCGGGCCTTGGTATGGGCCGTGGCCTGGGCCTGGCGGGGATCTTCCGGCCAGGGATGGCGCGGATAGCGGCCCCGCAGATCGCGGCGCACCTCGGCATAGCCCTGCTCCCAGAACCCACTCAGATCGCGGGTGATCGCGGCTGGTCTCCCGGCTGGCGAGAGCAGGTGCACGGTCACGGGTAGCTGCCCCTGAAGCAGGGCCGGAGTCTGCAGGCAGCCGAACATCTCCTGCAGTTTCACCGCCAGCACCACCTCACCGTTTTGGTAGGTGAGATCGATCCGCCGACCGGAGGGCACCGTCAGCTGCTGCGGCAGCCAGTCGTCGAGCAGACGCCGCTGCGTCCAGTCCAGGTCTGCCCAGAGCACCTCGCACAGATCCAGCCGCTGCAGATCCTCCAGGCTGCGGACTCCCTGGAGGTGACTGCCAAGCCAGTCTTCGAGCGTCTGGCTGAGGGCCTGGTCGCTGCAGTCGGGCCAGGGGGAGCCCAGGTACTGATGGGCGAGCAGCAGCCGCTGCTGCAACTGCCGACTCCTCGCCCCCCAGGGCAGGGCCTCCAGGCCCCGTTGCCGCAGACCCTCGAGCAGCGCCCGCCGGACCAGGTCCTCGTCGGCTTCAGGCCAGGGGCTGCGCTCCAGCACCAGGGCTCCGAGGCGCAGGCTGCGTTCGCAGCGCACCCGCTGGGCGGTGTTGTCCCAGCGCACCTCTTCGACGCTGACACCCTGTTCCACAGCCATGTCCTCCAGCAATGCCGCAGGCAGAGGCACGGCCAGCTGGATTGCCGCGTCCTGTCCCTGGCCGTCCAGGACGGCCACTGCCAGGGCTTCGGCCAGGACCAGGGGGTCGCTGGGATGGAGGCTGGCGCCGCGGCCGCTGCGGAGCTGGTAGCGATGCGGGCTGCCAGGGCGGCGCAGGGCGATCCGCTCCGGATAGGCCCAGGTGATCAGCCGCGCCGCTCGCCATTCCAGGTCTGCTGGACTTGGCACCACATCGCTGGCGGGGGCCGCTGCAGCCCTCACCTGTCGCCGCAATTCGGCGGCGAGCTGGTGCAGCCGCTGCTGAGGGCCTGACCCTCTCCGCCCCTGGCACTGGGTCCGCATCCAGGCCAGGCGGCGCAGCAGGTCGCTGCCATGCTCCTGGCGATCGAGCGGATCCCGTTCGCTCAGCAGCACCGCCAGATCGCAGGCCAGATCCAGATCCCCCACGGCGCTGGCTTTCAGCAGCAGATGGGCCAGGCGCGGGTGCAATCCCACGGCGCTGAGGGCACGGCCGTGATCGGAGAGGGCGCCGCTCTGGTCGAGGGCCCCGAGCTGCTCCAGCAGACGCCGCGCCTCCTGCAGGCCAGCCAGCGGTGGTGGTGTGAGCCAGGCCAGCTCCTCCCCCAGCCCCGCTCCCCATTGGGCCAGCTGCAGGGCGATCGGCAGGGGATCGACCTCCAGCAGTTCCGGCGGATCGAAGGCGGGCCGGCGCTGCTGTTCGGCTGGCGACCACAGCCTCAGACAATGGCCTGGCCCGAGTCGGCCGGCGCGCCCACGCCGCTGCTCGGCGCTGGCCTGGCTGGCCGGCACGGTGACCAGCCCATCCATGCCCGTGGCCGGATCAAAGCGACTGCGGCGCGACCAGCCCGCATCGATCACCAGCCGTACCCCTTCGATCGTGAGGGAACTCTCGGCAATGCTGGTGGCCAGCACCAGCTTGGCGCCGGCGGGATCGGCTGGGGCGATGGCCTGGCGCTGCGCCTCGAGCGGCAGGGATCCGTGCAGGGGACAGATGGCGACCTCCTGGCTCCAGGGGCAGCTCTCGAGCAGCCGCTGGCTGCGCTGGATCTCCCGCAGTCCGGGCAGAAAGATCAGCGCGGTTTCACCAGCGTGACGTTGCGGCAACCACTGCTGCTCCAGGGCCCGCAGCACCTGCCGTTCAATCGCTTCGGATTCACGGGGGCGCTGGTGCTCCACGCTCACTGGGTGGCTGCGCCCCTCGCTGGTGAGCACCCGCGCCTGATCGAGCTCGGCGGCGAGCGGCTCGAGATCCAGGGTGGCCGACATCACCAGCACCCGCAGGTCGGGTCGCAGCAGGGTGCGGGCCTGTCGCAACAGGGCCAGGGCCAGGTCGGCGTCTGCCTGCCGCTCATGGAATTCATCGAAGATCACCAATCCCACGCCCTCCAGGGCCGGGTCGCTCTGCAGGCGCCGCAGGAACAGGCCGCTGGTCACGACTTCCAATCGGGTCCGGCTGGAGCACCGGCTTTCAAGGCGGACCCTGTACCCGACCTGCTCCCCCACCGCTTCCCCAAGGGAACTGGCCAGGCGTTCGGCGGCGGCGCGGGTCGCGAGGCGACGGGGCTCCAGCATCACGATCCTCTGCGCGGGCAGGGCGTGCAACAGGGCCAGGGGCACCCGGGTGGTTTTGCCGGCACCGGGCGGTGCCTGCAGCAGCAAGGTGGACCCTGGAGGGCTCAGCGCCGTTTCGATCGCGTCGAGCAGCCCGTCGATCGGTAGGGGAGCCTCAGCTGCTGCAGGGGAAAAGCGGGCCTGCGGCATGGGCTCAGCGCACGTGCCGCACTCCATCAACGGGGTGGTAGCCCTCACCGGTCTTCTCTTCGTAGACGATCGCCGGCAGACCGGTTTCGAACATGGTCTGCAGGGCTTCCTTGAGATAGGGATTCCAGCCACCTGTCGACACCTTCCCGTGCCACACGGTCCAGTCCCAGGTGCCCTGCAGATCGCGAGGCACACGGCCTTCTCGGTCGCGCCGGGCCACCAGATCCTGGGATTCGATCACGCCCACCCGGACCGGATCCTGCCCATAGGCCGGGGTCATGGTGAGCTCCAGCCGCACGGGATCTTCCTTGACCAGCTTGAGGCGGAAGCGGGGTGGGAGCTTCAGACCCCGGAGCACGGCACCAACGATTCGAGTTCTCTGGTCCACGGTCTGCCTCCGCCGGCATGCACGATCACACCTGCGAGCCTATTCAGTTGTCGCCCTGGGTCCCTGGGCGCTCGTTGTCGCCGTTGAAGCGCACCGTGAGCAGATCCTCACGGGTGAGCTGGCCTTCGGCATCCAGCAGTTCCGGGTGGATGGTGAGCCGGCCGGTGCGATCGCCACTGGTGTTGCCGGCAGCGCTGCGGTCGCCGGGGCGGGGTACGGCACGGAAACCCCTTGCCATCACCTGGAAGGCCTGCCAGAGGAGCAGCAGAAAAACGGCTCCATAGAGGTAGGGAAACAGCTTGGTGAACACGTCCATTCGGTCGGATGCGACGAATCGCCGGATCCGATCGCGGATCCATCATCGCTTGCTTGTGGAGGTGTCAGGCGTGGCGTTGGCCAGCATCCAGGCCCAGAGGGTGGTGCAGGCAGCTCCAAAGGCGAGGAATGCCAGGAGCAGGCGCGAGGTGTCCATGGATCGATAGAAAACTTCACTGATCGTAGCCGGATCCCCTGGCGGTTTGCGCGGCTCGTCCGAGGCAGCTGCGTTCCCTACGGTTTGGGCTGACCTGCGTCGTTCGCGGAGTTCGTGTGATGCGCCGCTTCCCCTTGCATTCGCTGGCCTGGCCGGAAGTCACCCTTGCAGCGATGATGGTGACCCTGCCGCTGCTTCCCACGGTGGCATTGGCGCAGGGGGCCGCCGCTGCAGCCCTGACGCGCCAGTCGTTCGTGGCCAGCGCCGTGCGTCGTGCCGGCCCGGGCGTCGTGACGATCGATACGGAGCGCACCGTGCTGGTGCCGGGTGGTGGTGGGTTGCCCCGTGGGCTGTTGGCCGACCCCTTCTTCCGGCAGTTCTTCGGGGTTCCCCAGGCCGCACCGCCATCCCAGCGCACGGAAAGAGGCCAGGGCAGTGGCGTGATCTATCGGGCCGACGGTCTGATCCTCACCAACGCCCACGTTGTCGAGAAGAGCGATCGGGTGCTGGTGGGGCTGCAGGACGGACGCCGGGTCGAGGGCAAGGTCGTGGGTCTGGACACTGTGACTGATCTGGCCGTGGTGCAGTTGATCGGCGCAGGGCCCTGGCCGGCGGTGGCGCTGGGCAATTCCGATGCCCTTCAAGTGGGCGACTGGGCCATTGCCGTGGGCAATCCCTACGGGCTGGATAACACCGTGACCCTGGGGATCATCAGCAATCTCAACCGCAATGCCAGCAAGCTCGGCATCACCGACAAACGGCTCGATCTGATTCAGACCGATGCGGCGATCAATCCAGGTAACTCCGGCGGGCCTCTCCTCAACGCCGATGGAGAGGTGATCGGCATCAACACCCTCGTGCGGTCGGGACCCGGTGCTGGTCTGGGATTCGCCATCCCGATCAATCGGGCCCGGGAGATTGCCAGCCAGCTCGTGCAGAGTGGTCGGGTGAGCCACCCAATGATCGGTGTGGGTCTGGAAGCTGTGCGCCAGGGGCAGGATGGAGCTGCGGCTGGAGGGGTTCGGGTCGTGTCTGTGATGCCGGGAGGCCCAGCCGCTCGGGTGGGGATGCGCCAGGGCGATGTGATCGTGGTGGCTGATGGTCAGCCGGTCACCGAGCCCAGCCAGTTGGTGAGTGTGGTCGAACGGATCGGCGTAGGCCGGCCTCTGAACCTGAAGATTGATCGGCAGGGCACCCGGCTCGAACTGGACCTGACCCCTGTTGAATTGGGGAGTCTCTCAGCGCGCTGAGCGCCGTGTTGTTGAGGTTCGTTTTGCGATAGGGGGGCAGGCTTGCGATGCGGGGGCAGGCTTGCGTTGGGAGTCAGCCTTGCGATGTGGGTCAGACTGGTGTTGTGGGCCCGTCTTGGGTTGAGGGCAAGGTGCCTTCAGGCGTGTCGCGGTCTGTGCAGCAGGCATCGTGGACAGGGCGTCAGGTCCTGAAGGGATGACGCCCACGATCCCCGCTGCGCTCAGAGCACATCGAATCCCTGAGGCTCGCTGGGCTCGGGCATGGTGGTCATGCCGCCGAGGAAGGAGGAGGGCGCGCCGAGTTGTTGGCGCATCACCCACTGGGTGGCGGCCTTCTGGCTTTGCCAGGCCTGGAGCAGTTGTTTGGCCAGACCACGCAGGGCCTGGGGGTCACCGGTGGCGTCGATGGCTCTGGTCATGCGCTCAAGCTCGAACTTCTGTCCAAGGCTGAGGGTGAGGGGTTCCGACATGGCTGAAGCCCCAGGGGCTCGTGAAACTGGCGCAACGCTACAAAGTGTTTCAGAGCTCCGCGTAGCCGTTGCGACACGGATACGCAAAACACGTCAGCAAACCCTTGCGCCATCCCCCTTGACCTCGATTCTGGGCGTTGGCCACCGGTGATCTGGCCAATGATGGGCGACCAGCCTTGTGGTAGCCCCTTTGCTCTGTGGATCAGTGGTGTTCCCGCAGTTCCTCGACGCAGTGGGTGATGCATTCGCCATCGTCGAGGGAGCAGGTGGTGATGCACTCGAAATAGACCTCCATGGCATCCCAGGTCTCGTCGTGGTGCTGCGGCGACGGCGTCGCCACGGCTTCGGCCCCGGCTGTCCCGGCATGGGAGGAGGGAATCCCGGTGAGGGAAGCAAGTTCCGTGGACCTGAGCTCGACGCTCATGGGCTGATCTCAATGACGTAGCGTCAGGCTATGCACACATCGCGCTGGGCACCAGCGAAATGGGTCGAGTTGCCTACTCGTCTATGAAGTTGTGTGATCCAGCTCCGGACTGAGGCCTGTCCGTCGCCCTGCTGGCCGGCCGACAGCAGGTAGTCGGCAGGCCTGCAGCAGGCAGTCAGCAGGCCGGCTGTCGTTGCTTGCCGCCATCGTTCTTGCTGCCCTGTTTGTTGCGCAGCCGCTCGCGCTGCTTCTCGCGGTTGGCGGTCTGCTTGCGGGTTCGGGCTTCCGTCTCCAGGGCCTGGCGAGCAGCTTCGGCTTCCTCCTGTTTCTTCTGCAGGTAGTAGGCGTAGTCGCCGCGGTAGATCACCAGCTCCCCTTCGCGCAGCTCCACGATCCGGTTGGCGACCCGGGAGATGAAGTAGCGGTCGTGGGAGACCAGCAGGGCCGCGCCCTCGTACTCCTGCAGCGCGTTCTCCAGCATCTGCTTGGCGGGGATGTCGAGGTGATTGGTGGGCTCGTCCAGCACCAGCAGGTTGCAGGGCGTCAGCAGCATCAGCGCCAGGGCGAGGCGTGCCTTCTCTCCGCCGCTGAGCTTGCCGGCCTCCTTGAACACTGCCTCGTTGCTGAGACAGAAGCTGCCCAGCAGGGAGCGCACCTGGGTCTGGGTCCAGTCCGGCACCGCTTCGAACACGGTGTCGATCACGGTCTTGTCCAGGTCGAGGGCCTCGGCCTGGTTCTGCTCGAAATAGCCGGCGATCACGTTGTGCTCGCCCAGCCCGGCCCGGCCCTCGTCCGGCGCCTCCAGGCCCATCACCAGCCGCAGCAGGGTCGACTTGCCTGCACCGTTCGGGCCCACGAAGGCGATCCGATCGCCCCGCTCCACCTCCAGCTCGGCGCCGAGAAACAGGATCTTGTCGCCGTAGCTGTGGCTGAGATCGCGAAACTCGGCCACCAGCCTTCCGGAGCGGGGGGCTTCGGGAAAGCGGAAGCGTGGACCGGAGACACTCTCGATCGGGGCCTCGATCCGTTCGACCTTCTCAAGCAGTTTTTCCCGGCTCTTGGCCTGGGTGGAGCGGGTGGCGCTGGCCCGGAAGCGGTCGACATAGGCCTGCTGACTCGCCAGTTCCTTCTGCTGCCGATCGAAGGCGGCCTGGCTGGCCTCGCGCTCCAGCGCCTTCTGCTCCAGATGCTGGCTGTAGTTGCCCAGGTAGGTCCGTGAGACGCCACGTTCGGTCTCCACGATCTGGGTGCAGACCCGATCGAGAAAGGTGCGGTCATGGCTGATCACCACCAGGGCGGCGCTCTGCTCGATCAGGTAGCCCTCCAGCCACTGGATCGTCTCCACATCCAGGTGGTTGGTCGGCTCATCCAGCAGCAGCAGATCCGGCTCCTGCAACAGGATCTTGCCCAGGGCGATGCGCATCTGCCAGCCGCCGGAGTAGTCCCCCACCAGCAGCTCGGCCCCTTCGGGGGTGAAGCCGATCGTGGGTAGCAATTTGTCGATGCGGGCGTCGAGTTCGTAGCCGTGCAGGGCCTCGAAGCGGCTGTGCAGCCGGCCCAGCTCGTGGATCAGCTCATCGAGGTGATCGGGATCGCTGGCGGCTTGTTCGCTGGCCATGGCGTGCTCGACCTGATGCTGGCGGATCAGCACCTGGGCCGCTTCGCCAAAGGCCTGAAACAGCTCTTCGCGCACGGTGCGCTCAGGATCGACATCGAATTCCTGCTGCAGGTAGGCGATGCGCGGCTCCCCCTGCTTCACCACCAGGCCGCCGCTGGCTTCCTCCAGACCGGCAATGATCCGCATCTGGGTGGATTTGCCGGCACCGTTCACGCCCACCAGGCCGATCCGCTCACCGGCCTTCACCTCCCAGGTGACATCCCGCAGCACTTCACCGGTGGGATAGATCTTGCTGATCCGTTCGAGACGAAGCACGGCGGCGCGGGTATGGGTACGGCAGAAGCCACGGAATCCTGCCGGTTCCGGTGCATTGCCTGCATCATCCCTGGCCATCCTCCCGACCGGAACCCCTGAGATCCGTCCCTCGGATGAGCGTCCGGCAAAGTGGTTTTCAGAACCGCCGCCGCTCGTAGGGATGATCAAGCGCCTCGAGCAGGTGGCCGCTCTGGTGGTGGCGGCGGGTCTGGCGATCGTCAGCTACTGGCTGTTCTTCAGCTGGGCCCAGGGTGGCGGGGGCCATCGCCGTCCCGGCGGGATCCCTGTCAGTCCGCCAGGTTCGAGCGAGTCCCGATCACGGGATTCCGGCGTGCCGATGGCTGCCGACCCTCTTGCCGGCGTCACAGTCCGCCGCGCGCCTTGAGCAGCCACTGCTTGGTGTCGCCGTCCTCCAGGCTGGCGATGTGGGCCTTCACCTCCTCCACGCTCACCGGCAGATCTTCGGCTTCCCCGAGCGCCACAATCCGCTGCAAGGCGCCGCTGGGGTCCTGCAGGGCCTGGCGAAACAGCTCCTGGGTGAGCGCCGCATCGGCGCTGATGCGCGCGTAGAGCTGGGATGCGTTGCTCATCGCTCGGCCACGGGTGGTTTGACCCTATGTAGCGGAGCTGCCCAACAGTGTGCCCTGGCAAGCGGTTGTTCGCGTTCCGTAGGGAAAGGAACTCAGGGGTGTGCGTCGTTGTCGGCGGTTTCGCCCTTGAGGCTGCGGGCTTCCTGGCAGAGCACCTGGCGGAGCTGGGCGTAGTTGGCGGCCAGGGTGCTCTGCCCGTCCTGACGGGCTCCGAATTCCGCCCGTTGCAGCACGTGGTGCAGATGGGTGAGCAGGTAGGGGCTGATCACGGCCGACACCAGCACATCACCACTGCTTTGCGCGGAGGGGGTGGTGGCGGGGGAAGGGCCGTTGGAGCGAGGCGCCATGGCCGAGGGCCGGGTCGGGTTTCAGCATAGGCTTGGATACTACCCAAGGGTGTGTTCGTACACTGGTGTGCCCTGGTGCTGACCAGTGCGGCCTGTCCCCGGGTGCCTCCGCCCGTGAGTCGTCCATCCTCCGCTGCGTCGTGCCCACCCGTCAGACATCCTCCAGTGGGCGCTCCAAGTCGCCTCGGATTCAGGTGGTCTTGCCTGAGGAACTCTGCGAGCGCCTCACGGCTCTGGCTGACCAGGATTCCCGCACCGTCAGCAACATGGCGCGGGTGCTGATCCAGCAGGGTGTGGAGCGCATCGAACGGCAGCGGCTCCTGGCAGACGAGGCCGGTCTGCTGCCAAGCGAGGCCCAGGCCGACCGCTTTCGCGCGGCCCTCGTGCGTCAGGAGCAGAATCCAGGCCAACGCCTGCAGGGCAACCGCCGGCCCCGGCTGTACCGCCCCCGCGGTTGAATTGGGCTCGGCAGCAGCGGCACCAGGGATCGGATCACAGGCCGGCAGGCCTGGCGCAGACTCCCAGCACGGCCTGCCGGCGGGCGCCGGTCACGGCCGGCAGGGAGCCGGGGTGGCCCTGCTGGTGCCACCAGGCGAGCAACGCGAAGGCCAGGGCTTCCCTCTCCAGATCCCCGATACCAAGCTCCTGCAGGGGCCGCACGCTGATTCCCCGGCAGCGGTGCCGCAGCTCCCGCATCAGGGTCTGGTTGCGGCCGCCTCCTCCGGCGACCAGCAGTTCGATCGGCCGTGGACCGCGGTGCAGATCCTGGGCCACAGCCGCGGCGCTGAAGGCCGTCAGGGTGGCGAGGCTGTCGGCGGCGAACTCAGCGCTGTCGGGGGCTGACGCACTGGCCTGGGCCAGGTTCGCCAGGCGGCGTTGCAGATCGGCCTGGCCGAACAATTCCCGGCCGGTGGACTTGGGCGGGGACTGGAGCAGATAGGGCTCCTGCAGCCAGCGCTCCAGCACCGGTGTCTGCACCCGGCCGCACGCCGCCCAGGCGCCACCGTCATCGAAGCTCAGCTGTCCCTGGCTGAAGTGATCCACAGCCAGGTCCAGCAGAGTGTTGGCCGGGCCGCAATCCCAGCCGCGTACCGACGCGCGGCGATCGGGCCCGCGGCCGGGGGGCAGCAGGGTGAGGTTGGCGATGCCTCCCAGGTTGAGCAGGGCGCGCCAGCCACCGGTGCTGCCCAGCAGTGCCGCATCACAGGGGGGAACCAGCGGCGCCCCCTGCCCCCCCAGGGCCAGATCGGCAGCCCGGAAGTCGTGGACCACCGGACGTTGCAGCAGGGACGCCAGCAACGGGCCCTGCAGCAGCTGAAGACTGGCGCCACGGCGATCGCCCGTGGGGGGACGGTGCCAGAGCGTCTGGCCGTGGCAGCCCACCAGCGCTGCTATACCGCTTGGATCGGCTTGGCGGGCTGCCTCGGCCTGAATCTCGGTCACGGCCTCGCTCAGGTCGAGGAGCTCCGCCGTGGTGAGCGAGGCTCCCTGGCCCAAGGCCAGCAGCCGCTGGCGGAGGCCGTCGGGATAGGGAACCGAGGCCCGCCCCAGCAGTTGCCAGCGCGGGCGTTGGGGCGGGCCTGAGAAGGCGGCCAGCACGCCGTCCACGCCATCGGCACTGGTGCCGCTCATCAGGCCGACCACCCGCATGGCGATTCAGTTGGAGGGAAGGGCTTCCAGCGCCGTGCTGGTGCCCATCACCACCAGCAGTTCCCCTTCATTGAGCACATGGGAGGCCGGTGGGTTGACGGTGAGCTGGTTCCGAGGGCCGGCTGCCAGCACGCTGACGTTGTAGTTCTTGCGCAGGTTGATGTCCCGCAGGGAGTGCCCGACGAAGGCGCGAGGCACTTTGATCTCTTCGATGCTGTTGCGGTCGTCCAGCCGTAGGCGTTCCAGCAGGTTCGGACGCACCAGCTCCAGCCCCAGGCGTTCTCCCTGCATCTTGGAGGGAAACACCACCCGGTCGGCGCCGACCCGGCGCAGCATCTTCTCGTGCAGATCGCTGGTGGCCCGCGCGATCACCTGCTTCACACGGCTGTCGCTGCTGTCCTTGGCGATCAGGGTGGCGGTGATGCTGACTGCGAGCGGCTCGCTGATCGCCACCACCACGGTGCCGAGATCGAGAACCCCCGACGCGCGTAAGGCCTCCTCATCGGTGCAGTCCACCACCCGGCCCTCAATGCCCGGATCGGCCTGACGCAACTCATCGATGGCCCTCTGGCTGCGGTCAATCGCCAGGACGTCGGCACCGGCGCTGGCGAGGGTCTTGCAGACGGCACTGCCGAAGCGTCCCACTCCGATCACGGCGAAGCTGTCTTCGAAGCGATCTTCGCTTCCCTGCCATTGCCACCACTGGTTCATTCCCGCTGCATCCTTTGTCTGCTTGGAGTGATCGCTGGTCAAGTATGGATGGAGTTCCGGCTGGTCGGCGCTGGTTCGACGTTTCAGATGTCGATCAGATGTAGAGCTCTTCCTTGGGGTACTTCACCCGACTCTGCGGCCGGTTGCCATAGAAGGCCGAGAGCAGCAGCAGGATCCCCAGCCGGCCGACAAACATCCCCACCATCAACACCGCCTGGCCCCAGCGATCCAGGTGGGCCGTCACGCCCACATCCAGGCCCACGGTGCCGAAGGCCGAGACGCAGGTGAACAGTTTTTCCAGGAAGGTGAAGGCCTCTGTCTTGGCGCTGGCGCCACCGATGTTGTCGAGCGCCAGCAGCAGGGCCATGCCAAGCACGAACAGCATCGAGGCCAGGGTGACCCCGACGGCCCGAAGCACCACCTTGGCGGGGATTTCGCGATCGCGAACCACCACATCGTCCTCACCCCGCAGGGTGGACCGGGTGGCTGCCACCAGGGCTGCAAAGGTGGTGGTTTTGATGCCGCCACCGGTGCCGCCGGGACTGGCACCAATGAACATCAGCCCCATCATCAGCAACAGTCCCGCATCCGAGAGCGTGCTGGTGGTGAGGGGGATTGTGTTGAAGCCAGCCGTGCGTGTGGAGATCGACTGAAACAGGCTCACCTGCAGTTTGTCCAGAGTATCCAGCTTCTGCATCAGCAGCCCCTCGGTGTCGAGATGCTCCGTCAGGAGCAGGCCAATTGTTCCGATCAGGATCAGGCCGATCGTGCTGCGAATCACCAGGCGGGTGTGCATGCTCAGGCGATTCAGTCGCCGCAGGCGGAAGCGATTCACCCAGAGGTCATTGGTGACTCTCCAGCCAAGACCACCCATCACAATCATGCTGGCGATCACCAGATTGACCACCGGATTGCTGCGGTAGTGCACCAGACTGTCGCTCCACAAACCGAAACCAGCGTTGTTGTAAGCGCTGATGCAATGGAACATCGAGGCCCAGAGGCGCTCCCCGGGGTTGGCGATGTCGTTGAAGCCGAAGCTGAACAGGATCAAGGTGCCGATCCCCATCACGCAGCCTGCGGTGATCAGAATTGACTGGAAGGTGGGCCCGATGCCACCAACGCCGAACTCATCGAGGGCACGGCCCTTGTCAAGCCGGTGCCTGAGGCCGGAGTGTCCCTGCACGAATCCCTGCAGAAAGGTGGTGATTGCCATCAGGCCGAGACCACCGGTGATGATCAGGCCCGCCAGCGCCACCTGCCCGACCGGGGTCAGTTCGGTGCCCACATCAATAATCGAGAGGCCCGTCACCGTGATCGCGGATGTCACGGTGAACAGGGCTTCCCAGAGCCCCACCGATTTGCTGGAGCAGAGCGGTGAGGCCAGGATGAACGTTCCGAAGGCGATCACCAGCAGGCCGGTGATCGCCGTGAACTGGGGAACGCTGAGCCGCTGGTGCCAGTGATGGCGATGCCCAGGGGAACGCTTCGGGCGAGGCGCCATGGCAGGAGGAGTTGGCTTCTCGGCTCAGGATCCGATCACTTATTGGGCTGCGGGGTCATGCGCAGATAGGGCTTCACCTCGGTGACACCCTTGGGAAACTTGGTGCGGGCTTCTTCGGTGGGAATGGAGGGCACCACCACGCAGTCGTCGCCATCGTTCCAGTTCACCGGTGTGGCCACCTGGTGGGAATCGGTGAGTTGGAGCGAATCAATCACGCGCAGGATTTCGTCGAAGTTGCGGCCCGTGCTGGCGGGATAGGTGATTTGCAGGCGCAGCTTCTTGCTGGGGTCGATGATGAACACCGACCGCACCGTGAGGTTGTTGAGTGAGTTCGGGTGGATCATCCCGTACAGGTCGCTCACCGACTTGTCGGCATCCGCCAGAATCGGATAGTCGACGGTGGTGTTCTGGGTCTCATTGATATCGCCGATCCAACCCTTGTGGCTCTCGGCCGAGTCGACGCTCAGGGCGATCGTCTTGACATTCCGCTTCTGCCACTCCGGGCGCAGGCGGGCTACTTCGCCCAGCTCCGTGGTGCAGACCGGGGTGTAGTCGGCTGGGTGGGAGAACAGGACCACCCAGCTGTTGCCGGCGAAGTCGTAGAGGTTGATCGTACCCAGCTGGGAATCCTGAGTGAAATCGGGAACGGTGTCGCCGAGCTGCAGAGCCATGGAAGAAACGTGTGGGGGGGAGGGAGAGGAAGTGGGTCGTGGCGGGAAGGGACGCCCTTTCGGGGCCGCATCCCAGGCAACGGCCAGGTTAGGCACCGAAGGGGCTAGATCCCGAACTGCCTGCAGACCAGCAAGGGCACCAGAAGGGTCATCACCAGGGTGAGGGGAAATCCGTAGCGGGCCACATCGAGGAAGCGATAGCGGCCCGGACCGAACACCATCAGGTTGGTCTGGTAGCCCACCGGGCTGAGGAAGCTCTGGCTGGCTCCGAACAGGACCGTGAAGATGAAGGCCATCGGCGGCATGCCGAGGCCGACGGCGACTTTGGCCGCGATTGGAATCACCATCGCCACCGTGGCCGCGTTGCTCATCACCTCGGTGAGCAGGGTGGTGAACAGGAAAACCCCGGCGAGGGCCCAGAAGATCGGCCAATGCTGCAGTCCGATCAGCAGGGACTTCGCCATGGCCTCGGCCAGACCGGTCTTCTCAAGGGCCACACTGAAGCTGCCCAGCGATCCGAGCAGCAGAATCACATCCAGACGGATCGAGCGCAGCAGTTCGCCGGTGCGGAGGCAACCGGTGGCCACCATCGCCACGGTGCCCAGCAGCACCGCCGCCACCAGGGGCAAAATCTTGAAGGTGGGCAACACGATCACCAGGACGGCGATGACCATGGCGATGCCCTTGCGACTGACGGTCGGCAGATCGTCTTCGATCTGCTCAAGGACCACCAGGTCATTATTGGCCTGAAGGCCGCGGATGGCATCCTGGGGGCCTTGCAGGAGCAACACATCGCCCTCCCTGAGGGTTGCCCTGCCAAGCCGCTCGTGCAACACCTCATTGCCGCGGCGCAGGGCCAGAACGGTGGTGTTGTAACGCTGGCGGAAGCGCAGATCGCGGAGGCTTTCCCCGGCCAGGGTCGAGCCGGCGGGCAGAAGCACCTCGACCATACGCAGATTGGCCAAGGCCTGGGACGCCAGTTCGGCCTCTTCGGATTCAGGAACAGGAGCAAGAACAATGGTGTGTTCCTGCTGCAGCCTGAGCAGGTCGTCCCGGGTGCAACGCAGCACCAGGCGATCCCCCTCCAGCAAGCTGCGGTCGGCCAGCGGTGGGGTGAAGCGCTCTTCATTGCGGTGGATTTCGAGCACGTCGACGTCGAAACGCCGTTGCAGGCGCGTGCCATGCAGGGATTTCCCCACCAGCTCGGAGCGCGCCGGGATCATCACTTCGGTGAGGTAACCACTGCCGCTGAAGCTGCGGGCCAGGTCGCGATCGTCGCTGCCGCGATCGGGCAGAAAACGGTCGGAGAGCAGCACCATCACCAGGCTCCCCACCAGCCAAACCCCGATCCCGATCGGCGTGAAGCTGAACAGATCGAAGGCGCCGTAACCCAGCTTGTTGCTGACCTCGCTGGCCAGCAGGTTCACCGAACTACCGATCAGCGTCATCGTTCCACCAAGAACGGTGGCGAAAGACAGCGGAAGCAGAACTTTCGAGGGCGAGATGCCGCGGCGGCGGCACCAGCCCTCGACCACGGGCAGCAACGACGCCACGATCGGGGTGTTCGGAACGAAGGCCGAGACCGGTGCCACCAGGGTGGTGAGCAGCACGATCATGCGCTTTGGAGTTCGAACCGCATCGGAGCCGATCATTCCCCTGAGCCGATCGAGGCCGCCGGAGCGAAACAGACCGGCCGAGAGGGCGAACAGACCCAGCACGGTGAGCAGAGCCGGACTGCCGAAGCCCTCAAGGGC
>NZ_JAHLYT010000052.1 GCF_025128095.1 Synechococcus sp. CS-1328 | reverse complement strand
GGGGGATCGAAAAGGTATTCGGTTGGATCAAGGCATTTGGCGGGCTGCGCCAGTTCAAACTGCGCGGTACCGAGAAGGTCGGCGCCGTGTTTGGCCTGCATGTGATCGCCTACAACCTGATCCGCCTGGGCAACCTGCTCAAACCTGAGCTGGAGGCGGCATGAACAGCCCATTGTCCAGAGGTGTGCCCAATAGGCCTCAACCAATGCCTTGCAGTCAGGCCAACGATGCCGAAATCGGGCAGTTTGCGGCTCTGATAGCCGCCGATCCGACTTTTTGAGCCAGAAATCCACTGATGCCTGTGGAAAACGGACTCGTGGGTTGGTTTATCAGCAAACTCCTAGATTTCTCTACTTCCAGTCAGTGGATATTGAGCTGAGGTTTCACGGCCTGGGGATGCCGAGCAACTCAGCGCCATACTGCTCACTGAACATGGCCTGCATCTGCCAAGCCCTCAACAGCGATTTGGAAACTTTTCGGAGGTCCTCAAGTTCCGTGCAGCTATCGATGGCGCGTGAGTGGGATTCGACAAAGAACTCTCTGTCGATGGAAAGGGATTCATTCATGGGATTCTCTCTTCGGTGGTATTTGCTAGCTTGTCTGAATGGTCAACTCGGCTGAAGAATCAACCGAATCAGGGTCAACCGATGCCTAACAGACCGCGGGTGAAGGATTCGCCTCCGAGGGCGAACTCGGTGGCCAGCAGGGCAATGAAGCCGAGCATGGCCATGCGGCCGTTCAGCTTTTCGGCCCGCTCGTGGAAGCCCCAGCCGCGCTCGGCGCTCACCACTTCCATGCGGGGTTCAGTGGCGAAGGCATTGAGACGGCCACCGTCTTCGGTGGTGACAGTGGCGCCGCGGATGGCGGCGCGATCAAGGGCGCTGGGAGCAGAGATGGTGGCTTGGGCCATGGGTGGAGCGATCTGGGTGAGAGAACTGTAACAGATTATTACGGATCCCCACCAATCTGCCGGCTCACGCCTGTGCATCCACCGTTGATGCCTTGTTAAGGGCCCTCAAAGGCCTCGCGGGCGGCTGCTTGATGGACAACAAGTTCCTAAGCGCTCGGCTTCTCGGCGACCACCGCAAAGAACGGATCCCCCTTGCCGCCCAGCCAGCCCAGCGGTCCTTCTGCCCGCGTGGCTTCGGCGACCAGCTTCAGCATGGGCCAGCCCTGCGCCACCAGCACCCTGGCGACGATCTCGAGATGATCCCGGTCGCCTCCATCGGTCCAGATCCGCGTGGCCTTCTGAGCGAACATGCGGTTGGAGAAGGACACGATCAGCTGGCCACCGGCACGCACCACCCGCAGCAGTTCGGCCGCCACCTGCTCGGGCTGCTGCAGGTACTGCCAGCCGGCCACGATCAGGGCCGCATCAACGCTGTCTGACTCCAGGGGCAGACGCTGATCCACGTTGAGGTTCTGCACCCAATGGCGGCTCAGCCGTGGGTTGGCCTCCAGCTCCCTGGCATTGAGGCCATGGCCGATCACCTCAATGGAGCTCAGGGTTTCGGGCAGATGGCTGACCCAGCTGCTCATCAGATCCAGCACCACCGCCCCCGGCGGGATCCTCTCCTGGTAGAGCGCCGTGAGCCGGCTGCGAAACGCCCCATCGAGATGGTGCACGAAACGAGGCTCGGCATAGAACAACCCGTCATCGGAGCGATCCTGTTTCCAGCGGTCCTGCGCGCTCAGCACCGGATTGGCCATGGTTCACTCCACTCCAACGGGATCGTTACTGCAGGCCCTGTGACGCGGACGGACCAGCAGGCCGTCCTTTGGTGAAGGGCTGGGGATGATCGCCAGCGTCAGGTTCTGATCCGGCTCCAGCTCCAAGGTCAGCGGCTTGAGCAGCCCCACGATCAGCAGACGGATCTCCAGCTCCGCCAGCGCCTTGCCGAGGCACACCCGCTCACCACCGCCAAACGGCAGCAGGGTGGCCGTGCAGGTTCCAGCCAGATGCCGCTGCGGCCGGAAGACCTCCAGATCCTCCCTGGCGGAACCGTGGCGATGGCTGGCGACGATGCTCACCTGCACCACCCGATCCGCTGGCACCAGCACCCCAGCCAGGGCAATGGGCTTCCGGGTCCGGCGGAAGAAGCCCCCCACCGGCGGGGTCAGCCGCATCACCTCTTGCACCACCGCATCGAGCCGCGGGGCCCGAAAGGCGTCGTAGGCAGTTGTGGCCTCCCCCGGCGGAGGTGGCCAAGGCACAGTGTCGAGCTCCTGCTGCAGCCAGGTCAGCTCGGCTGGATGTTGCAGCAGGGTCAGCACCAGGCAACTCAACGCGGAGGCGGTGGTTTCGTAGCCCGCGAACAGCAATAGGAGTAGCTGCTCGGCCACGTCGTCGTCGCCCAGGGGGAGGCCGGCCTCATCCAGGCCTCCGGCCAGCAGATCGAGCCCTCCGGCAGCGAGGGGCGCTCCGGTGGCAGCGGTAGCCTGCGCCTTGTCGAGCAACGCGCCCAGGCGCAGCAGCAGCCGTTGGCGGGCCTGGCGCGCACGGGCGAAGGGGCTGCCGGGCAAAGCGATCGGAAGAGAGAAGAGACCCTGGCACCAGGTTTCGAAATCGACGAACAGGGCATCGCGATCGATTGGATCGAGCCCCAGCACCGTGCTGGCGATCACACGGAAAGCAAACCGCCGCAGCCTGGGCACCAGGGCCACGGGTGCTTCGGCGCTGAGCAGCTCCTGGCTGAGCGCATCGACCAGGGCCACGATCGCGGGGCTGTAGTGCTTCAGGGCCGCGGAGGCGAACAGCTGGCCCACCACCCGACGGCGGGCCTTGTGATCGGCCCCGTTGCGGTTGGCCAGCGACAGGGGGCCCAGCAGTTCCCGCACACTGTCCGGCCACCAGCCCTCGACGGATTCGGTCTGGGCGAACAGGTCGCTGATCGCCCGTTCCCCCCGGATGAAGACGGTGCGCTGCCCCAATAGGGTGGTTTCGTAGACATCGCCGTAGCGCTCGAAGTTCGAGCGGGCGAAATCAGGATCCCGAAAGAAGGCAAGGGTCTCCAGCACTCCGCTCACCGCTGACGTGCGCGGCAGGGGTCGGAGGGTGTCGAGATCGAGGGGCAACCAGGATCATCCGCAGTGGCTCCCAGGCTGGCAGCCAGCAGACGGCACCGCGACGCCAGGCCGGACAGGCCGGGGGTTGATCACTTTTGCGGAAGCCTGTCAGGAGCGCGCCACGATGATCGTTCCGTGATTGCCCTGTGACCCGTGCCCGGCACCGAACCCACCACCGCCGATCCCGCTGGCGCTGATCCAGCCGGCAGCGAGGCACGCGAGGCTGCACCCGCTGCCCTGCTCGAGCGGCTGGCGGGGGTGGCCGGCATGGAACGGGGATACCGCCGACTGGTGCTGCTGCTGCCCCAACTGGGGGATTTCGACAGCCTCGAATACGCCCAGGCTGTGGTGGCCGCCCTGCCGCAGCTGGAGTCTGCCGGCATCGCCGTCCTGGCGATCGGCATCGGCCATGAGGACAGCCGCCAGCGGTTCTGCTCCTTCACGGGATTTCCACTCGAACGACTCCTGGTCGACCCGGAACCGCAGCTGCATCGGGCCCTGGGGCTCTATGAGGGCTTGAGGGGGATCGGCGGGCCCTGGCCGAACCTGCTGCTGATGTGCGCCGGCATCGGTTCGCCCGGCACCCTGGCCGAGGTGATGCGCGGCTACACGGGCGATCGAGGAGCTCCCCAGCGGATCGCGGACGACGAGACGATCCAGGCAGGTCCCTTGCCGCCGATCAAGGGGTCGTTCTTTGCCAGAGCTGGTGGAACTGGATTCCAGCGACCCTTCGAGCTGGCCACGGTGCGCCTGCGCAACATGACCGAAGTGCTGGGCCACTGGCGCACCTACGTGCCGTGCGACGACCACCTGACCCAGAGGGGCGGCACCTTTCTGCTGGAAGCCGATGACACCCTGCTCTACAGCCACCTGGACCGCGGCATCCTCGGCTTCTCGGCAACCATGGCAAGGCCGCTCAGCTTCCTGGATCCATTCCTGACGCCGTCAGGCAGAGGACCTCAGCACCCATGAGATCCTGCACTGCCTGAGGCCATGCATCCCTTGCGAGGGATCAGAGCCGCGCCAGCAACTCGGCCTTCTTGCTGCTGAATTCCTCCTCGGTGAGGATCCCCTTGGCCTTGAGCTCCCCGAGGCGCTCCAGGGCAGCGTAGGGATCATCAGTGCCGCCGGTGGGGGTGGTCACGGGGGTGGCGTTGGAGGTGGTGGCGGTCGCGGTAGTGGCGGTGATCTGCGCCGGGCGTTCGGGGGCCACTTCGGTTGCCGGGCTGATCTCCGGGAACTGGGACAGGGGCCGGTCGCCCTCCGCTGTGGAGAGGATCAGATCACCGGTGCCGCTCTGAAGGGACACGCCGCGGATCGCCTGGCCGCTGACATCAAACACCCTGCAGTGGCCGCTGTGCTCCACAGCCAGCCGACCTGCAGCGGGGAAGATGGCGTAGCGCAGCTCGTTCTGGGCACCGCTCGAGGCAGGAACGCCGAGCTCAGCCGGCCACCAACTCGGCTGCTGCTGCATGGCACTCATCGGCTGCATGGGGCTCATGGGTTGCATGGAGCTCATCGGTTGCATCTGCATCGGAGCCATCACCGCGGCCTGATGCTGTGAGCCCGAGCCACTGCTGCTCTGCTGTTGAAGGCCGCCAGCGTGGCTCTGCTGTTGCTGGCTGAAGCCACCGGCGGGCGAGAAGCTGCTGAGACTGACGCTCCCGGCCGGAGTGGAAAACACCATCCCACCGCCACCCTGCTGCTGAGAGAAGCCGGCGATCTGGTGGCTGCCGGTGTCGTAGACGCTGACCTGACCGTTGACGTCCACCGCAAGCCGCCCCGCACTGGGGAAGACGGCATAGCGCACGTTGTTCTGCGCGCCGGTGGCCGAAGGGGCACCGAGCTCGGCGGGCCACCACGTCTCGCGGGGGTCGGGTTCGAACAGCAGTGCGGCCGATGCCGTCGCCATGGGCTGCGCCGCAATGGCCGCCGACACATCGCGGCAGAGTCCATCGACCCGGCCTTTGAGCGCGTTGTTGAACATGTCGCCGATCATCAGCATGCCCCCAGGCATCCACTGGCCAGAGCCACCGAATTCAGGGTGGTTGAACTGAGCCATCCCACCATGACTGCGGAGCATGGCCTGCATCATGTGGACCACGGCGGCGTCGCTGAAGCCGTGACGCTGGCCAAGACCCCGGGCGACCTGAACGCCTTCCTGGGTGATTTGTAGCATGGTGAACTTATTTGATCCTTAAATTCAGTGTTCAAGCCTCTGGTCTCAGGGAGTGATATCCGAGGCAGGAATGGCTGTGCCATCACCTTATGCAACCAGCGGATGCACAGAACCTCAAAAATGTTCGTTGGGGCACGTTCCATGTCTTGCCATCGCGCCTGCGCGGCAATCCATGACGAACCCCAGACCAGCCGTCGCAGCGAGTGGTGAGGTGTTCACCATGGGCGATCAGGCCTTGGTGCAGCTGGCAGGTGAGCAGCGGGATCGAGATGCAGCCGGCATGGTGTCCGAACCAATTGCGGGTCTTCCCGCCCATGTGGCTGCGGGTTCGAGTCGAGGGGAGTGGCAGTTTTGAGTTGAGAGGGCACAGGCGGATCCCATGCCCTCCAGCCATGCCGACCATCTGCCACAACACACCGCGGCCCTGCAGGCTCTGCTCGATCGCCGTGGGATCAGCGGCGGCGTGCTGATGCCCGTGGGTCAGCACAGCACCCCTTGTGTTGCCCTCAATGAGAACGAGAAACGCTTGCTGGCAGAGCTTGAATCCGTCGGGTACTGACTTCCTACGGATGTTGTGTTGCCGAACCCTGCACGGCGATGCCCGTGTCGATCCGCTCGATGGGTGGGGCGCCCAGACCCTGCTGCCAGAGGCTGAGCACCGACCAGTATCCCTGCGAACGGGGCTTGGTGGCTGCGGTGGAATCGACCACCCCGCTCCCGATCAGCTGAAGCAGTTCGGGCAAGTCATCCAGTCCGACAGCCTGGACCGTGCCCGTTCTGCCCAAGCTCTGGATGGCGCGACCGACGCCGATGCCGCCGCCGGCATCGGACACGACCCAACCCCTGAGACGTGGGTGGCTGCGCATGGTTGCTGCTGCCTGTTGTTCAGCGGTGGTGATGTTGTCGCCATCGATGGGTGACGCCACAACCGTGATGCCGGGATAGCGCGCAAACACCTTCCGGTGACAATCGGCGCGGATGGCGTGGTTCGGCGCTGTGGGCACGCCTTGCATGATGGCCACCTCCCCCTTGCCTCCGAGAAGCTTGACCAAACGCTCGGCAGCGATGCGCGCCTGCAGGCAGAAATCATTGCCGATGCTTGTGAGCGCCAGATTTGCAGGGGGTTCCGAATCGAACACGGTCACCGGAATGCCCTCGCGCTGGGCCTGCTCCAGCAAGGATCTGAGCCGTTCTGCATCAAGAAGATCAATGGTGATGCCGCTGGGCTTGGAACGAATCGCCGCCTCGAGGATCGCCGCCTGAAGGCCTACCTCCGCCCTTACGGGGGGGCGATACTCAATGACCGCGGTTGAATCGGTCTGTTGTTTGATCATTCGGGCGGCATCTTCGGCGCCCTCCCGCACGGCATCGAACCAGGGATGGGTCACTTTGGGAATCAACACGAAGCGGAGCATCTGCGGCGCTGCTTCAGCCGCCGAAGCGGCCAGAACGAGGGGTGCCAGGACACACCAGAGTGCCAAGGTCCGGATCGCCGGAGTGAAGGATTTCATGGATCAATCAGAACCTGTGGTGGACGATGTCGTTTGGGTGTGATCCTTTGCGGCCATGCGGATCGAGAGCCGGGGACGGTGAATGCCTCTTCCATGGATAGGGGCGGATCCAGATTTCGGAAGCAGCTTGGCGGTGGCGAACGCACCCTTCACAGTAGCTTCAGCGGAGTTCTACAGGATGTTCGTCGTCGCGAATCTTGCCGGTCTGTAGGGGTGATTGGATGCGTGCCCAAGGGAATGAAGCCCCTCACCATGATCTTTGCTGTCTCGGCCGGGCGAAGACATTTCCGATGCTTCAGCCTGATCGCTAGTCGCTGGCTTGTAGAGATCGTGGCCTTGATTGGCGTGTTCACTGCGGGGTCATTCGATGTCTTGGATTCTTCGTCACCGTCACCGTTATCCTTGGGTCGGATGCCAAGATCGTCAATTTCCCGAACCGCTGATCAGTGCAGGCTCCGCGGGAGGCAAGACCTTGCGATTGGTGACGGCAGGCTCGACCTCACTGATCTTGAAGGTACGCCGCATGCCATTGCCGAATCGGCTATTGATCGTTGCAACTAATCAATGGATCAAGAATGCAGCTGAGCCTTGATCCGGCGTTGACGCAGCCTGCTGCTGTACCAGCTCGTGAATGCCGCGGTGCCGATCAGCACGGCGTAGTTGATGGCTTCATAGGCCATGGAGGGCATGCCAACCTGATAGACCTTGCCGATCGCCAGAACTGTATTCAGGCTGAAGCTGGCTCCCCAGACGGAGCTGATCACCAGATTGCTGCGAATGAATTCGGGGCTGCTCCAGAGCGCTTGATCCACGTGTTGACGTGCATAGGCCATCGTGAATGGCCTGCCCGCCAGCACCGAGATCCATGTGGCGACAGCCAGAGTTCCGGATGCAAGCACCCCCATGAATCGAATCACCCAACTGTTGTCGAACCCGATCACCGCCACGCCAGCCGTGACGAAAAACATGAGTCCTGCCCAGAGAATGATGCCGCGATGAATCCGGCCAATCCCCATCGCGAGGCTGATCACCAAGCCAACCACCAGCCCCACCTTGAGCCGCAGGAGGCTGCCATGGGCAATCACCAGAAAGGCGATCCAGGGAAGGAACGCCAGGATGAGTTTCAGGAAACCCGCCATGTTCGACACTCCGCTTGTTCAGCATGCCTTCAGGACTGGTTTCCTGCCTCTGAACTTTGCGGATGGCAAGGATTGATGCGTGCTTCTGTGCTGTCAGTGGGGGTGACAGTGGGTACATCGAAGGCACTGCTGGTCCCCGTCCATGGGGAGGCCGCTCAGATTTCCGCGGCGGCCCGCTCCACCAGGCGCCTGGCCACCGCCTGCACCCCGGTGTGTGCATAGGTGTCGGTGAAGGCATCGAGGAACACGGCCAGCTGATCGAAGCCCCCCTGCCAGGGGCCGACCGCCCCCTCGAGGGCATGGACGGCGCGCTGACCCGTCAGCCCCAGCTGTTTGACCAGCCCCTCGGACCAGTCGAGCCATGGCTCCACGCCGCGACGCAGAAATCCAAGGTGCGCCTGATCGCCCCGGCCGGGCAGCAGAGCGGCCATGCGCCGATAGGCCGGCCACTGGCGGAGATCGCTGGATCCCACCTGGCCCAACAGGCCATCGAGCCCCTGCAGAGCCCGATCACCGAGGGGCAGCAGTGCATCGAAGCAGATCATCGCGGCCATCCGGACCCGCGCTTCATCGCCGTACTCCCGCAGGGACGCCCCGAATTCCGCAAAGCTGTCGCCGGGCAAGCCATTCACCTGGGTGAAGGCCAGCATCTCTGCCGAGACCTTGAGGGCCAGATCCACCGCCTGCAGCTTCTCTGAAGGTGGAGTCAGAGACGCGAACCGTTTCACCAGTGGCAGGGCGCCACCCAGATTGGCGGCGATGCGCAGCCCACCGGCGGCCTTCTGGGAACGGTTCACCGCGTCGTAGAGGCTGAGGGCACGTCCGTAACCCTCATGACGGGCACGGCTCAGCGCATCGGCGCGGCGTCGCACGGACGCGATCAACGCAGGGTCGTCATCGCCGAGCACATCGGCAATCAGCGCGTCGGCACTGGTGATGTTCTGCCACGTCCCCGGCACCAGGGTGCTGACCCCCTTCAGGGCCAGCACGGTGAGACCACGGCGCGGCAGGCGCTCAAGCCGTTCCAGAACGGTGCCGCTCATGCGCTCACCTCCGCCCCTGCCAGGAGCAGGTGCAGGGGAACCGCGCCGGTCAGGGCAGGCTTGAGGGCCGCAAGACCGGTCAGATCAAAGGCCCCAAGCACGGCATGACGCTGCTGGGGGTCCATGCCGACCCCCTGGCCGATCACCTTCACCTGAAAACGATCGGCCACCAGCAACGCGCTGGCCTGGGAGCCCTGCTCCACCAGGGGCCAGCCCTGGATCACGGCATCGCTGGCCGTGAACTTGGCCCTGGCATCGGGGGCTGTGATCACATCGGAAATCGAGAGCAGGGCCCTGAGCTCGTCTCCCTGGCGCAGACGGGCCTGGGCGAACCCTCGCTTCTCCTGCGTGAACACCACCTGTTCCCCGGTCTCCGGTTCGGGGAAGAGCCGGTTGAAGGCCGAACCGTTCACCACCTGCGATGTCGGAACATCGGCGACGGTGCCGCCAGGCAACCAGTCTGCGAACGGAAGGGCCACAACCGCCAGCAGCAGCAGGGCGGCTGCGAGCACGCCGGCCACGACCCAGCGAAGCGTTCGATTCATGGAGGGCCGATCCGGACGACTTCTGCAGTGGTAGCAAGCACACCCACGACACCGCCATCCAGGCGCTCGCAGCTTCCTTAAGGGCCGTGTTACGGTTCTTTACAGAACTCAATCTTTTGCCATGAACAGCTCCACCGTCGCCTCCAAGGATTCCTCCGACTCGACCCGGGCGGCCCATGTCGAGCAGCTGAAGAAGGTGGAGCTGTTCAACGGCCGCGCCGCCATGCTCGGCCTGTTGATCGGTGTGGTGGTGGAGGGCCTCACGGGCTTCAGCATCCTCCACCAGATCGGTCTGGGTCCCCTGGTGGATGGCTACGCCGCCTGCCACACCAACCTGCTGCCCTTCTGTCTCTGAGCCGCCGCGATCTCAGGGGTTGCGGTACCGCCGCGAGAAGGTCGTGCTCAGAGCGGTCACCACCCCCTCCGGCAGCAATCGCGCCAGGGCGGTGATTGCCTGGTTCACCGCTCCCGGAACCACCACCACCTGATTGCCCTCCAGCGCCGCAAGGGTCTGGCGGGCCAGCTCGTCCGCATCCATCCAGAAGAGTCCGGGCAGGCGTTGCATCTGCTCCTCGACACCCAGCACCGCGTGGAACTCGCTGTGCACATAACCGGGGCACAGCGCCATGACCCGCACGCCACTGGGCCGATTCTCCAGTGCCAGTGACTGGGAGAAGCGGATCAGGAAGGCCTTGCAGGCTGAATAGAGGGTGCTTCCCGGGAGGCCCGGCATCAGCCCCGCCAGCGAGGCCACGTTGACGATGCAGCCCCCGCCGGCCTGCTGCATCGCCGGCAACAGACCGTGGCAGAGCTCGGCGCAGGCCACCACCATCAGCTGCAGCATCGCCTCGGCGTCTTTCCACTCCAGGGCGTTGAAGTTGCCCCGCAGCCCGAAGCCGGCATTGTTCACCAGGGTGTGGACCACCAGCTGCCGCTGCTGTAGCTCCACCAGTAGCTCCTGAGCCCCCTCGGGGCGGGCCAGGTCCGTGGGAATGGTGATCACCTCAATGCCGTGGCGTTCTCGAAGATCAGCCGCCAGCGCTTCGAGTCGCTCCAGACGCCGGGCCGTGAGCACCAGGCACGATTCGGTGCCGGCCAGGCTGGGGGCGAGCTGCCGCGCCAGGGCCGCCCCGATGCCGCTGGAGGCCCCGGTGATCAAGGTGCAGGGTTTGGTTGTGCCAGGCTTCGGGCGATCCACCAACCCCGGCTGAGGGTCGATCCGCTCCGCCAGTGCCAGGCAACGGTCCATCTCCTGCCAGAGCAGCTCGCGGCGCTCCGTGTTCACCGCGTAGGAGCGATGCTGCAGATCCCTGCCCATGTAGCGAAGGGCAGCGGCAATGCGGGCCCGGTCTTCCTCCTCCAACTGGGGCAGGAATGGGTCGCGGTTGTCACTTGCTGGATCCATCTCGACGTCAATTCCAATCGGTTTCAATCACAATTGGCACCCCTCCACATCACAAAGCCCGGTGACGAAGCCACCGGGCATGGATGGAGACTTGTGTGGGCGGAGCTGCTGACGCTGGCACCTGGGGCCAGGTAACAAGTGGGGCTTCCCGTTGGGTCCGGGGCACCTAGGGCGGTAGCTCGTGAACGGTGCAGTGGACGGCGACAGCGTCACACGCCAGGGAAACCAGTCATCCGTTGAGAGTGTTGGAGCAGGGGCCGGATCGTCAGCGCACTCCTGGCTGTTGCTGGGGTGGGGTGTCTTCCATGCTCTGGAGCCTCCCGGGTGTCGATGGACTCACAATCGGTCGGCCGGCGGCCTGGAGCAATAGGGGTTTATGCCTGCCGTCGAGACTATGGCGATGGCCCGCACCCTTCTTCCACTGCTCGTCGTTCTGGAATTGACCGCCCTCCTGGTGCCTTTGGCTGGCGCCCAGGCGGTTCAGCCCCCGGTCAGTCGCGCCACGGTGCTCTCGATCGGCGATGGCGACACGATCCGCGTCAAGCAGGCCGGCCAGGTGATCACGGTGCGGCTGGCCTGCATCGATGCACCGGAGATGGATCAGAGCCCCTACGGCCTTCAGGCCCGCCAGTACCTGCAGATGCGGCTGCCGATCGGTACGTCGGTGACGCTGGCGGTGAAAGCGACTGACCGCTACGGCCGCACCGTGGCCGAAGTGATCGGCGCGATCAACCTGGGCCTGGCGCTGGTGGAAGACGGCCAGGCTTTTGCCTACCGCAAGTACCTGGGCCAGTGCGACACCAAGGAGTATCTCGATGCCGAGTACAGGGCCTCCCGGCATCGCTATGGCGTGTGGCAGGTGCCTGGAGGAATCACCAGGCCCTGGGAGTTCAGACGGAAGGGATCGTTTTAACCGCCACAGCCACCGCCAGCTCCGGATCGAACGCCGAAGGAATAGGATTAAGCTGACGTCAACTTCCTGACATTGGGAGGTCTGCCGTGAAACCGCCTCAATCACTCCCGTTGCCGGATTGATCCAGAGGGCGTCTGAACTTCCCTTGCGTTGAAGCCAGAAACCCGCAGCGAGCGTGCCCCGTTCAAGGTCGCGGCGCTTCATCCGATCCGCAGTGGTGCATCCAAAGAATCATCCGGTCAGCCTCCGCTGCTATCAGCCCCGTGATCAGCCAGAAGCAGTTCAACTGCGGCAAACAGATCTCGCTTGGCATCATCCACGCTTTCACCCAGACAGTTCGCCCTAGGCAGTTCGCCCCAGGCAGTTCGAGGCAAATGGACCAGAAATCGCCCTCGGGAGCGGTTTCAATCACTGCTGTGAGCTCTCCCTTCATTCGGATCACTCCTTCTCCCAATCTTAAGGTCGATCATGGGTGCTGTCAGATCGTGATGTAACAAGCTTGTTCCTTGATGAAGTCGCACCAGAATCTCTACCCGCCAGGCTGCAGGTTGGTTCCTGTTCAGCGACCGGGCGGCTCGAGAATGCGGTGGGAGGGGACATCCTGGAGGGTCATCAAGTGACGCTCCACTGTGGTTCCATGGGTCTTCAGCCAAGTCGCCATGGCCTTGCCCGCCTTCTGGCCATAGAGGCGGTGGCTGTAGATCACCGCTGTGCCGCGGTCGTCCGCCAGCCTCAATCGGGCGAAGACGGCCTCGATGGAGTCGCGAACGGGGAAGAGGACCACGATCAGGTGCTCGGCGGGCCTGTCGGCGGTGCGTGGAACTGAAGAGGTGCGAACCACCACGGCGTTGTTCTGCTTGTAGTTGGCCAGAACACGGTTGGCCACATCGGCCAGCCCTTCCCCATCGCTCACCCCCGGATAGGTGTTGATGGTGACCATGTCCGTCCAGCGGCTCAGATCGTCCTGGCCCGATGGGGTGAACTCATGCTGATGCTGCGACGACCAGCGCAGAAGGTAGGTCTGACCGGCAAACGTCAGCGTCACAGGCGAGCCCGGTGGGCTGCCTGCCGCGTGCGCGGCGATCGGTCCAGCGATCAACAGCACGGCGGCCCATCGAATCAAGCCACGGATGTTGGGCATGGCTTTCAGGGCAGGAATCCAACCGGGAAATCCCGGAAGACTATCTGCAGAAAAACTGGCTGTATACGGGCGTCTTGGGCCACAGAGCCGGCAGCCGCTCGACATGTTGCGGAGCTCCAGGCCATGGTCGTTGAGATGGATGCAGCACACACTCGGAATCGAGCGGCCCTGAAGTCCCAATGCGGAACTGAGCCTGAGTTCAGGTTTCGATCTGCTGCTCAAGCAGGCCCTCCTCGGTGGTGTAGGCAAGGCCGTCAGAACCGAGGCTGTGGTGGCGGGCAAAGGAGCGGGCGAAGGCTCGTTTGTTGTTCAGCTGGGCTGTTTGGGCACCGCCGCCGGATGACCAGCTGCGGCGGCGGCGATTGCGCTGGCTGATGCGGCGGTTGCGCCATCGCAGCAGCGGTAGCCGCAGCAGCGGCAACAGCAGCAACAGCAGGGCGTAGCCGATCGAGAACCAGGCCAGGACTGCCAGCAGCGCTGGTGTGGGCCGGATCAGATCGAACAGCATCGGCGAGAGCACCAGCAAGCTTCCGCTGAGGCCGCCGTAGATCCAGCGCTGCCGAGAGCTCGTGCGGCTGAAGGGAATGCGCCGCTCCCGCAGCGGCGGTGAGGGTGTGCCTGGTGCATCCGGCTGGGAGCCCCAGATGGCAGCTTCGGGGCGGCCGGAGCGGACCTGGAGGCTGGGGAAGTGATAAGCAAGGTCTCCCTGCTCACTCACCTCCGGTCGGCCATCGAAGCGGAGCAGCACCGGCAGCATCGCGGCATCGGCGATCTCGCTGGCGCGCTCCCTGTCGGCGGGCCGGGTGGGCAGATCCAGCAGGGGGGCCAGGTCCTCGGCGATCACGGCACCGCCCTGGTGGCTGAGGAAGCAACCGATGCGGCGCCAGCGCCGCGGCTCGAGCTGGCGATTGGGATCGCCATCGCCGAACAGCACTGAGAACACCGACTCCAGAAAGAGAGTGATCCGTTGCCGCTGTTGATCAGGCTTGGTAGCCCTCAATTCCCTGCGGCCTGGAGGCTCGATGCGCAGAGAGGCGATGCACTGGCCCAGCAGCTGGAGGCCGTCCAGCAGCAGCCCCCCCACCGCTTCAACGCCATCATCGGAGCGCAGCAGTTGCACCAGCCCCACCACCAGCAGGGTGAGGGTCACGAGCAGCACCAGCAGCACCAGCACGCTGCCGATGCTGAGACGGATCAGTCGGAAGAGCTGACGCCCCAGCCAGGCGAGTACGGCCTCGAGGCGCAGCCGAAAGGATCGGGCCAGCAGGCGGCGGCGCAGGTGGCGGGGGAAGCGGTAGGCCACGGTGCCGTCGTTGCCGACCCTCAGATCCGCACCGGAGGCCACCGCAAGGGCGAGCAACTCGCGCTCCACCAGCTCCAGGGGAGCACCGGTGCGTGCGGCAGCCTCTCCGGCGGTGAGCGTGCTCCCCCGTTCCCCCAGCAACCGCAGCAGGGGGCGCTCAGCGGCAGAGCGAGGGGTCATCGAGGCCGTGGCAATCAAGGAAGTAACCGAGCACCAGCATCGCCGCCATCAGGGCAAAGAGCCCACCGGCGAAGCGGAAGATGCGGGCTTCGCCAGCCCGCCGCAGGCTCCGGCAGAGCACGGTGCTGCCGAGCACAGCCCCCGTCCCACTGGCGAGGCTGAGCATCAGGACGAGATGGACCAGCTGGCCGATGTGGAGGCCGGCGGAAAAGGAAGGGATGCTCTCGGACGTGGGTGCGGGGATGTAGGCGCTGCCCCGCGCCAGCCAATGGGGTAGGGAGACCAAGGGGGAGGCGGCCAGGGCCAGGCCGGCGAGCAGGGCACCCTGCCGCGCCTGGGTGGTGGTGTCCCCCCGGGCACGGACGGCATCGATGGCGGTGCCGCTGAGCGCACCAATGATCCCCGAAACCAGATACACCAACGCCAGCTGGACCAGCAGCCTCAGGAGCAGATAGCCGAGGAATTCCGTGTAGGTCATGCCTGCTGGGCCGACTGCTTGAGCGGGGTGATGGGATCGTCGATCCGCTGAGCCCAAGACATGACGATAATGTGCGGATCATCCAGATGCCAGGCCCATTTTAGCCCATGGGGTCGTAGAGGAAATGGGGGTCATGCTCGGGATCAACGCTGATACGCACAGCCTGGAAAAGAAACCTGGTGCTTGTGATGCTGGCCTCCCTTCTGGCCGGCTGCGACAACGTCCTGAAGCCAGAGCCCTTCCTGCTGCGCTGCCAGCTGGATGGGGGGCATCAAAGATCTTTCGCATCGAACCCCGCCAGAACGAGCTGCAGGAACTGGATCCAAGGTCCTTGGACATCAGGTCAATAGTCAGGACTGAAATTCCGGATCAGGATACGAAGGGTCTGGTTGATGAAATCACCGTGAAGATCTCCCCACAGGAAGCCCACTGGGAGGTCAAGCGGTATCGGCCACAGATCGAGTGGGAGATCAACAGCATCAACCTCAGCAGCCTCACCTACCGGGGCGAGTTCGGCTCCTTTGATGATCCTGAACCTGACCAGGTGATCACGACAGGAACCTGTCCTTCACTTGATCCACCGACAACGTAGGTGGCGGATCATCTGCAGCACTCAAGTGCTGCCTCAGGGCTCAGGTTTGAGGAAGCGGCCCGCCAGGCGAACGGCCAGCACCGTTGCGGCGATGCCGTAGGAGGCGAAGGTGATCCCCTGTCCGGTGGTTCCGGCTTCGTAGGCGCCGCGCTCCAGCAGCACGAAATCGGCCAGGGAGGCCGTCGTACCCCACAGCACCACCCAGACGCTCACGCCGGGTGGCCCCGGGGAACTTCCCCCCGAGGCTCCCACAGATCCGTACGTGACACTCTCGCGTCATACGGCTCCTGTTATCCCAACATTGCTGCCACAAGTGATGCCAATGGCTCAACTCTTTAATAGCAGCGCGTTGTTCTCTGAACCACTCGCATTCCTCCCAGCGAACTGGTTGATGCTTTGGCTCAGTTCGGATAACGCAGCCCCTTCGCTCCAGAGCCATTACAGCTCCTTCATCACTACTACGGGCTGCTCCGCC
>NZ_JAHLYT010000003.1 GCF_025128095.1 Synechococcus sp. CS-1328 | reverse complement strand
GCGGCAAGCTGCCGCCGGCGCTCTGGGGGGATGTGGCCGCGGCCCTGGAGGCGGGCCTGAGCGTGGCCAGTGGCCTGCACAGTCGCCTCGGCGACGATCCGGAGCTGGCGGCTCGGTTGCAGCCGGGCCAGTGGATCTGGGATCTGCGTCAAGAGCCACCTGACCTGGTGGTGGGGTCGGCACTGGCGGCGACCCTGCCCTGCCAGCGGGTGCTGGCGGTGGGCAGCGACATGGCGGTGGGGAAGATGAGTGCCTGCCTGGAGCTGGTCGCCGCCGCCGGCAGGAGGGGTCTGCCGGCCCGGTTCGTGGGCACCGGTCAGGCCGGCATCCTGATCAGCGGCCGTGGCGTTCCCCTCGATGCGGTGCGGGTGGACTACGCCGCCGGGGCGGTGGAGCAGGCCGTGCTGACAACAGCGGATGGCCTGGACAGCCAGGGACTGCTGGTCGTGGAAGGGCAGGGATCCCTCTGCCACCCAGGCTCCACCGCCACCCTGCCGCTACTGCGCGGCAGCCAGCCCACGGCCTTGCTGCTGGTGCATCGGGCCGGCCAGACCACCATCCAGCGCCACCCCAGCATCACCCTGCCCCCGCTGGCCGAGCTGATCGCCACCCTGGAAGCGCTGGCTGCCCTGGGACGTCCGGGGCGCACACCGCCGCCTCGGGTGGCGGCGATTGCGCTGAACACCGCCCATCTCGGCGCCGATCAGGCCGCTGCCGCCATGGCGGCCGTGGAGCAGGAGACCGGGCTGGTCTGCGCTGATCCGGTGCGGGAGTGGCCGGGTGCCGATCGGCTCCTGGAGGCCCTGGGGGCTGTTCCTAGCGGCTCAGCCAACCGCTCGTAGATGAGCGTGGCGATTGCTCCCGTTAACCGCTGGATCCATTGATCGTGTCAACGGATCGGGTCGCAGGAGCCTCTCGAGCCGAGCACGGTTCAGAGCAAAAAACCGGTGGTCAAGCCACCGGTTTCAGAGAGGGCGAGCGAGGGGACTCGAACCCCCGAATAGCGGCGCCACAAGCCGCTGCCTTAACCACTTGGCGACGCCCGCCGTGGGTAGGCAGAACTTACATCAGCACAGGCAGCACCACACCGCTTGGCCACCCTGCCCGGATGCCGTGCGGGGATGGCGTGCCAAAAGGTTGGATTGGGGCGAGTCAACCCATTGCCCGCCTCGGGCTCTAGCGTCGTTGCCGATCCATTGCCGGTTCAGACCGCGTGGCTGCCGGTCGCATCCCCTCTCCTGACCCACGACCTGCCGGAGACGGACTGGTCGCGAGACCCTTCCGCCTGGCCACGCCCTTGTTGGCCCTGTCCCTGCTGCTCAGCAGTTGCGCCCTGGCAGGGGTTGGGGTGAGTGAGGCTGGCCGGCAGCGTTGCCGCAACCTGGCCGCTGCCTCTGGCCCTCCCCTGCTCGGACCCTGGCGCGAGCTGCGCTGCCTGCCCGGAGTGGACCAACGCCTGGCCGCAGAGAAGGCCCAGGAACGGCAGCGCCGTGAACAAGCTCAGCAACGCCTGCAGGCCGATCTGGCCCGTTGCCGGCAGCAGCGCCAACCCATGCTCACCCTGGTGACGGAGCTGCGCCGCACCCGGCAGAGCCTCGCCGACCTGCGCCTGGAGGGCTACGACCCCTCGCCACGACCCAGGCCCCCTGATGAGGAGCTTGAAGCGCGTTACCGGCCAGAGGACCAGGAGCTAGATAGGGAGCGTTATGAGGCGGCGCTCGCTGCCTGGAAGCAGGCGGAGTGGCAGCGTCGCGGCCGCTGGGAGGCTCGCCACCGGGAGCGGCGGGCCGTGCTGGAAACCCAGCAGCGGCAACAGCTGGCTGAGCTGCGACGCCTCAATCCCTCTCTGCTGAAAGGCGATCGCTTCGAGGAGCAGGACGTTGCCCGCTACAGCCACTGCCGCGCCCAGGACTTTCTCAGGGCTACTGCACCGCTTCCCGCCGGAGTCGCAACCCCGGTTCCGGCCAAGGGCTGATCTTTGCGAACCTGGACATCCGTGCGTTCGCCTCGCTTGCCCTCCCGATCGCTGACACCCTGGCTCGTGGGCCTGCCCGTGGTGGTCCTGGGGGCCGCTGGTCTGGCGGCCACCAACCCCGGCCCCGACGAATTCGAACGGTTCGCCGGCGATCGGCTGGCGGCGATGGCTTCCGAAGAGCTCTGCAGCGAGAAGGGATTGCCGATGATGATTCGGCTGGTGATCAGCGATTGCCATGGCCTGGTGATGGCCCAGCACGGAGTGCTCGGCCAGCTGGCCCGCAGCCAGAGTCGCCGCATCGATTTCGGAGTGGGCAGTCTCTACAGCACCGAGATCGGTGGCCAGCAGCTCCTGCCCAACTGGCGGCTGCCCCACTACACCGTCTCCACCCTGGCCATGGCTGGACACTTCTGGGTGCTCGAGGCCGGCGAGGAGCGCCGCCCAGACCCGAAGGATCAGCAGAAGGAGGCCCAGCGTTGAATCCTGAAGCCGGCCCTGTCCAGGCAGCCCCACCGACCACCCTGGACCTGCAGCTGCCGCGCCAGCTTCTCGATCCGGGCCTGTCGGGCCTGCCCGCAGCTGATTCCGATGGACTGGTGGCCGTCCGCCTGCGATCTGCTGATGGGCGCATCGCGGCCATCGAGGCCTGGCCAGGCTCCCGCCACAGCGGGCTCGATCCCGCCGCCCTGCCCCTGGCCCTCACCCCCCTGGTGGAGCCCCACGCCCACCTCGATAAAGCCTTCAGTTGGTCGCGCCATGCCAACCGAGCCGGAACGATCGCCGGGGCCATGGCCGCCAATCGCAACGAGGCCAACGAACGCACCCAGGAGCAGATTCATGGGCGGGGCGAACGGGCCCTGGAGCGGGGCTGGCGGCAGGGCCTGCGGGCGATGCGCAGCCACATCGACAGCCTTGGTCCCTGGTGGGAGCCCAGCTGGGAGGCCCTGGAGGCCCTGCGTCACCGCTGGGCCGATCGGCTGGAGCTGGAGCTCGTGGCCCTGGTGCCCCTCGATCACTGGGGCACTCCGGCCGGCGAGGCCCTGGCGGCAAGGGTCGCGGCGACGGGTGGCTTGCTCGGTGGTGTGCTCGGTCCGCCCTATCGCCCCAGCCACGACGACCAGCAGGCCCTGCAGGCTTTGCTGAGGCTGGCGGAGCGCCACGGCTGTGGCATCGATCTGCACATCGACGAAAGCGACCAGGGCCAGGCCCGCGGCGTGCGGATGTTGCTCCAGGCACTGCGCCACCAACCCTGTTCCGTGCCGATCACCTGCAGCCACGCCAGCAGCCTGGCGCTGCTGCCGGAGCATCAACTGAGGCCCCTGCTCGATCAGCTCGCGGCCGCGGGTGTGGCCGTGGTGGCCTTGCCGGGCACCAATCACTGGCTGCTGGATCGCAGACCGGGCTGCACGCCGCGCCTGCGGCCCCAGGCCCCCGTGCGCCAACTGCAGGCGGCCGGGGTGCTGGTGGCGATCGGCGGCGACAACGTGCAGGATCCCTGGTTCCCCGGCGGCGATTTCGATCCGATCGAGGTGCTGCGCTTCAGCGTGGTCGCCAGCCATCAGGCCCCCTGGCTGCGCCAGGGGCTGGCTCCCTTCAGCACCGAAGCGGCGCGGCTGCTGCGTCTTCCCTGGGACGGGGTGCTGCGGCCAGGAGCACCGGCGGACCTGGTCGTGCTGGCGGCCTGCTCCTGGAGTGAGGTGCTGGCGCGCCCACCGCAGCGACGGGTGCTGCGGGGCGGTCGCTGGTTGCCACCACCGCTGTCGCAGCAGCCGGCGGCGGTTCTGGCCAATCTGGGGGCATGACGGCCAACCCCGCCCCTGAGCTCATCCCCTCCCCGCATGCCCTCGCCAGAGTCGCCGAAACCCAACGCCCCGGATCCCAGCCCATCCGCCCACAGCACCTATGACGCCGCGGCCCTGGTGGCGGCGGCGGGTCACTGTTCCGCCGCCTCGGTTCGTGCCCTCGCTGAGGACCTGACGCGGCATCACCCCGATCTGCCGCTGGTGGGCCCCCTGCCACCGGCCAGCGGTGATCACGGGCCGCAGCAGGCGGACCAGGCGGCGGCCATGGCCCGTGAGCTCCGGCGGCGCTCCAGCGACTATCACGACTACTCGCCGGTGCTGGTTCCGCTGCTCCAGAACCACAGCGCCCAGCTGGCGATCAGTGCCAACTCCACCGATCAGGTGATGGCGGTGGCGGCAGGCTGTGTCCGCCATGGCGTGCCACTGACGCTGCGCGGTGCCGGCACCGGCAATTACGGCCAGTGCGTGCCCCTGGCTGGTGGGGTGGTGCTCGACCTCTCCGGCCTGAACCGGTTGCGACGGGTCGATCCCCACAGCGGGGTGATCACGGCGGAGGCCGGTTGCCTGCTGGCCCCCCTGGATCAGCAGCTGGCCGGCCATGGGCGGGCGCTGCGCCTGGCGCCCAGCACCTACCGCACTTCCAGCCTGGGTGGCTTCATCGCCGGTGGCTCCGGTGGGGTCGGATCGCTGCGCTGGGGCTTTCTGCGGGATCCAGGCCATCTGCTCGGGCTCGAGATCGTGACCCTGGAGCCGGAACCGCGGCTGCTGCAGCTGGATGCCGAGGCCAGCCGTCCGCTCAACCACGCCTACGGCACGAATGGCATCCTCACCGCCCTGACCCTGGCAACCACCGAGGCCGTGGCGTGGCAGGAGCTGGTGGTGGGGTTCGCCCACTGGCAGGACGCGCTGGCCGTGGCCCAGGAGCTGCCAACCACGGCGCTGCTGCTCAATGCCCTCTGCCTGCTGGAGGCACCGATCGCCGAACGCTCCCCCTGGCCGCAGGGGTGTCCGTCGCCGCAGGCGGGTGAGCACCGGCTGCTGCTGCTGGCCGCCCCCGACAGCCTCGATCTGCTGCCGCACTGGCTGGCCCAGCGCGGTGGCAGCGTCTGCTGGCAAGCGCCCCAGGGCCAGAGCCGCGGACTGCCCCTGCGGGAGCTCACCTGGAACCACACCACCCTGCACTGGCGGGCCCATACCTCCGGCTGGACCTACCTGCAGATGCTTCTGCCCCAGCCAGAGGGGCCTGCCCTGGAAGCATTGCGGAACAGCTGGGGCGGCGATCTGCTCTGGCACCTGGAGGCCGTGCGTCAGTCGGGAGCGGCGCGGCTGGCGGGGCTGCCACTGCTGCGCTGGCATGACAACGAACGGCTGCAGGATCTGATCGCGCAGTGCCGCAGCCTCGGGGCGCTGATCTTCAATCCGCACGTGATCAGCGTGGAGGATGGCGGCCTCGGCGTGGTGGATGCCGATCAGGTGGCGGCAAAGGCCCTCTACGACCCGGCCGGCCTGCTCAACCCCGGCAAGCTGCGCGGCTGGTATCTGGATCCGGCCCGATCCCAGGGCGCCAGCCTCTCCAGCTGAGCCTTCAGCCGCAGTCCAGGCTGAGGCGGGTGTCGACGCCGGTGATCGGGTTGGTGCCCTCGGCGTTGCGGCAGAGCTGTTTCTGATCAGAGCGGTCCAGCAGGGCGTCGCTGAAGTCGGCATCGGTCACGTCTGCGCCAGCGAAACTGCCGCCGGAGGCGATCGCACCACGCAGAACCGCGCCCCGGAAATCGACGCCGCTGAAGTCGCCCCGGTCCATCAGGGCATCACTGAGATCGGCGCCGCTGAAATCAGCGCCGGCGAAGGCGCCCTGGGTCAGGATGGAGCCATGCAGGTCGGCGCCGTGGAAGTTGGCCTGACGACCCACCACACCGGCGAAGGAGGTGTTGGCCAAGGCCTGACCGCTGAAGTCCGCGCCGCTCTGGTTGGTCAGGGTGTAGTCGACCCTCTCCTGGAACAGGGCCCGCTCCTGCAGCCCAACCCCGGCGACCGTGTCGAGAGCGGAAGCTGGCGACAAACCGGCCGGCAGCATCGGCAGCAGGACCAGCAAGGTGCAGGCCAAAAGCCCCCCCAACCGTCCCCTGAGCCCGCTGACGAGATCCAGTCGCTTCAGCCCGCTGAGAAAGTCGGTTGAGGCCCCCCGCGACCTCCGGGGCGTCGTGGCCGCGGGCCGGCGGAGCACCGGAGGCTGAAAGACAGGCATCACGGTGCTGGCGGCGTCTGGCTTCACTCTGTCGCAGCAGCGGCCAGCAGGCTGCCGATCAGATACAGGGAACCCGCCACGATCAGCGGGGGCGCGGCAGCAGGCGCCGGGGCGTCCAGGGCCGAGGACCAATCCGCCGCCGCCTGCAGCTGGCTGGCCAGCTCCGGGCAGGCTTCTGCCAGCTGGTCCTGGCTCCAGCAGGAATGGCCGCTGACCGGCACGATCCAGGCCCGATCGCCCGGGGTCAGCAGAGCCCGCAGCATCGCCGGCCCCTGCTTGTTGGCCAGGACGCCGAGCAGCCAGACCCGTTCCCCTGCCGCCGCGATCGTTCCCTGGGCAGCCCGCTGGTCAAGTTCAGCGCGCAGGGCTTCGGCGGCCGGCAGATTGTGGGCCCCATCCAGCAGCAGAGGGCGGCCCTGCCAATGCATGGGCTGCAGCCGGCCGGGCCAGTGGGCCGCCGCGAATCCCACCGCGATCGCCTCCTCGCTGAGCGGCCAGCCGCCTTCGATCAGCGCCCGCAGCATCCCCAGGGCCACGGCGCTGTTGTGAAGCTGCACCGCTCCGCTCAGGCCACAGCGGTAGGTGAGTCCATCGCTGTGAAGCCAATCGTCACCACGATCTGCCACCACGGCTGGCTCGACCCAGCGCAGCTCCGCCCCGACCGCCTCGGCCCGCTCCTGCAACACCGCCGCCACAGCAGGGCTCTGGGGGCCGCTGATCGCCACACAACCCGGCCGCAACACGCCGGCCTTCTCCGCGGCAATCTGGCCAGGATCCGACCCGAGAAACTCGGCGTGATCCATGCCGATCGCGGCGAAGCCGATCACCTCGCGCCGGGGATGCACCGTGGTGGCATCGAGCCGCCCCCCCAGGCCCACCTCCAGCACCACCAGCTCCAGGTCTGCCTCGGCAAAGGCACAGAAGGCGGCGGCGGTGACCAGTTCGAACGGGGTGAGTCGGTGCCGCTGCCCCACGACCTGCAGCGCCTCAAGCTGGCGGCGCAGCTCCGGGGCGGGAATCGGCGCTGCGCCGAGCCGGATCCGCTCGCACCAGCTCACCAGGTGGGGGGAGGTGTAGAGCCCGCAGCGAACGCCGGCCTGCAGCAGGGCCGCGTGGACCAGGGTGGCGATTGATCCCTTGCCGTTGGTTCCAGCCACCTGCACGGCGCGGAAGCGGCGTTCCGGATGGCCGAGTTCCGCCAGGGCGGACGTCAACCGCTCCAGGCCGAGATCCACACCGCGCCGCTGGAAGGGCTCGATCAGGTCGTCGAAGGCATCGAGGACCACGCCGTCAGGCCAGGCTGAGCAGGGCCTTCTCCAGGCGCTTCACCGCCTTGCGCAGATGGCGCGGCTGGATCACCAGCGGCGGCACGAAGCGCACCACCTGGGGGCCGGCGGGCACCAGCAGCAGCCCCTGGGCCATGGCCGCCTTGACGATCTCAGGAGCGGTGGGTGCCTCCGGACGCAGCACCAGACCCTGGAGCAGGCCCCAGCCGCGGCATCCCTCCAGCCGGTGGGGATGGCGGCGCACCAGCTCCTCGAGCAACAGCCGCAGCAACTGGCCCATCTGCTCCACGTGGGGCAGCAGCGAACGGCGATCGATCTCGCGCAGCACCGTGAGGCCGGCCCGGCAGGCCAACGGGTTGCCGCCGAAGGTGCTGGCGTGCTCGCCGGGACGGAAGTGGTCAACGGCGGACTTCACCGCCAGGGCGCCGATCGGCACACCACCGCCCAGCCCCTTGGCCAGGGTGATGGCATCGGGTTCGACACCGAGCGTTTCATAGCCCCACATCCGACCGCTGCGGCCCACGCCGATCTGCACTTCGTCAAAGATCAGCAGGATCTGCTTCTCGTCGCAGAGCTGGCGCAGCCGCTTGAAAAAGGCTGGATCCCCCGGAATCACACCGCCCTCGCCCTGGATTGGTTCGATCAGCACCGCCGCCACCGCCGGCCCCTGGGCCTCGCAGTCGGCCAGCAGGGCCTCGAACGCCGCGATGTCGTTGTAGGGGAAGTAGCGGAAGCCCTGCACCATCGGCTCGAAACCCTGGTGGTACTTGGGCTGGCCGGTGGCGGTGACCGCCGCCAGGGTGCGGCCGTGAAAGCTGGCCTGGGCCGTGAGAATCAGCGGCTGGGTGATGCCCCGCGCCACGTGACCATGCTTGCGGGCCAGCTTGATGGCGGCCTCGTTGGCCTCGGCGCCGGAATTGCAGAAGAAGACCCGATCGGTGCAACTGCGGGCGGTGATGGCAGCCGCCAGCTGTTCCTGCTCCGGGATCCGGTAGAGGTTGGAGACATGCTGCAGCTTGCCGAGCTGGCGGCAGAGAGCCCGCTTCATCACGCGGTCGCTATGGCCGAGGGTGCAGACAGCGATGCCAGCGACGCAGTCGAGATAGCGGTCGCCCTGGCTGTCCCAGACATGCACCCCCTTGCCCTTCGCCAGCTCCAGGGGGAAGCGGGCATAGGTGTCCATCACCGGGGAAAGGGGCGCCGGAGAGGTGGACACGGTGGATGAGGAGGATGGATGAACTCTGGGGGGAGATGGGAGCGGTGGGACTTGAACCCACATGCCCGAAGGCGCTCGATTTTGAGTCGAGTCCGTCTACCAATTCCGGCACGCTCCCATGCTCGAAATCCTACTCAGCTGGCGCTGGTGCGCCGGATGGCGGCGCCGGCACCATTGAGCTTGCCCTCGAGGTCGGCGTAGCCGCGGTCGAGGTACTCAAGCCCCTGCACGGTGGTGATGCCCTCAGCCGCCAGACCAGCCAGCACCATCGCCGCCGAGGCCCGCAGGTCGGTGCCCTGCACCGGCGCACCGCTCAGCCGGGAGACGCCCTCCACGAAGGCGGTGTTGCCCTTCATGCGGATCGACGCACCCATGCGCTGCAGCTCAGCCACATGCTGGAGGCGATTCTCGAAGATGTTTTCGGTGATCACGCTGGTGCCCTCCGCCGTGGCGAGCAGGCTCATGAACGGAGCCTGCAGGTCGGTGGGAAAGCCGGGAAAGGGTTGGGTGCGCAGATCAACTGCCCGCACATGGTCCGCCCGCAGGGTGAGGCCGATGCCGTCGTTCTCGATCCGACAGCCGGCTTCCTCGAGCTTGGTGATCACGGCGCCGAGGTGCTCGGGGATCACCGGGGCGACCCGCAGATGGGACCGGGTGATCGCCGCCGCCAGCAGGTAGGTGCCGGCTTCGATCCGATCCGGAATCACGGCGTAGTCGGTGCCGTGCAGGCGATCCACCCCCACGATCGTGATCGTCTGGGTGCCGGCACCACGCACCCGGGCTCCCATGGCGATCAACAGGCCCGCCAGATCCACCACCTCCGGCTCCTGGGCGGCATTGTCGATCGTGGTTTCGCCATCGGCCAGGGCGGCCGCCATCATCAGGGTCTCGGTGGCCCCGACGCTGGGGCAATCGAGATGGATGCGGCCGCCACGCAAACGGTGTCCCTGACCGGGCACCACGGCCGTGACGACGCCATGGTCAATCGTGACCTGGGCACCCAGCGCCTTGAGCCCCTTGACGTGCTCCACCACCGGCCGCGAGCCGATCTGGCAGCCACCGGGCAGGGGCATCTTGGCCATGCCGGTGCGGGCCAGCAGGGGGCCAATGCAGAAGAAGCTGGCCCGCAGGCTGTTGACCAGCTCATAGGGAGCGGTGGACTGGTTGATGTGGTCGCCGTTCAGTTCAATCGCCTCTCCCTGCCGGATCACCTGCACCCCGAGGGCCGCCAGAATTTCTCCCATCGCCGTGATGTCGGTGAGGGGAGGGATATTGCGCAGTCTGATCGGATCCCGGGTCAGCAGGCAGGCCGCCATCAGCACGAGGGCGGAATTCTTGGCGCCGCTGACGCGGATTTCGCCCGAAAGGGCATGACCGCCGGCAATTTCGAGCTGGGGATTGAGAATTTTCTGGGGCGGGACAATGGTGTAGGTCATGGCTGCGGCTGTCCCGTCTTCGGTTGCGGCATCTTGACAATGATCGGTGTGACCGTCTAGACGGCCGCCCCTTGAACTGTCTCGACCCGATTCCCTTGCCTAGCCACGACCCAGCGACGGCGTCAGCCCACGCCAAGGGCGGACATGTGCGAAGGCGGACACTGGGGGGGCAGGCAGGCCATGGCGTATGGTTTGCGGGTCGCAACGAGCGGCGCGCCAGCGGATGTGGCGGAATTGGTAGACGCGCTAGTTTCAGGTACTAGTGGCAGCAATGTCGTGGGAGTTCAAGTCTCCCCATCCGCACTTCTCTCATGATCGTTCTCAAGATCACCAACGCCTCCGAGGTCGTTGCCTCCAAAGTCGGTAAGTTTCTTGAGAGACTTACACCCGATTCCTTCGATCAGTCCACGGTTGAAGACATCGTCATCAAGAAGTTGATCGAGAACCTCGGCGCCGAAGGACTCCAGGGCGAAGTCGCTGTCGTCCATGGTCTGGACATCGGCAATGGGTCCATCCTCGTTCGCGATCACATGCATGTCCGGCGCCACCAGACCTTCTGATTCAGGCGTTGAGGGTCCTGGGCAGCACCCCGACCAGGAGGGTCTGAGCCCTCAGGATGACCTGATCCGCGAGGACGACCTCATCCGCGACGCAGACCTGATCCGCAGCCGCCGCAACCCCTTGGTGCGGAGCATTCGTCAACTGCACCAGCCGCGGGGTCGCCGTGACGCCGGCCTGCTGTTGCTAGAGGGAACGCACCTGTTGCAGGAAGTGCTGCAGCTGCGGCTGCAGCCCCGTGATCTGCTGCTGACGCCCCGTTGGGAAGGGAGCCACCCTGAGCTGGTTGCGGCCCTGCCCGCCAGCACGCGCCTGCACCGGGTGAGCGACGAGGTGCTGGCCGCTGCTGCCACCACCGAGCACCCCGATGGGGTGGTGCTCACCCTGCCACTGCCCCCCAGCGCCTCCAGCACCCTGCCTGGTTTTCTGCTGGTCCTCGACCGGCTGCAGGATCCCGGCAACCTGGGAACGCTGATGCGCACGGCTCTGGCGGCGGGCGTGGAACGGCTCTGGCTGGCCGGCGGTGCCGATCCCTTCCAGCCGAAGGTGCTGCGCGCCTCGGCCGGATCAGCCCTGGCACTGCCGCTGGAGCGCCTTGAAGAGGCGGAGCTGTGCCTGCGGCTGCGCCAGGCCCGGGAGGCTGGCTATCAGGTGGTGGCCGCCCTGGCGCCGTCGGCGGTGGAGGCGGAAGCGGCCTCGATCCCCTACTGGCAGCTCGACTGGCGCCGGCCCACGATCCTGCTGCTGGGCAACGAAGGGGGAGGTCTCAGCCGCGACCTGCTGACTCTCGCCAGCCATCGGGTCACCATTCCCCACAGCCCAGCGGTGGAATCGCTGAACGTGGCGGTGGCGGCAGCACCGCTGCTGCTTGAACGCTGGCGGCAGGGGATCCTGCAACGCGCGACCCAGCCACAGGAGAGAATGCCGCATCAGTGATGCAGCGGCCCCGGTGAGCGACGCGACCTTCGACTACGACGTGATCGTGATCGGCGCCGGCTATGGCGGTTTCGATGCGGCCAAACATGCTGCGGAGCATGGGCTCAGCGTCGCCATCGTTGAATCCCGCGACATGGGCGGCACCTGTGTGAATCGCGGCTGTGTGCCCTCCAAAGCCCTGCTGGCCGCCAGCGGCAGGGTGCGCGAGCTGGCCGATGCCGAGCATCTGGCCGGCTTCGGCATCCATGCGGCGCCAGTGCGCTTCGAGCGCCAGAAAATCGCCGACCACGCCAACCAACTGGTGGCCACGATCCGCGGCAATCTCACCAAGTCCCTGGAGCGGGCCGGAGCCACCATCCTGCGGGGCAAAGGCCGCCTGGATGGGGTGCAGCGCGTGGTGGTGCGGGAGAGCGGCAGTGGCCTTGAGCGTCCTTACACCGCCCGCGAGGTGATTCTCGCCACCGGATCGGAGCCCTTCGTGCCGCCCGGCATCGAGACCGACGGCCGCACCGTGTTCACCAGCGACGAGGCGGTGAGCCTGGAGTGGCTGCCCCGCTGGCTGGCGATCATTGGCAGTGGCTACATCGGCCTGGAGTTTGCCGATGTGTACACAGCCCTGGGCTGTGAAGTCACGATGATTGAGGCCCTGGATCGGGTGATGCCCACCTTTGATCCCGACATCGCCAAGATTGCGGCCCGCAAGCTGATCGACGCCCGCGACATCGACGCCCGCTCCGGCCTGCTGGCCCGCAAGGTGACACCGGGCTGCCCAGTCACGATTGAGCTGGCCGACATGAAGAGCCGCGAGTTGGTCGAAACCCTGGAGGTGGATGCGGTCCTGGTGGCCACCGGCCGGGTTCCCAGCAGCAAGGACCTCAACCTGGCCTCCGTGGGGGTGGAGACCAACCGCGGCTTCATCCCGGTGGATGACCGGATGCGCGTACTGGTGAATGGGGAGCCGGTGCCCCACCTCTGGGCCGTGGGCGATGTGACCGGCAAGATGATGCTCGCCCACACCGCCGCCGCCCAGGGCACCGTGGCGATCGACAACATCCTGGGCCATGGCCGCGAGATCGATTACCGCTCCATTCCGGCGGCCACCTTCACCCACCCCGAGATCAGTTCGGTCGGCCTGAGCGAAGCAGACGCCAAGGAGCTGGCGGCCCGTGACGGCTTCGAGCTGGGCACAGTGCGCAGCTATTTCAAGGCCAACTCCAAGGCGCTGGCTGAGCTGGAGAGCGATGGTCTGATGAAGCTGCTGTTCAACAAGAGCAGTGGCGAAGTGCTCGGCGCCCACATCTACGGCCTGCACGCCGCCGATCTGATCCAGGAGATCGCCAACGCCGTGGCCCGCCGCCAGAACGTCCAGCAGCTGGCCAGCGAAGTGCACACCCATCCCACCCTCAGCGAGGTGGTCGAGGTGGCCTACAAGCAGGCCGCCATGGCCGTGGGCTAAGGATTCAGCCCGCAGGACCGCCCTCCGTTTCCTTTTCCTTTTCCCGATCTGAACCCGCATGGAGATTCGTCGCCGCCCGCCCAATCCCCCCGTGAAGGTGGCCCACCTCATCTACGGCATTCCCCATCCGGAGGCTGAACCCCGTCACATCCTCGAGAAGATCGTCTGGGAAAAGGACAGGGAGGTGGCGGTCGCGCGCGATCGGGTGAGCCTGGAGCAGCTCAAGGCCCAGGTGGTCGACCTGCCGGCCCCGCGTGATTTCGTGGCAGCCCTGCGGGCCAGTTGCCGCAAGCCAGCCGTGATCGCCGAGGTGAAAAAGGCCAGCCCCAGCAAGGGGGTGATCCGCGAAGACTTCGACCCCGAAGCCATTGCCGCCGGCTACGCGGCCGGTGGCGCCAGCTGCCTGTCGGTGCTCACCGACAAGACCTTTTTCCAGGGCGGCTTCGAGGTGCTGGTGCAGGTGCGCCAGGTGGTGGCCCTGCCGCTGCTCTGCAAAGACTTCATCCTCAGCCCCTATCAGCTGTACCAGGCCCGTGCGGCCGGCGCCGATGCGGCCCTGCTGATCGCCGCCATCCTCACCGATCAAGACCTGGGCTACCTGCTCAAGGTGGCCCGCAGTCTGGGGTTGGCGGTGCTGGTGGAAGTGCACGATGCCGTCGAGATGGAGCGGGTGCTGGCCCTCGACGGGGTGACGCTGATCGGGATCAACAACCGTGATCTGAGCACCTTCCACACCGATCTGGCCACCACCGAGCAGCTGATGCAGCGCTATGGAGCCCAGGTGCGCGCCAAGGGGGCCCTGCTGGTGAGCGAATCGGGCCTGTTCAACCGCGACGACCTCGACCGGGTGCAGAGCGCCGGCGCCGATGCGGTGCTGGTGGGCGAAGCGCTGATGCGTCAGCCGGATGTGACCGCCGCTCTCGAGAGCCTGATTCAAGGGGCGTAGGCGACCGCAGCTGGGCCGAAGGCCCTGAGGGGGCACGGCTCAGCAGCGAGCACTCAGCCCGGGCAAGGGGTTACGGGGCAAAGACATTCCGCGAACAAGTCTTCCCACGAAACAAGACGTCTCACGACAAAGACGTCTCACGACAAAGACTTCCTGCGAAAAGGCCCTCCACAAAAAAGCCCTCGCCGCAATATGGCGAGGGCTTGAAGGCAATCGAGATGGGAAACTCAGACCTTGCGGGAGTAGAACTCAACCACCAGGAGTTCGTTGATCTCCAGGGCCACCCATTCGCGCTCGATCTTGCCGCCCACCTTGACGGTGAGCTTGGCCTTATCAAACTCAAGATGGGGGGGAATGTTGGACAGGCCCGGGAAGGCAAGGTTGGCTTCAGCCAGGAGCTTGCTCTGTTTGCGTTCACGGATGGCGATCACATCACCGGCCCTGCACTGGTAGCTGGGGATATCCACGACGCGACCGTTCACGGTCACGTGGCCATGGTTCACCAGCTGGCGGGCACCGGGCACCGTGGGGCCAAAGCCCACGCGGAAACAAAGATTGTCGAGGCGGTTCTCGAGCAGCTTCAGCAGGTTGGTTCCAGTGGAACCCTCCTGGGCGCGCGCCTTCTTGACGTAGCGCACGAGCTGGCGCTCGGAGATGCCGTAGTTGAAGCGAAGCTTCTGCTTCTCTTCCAGGCGGATGGCGTATTCGGAGCGCTTGCGACGGGCTTGGCCGTGCTGACCGGGGGGATAAGACCGCTTGGCGGCCTTACGGGTGAGACCGGGGAGGTCTCCCAAGCGCCGCGTGATCCTCAGACGAGGGCCGCGGTAGCGAGACATGAAGGTTGGATCGTGGGACGGAAATCCCCCAGGAAAGGGGGAGTGGCGACCGAGACATGGAGCATGCTGGACACTGTCCTGCAGGCCCTTGTCTTGGAGCGCCAACGATCGATCCTATCGGTTGGCCCTGAAGCCCTAGGTCTGGCCCCAAGCCCGGGGCTGGAGACCCTGCTCTCAACCGCTGATCCGCTGGCTGACACCCCCAAGGGCGATTGGGCAACGCGCTGGCTGACCCTGCTGCTGCTCGGACTGATCAGCCTCTACCGCCGTTGGCTCTCGCCGCTGCTCGGGCCCCGTTGCCGCTTCATTCCCAGCTGCAGCGCCTACGGCCTCGAGGCGATCCGCCGCCACGGCCCCTGGCGTGGCAGCTGGCTCACCGCCGGCCGACTGTTGCGTTGCCATCCCTTCACCCCCTGCGGCTGCGATCCCGTTCCCGACTGAAGCGTTCCTGACTGCCCCCGCCTGATCCATGGCCGAGCTGATCCTCTACACCCGCCAGGACTGCTGCCTGTGCCAAGGCCTGGAAGAGCGGTTGCGGGCCCTGCAGCCACCCCTGCCGCTGCAGTGCCTGGATGTGGATGGCGATCCCGCCCTCAAGGCTCGGTACGACCTGACGGTGCCGGTGCTGGCGATTGAGCAGGACGGCACCCGCCGCGAGTTGCCGCGGGTCTCGCCGCGACTGGCCGGCCCCCGACTCCGGACTTGGTTGCAGGAGAACGGATTTCCCGGGCCAGGCGTCTAGAAAGGCTTCCGTCTCCAGCTCCGGCGCTGCCGATGCATCCGCTGCCTCATCCGCTGCTCCACCCGCTGCTGCTTCATGCCGGCCTGGCGGTGCCGCCGGCCTGTACCAACGCCGAGGTGCTGGGCATCCATTGCGATTCCCGCCGGGTCGAGCGGGGCACCCTGTTCGTGGGACTGCCGGGTGCCCAGGTGGATGGCGGAACCTTCTGGCCCGAGGCCCTGGCAGCCGGTGCGGTGGCCGCCGTGATCGGCCCGGAAGCCGCAGCCGCCAGACCGCCCGGTGCTGAAGACCCCGTGGTGGTGGCGAGTGATCCGGTGGCCCACTGGGCCGGCCTGCTGGCCGCCGACTTCTGGCAACAACCCAGCCAGCGACTGGCCCTGATTGGGGTCACCGGCACCAACGGCAAAACCACCACCACCCATCTGATCGAGCACCTGGCCAGCGAGGCTGGTACGCCGGTGGCCCTGTTCGGCACCCTGGCGAACCGCTGGCCCGGCCACAGCGTGACGGCGCAGCACACCACCGCATTCGCCGATGTGCTCCAGGCCCAGCTGGCCCAGGCCGTGGAGGCCGGCGCCCGGATCGGCGCCATGGAGGTGAGTTCCCATGCCCTCGACCAGGAGCGGGTCAGCGGCTGCCGCTTCGCCGGGGCGGTGTTCACCAACCTCACCCAGGACCACCTCGACTATCACGCCACCATGGAGGCCTACTTCGCGGCCAAGTGTCGGCTGTTCGAAGACCCGCTGCTAGCCGGCGGCGCCGTGGTGAACGTGGATGATCCCTGGGGACTCCGCCTTGCCCAGCACCTGCGTCAGCAGCGGGGGGATCTCTGCTGGCGCAGCTCCCTTGAGGATCCCACCATGGAACTCACGATCACCGATCTGGTGATGGAGGCCACCGGCGTGCATGGCACCCTGGTGACCCCCAGGGGCTCAGGGGCCTTCCGCTCACCGTTGGTGGGCCGCTTCAATCTGATGAATCTGCTGCAGGCGGTGGGGGTGTTGGTGCAGCAGAACATTCCAGTGCCGCAGCTGCTGGAGGGGCTGGCAAACTTCCGTGGCGTGCCCGGCCGGATGGAGCGGGTGAGCCTGGCCGGTGGGCCACCGGCTCCGGCGGTATTGGTGGACTACGCCCACACCCCCGATGGTCTGGAGAGCGCCCTGCTGGCCTGCCGGCCCTTCTGCCGCGGCCGTCTGATCTGCGTGTTCGGCTGCGGCGGTGATCGCGACCGCACCAAGCGGCCCCTGATGGGCGCGATTGCGGCTCGCCTGGCCGATCAGGTGGTGGTGACCTCCGACAACCCCCGCACCGAGGATCCCCAGGCGATCCTTGAAGACGTCCTGGCCGGCATCCCGGTTAGCACGTCCATGGACGTGGAGGTGGATCGGGCCAAGGCCATCGCTGGTGCCATCGCCCAGGCCGGCCCGCAGGACCTGGTGCTGATCGCAGGCAAGGGCCACGAGGACTACCAGATCCTCGGCACCACCAAGATCCACTTCGATGACCGCGAAGAGGCCGAGAAGGCACTGCGGGCCATGGCGTCCTGAGATCACCTGAATTTTTGAGCCTGATCTGTTTGTCTGATCATTGTGACAGTCCAGCGGGGAATGCTGCCATGGTTTCCTATCTTGCAGACGCGTTACTTTGACTAATGGCCCAAGACATTCCCGTGTCGAAGAAGTTCCTGGCGGAACTGATCGGCACCTTCTGGCTCGTACTCGGCGGCTGTGGCAGTGCGGTGCTCGCGGCCAACTTCCCCTACGACAACGCTGCCGCCAACCCCCTGGGGCTGGGATTCCTCGGCGTTTCCCTGGCCTTCGGCCTGACGTTGCTGACGATGGCCTATGCCATCGGCCACATCTCCGGCTGCCACATCAACCCAGCCGTGAGCTTCGGCCTCTGGGCCGGCGGGCGCTTCCGCGGCTCCCTGCTGCTGCCCTACATCGCCGCCCAGGTGATCGGTGCGGTGATCGCCGGCGGCCTGATTCTGCTCGTGGCTTCGGGCCGTGCCGGCTTTGAGCTGTCCGGCAGCAATCCCCTCGCCACCAACGGTTTCGGGGCGCACTCCCCCGGTGGCTATGGCTTCGTTGCCGCCCTGGTGATCGAGGTGGTGCTCACCTTCATCTTCCTGCTGGTGATCCTCGGCACCACCGACAAGCTGGCTCCTGTGGGCTTCGCCGGTCTGCCGATCGGTCTGGCTCTCACCCTGATCCACCTGATCAGCATCCCCGTCACCAACACCTCGGTCAATCCAGCGCGCAGCACTGGTGTGGCTCTATGGGTGGGCGGCGAGGCCCTGGGTCAGCTGTGGCTGTTCTGGGTGGCCCCGATCGCCGGTGCCCTGCTGGCCGGCTGGGTCTACAGCAACCTGCTCACCCACGAGACCACCGTCGACGGAACGATTCCTTCAGAGCCCATCTGAGGGTCGCTTTGCGCGATCAAGGCATCCATGCAAAGCCGGCGCTCGAAAGGGCACCGGCTTTTTTATGCATGCAAGGGATCTCAGCACAGGCCGGATTCCCCGGCCAAAATCTCCGCGAGGCTCTGGAGCAGCCGCTCCACCTCCGCCTCGGTGGTGGTGATGTGGGTGCAGGCCCGTAGACAGATCGGATCATCAAGGCTGCGGATCCAAATGCCTTTCTGGCCAAGGGCCTTGACCAACCCATTGGCCCGAGCGGCATCGCCGCCGCTGGGCTCAGCCGTCGCCACCTCCAGCTGAAAGCTCACCAGCCCGGCCGGCGGCGGAGCCGTGAGCAGGGGCTGAATGCCAGGCAACGTTCCCAAGCCCTCCCACAGCTGCCGGCTCAGGAGCTGGATTCGGGCCAGCCGCTGCTCAGCACTCCCCTGGGCCTCCAGCAGCTGCAGGGAGCACGTCAGCCCGGCCATCAGTGGTGTGCAGGAGGTCGCCACCTCGAAGCGGCGGCCGTCGTGGTGAAAGCCGCTGCCGGCCTGGCCTTCGTTGCTGAGGCTGCGCCAACCGATCAGGGTGGGGCGAGCCTCCGCCAGCAGCCGCTCCGAGAGCACCACCGCTCCCAGTCCTTCCGGGCCGCAGCACCACTTATGGCCAGTGCAGCCGTAGATATCGGCGGCGGCGGCACCATTGGCCGCGCCCGCCTCTGCCAGGGGCAGACTTCCCAGCGACTGGGCCCCATCCACCAGCAGCCAGGGCCTGCGGGGGTGCGCGGCGAGGCGGTCAGCCACCGCCGCGATCGGCATCACCTGGCCCGTATTCCAGAGCAGGTGGGAGAGCACCACCAGGCGGGTACGGGGCCGCAGGCTGCGCTGCAGCTGCTCCAGCACCGCCTGCTCCAGGGCGGCGGCATCACAGGAACAGCTGCTGCTCCGCAGCCATTGCACCGGCAGGCAGGCCAGGCTCAACCCTTGGCGCTGGGCCAGCTCCCGGCAGGCGGCCACCACACCGGGATGCTCACAATCGCCGATCAGCAGCTGATCGCCCGGCTCCCAGGGCAACCCCCAAAGCGGCAGCACGCAGCCACTGGTCACGTTTTCGGTGAGGGCCACCCGCTGGGGCGACACCCCAAACCAGGCAGCCAGTCGCTGGCGCAACGCGGAGGTGATCTGCTCCAGGTAGGGCCACACAGCCCCGGTGAACGGCCCCAGCTCCTGAATGGTGGCCCATGCGGCTGTGATCGCCTCCAGGGACGGGGAGGGCAGGGGGCCCTGGCCGCCGTAGTTGAAGTAGGTCTTGTTGGCGAGGGCAGGCATCTGAGCCCGCAACGGCATGGGATCGATCACGGCAACGGGGGTGTCGGTTTGTGGAGCCTGTGGGGCCTCAAAAGGCCTCGCCCTAACTTGATGGCAGATGGAGCGACTGGCCAGACTTTCGTTTTCAGCACGCCAGAGCCTCGGGCCATCATGTCGAAGGAAACCCCGCAGCTGTTCGGCAAGACCAGGTTCCTGGAGGGAAAGATTGATGAATTCCTAGACAAGATCTCCGAGGGGGTGATCTATTTCGAGCGGGGCCTGCTGCTGCTCTTGGAGCAAGGGGTCAACGACGCCTGCGAGGAGAAGCTTCTGCAGATGAATGGCCTGAAAGCCCGTTGCAACGAGATTCGCCGATCCGTGGTAGGCACGCTCTACAGCGAGATGCTGATCCCCGATTTCCGCGGGGATGTCCTAAGCCTGCTGAGTGATCTCTATGGCCTTCTGGATGTGGTGGTCGACCGCTTCCAGGAATTCATGATTGAGTATCCAACCGTGGACAAGGGCGCCACCGAATTTCTGGAGGAGCTCAAGAATCTACTTGCCGTTGTGATCAAGAGCGTGCAGGCCACCGTGATGGCGGCACGTGCGTTCTTCAGGAATCCTGTGGCGGTTCGCGACCATATCTACGAGATTCGGGTTTATGAGTCTGAGGCCGATCGCTCGGCGGTGAGACTGAAGCGGATGATCTTCTCATCCAGTCTGTCCTTGGTCCAGAAGCTGCATGTGCGCGATGCGGTCGATGCCCTGGATGGCATTGCCGACCTGGCGGAAGATGTCAGCGATGAACTGTCGATCTATGCGATCAAGCGGGCCCTTTAGGAGTTTGCTGATAAACCAACCCACGAGTCCGTTTTCCACAGGCATCAGTGGATTTCTGGCTCAAAAAGTCGGATCGGCGGCTATCAGATCCGCAAACAGACCGATTTCGGCATCGTTGGCCTGACTGCAAGGCATTGGTTG
>NZ_JAHLYT010000051.1 GCF_025128095.1 Synechococcus sp. CS-1328 | reverse complement strand
TTGGTAATCCAGGGCCTGAAGGCTCCGGAAGAGGTATGGACGGGGTCCGGTGAGGGAAACCCCTCCACGGCGGTGCTCCGCCTGTAACGACCGTAACGGAATGTTGCGGTTCTGTAAAGGGGGTTCATGAAGTTTCTGGGATGGGCGGCTTCCCCTCCCTCTGTCCCCGGGCTGGCCGCCTCGCCCTCCGGATGTGCTTGTTAGCGTCCGCCCATCCCCACCGTTGACCCCGCCGGAGCCCCATCGGAGTGAGCACCCTGCCTGATCGGAGCGCCCCGAGCCAGCAGCGGGTTCTGCTGGTGCGGCTGCCCTGTAATCCCATCTTCCCGATCGGGCCCATCTACCTGGCCGATCATCTGCACAAGGCTTTCCCGGAGTTGCCGCAGCGGATTCTGGATCTGGCGGCCCTGCCGGTGCTGGATGTGGAGCGGGTGCTGCTCCACACGATCGAGGCTTTCCGTCCCACCCTGCTGGTGTTCTCCTGGCGAGACATCCAGATTTATGCGCCGGTGGACGGGCGTGGCGGCAACCCGCTGCAGAATTCCTTCGAAGTGTTCTATGCCCGCAATCCCCTGCGGCGCCTGCGCGGTGCCATGGGCGGTCTGCGACTGATGGGTGCCTTCTACGGCGAGTTGTGGCGCAATCTGCGGCTGGTGCGTCGCGGACTGCGGCGGGCACGGCGCTTTGCCCCCGAGGCCCGTGCCGTGATCGGTGGCGGCGCCGTGAGTGTGTTCTATGAGCAGCTGGGCCGCAGCCTGCCCCGCGGCACGGTGGTATCCGTGGGAGAGGGCGAGCCCCTGCTCGAGAAGCTGCTGCGGGGGGACTCCCTCAGTGGCGACCGCTGTTATGTGGTGGGTGAAGCGCCAAGGCCCGGGCTGATTCACGAGCAGCCGCTGAGCCTGAGCAAGACCGCCTGCGACTACGCCTACATCGAAACGATCTGGCCCCAGCTGAACTGGTACCTGGACGGGGGTGATTTCTACGTGGGCGTGCAGACCAAGCGCGGCTGCCCCCACAACTGTTGCTATTGCGTCTACACCGTGGTCGAAGGCAAGGCGGTGCGGGTGAACCCGGTGGAGGAGGTGGTGCGGGAGATGCGGCAGCTCTACGACCGGGGCGTGCGCGGCTTCTGGTTCACCGATGCCCAGTTCATCCCCGCCCGCCGCTACATCGAAGACGCCAAGCAGCTGTTGCGGGCGATCCAGGCGGACGGCATGACCGACATCCGCTGGGCCGCCTATATCCGCGCCGACAACATCGATGCCGAGCTGGCCGAGCTGATGGTGGCCACCGGCATGGACTACTTCGAGATCGGCATCACCTCCGGCTCCCAGGAGTTGGTGCGCAAGATGCGCATGGGCTACAACCTGCGCACTGTTTTAGAGAACTGCCGCCTGCTGGCCCGGGCCGGTTTCCGCGAGCATGTGTCGGTGAACTATTCGTTCAACGTGATCGATGAGCGGCCCGAGACGATCCGCCAGACCGTGGCCTATCACCGCGAGCTGGAGAAGATCTTCGGGGCCGACAAGGTGGAGCCGGCCATCTTCTTTATCGGCCTGCAGCCCCACACCCATCTGGAGCAGTACGGCTTCGAGCAGGGCCTGATCCAGCCGGGCTACGACCCGATGAGCATGCTCCCCTGGACGGCCCGCAAGCTGCTCTGGAACCCCGAGCCGATGGGCAGCACCTTCGGCCGGATCTGTCTGGAGGCCTTCGAACGCAACCCGGCCGATTTCGGTCGCACCGTGATGGCCCTGCTCGAGCGCGACTACGGCACCGCTCCCCTGGAGGAGGCCCTGCATGCGCCGGTGGAGGGGAGGCGGGCTCTCGCTACGGCGGTGCATTGAGCCAAGCAATGACTTCAGTAAGCGGTGCGTTGAGCAAACAGTGCTTTGAGCAGGTACTCAGCTGAACGCTCAGCCACTCGACGGGGCCCACCAGCGCCGCCTCACCCAGAGCAGTGCCCCCAGGCCGAGCCAGCCCACCAGCCCACCGATCGGGTTGGGGGCCACCTCTCCCGGACCCACCAGCCAGGCCGGGGCCTGGTTCGACAGTTGCAGCAGGCTGCCCTGCAGCAGGAACCAGCCCCCCACCAGGCCGCCGTGCAGCCCGATGGCGCCCCAGAGCAGGCCCCCATCGGCGCGGCGCTGCAGGCCCAGCACCAGGCCCAGCAGCCCCAGTCCGCCCAGCAGGGCCAGCAGCCCAGCCGGAGCCAGGTTGAAGCGGGTGTGCACCAGGCTGAACAGAACGGCCTGGGCCAGCAGGGCCCTCTGGCCTGCCGAGCGGCTGCCCCCCAGCAGCTGGGTGAGTTCGCCCCAGAGCCAGCCCCGGAAGACCAGTTCCTCGGCGAAGCCCACCCCAAGCATCAGCAGCAGGGCGTTGATCCAATCGCTCGGAGCCACGGCTCCCTGCCAGCGGGCCCAGCCGCCCAGCACCAGTGCCAGGCTGAGGACCAGCAACAACAGCAGGGCCTTGATCAGGCCCCGCAGCAGCGCCCGCAGCACAGCCGGTGCGGGGCCGAGCACCCCCAGCGACGTCCAGGGGGCCTGCTGCCGCCACATCCGGCCCACCCAGAGGGGCAGGCTGAGCAGGAACAGGGCCAGGGTGAAGCCGGTGCCGATCAGGGGGCGATCCACTGGCTCCAGGGGCAGGGGCAGGGCCAGCAACCATCCCGCTCCATAGAGCAGGGGCACGTAGAGCAGCCCCGCCAGCCAGCGCCAGGGGCCGGCGGCACCGGCCAGGCTCATGTCTCCGGTTCGATCGTGCTGGTGAGCCCCTTGCCTTTGAGGGTTTCGCAGTAGAACTCCGCCGGCTCCAGATCACAGACGATGACCAGGCCCACGCCGGTGTTGTGGGCTTCCAGCATCACGGCAATCGCGTCCTGCTCGCTGAGGGAGGGGACCACCTGGCGCAGGGTCGTCACCACGTATTCCATGGAGTTGACCGGATCGTTGTGCAGCAGCACCTTGTAACGGGGGGAGGGCTTGCGCACCCGCTCCGTCGTCTTTTCGATCACCGCCGCCCCGCCGGGGGAACGGCTGGGTGTGGCGGTGGCGCGTGGGTTGGCGCCAGCGGCAGCATCCAACACGTGGATCCTGGAGGCATCAGCCACAGACAGCGCCAGGGAAGGAGGTGTCATGAGGGTCTCCAGCATGACCTGGCCCAACTGTATCGATTCGCCCTGGGCTTGCGGCCGCAGGGCAGGATTGGAGATCAGCTGACTCACAGGGCCCGCACCCGGCGCATCGCCTCCTCCACATTGGCGCGGCTGTTGAAGGCCGAGAGGCGGAAGTAGCCCTCACCGGCGGCACCGAAGCCGCTGCCGGGGGTGCCCACCACATGGGCCTGGCTCAACAGCCGATCGAAGAAACCCCAGGAATCCACGCCCTCGGGGGTCTTCAGCCAGACGTAGGGGGCCTGCTCGCCGCCATACACCTGCAGCCCAGCGGCGCTGAGCTCCTGGCGGATGATCGCGGCGTTCTCCATGTAGAAGTCGATCAGGGCCTTCACCTGGGCCTGCCCTTCGGGTGAATACACGGCCTCGGCCCCCCGTTGCACGATGTAGCTCACTCCGTTGAACTTGGTGCACTGGCGCCGGTTCCACAGGCCCCACAGCTCCACCTTCTCGCCATTGGCGGCAGTGCCCATCAGGCCGCGAGGCACCACGGTGAGAGCGCAGCGGGTGCCGGTGAAGCCCGCATTCTTGGAGAAGGAGCGGAACTCGATCGCGCACTCGCGGGCCCCTTCGATTTCATAGATCGAATGGGGCAGTTCCGGGTCCTGAATGAAGGCCTCGTAGGCGGCATCGAACAGGATCAGGGCCTCGTTGGCGCGGGCGTAGTCCACCCAGGCCCTGAGCTGCTCCCTGGTGGCCACCGCGCCGGTGGGGTTGTTCGGGAAGCAGAGGTAGATCAGATCCACCTGGCCTGTGGGGATCTGGGCCGTGAAGCCATTCTCGGCGGTGATCGGCAGGTAGGTGAGGCCGCCGTACTGACCCGCGGCATCGGCGTCGCCGGTGCGGCCGGCCATCACGTTGCTGTCCACATACACCGGATACACCGGATCGGTCACGGCGATGCGGTTGCCCTCGCCGAGGATGTCGAGGATGTTGCTGCTGTCGCACTTGGAGCCGTCGGAGACGAAGATCTCCTCGGCCGTGATCGCACAGCCGCGGGCCTGGAAGTCGGTGGCGGCGATCTTCTCGCGCAGCCACAGATAGCCCTGCTCGGGGCCGTAGCCGTGGAAGCCCTCGCGGGTGCCCATCGCATCCACGGCGGCCTTCATGGCGGTGCGGCAGGCCTCGGGCAGCGGTTCGGTCACATCGCCGATGCCCAGGCGAATGATGGCGGCCTCGGGGTTGGCCTCGCTGAAAGCCTTGACCCGTCGGGCGATCTCGGGGAACAGGTAGCCCGCCTTGAGCTTGAGGTAGTTGCCGTTGACCTGAACCATTGCAAGAGAGGGCTGCGCCGCAGCTGGAGTCGCTGGCGGGATTGTCCTACGGCAGTGGCCCTTGATCTGAGCCGCACAGCAGACCACCGGCTCTGGTGCCGCCTGCGGCGCTGCATAGCATCAAGCTCTGCCAAGCCGTGCCCGCCGTGCCTTCCACCGCTCCCGCCGCCACGGCTCTGTCTGACGACGCTGTGTCTGCCGGAGCTGTCTCTGCTGAGGCTGGCTCTGCCCCGATCGATTTCGATGCCCTGGTCGATCTGGGCATCAGCAAGCCCGCCCGTTACCTGGGCAACGAGCTGGGGGTGATGCCGCGCGACTGGGAGCGCGACTGGCGAGCGGCTGGGGTGCGCTGGGCCCTCACCTATCCCGAGGTCTACGAGGTGGGGGCGAGCAACACCGGCCACATCATTCTCTATTCGATTCTCAATGCGGTTCCCGCTCAGCTCTGTGATCGGGCCTACCTACCCGCCCCTGACCTGGCCGACCGGCTGCGGCAACGGCGGCAGCCCCTGTTCGCGGTGGAGAGCCGCCGCCCCCTGGCGGCCTTTGACATCCTTGGCTTCAGCCTCAGCTACGAACTGGGCGGCACCAACATCCTCACGATGCTGGAGCTGGCCGGCATCCCGATCCGCGCCGCCGATCGGGGAGACCTGCCCCTGGATGATCCCGCCGCGCCGCCGTTGATCTTCGCCGGTGGTCCCACGGCCACCAGCAACCCCGAGCCCTATGCCGCCTTCTTCGATTTCGTCGCCCTCGGCGATGGCGAGGAGCTGCTGCCGGAGATCGGCCTGGTGGTGGCGGAGGCCCGTGCCGCCGGCCTCAGCCGCCGCGCCCTGCTGCGCGATCTGGCCCAGGTGCCGGGGGTGTACGTGCCGGCTCTCTACGGCCCAGGTGCCGATGGGGTGAGCCTGCAGCCCATCGAGCCAGGGCTGCCGCCGCGGATCCAGCGCCGCACTGCCACGCCGATGCCCCACTACGCCATGGGGCTGGTGCCCCACATCGAAACGGTGCACGACCGCCTCACCGTGGAGATCCGGCGCGGCTGCACCCGTGGTTGCCGCTTCTGCCAGCCGGGCATGCTCACCCGTCCGGCCCGCGATGTCGAACCGGAGGCGGTGATCGAGGCGGTGGAGGAGGGGATGCGACGCACCGGCTACAGCGATTTCTCGCTGCTGTCGCTCAGTTGCAGCGACTACCTGGCCCTGCCGGCGGTGGGTGTGGAACTGCGCAACCGGCTGGCCGAGCGCAATGTGAGCCTCACCCTGCCCAGCCAGCGGGTGGATCGCTTCGACGAGAACATCGCCCATATCCTCGGCGGCACCCGCAAGGGGGGGCTCACCTTTGCGCCGGAGGCCGGGACCCAGCGCCTGCGCGACATCGTCAACAAGGGCCTCACCGACGCGGAGCTGCTGCGAGGCATTCGCACGGCGATGCAGAGCGGTTACCGCAAGGTGAAGCTCTATTTCATGATCGGTCTGCCGGGTGAAACCGATGCCGATGTGCTCGGCATCGCCGAGACCTGCCGCGCCCTGCAACGCGACTGCGCCGATCTGGGCCGGCTGGAGCTGAATCTCACGATCAGCAACTTCACGCCCAAGCCCCACACGCCCTTCCAGTGGCACAGCGTTTCAACCGCCGAGTTTGTGCGGCGTCAGCAGCTGTTGCGCTCCGCCCTGCGCCAGCTGCGCGGCATCAAGACCAATGTCACAGACGTGCGCCTGTCGGCGATCGAGGATTTCGTCGGCCGCGGCGACCGACGCCTGGCGCCGGTGCTCGAGGCGGCCTGGCGGGCCGGCGCCGGTCTCGATGCCTGGTTCGAGTCGGCCGATCGAACCCATGCCGCCTGGACCGCCGCCATCGAGGCCGCCGGCCTGGGGGGTCGCTACCGGGCCCTGGAGATGGGGGCCTGGAGCAGCGCCGAGGCCCTCTCGGCCGAGGATCTGGAGGCGTTCTGCGCCCAGCCCCTGCCCTGGGATCACATCGATGCGGGGCTGGAGAAACGCTGGCTGGCCGAGGATCTGCAACGGGCCCTGGCGGCCCTGGTGGTGCCGGATTGTTCCTTCGCCGGTTGCAGCAGTTGCGGTGTCTGCGGCCCGGAACTGGGACACAACGTGGTGATCGCGCCGCCGCCGATTCCGCCCCTGGAGGCGCAGCGTGCCCCGGCCAGCGAGCGGGTGTTCCGGCTGCGCTTCGGGTTCGCCAAGACCGGCTCCCTGGCCCTGATCAGCCATCTCGACACGGTGCGGCTACTGGAGAGGGCCCTGCGGCGCAGTGGTCTGCCGGTGAGCTTCACCGGTGGGTTTCATCCCCTGCCCCGGTTGCAGTTCGCGCTCTCGTTGCCGCTGGGGGTGGAGGGCCTGGGGGAATGGATGGATCTGGAGTTCACCGAGGCCTGCGATCCGGCGGCGGTGCGCCAGGCGCTGCAGGCTGAGCTGCCCGCGGAGTTCCGCCTGCTCTCGGTCGGGGAGGTGGCGGTGTTCGGCCCCAGCCTCTCCCAGGAGGTGGAGGCGGCCTTGTGGCAGTTTACGGCCAGCCCTGTGGAGCCTGATGCCCCCAGGGCTGAGGCAGACCCGGAGCTGGTTGAGCAGCAGCTCTTGTCGTTCCCTCGCTGGCAGGCGGCAGTGGCGGCCGTACTCCAGGCCGAATCGCTTCCCTGGGCGGACACCGACAAAAAAGGCCGGCCGCGGCAGCGGGACTGCCGGCCCTATCTGCTCGACCTCGCCGTGGACACCAGCGCTGGCGCCGGCCTCCATGCCGCTGAAGCGGTTGTGACGGTCCGGGCCTGGGTGGATCCCCAGGGGCGCAGTCTGCGGCCGGAGCAGGTGATCCACTGGCTCGACGAGGCTTTGGGCTGTCGACTGCGGGCCTCCAGAACCCAGCGGCAGGGGCTGATCTTGCGGGCGTGCTAATTTGCCTACAGGACGGCAGAAAAGTTCGCCGGTCTTTCCAACGACGGTCGGATCGAGCATTCCGCCGCCAGAACGTTTCTTCGAACAAGTCGCTTCTCTGGCGACCCACTTCCCCGGACGTTCCTCCGCGGTTTGTCTGACGCAGCGCGTCTGCGTCTTCAATTACTTCCGGATGGGCTGTCGCAGGCTTGCCGTTCCGCTGACAGTTCCACCGGCGTGCTGATGCACGCGCTATCGCCTCGCAGGGTCCTCTGAGGGGCGGGTCGATCCACCTTTGGCGGCGCTCTTTCGCGCCCAGAATTTTTCCATGCCCCAGCAGATCGTCATTGCCGAGCACCTGCGGATCGCCGCGGTTCTCAACGACGAGCGTGTTGATGAACTGGTCGTGGCCCAGGGCCGCTACCAGATTGGCGACGTCTATCTCGGCACCGTTGAAAACGTGCTGCCCGGGATCGACGCCGCTTTTGTCAACATCGGCGAAAGCGAAAAGAACGGCTTCATTCACGTCACCGATCTCGGGCCCCTCCGGCTCCGCAAAGGGGCTGCCGGCATCACTGAGCTGCTGGCGCCGCGCCAGACCGTGCTGGTGCAGGTGATGAAGGAACCCACCGGCACCAAAGGCCCTCGCCTGACCGGCAACCTCACCCTGCCGGGGCGTTTTCTGGTGCTCCAGCCCCACGGTCAGGGGGTGAACATCTCCCGCCGGATCAATGGCGAGAACGAGCGCAACCGCCTGCGGGCTCTCGGCGTCTTGATCAAGCCCCCGGGAGCCGGCCTGCTGATCCGCACCGAAGCTGAGGGCGTCAGCGAAGATCTGCTGATCGACGATCTCGAATCCCTGCTGCGCCAGTGGGAAGGCATCCAGCAGGCTGCCGAGACGGCCAGTCCGCCCACCCTGCTCAACCGGGATGAGGATTTCGTCCATCGGGTGCTGCGCGATCTCTACACGCCTGAGGTGGTGCGGGTGGTGGTCGACACCCACGCAGCGGTGGAACGGGTCAATGCCTTCCTCGGCGCGGATCAGGCCAATCTCCTGGTCGAATTTCACCAGGAGCCCAGCGAGATCCTGGAGCACTTCCGCGTCAATGCGGCGATCCGCGATGCACTCAAGCCCCGGGTCGATCTGCCCTCGGGCGGCTACGTGATCATCGAGCCCACCGAGGCTCTCACCGTGATCGATGTGAACTCCGGTTCCTTCACCCGCTCCGCCAACGCCCGGGAAACGGTGCTGTGGACCAATTGTGAGGCGGCGGTTGAAATCGCCCGTCAGCTGAAGCTGCGCAACATCGGTGGCGTCGTGATCATCGACTTCATCGATATGGACTCGCGCCGCGATCAGCTGCAGCTGCTCGAGTACTTCACCGATGCGGTGCGCCACGATGCGGCCCGCCCCCAGATTGCCCAGCTCACCGAGCTGGGTCTGGTGGAGCTCACCCGCAAACGGCAGGGCCAGAATCTTTACGAGCTGTTCGGTCGCGCCTGCCCCAGCTGTGGCGGTCTCGGCCACGTGGCGGTACTGCCCGGCCAGGACACGCTTCAGCCCCTGGCCACGATGACCGGTCTGGTGCGTTCGGCGGCATCGGCCCGAGCAGAGGTGGCCAGTCCCGGCGCCGCGGAGGCCAGTGGCAGTGGCCGCAGGCGGCGTGGAGGCCGGGGCGGTCGTGCTGGTTCTGGCAGTGAGCTGCCTGAGTTGACCACCTTCCCCAGCGCCATCGAGGACGGCTCCGAGGGCGCTGCGCCTGCCGAGGCTCCTGCTGCCATCCCGACTCCGGCGACCGAGTCCGGCCCGCGGCGCCAGGAGCCCCAGGTGGTGGTGGTGCCCATGGAGCCGGATCAGGAGCTCGTATACGGCTGGATGGGCCTCAATCCCTCCCTGCTGCTGGATGCGCCCCCTGCTTCCGACAACGTCGTGGTGCGGATCGCCCGTCCAGGTGTGGATCCCGAGCTGGTGCTGGAGGAGGCCCGCCAGCAGATGGCGGCCTCCGGCCCGCGCCGTCGCCGCCGTGGTCGCGGTGGAGACGTCGGCAGCAACGGCCGCACCCACGCTGAGGCCACTCCTCTTGCCACCCAGGCGGTTGGGGGATCGATGCTCAGTGAGTTCGCGCCGATCGGACCGGCCCCAGTGGCGATTACGCCCCTGCCCGTTGATCAGGGTCCCGAAGACGTGGTCACGGTGACCGTGCCCAGCCATCCCGCGGCCAGCCATGCGGCGCCTCGCCGCAGTCGCAGCCGCTCGTCAGCGGCCGTCGCCGAGCCCTTGGTCGTGGCCGTGGCGATTGCCGCGGAGGTTCCCGCCGAAGCGGCTGCAGAACCCGAGGACAATGGCGAGCCCCGCCGCCGCCGCCGCCGCTCCTCTGCCAGCGGTTGAGTTCGGTGTCATGGTGCCGCCGCCGCTCGAGTCCTGGCAGGAGCGTGATCCGCTGCTCTGCGCTGGAATGGACGAAGTGGGTCGCGGCTGTCTGTTCGGTCCGGTGTTCGCCTCGGCGGTGATCCTGTCTGCCCAGGCGTCCCACTCCCTGGTCTCGGCGGGGCTCACCGACAGCAAGAAGCTCACGGCCCGCCGCCGCGCTGCCCTGGTGCCGCTGATCGAGGCCGAGGCGTTCACCTGGGCGATCGGTCAGGCCAGCGCTGCCGAGATTGATCGGTATGGCATCCGGCCGGCCACGGAGCGGGCGATGCACCGCGCTCTGCAACGCCTGCCCAGGCCGCCCCAGCTTGTGCTCGTGGATGGCAACTTGCCCCTGCGGGGCTGGTCCGGTGAGCAGCGCGCTTTGGTGGGCGGCGATGCCCGCTGCCCGGCCATCTCGGCGGCGAGCGTGCTCGCCAAGCAGTGCCGCGATGCCCTGCTCGAACGGCTGGCCCTGCAGTTCCCCGGCTATGGCCTCGAACGGCACCGGGGCTATGGCACGGCCCAACATCGCGAGGCGCTGCAGCGGCTGGGCCCCACCGCACTGCACCGCCGCAGTTTTCTCAAACCTGCGTGCACCAGTCCCGGAAGTCCCCCAGCAGCTGCTGCCCCACCCGGGTTCTGATGCCCAGCAGGATGCGGCTGAGCACCGAGTGACCGGTCGCTTCGAGCACCTTGGTGGGGATCAGCTTCAGCAGCGGTGGCTGGCTCACGGTCACCGCCAGGGTGGCCTCCCCCTCCAGACCGGTATCCGCAGCCTCCAGCCACGACTGCAGGGTCAGCTGGAAGTCGTCGATCAGACCCAGGCCCTCCAGTTCGCAGTCGATGGCGTTGAGCTCGATCCGGCCAGGCTGGCGCCGCACCTGCAGCTCCACCACCGGCTGAATCTGCAGTTGGAACACCTGCAGCCGGGTGACGGCGTAGCGGTAGCGGCCCGCCTCCAATCGCTCCAGCTGACTGGGATCGAGCAGGGCGCCGATGACGCGCTCCTCATCGTCGAGGTAGGGAGGCAGCAGCCCGACCCGATCGCAGTCCTCGGCGGGCAGGGAAAGTTTCAGCGACTGGCTGGCGCTGAAGGCCACGGGCATGGCCGGCAGGCCGACGCGGCATGATCTTATCGGTCCACCGTGAGCAGTCCCGAGTCCATGCGCCTTGCCTTCCTTGGCCCGACGGGCACCTACGGCGAACAGGCGGCCGGGCATTTGGCGCGTCTGGAGGAGATCGCCGATCCCCAGCTGGTGCCGCAGCGGGAGATCCGTGCCGTGATCCGGGCTCTGGCCGATGGGGACTGTGAGGCGGCGGTGGTGCCGGTGGAAAACTCGGTGGAAGGTGGCGTCACCACCTGCCTGGATGCGCTGTGGGAGCATCCCGATCTCACCATTGCCCGGGCGCTGGTGCTGCCCATCCGCCACGCCCTGATGGGCAGCGGCAGCCTGGCCGACATCAGCGAAGTGCTCTCCCACCCCCAGGCCCTGGCCCAGTGCGGTCAGTGGCTCGCGGCCCAGCTGCCTGCAGCCGTGCAGTTGCCCACCAGCTCAACCGCCGAGGCGGCCCGGCTGGTGGCCGGCAGCCGCTTCCGCGGCGCCATTGCGTCGCGGGAGGCCGCCGCCGAACACGGTCTGGAGGTGCTGGCCTACCCGATCAACGATGTGCCGGGCAACTGCACCCGCTTTCTGCTGTTGCGCCGCGGCCCCCGCGCCCGGGTCGGTGCGCTGGCCAGCCTCGCCTTCTCGTTGCAGGCCAATCGCCCCGGCGCGCTGCTGGAGGCCCTGCAGTGCTTCGCTGCGGAGGGGCTCAACATGAGCCGGATCGAATCGCGCCCATCCAAACGGGAGATGGGGGAATACATCTTCTTTGTCGATCTGGAGTTCATCGCGTCGGATCCCACCGACGCCACTGCCCGGCTCGAGCGCTCGCTAGACCGCCTGCGGCCCCTGTGTGAGCACGTCATGCTGTTCGGGGCCTATCCGATCACCAACCTGGCCGAAGCGGATGCAGCGGACTCTGCTGCAGCGGCGACTCCCGCCAACGCAGAGGTCGCCTAGTCGCCTTTCCGGCCGCGGAACACTCCGAACTGCATCATTCCGGTGCGGAAGGCCCAGTCCATCAGCAGCAGGGTCGGCGTTTCCCTCAGGCCCTGCAGGGCGGCGCCGGGGCCGAGGCCCAGCACGGCCCCGGGCCGGCGCACACCCTCGAGGATCGACTCGATCCAGGAGGGTTGGGTCTGGTTGCTCCAATCGCCGGTGCTGATCTGGATGCCACCGCCCCAGGGGCTTGTTTCCAGGTTGTGCTGCAGCGAGCGGATGCTGGCGAACTCCGGGTGGGCCCATTGCTCGAGCAACTGGCGCATCACCCAACGCTCCACTCGGTTCAGGTGCCCATCGGCCGGGTCGCGCCGGTTCCAGTCCGCCACTGCCAGCAGGCCCGCCGGTTTCAGCACCCGCAACAGCTCATCGGCGTAGCGCTGCTTGTCAGGCATGTGCGGACCGGCCTCCACGCTCCACACGGCATCGAAGCTGGCGGGCTCCAGATCGAGGGCCAGGGCGTCCATCACCGCGAAGCTGCAGGTGAGTTCGGCTGGCGTGAGGGCCTGGGCACGAGCGATCTGGGCGGGGCTGATGCTGATGCCCAGCACGTTGAAGCCATAGTCGCGGGCCAGGATGCGGGCGCTGCCTCCGATGCCACAGCCCACGTCGAGCACCCGACTGCCCGGCGGCAGCTGATCGAGGCCGCTCCAGCGCACCAGCTCATGCACGAAGCTGGCCTTGGCAGCGCGGAAGTCGCAGCGGCGCGGCGGAGTGCCGTAGTGGCCCAGGTGCACATGCTCGCCCCAGAGGCGCTCCAGCAGCTGGTCTTCGGTCCAGCGGTCGTAGGCCGCCGCCACGCTGGCGGTGCTGGAGAAGCTGCGCCGTTGGCGCTGCCACAGCCAGACCGCCCCGACCAGGCCACCGGCCAGCAGGGCTGTCCCCACGAGGGGCAGGGTCAGGTTCGCCATGGTTCAGCCCTGGCCGCGAGGCTCGGAGCCATCCTCTGGATCCCCACCGGATTCTGCGTCGGACTCACCGTCCGAGAGATCACGGAAGGTGTCCATCAGAACGGTACGGGCGGCGAGCTGGCGGCGTGTCTGGTCGAGAAGGTCGTATTCCTGCCGCAGGCGGTCGCCGGTGTCGGTGAGCTCCAGCAGGGCCTGCTGCTCGTCGGCCACGGGGCCACCCAGATGGGAGCCGATCCAGAACGAGAGTTCCCGGGGCAGATCCGGCAGGTCGTTGGGCAGCTGAGCGGGCTTGCCCACCAGCTTTCCGGTCAGTTCGACCACGTCCTGCAGGGCCTGGGTCACAGCGGCGGTGAGAGTCTGCAGGTCGTCGTGGCTGCTCGAGACTTCATCCTCGATCCAGCTCACGAGCCCCACCCGGAAGGGGGCTTCGCGCACGATCTCCAGCACCCGGAAGCGCTGCTGGCCCATGGTCACGATGTTGCTGCGATCGTCCGGCTGGGTCTGGCAGTGCAGGATTTCGGCACAGCACCCCACCGACGCCATCCGCTGCTCCTGAGGATCCCAGCGCACCACCCCGAAGCGTCGATCCTCGGCCATCACCGTGCTGAGCAGCATCCGGTAACGCGGCTCGAAGATGTGCAACGGCAGTACTTCCTGCGGGAACAGCACCACATCGGGCAGGGGGAACAAGGGCAGTTCCCGGATGGTCGTGGTGCTGGTCATGCCGTGATTCCTGCCCAGGTGAAGGCTCGCCCCGGTCCAGCTGGACGGCTGCTCGATGCGGTGGCGCAGCAGGGGCTCAGTACAGGCGGAGAGGCGTGCAACGGGGTGGTCAAGAATGGTTGATCCTAGAAAGAACACCCCCGCCACCGGATGGACCGGCAACGGGGGTGCGTCATCAAGCCTCTGAGAAAGCGACAGCTTCAGAGCTTGACTTCAATGTCGACACCACTGGGGAGATCCAGCTTCATCAAGGCGTCGATGGTTTTGGAGGTGGGGCTGTAGATATCGATGATGCGGCGGTGGGTGCGGGTTTCGAAGTGCTCGCGGGAATCTTTGTCCACGTGGGGCGAGCGCAGCACGCAGTAGATCTTGCGCTTGGTGGGCAGGGGAATCGGACCGATGGCCGTGGCAGCGGTGTGATCGGCGGTTTCGATGATTTTTTCGCAGGAGAGATCCAGCATGCGGCGGTCAAAGGCCTTCAGACGGATGCGGATCTTCTGCTGGGCGATGGCAGTGGACATGGAGGGGCGCGCAGGAAGACCGACCTGACAGGGTCGGCGGGAGGGATGGGTTGTCGAGGTGCACGAAAAGGGGCGGGGTTTTGGGCCCCGACCCCTTCAACCTAGATCAGCAGCGGCGGCAAGCCGGCTCAGGCGACGATCTTGGAGACCACGCCGGCACCGATGGTGCGACCACCTTCGCGGATGGCGAAGCGCATGCCCTGCTCAATGGCGACCGGGCAGATCAGTTCGGCACTCATCTTGATGCGGTCGCCGGGCATGACCATTTCCACGTTCTCCCCGTCATCGGAGGTGAAGGCGGTGATCTGGCCGGTCACATCCGTGGTGCGGATGTAGAACTGCGGGCGATAGCCAGCGAAGAAGGGGGTGTGGCGGCCGCCCTCTTCCTTCTTGAGCACATACACCTCGCCCTCGAACTTGGTGTGGGGCTTGATCGAGTTGGGCTTGACGAGCACCATGCCGCGCTCGATGTCTTCCTTCTGAATGCCACGCAGCAGCAGGCCGACGTTGTCGCCTGCCATGCCCTCATCGAGCAGCTTGCGGAACATTTCGACCCCGGTCACGGTGGTCTCGCGGGTGTCGCGGATGCCCACGATCTGGACGGTTTCACCCACTTTCACCTTGCCGCGCTCAATCCGGCCGGTGGCCACGGTGCCACGACCGGTGATCGAGAACACGTCTTCGATCGCCATCAGGAAGGGCTTGTCGATCTCGCGCTCGGGCTCGGGGATGGCCTCGTCAACGGCATCCATCAGATCGAGGATCTTGTCGACCCACTCGTCTTCACCACGCACGGCCTTCTTGCCACCCTGGATGTACTCCAGGGCTTTGAGGGCGGAGCCAGCCACAATCGGGATGTCATCGCCGGGGAAGTCGTAGCTGCTCAGCAGCTCACGCATCTCCAGTTCGACGAGTTCGAGGATCTCCTCGTCGTCGACCATGTCCTTCTTGTTGAGGAAGACCACCAAGGCGGGCACGCCCACCTGCTTGGCCAGCAGGATGTGCTCCTTGGTCTGGGCCATCGGGCCGTCAGTGGCGGCAACCACCAGGATGGCGCCGTCCATCTGGGCGGCACCGGTGATCATGTTCTTCACATAATCCGCGTGGCCAGGGCAGTCGACGTGGGCATAGTGCCGCTTGTTGGTTTCGTACTCAACGTGGGCTGTATTGATCGTGATGCCCCGCTCTTTCTCTTCGGGAGCGCCGTCGATTTCGTCGTAGGCCTGGGCCTTGGCCATGCCCTGGGACGCCAGCACATTGGTGATAGCAGCCGTCAGGGTGGTTTTGCCGTGGTCAACGTGGCCAATGGTGCCGATGTTGACGTGAGGCTTGTTCCTTTCGAACTTCTCGCGAGCCATGGAAGGGAAGAATCGGGGGGTTAGTGAGTAGAGAGAAGATCAGGAATTGCCCTGATTCTTGGAGATGATGGCCTCGGCCACGTTGCGAGGAACTTCCTCGTAATGGCTGAATTCCATCGAGAAGATACCCCGACCCTGGGTCATGGATCGGAGCTGGGTGGCGTAGCCGAACATCTCGGCCAACGGTACCTTGGCCTGCACCTTGGACTGTCCGTCATCGACGGACTGCCCCTCCACCTGGCCGCGGCGGGAGGAGAGGTCACCGATGATCGAGCCGAGGAAATCCTCGGGAACTTCGACCTCGACCTTCATCATCGGTTCAAGCAGTACGGGATTGCACTTCTTGACGCCGTCTTTGAAGGCCAGCGAGCCGGCGATCTTGAAGGCCATTTCCGACGAGTCCACATCATGGTAGGACCCATCGACCATGGTGACCCGCACATCGATCATCGGGAAGCCGGCGATCACGCCTGACTGGCAGGTCTCCTTCATGCCCTGTTCGGCAGGGCCGATGTACTCCTTCGGCACGATGCCGCCAACAATCTTGTTGACGAACTCGAAACCGGAACCTGGCTCTCCAGGCTCCATTTCGATCACCACATGGCCGTACTGGCCCTTGCCACCGGTCTGGCGGGCAAATTTGCCCTCACCCTTGGAGCTGGCGCGGATAGTTTCCCGATAGGACACCTGAGGGGCGCCGATGTTGGCCTCCACCTTGAATTCGCGCAGCATCCGGTCCACAAGGATTTCCAGGTGGAGCTCGCCCATGCCAGCGATCACGGTCTGGTTGGTTTCCGGATCGGTGCGAACTCGGAAGGTGGGATCTTCTTCTGAAAGAGACTGCAACGCCTTCGATAGTTTCTCCATGTCGCCCTTGGTCTTGGGCTCCACAGCCACCGAGATCACCGGCTCGGGGATGTAGAGGGATTCTAGAATGATCGGATCATTTTCCACGCAGAGTGTGTCTCCGGTGGTGGTGTCCTTCAGACCAAGAACGGCGCCAAGATCACCGGCACGAAGTTCGTCCACTTCCTCACGATCATCGGCCTTGAGAATGATCAGACGGGAAATGCGCTCCTTCTTGTCCTTGGTGGAATTGAGCACGTAGCTGCCCTTCTGGAGCACACCCGAATACATGCGGATGAACGTCAGTTTGCCGAAGGGATCGGCCATCACCTTGAAGGCCAGGGCGCTGAAGGGGGCGCTGTCGTCCGAAGGCCGCATGGCCTCGGTGCCATCGGGCAGCAGGCCTTGAATGGGGGGAACGTCGATCGGCGCAGGCAGGTAATCCACCACGGCGTCGAGCAGCAGCTGAACACCCTTGTTCTTGAACGCTGAACCACACAGCATCGGTACGAGGCCGTGCTTGAGCACGCCTTCGCGAATGCCTTTGTTCAGCTGTGCTTCAGTCAGTTCGCCGTTCTCGAGGAAGGCTTCGAGGAGCTCCTCATCGTTTTCAGCGACCGATTCCATCAGCTTTTCGCGCCAGGTCTCGACTTCATCGGCCATGGAGGCAGGGATATCGGCCTCTTCGATGTCCTTGCCGAGGTCATCTTTATAGATATACGCCTTATTCTTCACCAGGTCGATGATGCCGCTCAACTCGCCTTCGGCGCCGATCGGCAGCTGGATCGGGGCGGCATTGGCCTTGAGGCGATCCTTGATCTGCTCGTAGACCTTGAGAAAATCAGCGCCGGTGCGGTCCATCTTATTGACGAAGACCATGCGGGGCACCTTGTAGCGGTCCGCCTGACGCCACACCGTTTCCGACTGGGGCTGAACGCCACCGACTGCGCAGAAGACCGCAATCACACCATCCAGCACCCGCATGGAGCGCTCCACCTCGATGGTGAAGTCCACGTGACCGGGCGTATCAATGATGTTGATGCGGTGATCCTTCCAACTGGTGGAAATCGCCGCCGCGGTGATCGTGATGCCCCGCTCCCGCTCCTGGGCCATCCAGTCGGTCACAGCGGCGCCGTCATGCACCTCACCCATCTTGTGGACGACGCCCGAATAAAACAGGATCCGTTCGGTCGTTGTGGTCTTGCCCGCGTCGATATGGGCGGCGATACCGATATTTCTGACGCGTTCCAGGGGGTAGGCGCGGGCCACGGGGACTGTCTCCGAAGGGGGTCGTGAAAAATGCGGGACTTACTTTACAAAGCGGCCGAACGGTCAGGCACAGGCCGGTCCGATCGGGCACACGTGTCATCCCAGAGATCCGGCCGCAACCGGATCTCTGCGTGGGGTCGCCTCAGTAGCGGTAGTGGGCGAAAGCCTTGTTGGCCTCGGCCATCTTGTGGGTCTCTTCCCGCTTGCGTACGGCGCTGCCAGCCTCATTGGCGGCATCCATCAGCTCGCCGGCCAGCTTCTGAGCCATGCTGCGGCCGTTGCGGGCTCTTGAATAGTTGACCAGCCAGCGCAGGGCCATGGCAGTGCCCCGCTCCTGACGCACTTCCATGGGAACCTGATAGGTGGCACCACCGACCCGGCGGGCCCGCACTTCCACCAGGGGGGTGGCGTTGCGCACGGCAGTTTCGAACAGTTCCAGCGGATCCGAGCCTGTGCGCTCGTTGATCATCGTGAAGGCGTCCGAGAGAATCCGCTGAGCGGTCGACTTCTTACCGTGCTTCATCAGCCGCGCCACGATCATCGAGGCGAGGCGACTGTTGAACTGGGGATCGGGAAGGACCGGGCGCTTCTCGGCGGCGTTACGGCGGGACATGGACCTGGGTTAAGGGCAGGGGGGCAGGAGAGGGGAAGGCTGAGGGCTGGTCAGCTCTTCGGGGTCTTGGCGCCGTATTTCGAACGGCTCTGACGCCGATCCTTCACGCCTGCGGTATCAAGGGTGCCGCGGATGATGTGGTAACGAACGCCTGGCAGATCTTTGACACGGCCGCCGCGGATCAGCACCACGGAGTGCTCCTGCAGGTTGTGGCCGATGCCGGGGATGTAGGCGGTCACCTCAAAGCCCGAAGTGAGCCGCACGCGAGCCACCTTGCGCAGAGCTGAGTTGGGCTTCTTGGGGGTGGAGGTGTACACGCGGGTGCACACACCACGCCGCTCGGGGCAGGCGCGCAGGGCCGGAGACTTGGTCTTGCGGGTCAAGCGCTGCCGTTCGGTGCGGATCAGCTGCTGAATGGTGGGCATCGAGGGCCTTAGTGCTTCTCGGAGGGGACTGGTCGGACGTCCGACCGATTTCGACAATCCGCCACGTTACTGGGTCGTCGGACGCTCATCTGACGAGCGGCTGAAGGCGGCCCCGCAGGCACAGGCACGGATGCTGCCGACGGGCCGGATCAGGAAGCCGCCGCCACTGAGGTCGCCGCGGTAATCCAGGCTGAGGCCTGTGAGCAGGCTCTGCTGTGGGGCGGGGGCGAACAGGGTGATGCCATCGGCCCGGGCGATCGGCGTGCCCGCCAGATGGCCCGGGCGCAGGCGGATCGCCCAGCGCTCGCAGCTGCCGTCGATCAGATCCAGATGCATCATCCCGGGGGTGCCGGCGACGGCGGCCTGGCGACCCAGTTCCGCCGCCGCCGCCGCCGTCAGGCGCAGGCTGTGACCCTTGGGCATGGGGGGCTACACGACAGGCAGAGCTTGTCAATAGTGTGCCAGCCGCCCACCCCCGGCTTCAGGGTCCGCTCCCGATCCGGGCCATGGGGCGACCAGCGGGCACCAGGCCGAGGCCGTTGTGCACCGAGCCCGCCACGCCGCGGCCCTTGACGGTGTGCTGCCCGCCCATCACCAGCCCCGTGGAGCTGCCGCCATCGAGATTGAGCGCATCGCGCAGGCCCATCTGCTGCAGCACCCAGGCGGTTTCACTGAGGGTGGGGCCGGCCTGATCCACTCCCTCCAGGGTCACCAGCCAGAGTCGCCGGCCGTCGCTGCCGACCACGGTGCGGGGGGCTCCCTGGCGCAGGAAGGCATCGCCGAAGCCCTCGGCGGCCCCGTTCAGCACCACCTGGCCGTTCTGCAGCAGCAGTGGCCCACCCCCCATGACGGAACCGGCCTGTCCAAGGGCGGAACTGGCCCGGCTGTCGATCTGCAGGCGCTCTCCCGGGGCCCAGGGAAGCGGCGCACCGGCGCGGGCCACCAGCAGGGAACTGCCCTCGGGCAGGGGAACGCCACGGGCCAGGGCGGTGCTGTCGAAGAGTTGCGTCACCACACCGTTCTGGATCAGGGCCCCTGATTCAGAGCCGCTCAGGGCCTGGTAGGCGGCCCCCCAGTCGGCGGTGTATCGGCTCAGGCCGCGCTGCACATAGCCGCTGTTGAGCACCGTCAGGGGCGTGCGGCTGCCGTTGGCGTCCAGCACCCATTCCTGCAGTTGCAGCCGGCCGAATTCAGGCAGTCGCTGGCCGCTCCAGGCCATCACGCCGCGGTTGAGGATCGGCCCCGACAGCCAGCGGCCACCCTCCTTGAGAGCCCCGAGCGGCAGGCGGCGCACCCGGTTGAAGTAGCCGCCGTTGATCGCCACCAGGGCGTCCTGTTGGCGTGCCAGATCCGGCAGGGAACTGAGGCCCTGCATGCCGTCGCTACGGGTGAGGGTGCGCAGCTCCAGGGTGCTGGCCGCCGGATCCATCACGACACTGTTGATCCGCAGATTGCGGCCGGCCACCGTTCGGGTCTGCCGGTCCCAGAGGAGGTCGCGGCCGAGCAGGGCCTGAAGCCGGGGATCGATCGGTGCAGGCTTGGCGGCAGGCGCACTCGCGGTCGTGGCAGCGGCGGCATCGCTGGCCAGATCGACCACCAGGCGGTGCGGGGTGCCGAGGGTGAAGAGTTTGATCAGGCGGGTGCCAGCGCTGACCCCCAGCTCCACACCGCCGCTGCGGGGGCGGGGCTGGAGGCCCAGGGCAGCGAGCTGGCGGAGCTGGTCGGGGGAACCCTCTAGCGCCACCCAGAGCTGGCTTCCCTCCTGCCGGACCAGGGCGGGTGCATTGAGATCCAGCACCACCCGGCGTGTGCCGTCCGGGGTGGAGGTCCGCAGGCCCAGCAGAGTCGCCGGCGGCAATTCCAGATGGAGGGCGTCTCCGACGATGCGCGTCTGAACCCCCATCGGGTTCAGCAGGGGCAGCACGTTCACGGCCACCTCGTCGTCGAGGCTGCGCTGCTCGATCGCCGGCACCACCAGGGGTCTGCCGTACCACTCCAGATCAAGGGTGCCGCCGGCGATGCTGCGGCTGCTCACCCCCAGTTGGCCCTGGAGCACCTCCAGTGGCAACCACAGTTCCGAGCCGCCGGCAGGCGATTGCCGCCATTCCCAGCGGGCTTGCTGGCGCTGGCCGTTGATCACCAGCGCCGTGCCCGTGCTGTCGCGCTGGGCGATGGATCGGCTCTGGGCCGACCAGGGCGGCGCCAGGGGGCTGGGTGGTGCGGCGGGAAGCCGCGTGGCCTCAGCGGTCAGGGCCTGTGGTGCCGGCAGCGCGGCCAGGGATCGTGGCAAGGCCGCCACGGAATCGGCGGCGAGCAGGAGCAGCAACGGAGCCAGGACCATGGCGGGCTGCGGCAGGGGCCGGAAACCTAACCCTGATGGTTGTGGTCTGCCAGTCCGCAAGGACCCGTGAGCGTGCAGGACGCCCATGGTGAACACAACCTCGGCGGCGGGGGCTTCGGCGGAACCTGCGGGTCGCGATGGGAACGGCGTCAGGGGTGCAACTTCGGTAGTGTCAGTCCTTACGATGGACCGTTCTGCGTATTGCCGGGGCCATACCGCCATCGGTCTTAGCAGTCGCACGTCGTGTCCGCAGGTCCCGTCCAGCGTTATGCCCCGTCACACCCAGCCCGTTTGGCCCCATTGCGACAGCCCGGCGCCGGCGGCCGTGGCCGGGGAGAAAGATGCCTGCGGGGTTGGTTTTCTGGCGCACCTCAATGGTGAGCCGAGCCACTGGGTGTTGCAGCAGGCCCTGCGGGGGCTCGAATGCATGGAGCACCGCGGCGGCTGTGGCGGCGACAGTGATTCGGGCGACGGCGCCGGTCTGCTCTGCGGCATTCCCTGGGGCTATCTCGAGGCCGTCTGGCCCGAGGCGGCAGCGTCGGCGGGGAGCGCCCGCGGACTGGGCATGGTGTTCATGCCGGCGGACGCCGACCTGCGCGAGCAGGCCCGTCAGTTCTGCGATCAGGAGGCCGAGCGGCTGGGTCTGCGCTCACTGGGCTGGCGGCAGGTGCCGGTGGAGCCGGATGTGCTCGGTCTCCTGGCTCGCCAGACCGCACCGGCGATCGCGCAGTGGCTGCTCGCGGCCGAGCAGGACGGTGACGCCCTCGAGGCTCTGTTGTTTCGTCTGCGCCGCCGCATCGGCGACCGGGCCCGCGAGGCCTGGGGCCCTGGCCCGAACGACCTCTACTTCGCCTCCCTCAGTGGGCGCACTGTGGTTTACAAGGGCATGGTGCGTTCCGCCGTGCTCGCCGCCTTCTATGGCGATCTGCGCGATCCGCGCTTTGCGGTGAGCTTTGCGGTGTATCACCGCCGCTTCAGCACCAACACCTTGCCCCGCTGGCCCCTGGCGCAGCCGATGCGGCTGCTGGGCCATAACGGCGAGATCAATACCCTGCTGGGCAATCTCAACTGGGCGCGGGCTGCGGAGGCCCACCTTGAGGACGTCTGGGGTGAGAGTGCCGCTGACATCCGGCCGGTGGTCAATGCCGCCTTCAGCGATTCGGCCAACCTCGATGCCACCCTCGAGCTGATGGTGCGCAGCGGCCGGCCGATCACCGACAGCCTGCTGACCCTGGTGCCGGAAGCCTTCCTCAACCAGCCCGAGCTGGAGAGTCGTCCGGCCATCCAGGCGATGTACGAATTCAACTCCTGCCTCCAGGAGCCCTGGGACGGCCCTGCCCTGCTTGTCTTCACCGACGGTCGCAGCGTCGGCGCCACCCTCGATCGCAACGGCCTGCGGCCGGCTCGCTACTGCATCACCACCGATGGCTACGTGGTGATGGGTTCGGAGACCGGTGTGGTGGACCTGGAGGAGAGCCGCATCCTCGAGAAGGGACGGCTCGGCCCCGGCCAGATGCTGGCGGTGGACCTGGAGAGCGGCCGTCTTCTGCATAACTGGGAGGTGAAGGAGGAAGCGGCGGCCCGGTACCCCTATGGCGCCTGGCTGGCCGAGCACCGCCGCAGCCTCTCGCCGCAGCCCTGGGAGCAGGAGCAGCGTCTGGGGGATCTGGACCTGCTGCAGCACCAGACCGCCTTCGGCTTCAGCGCCGAAGATCTGGACCTGGTGATCGAGGACATGGCCGGAGCGGCGAAGGAGCCCACCTACTGCATGGGTGACGACATCCCGCTGGCAGTGCTCTCGAGCAAGCCCCACCTGTTGTTCGACTATTTCAAGCAGCGCTTCGCCCAGGTCACCAACCCGCCGATCGACCCGCTGCGGGAAAAGCTGGTGATGAGCCTCGAGATGTTCCTGGGGCGGCGAGGGTCCGCCCTGAAACCCGAGCCCCAGGCGGCCTCCGGGCTTCATCTCGAGACCCCCGTGCTCAATGAGGCCGAGCTGCTCGACCTGGGATCCCATCACATCCCACTGGCCACCCTCTCCACTCTCTACGCGGTGACCGATGGCCCCACTGGCCTTGAGGCGGCCGTGCGGCGGCTGAGCGAGGCCGCCGCCGAAGCGGTGCGGAACGGTTGCCAGATCCTGGTGCTCTCCGATCGGCAGGGTCCCGATGGTGGATCCGCTGGGATTGGCTCCACGATCACCTACATCCCCCCGCTGCTGGCGGTGGGCGCGGTGCACCATCACCTGCTCAACCTCGGGCTGCGGCTGCGATGTTCCCTGGTGGTCGACACGGCCCAGTGCTGGACGACCCACCATCTCGCCTGCCTGATCGGCTATGGCGCCAGCGCTGTCTGCCCCTGGCTGTCGTTTGAAACCACCCGCCACTGGCTGGCGCACCCCAAGACCCAGTCGCTGATCGAGCGCGGCAAGCTGCCTGCTCTCAGCGTGGACCAGGCCCAGGCGAATGTGCGCAAGGCCCTGGAAGATGGCCTGCGCAAGATCCTCTCCAAGATCGGCATCTCCCTGCTGGCCAGTTATCACGGCGCCCAGATCTTCGAGGCGATCGGCATCGGCGCCGATCTGATCGAGCTGGCCTTCAAGGGCACCACCAGCCGCGTCGCCGGTCTCAGTCTCACCGATCTGGCCTGCGAGACCCTGGCCTTCCATGCCAAGGCCTATCCCGAACTCAATCGCACCAAGCTCGAGTTCATGGGCTTCGTGCAATACCGCACCGGCGGCGAGTTCCATCTCAACAGCCCGGAGATGGCCAAGGCCTTGCATGCTGCTGTGAAGCAAGGTCCGGGCTACGACCATTTCTCCACTTACAAGACCCTGCTGGAGAATCGCCCGGTCACGGCCCTGCGGGACCTGCTCCAGCTGCGGCCGGCTCCTGAGCCCCTGCCTCTCGATCAGGTGGAGAGCGTCGAGAGCATCTGCAGTCGCTTCTGCACCGGTGGCATGAGCCTGGGGGCCCTCTCGCGCGAGGCCCACGAGGTGCTGGCGATCGCGATGAACCGCATCGGCGGCAAGAGCAACAGTGGCGAAGGTGGTGAGGATCCGGCGCGCTACCACCCCCTTGCCGATGTGGACGATCAGGGCCACTCGGCCACGCTCTCCACCATCCGCGGCCTTCGCCCTGGCGACTCGGCCAACTCGGCGATCAAGCAGATCGCCTCAGGCCGCTTCGGTGTGACTCCGGAGTATCTGCGCAGCGGCCGGCAGCTCGAGATCAAGGTGGCCCAGGGCGCCAAGCCTGGCGAGGGTGGTCAGCTGCCCGGGCCCAAGGTGGACCCCTACATCGCCTGGCTTCGCAACAGCAAGGCCGGCGTGGCCTTGATCTCGCCGCCGCCCCACCACGACATCTATTCGATCGAAGATCTGGCCCAGCTGATTCACGACCTCCACCAGGTGCATCCCGCCGCCAAGGTGAGCGTCAAGCTGGTGTCCGAGATTGGAATCGGCACCATTGCTGCCGGTGTGGCCAAGGCCAACGCCGACGTGATTCAGATCTCCGGCCACGATGGCGGCACCGGAGCCTCACCGCTGAGCTCGATCAAACATGCCGGCAGCCCCTGGGAGCTGGGGCTGACCGAAGTGCACCGCAGCCTGCTGGAGAACGGCCTGCGCGATCGGGTTCTGCTGCGCGCCGATGGCGGCCTCAAGACCGGCTGGGATGTGCTGATCGCCGCCCTGCTCGGCGCCGAGGAGTACGGATTCGGTTCGGTGGCGATGATCGCCGAGGGCTGCATCATGGCCCGCGTCTGCCACACCAACAACTGCCCGGTGGGCGTGGCAACCCAGAAGCAGGCCCTGCGCCAACGCTTCACCGGCCTGCCCGAGCATGTGGTGAACTTCTTCCAGTTTGTCGCCGAAGAGGTGCGCCAGTTGCTCAGCGTGCTCGGAGTCGCTCGCCTGGAGCATCTGATCGGCCGCACCGATCTGCTCGAGATGCGTGAGCTGGCACTGGCCAAGACCGGCACATTGGATCTCTCCTGTCTGCTGGCGCCGATCGAGGCTGCCGCCGATCGCAGCTGGCTCCGCCATGACGGCCAGGCCCACAGCAACGGTCCGGTTCTGGAAGACCAGCTGCTGGCTGATCCCGCTGTGATGGCGGCCATCGACGGCCATGGTGCGGTGGTCCGCGCCCTGCCGATCCTGAACACCGATCGCAGCGTGGGTGCCCGCCTCTCCGGTGAGATTGCCGCCCGCTATGGCAACACGGGCTTTGGTGGTCGTGTCGATCTCCGCTTCGACGGTGCCGCCGGCCAGAGCTTCGGCGCTTTCCTGCTGCAGGGCATGACTCTGCGGCTGGTGGGCGAGGCCAACGATTACGTCGGCAAGGGCATCAACGGCGGTCGCATCACCGTGGTGCCACCGGCTGGGGTTCACGACCCCGGCAGCCAGGTGATCCTGGGCAACACCTGCCTCTATGGGGCCACCGGTGGCGAGCTGTTCGCCCTGGGCCGCGCCGGTGAGCGCTTCGCCGTGCGCAACAGCGGCGCCGCCACCGTGGTGGAGGGTGCCGGCGATCACTGCTGCGAGTACATGACCGGTGGCGTGGTGGTGGTGCTCGGCAGCACTGGCCGCAATGTGGCTGCCGGCATGACCGGCGGTGTGGCGTTCGTACTGGATGAGGACGACGCCTTGCGCGATCGTCTCAACCCCGAGATCGTCGCCCTGTGCGACCTCACCACCCCTGAGCAGGAGGCCCTGCTGCGGCCGTTGCTGGAGGCCCATCTCGAGGCCACGGGCAGCAGCCGGGCTGCCCAGATCCTCGCCGACTGGTCCAGCTGGAAGACCCGCTTCAAGGTGCTGGTGCCCCCCAGCGAAAAGGCCAATCTCGGCCTGACCGAACGGGAGGCCGTGGCGGCCTGAACTGCGTCACGGCCCTGCTGCAACGGCTGCCACGACTGCTTCCGCTGTGGCTGCTCCTGCTGGCTCTGCCGCCGGCTGCCCGCTCTGAGCTCCAGGCTCCGGTGAGGGGCGCACCCGGCGCCTTCGGATTGCCACAGCTCTGTCGCAGCCTGGCGCTGGCAGAGGCGCGCGAACTGGTGCGACGCTCCGGGGCGGAACCTGTGCAGCTGGTGCAAAGTTCTGGCTCAGAGCTGGTCTGGGATGGCCGGTTCCTGGGTCTGCAGGGCCGCGCCACGCTTCTGTTCGACCAGCAGGAGCGGCTGGATCAGGTCGCCCTGGTGCTTCAGGCCGCTCAGATGGCTCCGGAGCTGTTTGATCGCTTCAGTGGGCAGATGGCCGCTGAAGCCCCAGTCCCCGGTACCGCCGGACCGTTGGTGCGCGGCACGGATGACCTGACCCGCCTCTGGAGTGAAGGGGGCGCTCCGCTGATGGCCCTGCGCTGGCTGCGCCGGCCCGAGCCCGAGATCCTTGAGCTGCGCTGGCTCGGTGGAGGTGGCAGTGGCAGTGGCAGTGGCGCTCAGCGCGGGAATTCCCGCATCAGCCGCTGCACCTCACCGGCGTGGTAGCTGCTGCGGGTGAGGGGTGTGCTCACCACCTGCAGGAAGCCCAGGTCTGCTTCGCCGTGGCGGCGGAAGGCCTCGAATTGCTCGGGCGTCACGAAGCGATCCACCGGCAGATGCTTCGGACCGGGGGAGAGGTACTGGCCGATGGTCACGATGTCCACCGCGTGGGCGCGCAGATCGCGGAGCACGCCGTCCACCTCGGCGTCGTGTTCGCCCAGTCCCACCATCAGGCCTGATTTGGTGTAGGTGCGGGGCCAGCCTTCCTGCACCCTCTGCAGCAGCTCCAGGGAGCGTTCGTAGATCCCCTGGGGTCGCACCTGGCGGTACAGACGCGGCACGGTCTCGATGTTGTGGTTCAGCACCTCTGGCGCGGCCGCCATCACCGCAGCCAGGGCCTCCCAGTTGCCGCAGAAGTCGGGGATCAGCAGCTCGATCGTGGTGAGGGGCGAGCGGCGGCGCACCGCTTCGATGCAGGCCACGAACTGGCTGGCACCGCCGTCGGGGAGGTCGTCGCGGTTCACCGAGGTGATCACCACGTGGCTGAGCCCCATCCGGCTCACCGCTTCCCCCAGCCGCTCCGGTTCGCTGGGATCGAGGCTGCGCACGCTCTTGTCGAAGTCGATGTCGCAGTAGGGGCAGGCCCGTGTACAGCCGGGCCCCATGATCAGAAAGGTGGCCGTGCCTCCGGCGAAACACTCGCCGATGTTGGGGCAGCTGGCCTCCTGGCAGACGGTGTTGAGCTTCAGGTCCACCAGCAGATCGGCCACGGCTCCGATCCGCTCCCGCTGGGGCGCCTTCACCCGGAGCCACTCGGGTTTGGTGGGGGTGGGCTGGCTGGTCACCATGGCCGGGCGCAATGCACGACTCTAGAAACCGGTCTCGGCCGGCTGGCTGGGGCGATCCCTTACACTCCGGAAATCGGGATGTGGCGCAGCTTGGTAGCGCACTTCGTTCGGGACGAAGGGGCCGCAGGTTCGAATCCTGTCATCCCGACTCTTCATCGCTCAGTTCTGGCGGGTCAGCTGAGCTCGGCTCCTGGATAGCCCCGCGGGGTGACCATCCGACCATCGCAGACGTAGCTGCTGCTATTGCCCACCAGCACCAGGGTGAGCATGTCGACCTGCTCGACCGGCAGATCCCCCAGGGTGTGCAGGCTCACGGCCTCTTCCGCCCGGCCCAGCTGACGGGCCAGGGCCACAGGCGTTGTCTTGGGGCGCCCTTGCAGCAGCAGCTCCCGGGCCCGATCCAGCTGCCAGTCCCGGCCTCGCGAGCGGGGGTTGTACAGCGCCACCACGAAATCACCAGCGGCAGCGGCTCCCAGCCGGCGTTCGATCACCGCCCAGGGGGTGAGCCGGTCGCTGAGGCTGATGGTGCAGAAGTCGTGCATCAGGGGGGCGCCGCAGCGGGCCGCCGCCAGTTGCAGCGCCGAGATGCCCGGATGCACCGCGAACGCCGGCCGCTGATCGCTGGGCAGTTGGCCCCAGAGCTCCAGGGCCAGGCCGGCCATGCCGTAGATGCCGCTGTCTCCGGAGGAGATCAGGGCGACGGGCAGGCCGGCCCCGGCCAGCTCCAGGGCGGTGGCGCAGCGCTGACGCTCCTCGGTGAGTTTCCCTTCAATGCGCTGTTGATCAGGCCGGCGCAGGGGTTCCAGCAGATCGAGATAGAGCCCATAGCCCACCCAGATGGTGGCCTCCGCCAGGGCACGGCGGGCATCGGGGGTGAGCAGATCGAGGCTGCCCGGTCCGCTGCCGACCAGTTCCAGCCGGCCCCGGGCCGGAGCCGACTGCCGCGGACTGAAGGCGATCGCCAGGGTGGCGGCTCCGGATTCCCCGGGGCCGGCCTTCTCGATCGTCTTGGTCAGCAGCAGACGGGGGGCGGGGGGCTCATGGGTGGATGAGGCGGCGCCCCAGGGCGTGATCGCCTCGGCGGCCAGCAAGGCCGACGCTTCCGCCACGCTGGCGGTCCCCATCTCGCCAGCCACCACCGGCGACGGGTTGGGCACGGCCACGGCATCCAGAGCGGTGGCCTCGAAGAGCCGCAGCGACCAGCCATGGCGCTCCGCCAGCTCCAGCAGCGCTGGCTCGTCGCCCTTGCGGTCAATGCTGCCCAGGCCGGCGACGGCTTCACGGGCCAGTCCGGTGCTGCTGAGGCCGCGCGTCACCAGGCGTTCCAGCAGGCTGGAACTGGTGTTCCGCTCGCAGCCGATGCCGAGCCAGAGGGTTGGGGGATGCCAGCGGCAGCCAAGGCCTTCGTAAGGGGTGATCCAGAGATCGGCCGATGGTTCAGCCGTGGTCTGCTGGCGAGGGCTCTGAATCTCGGTATCGACGCAGGTGGTCTCGATGCCGGCATCACGGTCTCCGCTGTCGTCGTTGGCCTGGCTCTCCTGCATCTGCAGCCCCAGAGCCTGGCTGGCCTCCAGAACGGCCCACCCCGTTTCGCCGCAGTCTTGCCGCACAAGCAGGGGCGAGCCTGGGTGAGGGTGGAGGCCGCCGTCCGTCTGGCATGCTCGCTGCATCAGCCTGGTCCAGTCGCCGCTGCCACGGCGCCAGCCCCAGGCCGTGCCGAAGCTGTCGAGTGCCAGTCGGCCCTGGCCTGAGCTGGCGCCGGTGACAACAGCCTGCCCGCCCAGCAGGGCCGCCAGGCGATGGCTGAGCGCTTCGCCGCCGCCAGCATGGCCGCCGAGCAGCGGAATGGCGAAGCGGCCCTGCGGGTCGAGCACCACCACGGCTGGGTCGCTGATCTTGTCTTGCAGCAGTGGCGCCACCAGGCGGATCGCCAGGCCGCAGGCTCCCACCGCCACCACGGCGCTGGCCCCGTCCCAGTGGTGCCGCAACCAGAGCGCTGGGTCGGAGGCGTCATCCGCCGCGCTGGTTCCTTCGCCTGGCTCAAGCCCTGGCATCGACGCAGTGCCTGGCAGTCGCACACGATCCACAAGGCCGGCCTGCTGCAGCTGGGCCAGCAGGGGCCGCGCGGCTTCGCTGAAGCCCAGGCCCAGCACCGGCCCTTTGCGTTCCAGGTTCATGCTTCCTCCTGGGTGGTGAGCGGCGTGGTCACATCGGCTGGCGGGGAGGGCATCGTGCCGGTCTGCAGAGTCGGTGCGGCCTCGATCGGTGCGGGTCCTGATTCCTTGTCCTCGTTGCTGCTGTCTGCGTTGGTTTCTGCGCCCTGCGGCTTGCCCCCCTGTTGCCCAGACTCCTGCGGTTCAGGAGCCTGAGCAGCGGCATCCGGAAGTGCGGTATCCGGAGGTTCGATACTGACCGGACTCTGCTCCTGCTGTTTCGTGAGGTCCTGATCGTTGCGTGGGTCTGCCTGCGGCGACCGGGGGGAGCCCTCTTCAGGGGCCGGTGACGCTTCAGGTGATGGCTCCAGCACCGGCGGGATCGTGGGAACGACGGGCTCGACGGGCTCAACGACCTCGGGTTGCGGTGGCGGAGCCTCCCCCAGCAGCTGGGCCACGGTCAGGGCATCGAGGCGGTTGCCCTGCCAGATCGGCCTGGGCCCGGGTTCAAGCCGCACCTCCTGCACCAGGCTGTTGAACGGCGCATTCAGGGGCTCGCCCTGGCCATCCACGAGCTCCAGCACAAGGGCGTTGGAGCCTGGGCGCCAGCCCTGCAGCCAGAGGGGTTCGTTGCGATCCACCAGGAAGCTGTCGCCGTTCACGGTGACGCGCAGGCGCCAGCTGTCGTCGTTCGGCCGCAGATGTTGCAGCGGCGCATCCAGAAGTAGCCAGTCGAGCAACACCGGTTGGGCGGAAACGGTGGCGCCTGGACTGGCCACGATCATCTGAGGGGATCCGCTCGCCGGCACTCCGAGGGGGTTGGCGGCCACCCGGTGCACCACGATCTGGGCCTGGGCGCCGGGGTTCTTGACGGCCTCACCCCAGGGCCTGGCGGCATAGGCGGTGATCCGGTGGCTGCCGGGCGACAGGGGCGGCAAGCTCAGCTCCAGCTGGTCGGTGTCCTGCAGGCGGAGCGGCGGATTCCCATCGATCTGGACCACCAGATGGGGGCCCAGTCCCAGGGGACCGGCGTCCACCAGGGGCCAGTCCCGCACGGCCAACTGCAGGGGCCAGTCTCCCTCGGTCAGGGTGGATCCGTTGCGGGGGCTGAGGATCTCCACCATGGGCTGATGCTCCCCCAGGGCGCCCATCAGTTGCTGGACTCCTGGGGGTGGCGCCACCTCGCGCAGGGCGGAAGGGGCCGGCCGGCTCAGGATGCCGGCCCCGCCCTCCTGACGTTGCGTTGGCCCGAAGCCCACTCGGGCCGCCATCGCGCTACAACCTGAGGCCCCAAGCACCAGGCCCACCAGCACGATCCAACTGAACAGCCGTGTGATCAGCCGTCCGGCGGGCCTCGTTGATGCCGGCCGCTGGACCCCGGCCGGGCCGCCGACCCAGCCCAGAACTGGCTGGGGGATCCAGCTCCATCCGATGCGCCTCCATTCAGATCGCCAGGCTTGCCCGAATGCCCGCTGGCTCTGACGCTGCGACCCTTTCGTGCCCTGCAGGTCCGATCGCACGTCCGATTCATCGTCGTCTGCAGGCATTCTGCTCACCGAACGCCAAGGCAGGCAGCTGTCTATAGCTCTGGTAGTAAGTCTTTGGCGCCTGGTGCTAGTGCAGGCTCTGGATATAGGGGTGTCTCGATGTGGCTTGCTCCCTGGCAAACCCCTTGTCAGGCCTGGAAAGCGCGGGGATTGAACCTTTGTAACTGGCGGGGGGATCCGATTGAAACTGACCCCTATACTTTCGCCAGCGGTCCCCTTTCAGGGGCCCCTCGCACCAGTCGTGGCAAGCGTTTTCGCCCTTTTGGGCAAAGCCTTGTTCGCCTGGCGCCCATGGGCAGGACGCTCGTCTTTCTGTTCATAGGGCCCGTCACTCGCCGTGGCGGCGCCGGCGTTCCGCGCCGAATTCGCCACAGCGGGTGTAAGGGGTGGACCTCCACCTCGACCCCGTCCCTCGAGGAACGTCTCGATGACCATCAGCCCACCAGAGCGTGGGAAAACGGCGAAAGCCCAGGTCGATCGGAACCCGGTTCCGGCGACCTTCGAATTGTTCGGTAAGCCCGGACATTTCGATCGCTCCCTCGCCAAGGGTCCCAAAACCACCACCTGGGTTTGGAACCTCCACGCCAACGCTCACGACTTCGACAGCCACACGAGTGATCTTGAAGAGGTTTCTCGCAAGATCTTCTCGGCTCATTTCGGCCATCTGGCCGTCATCTTCATCTGGTTGAGCGGTGCCTTCTTCCATGGCGCCCGCTTCTCCAACTACACCGGCTGGCTGGCCGACCCCCTGCATGTCAAGCCTTCGGCGCAGGTGGTTTGGCCGATCTTCGGCCAGGAAATCCTCAACGGTGATGTGGGTGCCGGATTCCACGGCATTCAGATCACGTCAGGCCTGTTCCACGTCTGGCGGGCCTGGGGGTTCACCTCAGAAACCCAACTGATGGCCACCGCCATCGGTGCCTTGGTGATGGCCGGCCTGATGCTCAATGCCGGCGTCTTCCACTATCACAAGGCGGCTCCCAAGCTCGAGTGGTTCCAGAACGTTGAGTCGATGCTCAACCACCATCTGGCTGGCCTGCTCGGCCTGGGTTCCCTGTCCTGGACGGGGCATCTGCTGCATGTGTCCCTGCCCACCACCCAGTTGATGGATGCCATCGACGCCGGCTCACCGCTGGTGCTGAACGGCAAGACCATCGCTTCGGTGGCGGACATCCCCCTTCCCCATGAATTCCTCAACCAGGATCTGCTCACCCAGCTGTTCCCAGGTTTTGGTGCCGGCATCTCGGCCTTCTTCAGCGGGAACTGGGCTGCCTACAGTGATTTCCTCACCTTCAAGGGTGGCCTGAATCCTGTCACCGGCAGTCTGTGGATGACAGACATCGCCCATCACCACCTGGCGATTGCGGTCCTGTTCATTGTTGCCGGTCACATGTACCGGACCAACTGGGGCATTGGCCACAGCATCAAGGAAATCCTTGAGGGCCAGAAGGGCGATCCTCTGCTCTTCCCTGCTCCCAAAGGTCATGACGGACTCTTCGAGTTCATGACCACCTCGTGGCACGCCCAGCTTGGCGTGAACCTTGCATTGATGGGTTCGCTGAGCATCATCGTGGCCCACCACATGTACTCGATGCCTCCGTATCCCTATATCGGCATCGACTACCCCACCCAGCTTTCGATCTTCACCCACCACATGTGGATCGGTGGCTTCCTGATCGTCGGTGCCGGTGCCCACGCCGCCATCGCCATGGTGCGTGACTACGACCCCGCCAAGCACATCGACAACGTGCTCGACCGGGTGCTCAAGGCACGTGACGCTCTGATCAGTCACCTCAACTGGGTGTGCATCTGGCTGGGCTTCCACAGCTTCGGTCTGTATATCCACAACGACACCATGCGTGCCCTGGGACGTCCCCAGGACATGTTCAGTGACTCCGCCATCGCACTGAAGCCGATCTTCGCGCAGTGGATTCAGGGTCTGCATGCCGCCGCTGCTGGCACCACCGCTCCCAACGCCCTGGCGGGTGTGAGCGAGGTGTTCAACGGCGCTGTCGTGGCCGTTGGTGGCAAGGTTGCCGCCGCGCCGATTCCCCTGGGAACGGCAGATTTCATGGTGCACCACATCCATGCCTTCACCATCCACGTGACGGTGTTGATCCTGCTGAAAGGTGTGCTGTACAGCCGTAGCTCCCGTCTTGTTCCTGACAAGGCGAACCTGGGCTTCCGCTTCCCCTGCGACGGCCCCGGCCGTGGCGGTACCTGCCAGGTTTCAGCTTGGGACCATGTGTTCCTGGGTCTGTTCTGGATGTATAACTCCCTTTCGATCGTGATCTTCCACTTCAGTTGGAAGATGCAGAGCGATGTCTGGGGAACCGTGAATGCAGACGGCAGCGTCTCGCATATCACCAACGGGAATTTCGCCGAGAGTGCCATCACCATTAATGGCTGGCTCCGCGATTTCCTCTGGGCTCAGGCCGCACAGGTGATCAACAGCTACGGCTCGTCCTCCAGTGCTTACGGCCTGATGTTCCTGGGAGCCCACTTCATCTGGGCCTTCAGCCTGATGTTCCTGTTCAGTGGCCGTGGCTACTGGCAAGAGCTGATTGAGTCCATTGTCTGGGCTCATAACAAGCTGAAAGTTGCCCCCGCCATTCAGCCGCGGGCGCTCTCGATCACCCAGGGCCGTGCCGTTGGTGTCGCCCATTACCTGCTGGGCGGTATCGCGACCACCTGGTCCTTCTTCCTGGCCCGCATCATTGCGGTCGGCTGACCTTTTCTGACCTTTCCCAATGGCAACGAAATTTCCTTCGTTCAGCCAGGGTCTGGCACAGGACCCGACAACCCGCCGTATTTGGTACGGCATTGCCACGGCTCACGACTTCGAGAGTCACGACGGCATGACCGAGGAGCGGCTTTACCAAAAGCTGTTCTCCACCCACTTCGGTCACCTGGCCATCATTGGCCTCTGGGTTTCGGGCAACCTGTTCCATATCGCCTGGCAGGGCAACTTTGAGCAGTGGGTCGCCGATCCGCTGCACGTCCGTCCCATCGCGCATGCGATCTGGGATCCGCACTTCGGCCAGGGAGCCATCACCGCCTTTACCCAGGCGGGCGCCACCTCCCCGGTGAACATTGCGTATTCCGGTTTGTACCATTGGTGGTACACGATCGGCATGACGACCAACGCCGAGCTGTATCAGGGTTCCATCTTCATGATGATCCTGTCGGCCTGGGCGCTGTTCGCCGGCTGGCTCCACCTTCAGCCCAAGTTCCGGCCTTCCCTGGCCTGGTTCAAGAATGCTGAGTCCCGTCTGAACCACCACCTGGCTGTTCTGTTCGGCTTCAGCTCCATCGCCTGGACCGGTCACCTGGTCCACGTCGCCATTCCTGAGGCCCGTGGTCAGCACGTCGGTTGGGACAACTTCCTTTCGGTGCTGCCCCACCCCGCTGGTCTGGCTCCGTTCTTCACCGGTAACTGGGGCGTCTATGCCCAGAATCCCGATGGTCTGAATCAGGTCTTCGGCACCGCCGAAGGCTCGGGTACCGCGATCCTGACCTTCCTGGGTGGCTTCCACCCCCAGACCGAAGCTCTCTGGCTCACGGACATCGCCCATCACCATCTGGCGATTGGTGTGATCTTCGTGATCGCCGGTCATATGTACCGGACCAACTTCGGCATCGGTCACTCGATCCGTGAGATCCTTGAAGCTCACAACCCCCCGAAGGGCACTCCTTTCGGAGGTGCGCTCGGTGCTGGTCACAAGGGTCTCTACGACACGATCAACAACTCGCTTCACTTCCAATTGGGTCTTGCTTTGGCCAGCCTGGGAGTGATCACCAGCTTGGTGGCGCAGCACATGTATGCGCTGCCGTCCTACGCGTTCATCGCGAAGGACTACACAACACAAGCTGCGCTCTACACCCACCACCAGTACATCGCCATCTTCCTGATGTGCGGTGCGTTCGCTCACGGTGCAATCTTCTTCATTCGTGACTACGACCCCGAAGCCAACAAGAACAATGTTCTGGCTCGGATGCTCGAGCACAAAGAAGCGATCATCAGCCACCTGAGCTGGGTGTCCCTGTTCCTCGGCTTCCACACCCTGGGCCTCTACGTCCATAACGACGTGGTCGTGGCTTTCGGAACGCCCGAGAAGCAGATCCTTGTAGAGCCCGTCTTCGCCCAGTTCGTCCAGGCCGCTTCCGGCAAGGCGATGTACGGCATGGACGTGCTGCTCTCCAACCCGGCCAGTGCCGCCAGCCTGGCTTCGGCCAACATCCCTGGCGATCACTTCTGGCTGGATGCCATCAACGGCAACACCGATGTGTTCCTGCCGATTGGCCCTGGTGATTTCCTGGTGCACCACGCCATTGCGTTGGGTCTCCACACCACCACCTTGATCCTGGTGAAGGGCGCCCTGGATGCCCGGGGTTCCAAGCTGATGCCCGATAAAAAGGACTTCGGCTACTCCTTCCCCTGCGACGGCCCCGGCCGTGGCGGTACCTGCGACATCTCTGCCTGGGACGCCTTCTATCTGGCGGTCTTCTGGGCCCTGAACACCGTGGGTTGGGTCACCTTCTACTGGCACTGGAAGCACCTCGCCATCTGGCAGGGCAACGTGGCTCAGTTCAACGAATCCAGCACCTACCTGATGGGCTGGTTCCGTGATTACCTCTGGCTGAACAGCTCTCAGCTGATCAACGGTTACAACCCGTTTGGCTCGAACAACCTGGCCGTCTGGTCCTGGATGTTCCTGTTCGGTCACCTGGTATGGGCCACCGGCTTCATGTTCCTGATCTCCTGGCGGGGTTACTGGCAGGAACTGATCGAGACCATTGTCTGGGCGCATCAGCGCACGCCACTTGCCAACCTGGTGGGCTGGCGCGACAAGCCTGTGGCTCTCTCGATCGTCCAGGCCCGTGTGGTTGGTCTGGCTCACTTCACAGTGGGTTACATCCTCACGTACGCTGCCTTCCTGATCGCTTCCACCTCGGGCAAGTTCGGCTGACTGTTCGCGGGGCCACAGCGTTGGCCCCGCTTGATAACCTTCAGTTGACCTGCCTTCACTCGAGGGACGATGACACCCCTGGCCTTGTGCCGGGGGTTTTTCGTGGCTGGTACAGCCCTGGTCCGACCAGGATGGCGCTTGCCGATAGTGGAGTGCCGTTGCACACGTCTCTGCTCTTTTCGTCCGTTTCCGTTCTGGTTGTGTCTGTCTGGCTTATACTCGTGCTGCAGCTTCAGGCCTGTGTCCTCTGAGTGCGAGCCATGCAATCGGAGACGCTTGGTGCGAGCCTTGGTCAATCGCCAAGAGGATGCGAGACCTCATCGGTATAAACGACTGCTCTGGGAATAGACTTTCAGTTGGGACAGTCTGGTTCAGGGCAATGACGTTGACAGCTTCAGATTGCTCTTCATTCTCTTGGCCAGCTTGCGGCTTCGTTGTCGATCTTTGTCTTGTGCCACTATCTTTTGGTCCTCTGTCTTGGGTTGGCGTTGCTGATCTGCCCTCCTGCCTGCCTCAGGCTTTTGGCCGATTGCGTTTTCGCGGCGATGTTTCTATCTGTGTTGGGAATCAGGCGCGGCTCCAGTTGGAGCAGATGTTGTTGTTCTGCGTCACATCCCTTGGCTGCCGCTGGTTGACTTCATTGTCGGTCGACATGGTGCCAACCGTTTCCGGATGCGTTTCTCTGGAGAGGTAGTGATGTCTCAAGGCCCTGTCTCTTTGGGGGATCGTTTCAGGCTCCTTGCACAATCTGCAGGTCGTCATTGCTTCTGCGATGTTGGCAGGTGCCATGCCTGTTGACGTCAATGGCTTGGGGTAAATCGCGCGGGGCTGATGGCTCCGGATGAATGATTCGGTGTTAATGATCCAATCCCAGGTTCTTTGTCTTAGCCACCAGCTGGTTTGATCCCATGCGTTCCTGCCAGGATGGGTCGCTACAAAAAAGCCCCGCCGAGGCGGAGCTTCTTGGTTTGGTCTTAGGTGATGCTGAAGCCCAGGGGCTCAGCTGACGCCCCAGACGCCACCGGCGATGTTGCCCAGCGGAGCCGCGACGGCTGTGCCCGTCAGGAACCAGGCGAAGGCGGCGCCGCCGCAGCCACCTAGCCAGAAGCCGCTGGCGAATTCGGCCCAGCCTGCCTTGGTGAACAGATCGGCGGGCGGATTGTCGATCGTGGCGTCAGGGGGTTGGACGCTGGGGCCGGAGCCGGCAGTGCCGTAGATCGACAGGCAGATCGTGAGGATCGTCACCAAGCCAATCGTGGCCAGAAGACCGGCGGTGCTGGCGTAGTCGGTGGCGCGCAGCGGACCGCAGATTGCGAAGGGGCCGTAGAGGAAGTAGCCGTGGGCCATGCCCACTTCCAGACCGCGGCGGTTCGGAGACAGGGCAGGACGATAGGCGGGCAGCGCGTTCAGGAAGGCCTTGGTGAAGTAGCTGCTGTTGACGGGAGTGGCCAGATTGCCGACGGTCGGGTCGGCCACGGGGGTCACGGTCATGGTGGCGGAATGAGGGGAACGGGATCGGGTGGACCCGGAGGCGATCGCGACGGCTCAGTCGCTCGCTTCGATCACGTTGAACAGCAAGGCCATGGCCACGGCTGGGCCCAGAATTCCCACAAGGGGAACGAGCACCGATGGCAACCAGGCCGCTGCAAATTCTCCAGTCATGGCATAGGCCAATAGGAATCGTCGGTACTGTACGGAGAGGTCTGAAACAGACCCTTGGCGCTGTTGATGGGCGACATAAAAGTTCAATCCCCGCCTGCGCCCTTTCGGCCCTTCCTGTGCCGCGGTTCCCAGCTTCTCCCTGGCTTGAGCGGCGGTTTCAGCACCTATCGGCTTGCGTAGCCGCTTCGCCTGGCTTCGGCCATGAAGGCTTGATGCCGAGACTGAGGCCCTGGATTCATTCGATGGCACTGCCACGCAAGGTGGCCCGCACGCGGTAGATCGGTCGCCCCTGGCTTTCGTGGTACGTCCGCATCTGCAGTTCCGACAGCAGGCCGAAGCAGAACAGCTGCACCCCGGTGAGAAAGCAGAGCAGGGCCATTAGCAGCAAGGGCCGGTCGCCGATGTTGGCGCCCTGCAGCTTTTCCACCAGCAGCCAGGCGCCGATCAGCAGTCCCAGGCCCATGCCCACCAGGCCTCCCAGGCCGAAGACGTGCATCGGTCTGGTGAGGAAGCGCTTCATGAACCACACTGTGAGCAGGTCCATCAGCACCCGGAACGTGCGGTCGATCCCGTACTTGCTGGCGCCGAAGCGGCGAGGGTGATGGCGCACCTTCACTTCGGTGATCCTGGCCCCCTCGATGAAGGCCAGCGCCGGCAGGAAGCGGTGCAGCTCTCCGTAAAGGTTCATGTCCTCCACCACCTCGCGCCGATAGGCCTTGAGCGAGCAGCCGTAGTCGTGCAGCTTCACGCCGGTGACCCGGGCGATCAGGCGATTCGCCAGCAGGGAGGGCAAAAGGCGGCTCACGGCCGCATCCTGCCGCTGGTAGCGCCAGCCGCTGACCAGGTCGTAGCCCTGCTCCAGGGTGTCCAGCAGCAGGGGGATGTCGGCGGGGTCGTTCTGCAGATCGCCATCGAGGGTCACGATCACGGGGCCGCGGCTGGCATCGAAGCCCGCTGCCATGGCCGGGGTCTGGCCGTAGTTGCGACGCAGCAGCACCGCCACCAGTTCCGGGATCGTGCCTGCCAGCTCTTGCAGCAGGACCGGGGTGCGATCGCGGGAGCCGTCGTCTACCAGCACCAGTTCGAAGGTGATCCCCAGGGGCCGCAGCTGCCCCAGCAGTTGCTCCACCAAGGGTCTGAGACTGTCCTCTTCGTTGTAGAGCGGCACCACCACCGAAAGAGTGGGCAGGGTGGGGGCCGGCATGGCGGCGGATCCGGAGGCGAGCCGAACCCTAAACCGAGACTGGCATCAGTCTCCGCAGGCGCTGCCGTCGTGGCAGTGCATCACCCGGCCGGCGCCGCGCAGTTCCAAGCGGTAGTGGCGTGCCACGGGATCCGGGTTGTGGGGCGAGAGGTCGTCGATGCCGATGCCATTGCGGCCGTGCGCGATCCCCGAGCTGTGCAGGTAGCGGCCTCCCGTGAGGTGTAGGGCCACATGGGTGCAGCGCCGCGGTGTGCCGAAGAAGATCAGATCGCCTGGACGCAGCAGCGCCGTCGCTCCTGGGCGGACGGCCACCGGCTCGCAGAAGCGTTCCTGCAGGTAGGCATCGCGCGGCAGCCAGATGCCCTGGCCGGCAAACAGGGTCTGCACCAGGCCGGAGCAGTCGAAATCCGGCCCGAGCGATCCGCCCCACAGGTAGGTGTTGGGCTGGAGCCTGGCGGCTTCTGCCGCCGCCAGCACCGCCGGCAGGCGGGCTTCGATCTGGTGGCGTTGCAAGCGTTGGCTGCGGGGTCGACTGCCGCTCACGGCGTGGCCCAGCAGGTGGTTCGGCTCGATCCAGCCGGGGTAGCCGTCCTCCAGCAGTCGGACCCGCAGGCGCGCCGGTCCCCCTGGCTCCCTTGGTGGGCCCGATCGGGCGCCATCGCGCAACTGCAGCACCCGCCCCGCCGCCGCCTGGGTGGCCAGGCCGGCTCCCTTGGCCCGGCTGTAGAGGTTGAGTGGGGCGGTGAGCTGCCAGAGGCTGCCCGCTTCCAGCAGCTCGCGGGCTGCCGGGATGCCGGTCGGCAGAGTGCCTAATGTCGCCATCACGCTGCTCGGCGGAGATGGTGTTCTACAACCCGGATCCGGGCATGGCCGAGCGCCTCGCTGATCTGGTGGCGGCACTGGAGCTGGAGGGGCGACCCGGGCTGGGCCAGAGGCTGTCGATCACCTGGTTGCGTTACCCCGAGTCCCTGCGGCACCAGGCCCATGACCTGGATCCGGCCAGCTTCTGGCAGCGACCGGTGACCGGCGCGGCCTGGGCAGGCGATCGCCTCCGCTACCCCGCCAGTGTGGTGAAGTTGATCTATCTGGTGGCCGCCGAGGCCTGGCTGCAACGCCAGCGGCTTGGCGATGGGCCGGAGCTGCGCCGGGCCCTGGCCGACATGATCCGCGACTCCAGCAACGACGCCACGGCACTGGTGATGGATCTGCTCAGCGGCACCACCGGTGGCCCGGAGCTGCCGCCGCACCGTTACAGCTCCTGGTGCCACCAGCGCGGCATCGTCAATCGCTGGCTGGCGGAGCTCGCCTGGCCTGAACTGGTGGGCTGCAATGCCTGCCAGAAGACCTGGGGCGATGGCCCCTACGGCCGTGAACGTCAGTTCTACGGGCCTGACCTGGAGAATCGCAACCGCCTCAGCACCGATGCCGTGGCCCGGGTTCTGCATGGGGTGATGGCAGGCGCGATGGTGTCGCCGCCGGCGTGCCGGCGCATGCAGGACCTGCTGGCCCGCCCGCTCGATCCTCTGGAACTGCAGGCCGATCCGGAGAACCAGGTGGATGGCTTCATCGGCGAAGCCCTGCCGCTGCAGACACCCTTCTGGAGCAAGGCCGGCTGGATGAGCCAGGCGCGCCATGACGCCGCCTATGCGGAACCTGAGAACGGTCTGCCGTTCCTGCTGGTGATCTTCAGCGAAGGGCAGGCGTGCGCCGCTGATCCGGCCCTGTTGCCGGGGATCACGACCGAATTGCTGCGCTACGGCGGTCCGGTCTGAGGCACTCCGGGCCGGGTGCTGCAGGCCCGATCGACATTCCCGCCATCCCACCTGAGCGGACGCCGGGGAGTCTGCACTTTGGAAACGGAGAGGGAGGGATTCGAACCCTCGACAGATGTTGCCACCTGTAACTCCTTAGCAGGGAGCCGCTTTCAACCACTCAGCCACCTCTCCAGCGGCTTGGTGAGTTTATCAGTGGGCCGGCAGCCTCAGCCCTCCTCGCTGCCGTTCACCGCAAGACGCGGCAGCCGGTGCTTGAAGCCGCAGAGGATCTCCCAGGGGATGGTGTGGCAGCGCTCGCTCCAGTCGGCCGGGCCGATGCTGCGGTCGCCCTGCTGTCCGAGCAAGGTGACCACCGATCCCACCTCAAGCTCGGGGGTTTCGGTGGCATCGAGCACCAGTTGATCCATGGTGATCGCGCCCACCTGCGGCAGGCTCTGGCCTCGGAACAGCACCTCCAGCTGGTTTGAGAGCTGGCGGGGGACGCCATCGGCGTAGCCGATGCCCACCACCGCCAATCGGCTGGGGCGGCTGGTACGGAAGCGATGGCCGTAGCTCACCCCCACCCCCGCCGGCACCTCCCGGATCAGGGAGACGCGGGCGTGCAGCTGCATCGCTGGTTGCAGCGGCAGCCGGCCGGCCAGATGCGGGGCTGGCTCCTGGCCATAGAGGGCCAGCCCGACCCGCACCAGGTCGTAGTGGATGGCGTGATCCCGCAGGGTGCCGGCCGAGTTGGCCAGGTGGCGGTGGCCGCAGCTCAGCGTCTGCTGGCGCAGGCTGTCCAGCACGTTCTCGTAGCGGCGTTGCTGCTCGCGCGTCAGGCCGTCGTCCTCGTCGGGGCAGGCATCGGCATGGGCGAGGTGGGAATAGAGCCCCACCAGATCCACGGCATCGAGATCCTGCAGGGCCGCCACCAGGCGGGGGCCGTCCTGCCAGTCAGCGCCGAGCCGGGCCATGCCGGTGTCGAGCTTGAGCTGCAGCGGCATCGTGCGGCCGCTGCCGCTGGCCAGGTTCTGGCAGAGCAGGGCTTCCCGCATGCTGCTGATCGTCGGCATCAGCTGCCAGCGCAGGCAGCTGCGCAGTTCCTCCACCTGGGTGAGGTTGCCCAGCACCAGAATCGGCGCCCGGATCCCGGCGGTGCGCAGCTCCACCCCCTCGGCGAGGGTGGCCACCCCGAAGCAGCTGGCGCCGCCGGCGAGGGCGGCCTGGGCAACCAGCACCGCACCGTGGCCGTAGCCATCGGCCTTGACCACGGCCATCAGCTCGGTGACCGGACCGATGAAGCTGCGCAGGGCGCGGGCGTTGGCGCGGATGGCGCCAGCATTCACCTCCACCCAGGCCCGTTGCCTGGACTGGCCGGTCTCATGGGGTGCCAGGGGTGTGCTGAGCGGCGAGGAGGACATCAGCGCCTCTCCACGGCAGCCAGGAGCCGCCGAGCGTCGCTGCCGGTGCCGTCGAAGGAGGCGTGGAACACAGTCGCGCGGGGAGAACGCTCCTAGCATGACCTGCAATCAGAGGGGCTGGCATGGGCCACGTTCTCGTTCTGAATGCGTCCTACGAGCCGCTCAATATCACCCACTGGCGCCGCGCCATGGTGATGCTCCTCAAGGGAAAGGCCGAGGGCCTGGAGCACGACTCCAGCCGTGTCATCCGGCCGGATCTGCTGCTGCCCACCGTGATCCGTCTGCGTCAGTTCGTGCGGGTGCCCTACAAGCCCCTGCCCCTGACCCGCCGCAATCTGTTTCAGCGCGACAACCACCGCTGCCAGTACTGCGCCAGCACCACCCAGCCGCTCTCGATCGATCACATCGTGCCCCGCAGCCGTGGCGGCGCCGATGTCTGGGAGAACGTCACCACCGCCTGCCTGGGCTGCAATGTGCGCAAGGGCAATCGCACGCCCCGCGAAGCCGGCATGCCGCTGCTGCAGGAGCCCCATCGCCCCCACAGCGGGCTCAATTTCGAGGCCAGCCGTCAGATCCGGGCCGGTCGCCACGCGGAGTGGGCCAAATATCTGATCGGTGCCGCCTGATCCGGTTTTGCTCGCGGCCTCGAAAACCGCTGGTTCTGAAGCCCCAACCTGGGTTCAGATCCCGCTCGCCTGGCGGGCCAGCTCTTCCAGTTGCCGGCTCTGCTCGGCGGCGATCGAGGCCCCGATCAGCTCGCCCAGCTGGCCCGCCAGCACGGGTTCGAGCGCAAAGTTGCGTCCCAGGCGGTGGTCGGTGGTGCGGTTGTCTTTGTAGTTGTAGGTGCGGATCTTTTCGCTGCGATCCCCGCTGCCCACCTGAGCCCGACGGGTTGAACTCTCCGCGGCGGCGGCGGCGGCGAGTTCCCGCTCCAACAGCTTGGCCCGCAGGATCTCCATCGCCCGTTCCCGGTTCTGCAGCTGGGAGCGTTCCTGGGTGCAGAACACGCGGATGCCGGTGGGCTTGTGCAGCAGATCCACCGCCGTTTCCACCTTGTTCACGTTCTGGCCGCCGGCGCCGCCGGAGCGGGCTGTGCTGATCTCCAGCTCGCCTGGATCGATCTGCACCTCCACCGGATCTGCCTCCGGCATCACTGCCACCGTGGCCGTGGAGGTGTGCACCCGCCCCTGGGATTCGGTGGCAGGCACCCGCTGGACCCGGTGCACACCCGCCTCGAACTTGAGCTGGCTGTAGACCCCGTCGCCCCGGATCGCCAGGATGAGTTCCTTGTAGCCGCCCAGTTCCGCTTCCGAGGCACTCACCGGCTGGACCTGCCAGCCCTGGCCTTGGGCGTAGCGGTCGTACATGCGGGCCAGATCTCCCGCCCAGAGCCCGGCTTCGTCGCCGCCGGCACCGGCGCGGATCTCCAGCATCACGCTGCGCTCGTCGCGGGGGTCGTGGGGCAGCAGCGCCAGGGTCAGCCGTTCCTGCAGCTGATTGATCGTGGCCCCCAGCCGCTCCAGCTCCTCGGCGGCCAGTTCCTCCATGGCGGGATCGCCGCGATGCTCCTTCAGCAGTTGCCCCGCTTCCTGCCGCTCGCGTTCGCATTTCTGCAGGGCGGCGTAGTCCTGCACCAGCGGCTCGAGCCGGGCGCGTTCCCGCGCGATCGTCTGCAGCTGGGCCGGATCGGCCGTGACCGCCGGATCGGCCAGCTGACGCTCCAGGGCCGCGAAGGTGGTGCAGGCGGTGGCCAGTCGTTCGTGCAGCAGAGCTTGATCGATCACAGCGATGCAGCGACTGAGGAGAGGAGAGGGGGACGCGGGATGGGGCGCACCCATCAAAAAGCCGGATGCCCAGGGGCATCCGGCTGAGTGGAGCAGGTTGAGCGCCGGCCGTCAGGCCTGGGGCGCGTCCGAATTGGACACATCGGCTTTGACTTCGGCTTTGGCCGTGTCGGCCGAGCCCATGCCGTATTTGCGCATGAAACGGTCGACGCGACCCTCGGTGTCGAGGATCTTCTGGGTACCGGTGTAGAAGGGGTGGTTGCCGCTCCACACATCGACGTGCAGTTCGGGCTGGGTGGAGCCCGTGGTCATCACCACCTCTCCGTTGCAGATCACCTTGGCATCGGGATACCAGGTGGGGTGAATGTCGGCCTTCGGCATGGCTGCGATCAGAGCAGTGCGAACAGAGAAGAAAAGATCAGCGCTTGGAGAACTGGGGAGCCTTGCGGGCTTTCTTGAGGCCGTACTTGCGGCGCTCCTTGGCACGGGGATCGCGGCTGAGGTGGCCTTCCGTCTTCAGGGGCTTGCGATTGTCCGGCGACAGGTCGCAAAGGGCACGGGCGGCACCTTGTTTGATGGCATCGGCCTGGCCAGTGAGGCCGCCGCCGCGCACGTTCACGAGGACGTCGTACTGGGATTCAAGACCCAGGGTCTGCAGGGGGGCCTTCACGGCCGCCAGGTAGACGGGGTTGTAATTGAGGTAGTTATCGCCGGGGCGACCGTTGATCGTGACGCTGCCGGTGCCGGGAACGATGCGCACCCGTGCAACAGCGGTCTTGCGGCGACCAGTGCCCCAGTAGACGACGGAATTGCTGCTCATTGGGCGGAAGTGGCGGGGTCGAGGGCGAGAGCCTGGGGCTGCTGGGCGGCGTGGGGATGATCGATGCCCTTGTAGACCTTCAGCTTGCGGAACAGCTGGCGGCCCAGGGCGTTGTGGGGAAGCATGCCCTTGATCGCCTTCTCCACGATCCGCTCGGGAATTCGGCCCTGCAGGTGAGCGAAGGTTTCGGTCTTCATGCCACCGGGGCGACCGGAGTGGCGGCGATACAGCTTCTGGGTGGGCTTGTTGCCGCTCACCTTCACCTTCTCGGCGTTGATGACGATCACGAAATCGCCGGTGTCGAGGTGGGGGGTGTAGCAGGGCTTGTTCTTGCCCCGCAGCACTTGGGCCACTTCACTGGCGAGACGGCCAAGAGTCTGATTCTCAGCGTCGACGACGTACCACTGGCGCTCCAGGGACTCGATGGAAGGAAGGGATGTCTTGTTCATCGCACCGGCAGGCCGGATGGGTTGGGCCCATCGCGGCGGATGGGGCAGGACAGATCAACAGTCAACCTACCGCGTCACCGGTTTTGACCCTGATGGGGGTCAGACAGGGGTGCGCGCAGCGTCGGCTGCAGAGAGTGCGGGGCTGGATCGATCACCTGCTGATGCTCCCCGATCCCGGATGATCAGCTCGATCGGCGGTGGGTCCGAAGGACCGCTCCGCAGGGGCTGAAGCAAGCGGGTTCAGGGCGAATCTGGGATCGCCAACACGAACCGCGGTTGGCCATCGTACCAGGCCCTCCTTTGAAAGACCTCCTGCGGATAGCCCACCCGCAGCAGGCAGAGTCCCTGGGGAGGCGCCGCCTCCTTCACCTGATCGCGAGCCTGCACGCGCCAGCGTTGTGAGAAGTCGGCCAGGCTCAGTTGCCCCTCGCCCACGGCCACCAGCTGCCCCATCACCAGGCGCACCATGCCGTAAAGAAAGCCACTGGCCTGCATCTCCACTACCACCAGGTCTCCCTGCCGGTCCACCGCCACCTCCTGCAGGGTTGTGCGGGCATGGGGGCGGCTGCTGCCGGCCCGCTGGAAGGCGGAGAAGTCGTGTTCGCCGAGCATGCCCGCCAGGGCGTCGGCCATGGCCTGCTCGTCCAGCCGCTGCTGGTAGCGGTGCCAGGTCCAGGGGGAAAGGAAGAGGTTGGGGGTGCGCCCGTTATGGATTGTGTAGCGGTAGCGGCGGTAGGTGGCGCTGAAACAGGCATGCCAGGTCAGCGGCACCTCGGCGGCGGCCACCACACGGATGGAGGCGGGCAGGCGTCCATTGAGGGCCTTGGGCCAGCGCTGCGCCGGGATGGGGCCGCTGGTCTCGAAGTGCGCCACCTGGCCGGCGGCGTGGACGCCGCTGTCGGTCCGGCCCGCGGCCATGGTTCGTACCGGTCGCTGTTGATCCTGGCTGGGTGGATCCAGGCTGGAGATGGCCTCCTCCAGGGCTTGCTGCACGCTGGGCTGTCGCGGCTGGCGTTGCCAGCCGCAGAAGGCCGCTCCGTCGTATTGCAGGCAGAGGGCGATGCGGCGGCGACGTTCGAGGCCCATGACTTCGCCTTTGGCGGCTTCGCGGTTGGCGGATTCGCGGACTGCGGATCCGCCAACCGCCTGTTCCGGAGCGCTGGCGGAAGCACTGGGTGGTGCGCTCGACGTCAAGCCGGTCATCAGCGGCTCCGCTGGACAGAATCAGGCCATAAAAAAACCGCGGAGGCCTTGAGGCGTCCGCGGCCAAGGGGCAGCGCAGCGTTGGCGTGGGCGCGTGCCGGCACCACCGCCAGGCTCAGACCAGTTCGATGATCGCCATCTCGGCGTTGTCGCCGCGGCGCGGCACCGTCCGGATGATGCGGGTGTAGCCGCCGTTGCGATCGCCGTAGCGGTCCTGGGCCTTGTCGAACAGGGCGTGGACGAGTTGCTTGTCGTAGATGTAGCCGATCGCCCGACGGCGGGCCGCCAGGGTGCCGTCCTTGGCCAGGGTGATCATGCGCTCGGCTTCGTCACGCAGGGCCTTGGCACGGGCCTTGGTGGTGGTGACGCGACCTTCGCGAATCAGTTGGGTGGTGAGGCCGCGGAGCAGCGCCTTGCGCTGGTCTGCGGGACGGCCCAGCATGGGCACTCGGCACTGGTGTCTCATGACGGAAAAGCTCGAACAGGGACGGAACGGGGTGGGGTGCCGCGGCTCAGGCGGTGGTGCGGCTCTGGGGCAGGGAGATGCCGATGCGCTCCAGGGCTTCGATCACTTCATCGGCAGACTTGGAGCCGAAGTTCTTGATCTCCAGCAGATCCTCATAGCTGAAGCCCATCAGGTCGGACACGGAGTTGACCTGGGCCCGCTTGAGGCAGTTGTAGGCCCGCACGGAGAGGTTGAGTTCCTCGAGCGGAATCTGGGCTTCGGCTGAAGGCTCGATCTCCGGACCGGGTTCCTCAGCCATGGTGAGGCTGGCCAGTGGCTGGAACAGGGCGATCAGCTGGTTGGCAGCCTGGGCCATGGCGTCATCCGGCGTGATGCTGCCATTGGTCTCGATCTCGATGCGGAGCCGCTCGCGGGCAGAACCGCCTTCGCCCACGGCGGTCTCATCGACCGTGTAGTTGACGCGCTTGACGGGCATGAAGACGGCATCGATCTGGAGCAGATCGATGGCGCTGGTGTCTTCGCTGTGGCGATCGACGGGCCGGTAGCCGACGCCGCGCTCGACATGGACTTCCATCTCAAGGCTGTGGCCCTCGGCCACGGTGGCAATCGGACGCTGGCCGTCGATCACCTGCACCTGGGAGGAGAACTGCAGGTCGGAGGCGGTCACGATGGCGGGGCCATTCATGACAAGCCGACCGATCTCGAGCTCGCGGCTGCGGCTGCTGATCGGGATCTCCTTGCAATTGAGCAGAATGTCGAGAACGTCTTCGCGGACGCCCGGAACCGTGGCGTATTCGTGGTTGACGGAGGCGATCCGCACGGCAGTGATGGCACTGCCCTCAAGGCTGCCGATCAGGACGCGGCGCAGGGCGTTCCCGAGGGTGGTGGCCTGACCCCGATCCAACGGGCCGATCAGGAACACCCCCGTCTGGGAACGGTCGTCAGCGATCTGATGCTCGATCCGATCGATCTGGTAGTGGAGCACGGTCTGAAGGGTCGGGAGTGGGAACGAACGCCGCGAGCGGCTGGGCTAACGACGGGTCAGACGCGGCGGCGCTTGGAACGACGGCAACCGTTGTGGGGCAGGGGGGTCACGTCGCGGATCAGGGTGATTTCCAGACCGGCCACCTGCAGGGCGCGGATCGCGGTTTCACGGCCGGAGCCGGGGCCACGCACCAGCACTTCGATCTGGCGCATGCCCTGCTCGAGGGCGCGGCGTGCGGCGGCTTCAGCGGCGGTCTGGGCGGCGAACGGCGTGCCTTTACGGGCGCCCTTGAAGCCACTGGCGCCGGCGGATGACCAGGAGATCACTTCACCGGCGGTGTCCGTGATCGAGACGATCGTGTTGTTGAAGGTGCTTTGAATGTGCGCGACACCGTTGGGGACGTTGCGCTTTGTTTTCTTGGCGCCGGATTTCTTGGCTGGCTTCGCCATGGCAGAGGCCCTGCGGATACAGGGAGGTGATCGGGGGACTGAACGGAACACCCTGGTGACGCCCGACGAACCGATGCAGTCGCCAGGCGACCTGGCTGGAGCGATTCGGGTTGCCGTTGCGGCCGAAGCAGCAGCGGCGATGGGCGGCAGGGTGGGGAGATGGAGGAGAAGGGAGCGGAGCCGCAGACGCGGTGTCGCGTCTTACTTCTTCTTGCCGGCCACGGTTTTACGGGCACCGCGGCGGGTGCGGGCGTTGGTGCGGGTGCGCTGGCCGCGCACCGGCAGGCCGGCCCGATGGCGACGACCCCGCAGGCAGCCGATGTCCTGCAGCCGCTTGAGGGCCATGCCCTCCTGGCGGCGCAGGTCACCTTCGAGGGTGTAACCCTCGGCGGCGCCCCGCAGCTTCTGAACATCGGCGTCGCTGAGGTCCTTGACACGGGTGTCAGGGTCAACGCCGGTCTTGGCCAGGATCTGCTGGGCCCGCGTCAGCCCGACCCCATAGACGTAGGTGAGAGCAATCTCGACCCTCTTGTCGCGAGGGATATCGACACCGGCAATCCGAGCCACAGATGAAACGTTCGAATGGGCAAAGGACCCGATGGGGTGCAGTGAGCACGGCCACGGTCGGGTCGGGGAGGAAAGGATGGATCAGCGCAGGGGCGGATCCGCAGAGCTTGTGGATGAGGGAGGAGCCGGATGGCTCAACCCTGGCGCTGCTTGTGCTTGGGATTGGTGCAGATCACCATCACCCGGCCGTGGCGGCGGATCACCCGGCACTTCTCGCACATTTTCTTGACTGAGGCACGCACCTTCATGGGCGGTGGGCTCTCCGATTTTGCAAACGAGCACCCTATCACAAGGGTCAACCCACCAGGGCTTCGATCCGCTCAGCGATCTGCTCCACCGTTCCCGAGGCCTCCACGGACTCCAGCAGCCCCAGGTTGCGGTAATGGGCGATCAGCGGGGCTGTCTGGGCTTGATACACCTCGAGTCGATGGCGGATCACCGTCTCGTTGTCGTCGGTGCGGCCACGGGAGAGCAGCCGCTGCAGCAGCAGGTCGTCATCGAGCTCCATCAGCACCACCAGTTCAATCTGCTGCTGCAGTTCCTCGAGCAGCTCACCGAGCGCCGCTGCCTGCGCCGTGTTGCGGGGGAAGCCATCCAGCAGCCAGCCGGCCGCGTGGTTCTCCAGACGGTTGCGCACGATGGCCAGCACCAGGGCATCGCTGACCAGCTCGCCCCGGGCCATCACCGCTTCCGCCTCCCGGCCCAGATCACTGCCCGCCGCCACTTCGCTGCGCAGCAGGTCGCCGGTGGAGAGATGCAGCAGCTTGCGGCGCGCTGCCAGTTGCTGCGCCTGGGTGCCTTTGCCGACACCGGGAGGACCGAGGAAGAGGAGACGTTGCTTCATGGCGGAACGGAACACACAAGGGAGAGGCCAGGTCGGCCGGACGCAGCTACTGCCGCACCAGACCTTCGTAGCGCTGGGAGATCACGTAGGTCTGCACCTGTTTGGCTGTGTCGATCGCCACGCCCACCAGGATCAGCAGCGAGGTGGCACCAAGCCCCTGGAAGGTCCGCACCTGGGTGGCACCTTCCACGGCCGAGGGAATGATTGCCACGGCGCCAAGGAAGAGGCCGCCCAACAGGGTGAGTCGATTCTGAACACCACTGAGATACAGGGCCGTGGCTGAGCCGGGGCGCACGCCGGGAATCGCCACGCCGCTGCGCTTGAGGTTGCTGGCGATGTCGATCGGATTGACCGTGAGCGAGGCGTAGAAGAAGGAAAAGCCGCAGATCAGGGCGAAAAACAGCAGGGCATACAGCCAGGGGGTGCTGCTGTTGGGGTTGAGATAGCCGGCGATGCGGATCAGCCAGGCATTGCGGGTCACGTTGGCGATCGTCAGCGGCAGAAAGACCACGGCAGAGGCGAAGATGATCGGCATCACGCCACCGGCATTGAGCTTGAGCGGCAGATAGCTCTGGCGGGCGGCCAGCAGATTCGCTCCGCCGACCTGGCGTTTGGCGCTCACGATCGGGATGCGACGGCTTCCTTCCTGCACGAAGATGATGCCCACGATCGTGACCAGAAACACCAGCACCAGCACGACGATGCCGCCCACGGTGGAGCGGTCGCCGCTCTGAGCCAGTTCGATCGTTGATCCGAGCGCCCGCGGCAGGGTGGCGACGATGTTCACGAAGATCACCAGCGAGGCCCCCTGGCCGATGCCACGCTCGGTGATCACCTCGCTGATCCACATCACCACCATCGAGCCCGTCACCAGCGCCAGGGAGGTCTGGATCACGAACACCGGTTCGCTGATCCCGGGCAGGGCGTATTGCCGCAGGATCAGGGCAAAGACCGTGCTCTGGAGAATGCCCCAGCCCAGCGCCACGTAACGGGTGATCTGGGCGATCTTGCGGCGCCCGGCCTCACCTTCGTTCTTCTGGAGATCCTCCAGCTGCGGCAGGGCTGCGGTCAGCAACTGCAGGATGATCGAAGCGTTGATGAAGGGGAGGATCCCGAGGGCGAAAACCCCCAGGGTGGAGAGACCGCCGCCGGTGAAGATGTCCAGAAAGCCGATCAGCTGTCCGCCCCGCTGCAGGAACTCCTGGAAGGCGACCCGGTCGATGCCCGGTACGGGGATGTAGATCCCGAGACGCACGAGCAACAGCAGGCCCAGGGTGATCAGCACCCGGTCCCGCAGACCTTTGGCCTGCACCAACTGGCTGAGGATTTCTCCGGCACTGGGGTTGCGGCCCCGGCTGACGAGCATGGCGAGGAAGGGGAAAGGGGGTGAAGGACCAGGGCGTGAGGGAAACCCTGGCGTTGGCCGGACAAAACAAAAGCCGTCTGTCGGGCCGTAAGGCACTGACAGACGGCTCTGACCCTAAAGGTTGCGGATGCGGCTGGTCAGTCGACCAGCTCGCAACTGCCGCCGGCGGCCTCGATCTTCTGGCGGGCACTGGCGGTGAAGCCGGCGGCGTGGACGGTGAGCTGCACGGAGAGCTCGCCGTTGCCCAGGATCTTGAGGGGATGTTTGGGGCTGGTCACAATGCCCGCCTCCTCAAGGGAGTCGAGCGTCACGACGCTGCCGGCCGCGAGATCAGCGAGGCGGGACACATTCACCACGGTGAAGAACTTGGGGTTCACCAGCGGGAAGTGCTTCAGCTTCGGCACCCTGCGGTACAGGGGCATCTGACCGCCCTCGAAGCCGGGGCGGGTCGGACGACCCGAGCGCGACTTCTGACCACGCATGCCGAAGCCGCAGCTGGCGCCCTGGCCAGCGGCGATACCGCGGCCCTTGCGGAGCTTGCGACGGCGGGAGCCGGCCTGGGGCTTGAGAGACTGGAGATTGAGCGACATGGGTGGCCTCAGGAGTAGATCTGCTCGAGGGAGATGCCCCGCTCCTTGGCGGTCTCCTTGTGGGTGCGCAGCGCTTGCAGGGCCACCATGGCGGCACGGGCGTTGTTGAGCGGCGTCTTGGAGCCCAGGCGCTTGGCCAGCACATTCTTGATGCCGGCGAGCTCCAGCACCGTGCGGATCGAGCCGCCCGCGATCACCCCGGTACCGGGAGCGGCGGGGCGGATCAGCACGCTGGCGGCGCCATCGCGGCCGTTGCTGAGGGTGGGAATTGAATTGTGGCGGGTGAGAGGCACCTTGACCAGGTGCTTCTTGCCATCGGCAACGCCCTTGCGCACGGCACCGATCACGTCGCCGGCCTTGCCGACACCCACGCCCACCTGGCCGCGCTCGTTGCCGACCACGACGATGGCCCGGAAGCTCATCTTCTTGCCGCCCTTGACGGTCTTGGAGACCCGGCGGATCTGAACGACGCGCTCCTGCCATTCGGAGTCACGCTCCTGGCCACGACGGTTGTCGCGACCCCGGCCGCCCTTGCGGTCGCCCCGGTTGTCACTGCGGCCGCCGCCGCCGCCGCCGCCGCGGCGCTGTTCCTGCTGCTGGCCTTCGGCCGCGGCGGGAACATCAGCAGCGCCCGGGATGGCGTTGGATTGAACTTGATCGTTGGTTTCGGTCATGGTGAGAGCAGGGATCAGAACTGAAGGCCCGCTTCCCGGGCGGCGTCAGCCAGGGCCTTGACCCGGCCGTGGTACAGGTTGCCGCCGCGATCGAAGACCACCTGCTGGATGCCCTGGGCGAGGGCACGCTTGGCGACCAGCTGACCGACGACGACGGAAGCCTCGCAGGTGCCGGCGGCCGTGATGCTGGTTCGCAGGTCTTTATCGAGGGTCGAAGCCGCACAGAGGGTGTTCTGGGCGGAGTCGTCGATGACCTGGGCGTAGATGTGATTGTTGGAGCGGAACACGGCCAGGCGCGGACGCTCGGCGGTGCCAGTGAGATTGCGACGCAGACGGCGATGGCGCTTCTGGGTCTGCTGTTTGCGGGAGACGGTGGACATGGAAGTACGGGGTAACGACGCTCAGGCAGACCTCATTTCTTGCCGGTCTTACCGGCTTTGCGCAGGATGCGCTCGCCCTCATACTTGATGCCTTTGCCCTTGTAGGGCTCCGGCGGACGAATGGCGCGCACCTTGGCGGCTTCGTTGCCCACCACTTCCTTGTCAGCACCGGAGACCAGCACCGTGGTGTTGTTCTCCACGGTGAAGCTGATGCCGTCGGGGGGCACCATCTCCACTTGGTGGCTGTAGCCGGCGCTCACCACCAGCTTCTTGCCCTGGAGGGCGGCGCGGTAGCCGACGCCGATGATCTCGAGCTTGCGGGTGAAGCCCTGGCTGACCCCTTCCACCATGTTGGCGACAAGGGTGCGGCTGAGGCCATGGCGCTCGCGGGAGCGGCGGCTCTCGCTGACGGGGCTCACCACAAGGGTGTTGCCGTCCTGGGCGATGGTGACGCCATCCGGCAGGGTGCGGCTCAGTTCTCCCTTGGGACCCTTCACGGTCACGGTGAGCCCCTGAAGGCTCACGGAGACTTTGTCGGGAACGGAGATGGGCGCTTTACCAATACGTGACATGAATCGAACTCCCGGGTCAGTAGACGTAGCAGAGCACTTCGCCGCCGACGCCCTGCTTGCGGGCGTCACGGTCGCTCATCACACCCTTGGAGGTGGAGATGATCGCCACACCCAGGCCGCCCAGCACCTTGGGAAGCTGGCGGGTGTTCTTGTAGATGCGCAGGCCGGGCTTGCTCACCCGCTGCACGGAGCGGATCGTGGGCTGGCGGTGCTTACCGCTGTACTTGAGTTCGAGCACGAGATGGTTCTCAACGCCTTCACCGGCTTCGGAGATCTCGGCGATGAAACCCTCCTGCTGCAGCACCTTGGCGATGCTGCGGGCCATGCGGGAGGCGGGAATCTTGGTGCTTTGGTGACGCTTCTCACTCGCATTGCGGATGCGGGTGAGCATGTCGGAAATCGGGTCGTGATTGGCCATGGTCGTGTCCGGAAGAGGGCTCAGTTGCTACGGAACGGCATCCCCATCTCGCGGAGGAGGGCCCGGCCCTCTTCGTCGTTACGGGCGGTAGTCACGATCGTGACGTCCATGCCCCGGATGGCGTCGATCTTGTCGTAGGAAATTTCGGGGAAGATGATCTGTTCCCGGATCCCCAGGGTGTAATTCCCCCGGCCGTCGAAACTCTTGGGGCTGACGCCGCGGAAGTCGCGAATCCGGGGAAGGGCCAGGTTCAACAGGCGCTCCAGGAAGGCATACATGCGCTCACCCCGAAGGGTGACGGCCACGCCGATCGGCATGCCCTGACGGATCTTGAAGCCGGCGATGGCTTTCTTGGCGCGGGTCACCACCACCTTCTGACCGGTGATCGTGGCCAGCTCGGCGATCGAGGCCTCCAGGGCCTTGGCGTTCTGGGCGGCTTCACCGAGGCCCCGGTTGACGGTGACTTTCACCACCTTGGGGACTTCGTGAATGTTGGACAGGTTCAGATCCTTGAGCAGCTTGGGCTGGATCGTCTCCCGGTAGCGCTGTTTGAGTGACATGACGGGGGGAGGGGAATGCACTTCTGGTCGGGGTCAGAAGGCGGAAGGGATCGGGGAGATGGAGTGGAGTGTGGAGCGTTGGCTGTAAAGGCTCTCAGCCAGGGGTGAGGCCGTGGCTGCAGGCGGCGCGGTTCAGTCGAGAACTTCGCCGGTCTTCTTAAGGCGGCGCTGTTTGGTGCCGTCGGGCTGCACCACGATCTCGATGCGGCTCGCCACCTTCTTGTCGGTGGAATAGACCATCACGTTGGAGGCATGCAGCGAGGCTTCCTCCGTGACGATGCGGCCGGTCTCGCCCTCCTGGGTGGGCTTGACGTGGCGGGTGCGGAGGTTGATGCCCTGCACGATGACGCGGTTTTCGATCGGCAGGGTGCGCAGCACCTCGCCGGTCTTGCCCTTGTCCTTGCCGGAGATCACCTGCACGGTGTCGCCCTTCTTGATGCGCATCTTGATGCGCGTCTGGGGCTTGACTTTGGGGGTGGCAGTGGCCATCTCAGATCACCTCCGGAGCGAGGGACACGATCTTGGTGAAGTTCCGCTCCCGCAGTTCGCGGGCCACGGGACCAAACACGCGGGTTCCCTTGGGATTGTTGTCAGTCCCCAGGATCACGGCGGCATTGTCGTCGAAGCGAATGGCGTTGCCGGTGTCGCGGCGCAGGGTGGCGCGGGTGCGAACCACCACCGCCTTGACCACATCCGACTTCTTGACGCCCATGTTGGGCATGGCGTCCTTGACGGCGGCCACGATCACATCGCCCACGTGGGCGTAGCGACGGTTGGTGCCCAGCACACGGATGCACTGGATGCGCTTGGCGCCGCTGTTGTCAGCGACGTTGAGGAAAGTTTCCTGTTGAATCATTGGGGTGTCCTGCTCAGTTGCTGCCGGAGGCCGGGGCGGCACCGGTGTTGGACAGGACCTCGGCCACCATCCAGCGCTTGGTGCGGCTGAGAGGGCGGGTTTCGGTGATGCGGACCCGATCGCCGACGCGGCAGGCGTTGCCTTCGTCGTGAGCTTTGTAGCGGGTGGTGCGGCTGACCGTCTTTTGATAGATGGGATGGGGGAAGCGGTTTTCCACCGCGACCACCACCGTTTTGTCCATCTTGTCGCTGACGACGGTGCCGACCCGTTCCTTGAGTGCCATGGGAATGGGGGAGGAAATCAGGAGGCGCTGGAGCGTTGACGCTCGCTCTGCACCGTGAGCAGGTGGGCCAGCTTGATGCGGGCTTCCTTGAAGCGGTGCGGATGTTCCAGGCGGCGGGTGGCCTGCTGGAAACGCAGATCAAACAGGGAACGCCGGGTGGCGTCGATCTGTTCGGTGATCTCGCCCTCGGTGAGCTTGCGCACCTCGGCGATGTCGGGAAGGGCCATGGTCAGGACTCCACTGCGATGGCGGCCTGGTCTTGGTCTGCGGATTCCTGATCGGCCAGGCTCAGGAACTTGGTTTTGACGGGCAGTTTGTACTGCGCCAGACGCATTGCCTCACGGGCAATGGCTTCGGTGATCTCGGGGCCACCCATCTCAAAGAGAATGCGGCCGGGTTTGATCACCGCCACCCAGAATTCCGGGTTGCCTTTACCGGAACCCATCCGGGTTTCAGCGGGGCGCATGGTGACCGGTTTGTCAGGGAAGATCCGGATCCAGATCTTGCCGCCCCGCTTGACATAGCGGGTCATCGCTCGGCGGCTGGCCTCGATCTGGCGGGAGGTGATCCAGCCACATTCCTGGGCCTGCAGGGCGAATTGCCCGAAAGCGATGGTGTTGCCGCGGGTGGCAGTGCCGCGCATGCGGCCCCGCTGCTGTTTGCGGAATTTGACGCGTCGTGGACTCAGCATGGTTCAGGCCTCCTGATCACTCTTGGTTCGAACGGTCTTCGAACTGTTGGGGCCGACGGCTGGCCCGGCGCTTCGGGGCTGCCCCCACGGGGAGCTTCTCTTGCTGGCCCGGAAGCACTTCACCCTTGAACACCCACACCTTGATGCCAAGTACGCCGTAGGTGGTGGTGGCCACCTTGGTGGCGTAGTCGATGTCGGCGCGGAGGGTGTGCAGGGGTACACGACCTTCACGGGTCCATTCCGTCCGGGCGATCTCGGCGCCGTTGAGGCGTCCGCTCACCTGGATCTTCAGGCCCAGAACGCCGGCGCGCTGGGCGCGCTGGACGGCCATGCGCATCACACGGCGGAACGCGACACGCTTCTCCAGCTGCTGGGCGATGTATTCCGCCAGCAGAAAGGCGTCGGCATCGACCCGCTCGACTTCGACCACGTTGATACGGACCTGACGGCTCGTATCTCCGAGGGTTTTCTGGATGCCGCTGCGCAGATCCTCGATACCGCTTCCCTGGCGGCCAACCAGCACACCGGGGCGTGCGGTCTTGAGTTCCACTTCGAGTTGGTCGGCCTTGCGCGAGATCAGCACGTCGCTGATGCCGGCAGAGCCGTATTTCTTGTGGATGAACTTGCGAATGCGGTCGTCCTCCTGCAGGAGGGTGGGATAGGTACGACTGGGGGCGTACCAGCGGGACCGGTGCTCCTGGGTGATCCCCAGGCGCAGTCCGGTTGGATGGATCTTGTGTCCCATCGTTCGGTGTCCTCGGGGGTCAGGTGGTGGGAGCAGCCACAGCAATGCTGATGTGGCAGGTCTGTTTCTTGATCGCGTAGGCGCGACCCTGGGCGCGGGGCCGGAAGCGCTTCATGGAGGGACCCATGTCGGCGCTGGCCTGGCAGACCACCAGGGTGGCTGGATCGAGACCGAGATTGTGCTCGGCATTCGCCACCGCTGAACGCAGCACCTTGGTGATCGGGCCGGTGGAGCGGTAAGGCATGAACTCGAGCATGATCAGCGCCTCGCGATAGGTGCGGCCGCGGATCTGATCGAGCACCCGGCGGACCTTGGAGACGGAACCGCGGATGTAGCGGCCGTGCGCCAGGGCTGGGCTGTTGGGGTTGATGTTGGCCATGGCGTCAGCGACCTCCTTTCTTGTCCTTGATATGGCCCCGGAAGGTGCGGGTGGGGGCGAATTCCCCCAGCTTGTGACCAACCATCTGCTCGGTCACGTAGACCGGCACATGGCTCTTGCCGTTGTGCACGGCAATGGTGTGGCCGATCATCATCGGCAGGATGGTGGAAGCCCGTGACCAGGTCTTGATCACGGACTTGTCGTCGGCGGCGTTCTGCTTTTCGACCTTCCGCAGAAGGCTGTCGGCAATGAACGGACCTTTCTTGAGTGAACGTCCCATAGCGGTTTAAGCGGAGAGCAAAGCGGTGGGTTACATCAGGAATCGCGTCCGCCACGGCTCCGCTTGGAGGTGCGGCGACGTTTCCGGAGCACAAACCGATTGCTGGGTTTGTTCCGCTTACGGGTTTTGAGGCCCAGGGCCGGTTTGCCCCAGGGGGTGACAGGGCCGGAGCGGCCGATCGGGGCACGGCCCTCACCACCACCGTGGGGGTGGTCGCAGGGGTTCATGACCGAGCCACGCACCTCAGGACGACGACCGAGCCAGCGCTTGCGGCCGGCCTTGCCGAGGCTGGTGTTGCGCATCTCGGAGTTGCCGACCTCGCCGAGGGTGGCGTAGCACTCACGCCGCACCAGACGCACTTCGGTGGACGGCAGCTTCAGGGCGACATAGTCGCCTTCCTTGGCCACCACCTGGGCGCTGGCACCGGCGGTGCGCACCATCTGGCCGCCACGACCGGCGTACAACTCGACGTTGTGGACGTTCGAGCCGAGCGGGATGGACGACAGGGGCAGGGCGTTGCCGGTCTCGATCGGAGACTCGGGTCCGGAGACCACATGCTGACCGATCTGGATGCCGGCCGGCGCCAGGATGTAGCGCTTCTCACCATCGGTGTAGAAGAGCAGCGCCAGACGGGCGTTGCGGTGGGGGTCGTAGTGGATCGCCGCCACCTTTGCCACCACGCCGTACTTGTTGCGGCGGAAGTCGACGAGGCGATAGAGGCGCTTGTGGCCACCACCACGGTGGCGGCAGGTGATCACACCGCGGTTGTTGCGGCCCTTGCGGCGGTGCTTGGCCACCACCAGGCCCCGCTCACGGCCGCGACCGGTGACTTCAGCGAAGTCGGTCGCGACACGGGTGCGGGTGCCGGGGGAGGTGGGACGGTAATTACGGATTGCCATGGTGTTTCAGACCCCTCAAGACTCAGGGAACAGCTGGATGGCATTGCCTTCGGCCAGGCGCACCACCGCTTTCTTCACCTGGGCGCGCTTGCCGGCGAATCGGCCCACCCGCCGGGTGCGGCGTGGGGGATTCATCGTGCTCACACCCACCACCTTGACGTCGAACAGGGATTCGACCGCCGCCTTGATGTCGGGCTTGGCGGCGCGGTGATCCACCTCAAAGGTGTACTGGTTCAGCTCGAGGGCCCGGGTGGCCTTTTCGGTGATCAGCGGCCGGCGGATCACATCCGCGAGCCGGCCTGCAAATCGTTCAGCCATCGCCGTAGACCTCCTGAATCTTCTCGAGTGCTTCCTCACCCACCACCAATTTCTTGGCATTGAGCAGATCGAACACGTTGAGCTGATCAGCGGCGATCAGCTTCACTTTTTCGAGGTTGCGCACCGACAGGCGCACCGCCTCGTTGGCTCCGTCCAGCACCAGCAGCACCTTCTGGCCGGCCTCGATGCCGAGACGGCTCAGGGCGGCGGTGACCTCACGGGTCTTGGGGGCCTCAAGCTCGGCGCCGAAGCCCTTCACCACGATGAGGTCATCGAGACGGCTCATCAGCGCGGTGCGCAGGGCGAGGCGACGTTCCTTGCGGTTCATCGCCAGGTTGTAGCTGCGCGGCTTGGGGCCGAACACCACACCACCGCCGGGGCGGAGGGGCGTACGGATCGAACCCTGACGGGCGCGGCCGGTGCCCTTCTGCTTGTAGGGCTTGCGGCCACCACCGGCCACTTCGGCCCGGGTCAGGGTGCTGGCCGTGCCCTGACGGGCATGGGCCAGTTGCCGCACGACGGCGCGATGCACCAGGTCGGCGGCGGACGTTTCCTTGGCGACTTTGAGCTCAAGTGAAGCCTTGCCGGCTTCCTTGCCCTGCCAATCGCGAACAACACATTCAGCCATGGTTCTCCTCCTCAGGTCGCGGCCTTGGCGCCCACCCGTTTGGCCGGGCGGATGTTGAGCAGGGCGCCGGGCTTGCCGGGCACCGAACCCTTGACCACCAGCAGGTTGCGCTCGGCATCCACCTTGAGGATGGTGAGGCCACGTGTGGTGATCTGTTTGCCGCCGTAGCGGCCTGCCATGCGCTTGCCGGGGTAGACACGGCCCGGCGTGGTGCCGGCACCGGTGGAGCCGGGTTCGCGGTGGTTCTTGGAACCGTGGCTCATGGGGCCGCGGCTGAAGCCGTGGCGCTTCTGATAGCCGGAGAAGCCGCGACCCATGGTGTCGCCACTCACATCGACCTTCTGGCCCGCCTCGAAATCGGAGACGGTGATGGGGTTGCCCAACTCAAGACCGTCGAGGTTGTCGACGCGGTATTCGCGCAGGTGGCGAACGGGTTGGTCACCGGATTTGATCTGGTGGCCCTTGGCGGGCTTGTTGACGAGCTTCTCGCGAATCTCGCCGAAACCGACCTGCACGGCGGTGTAACCGTCGGTGCCGTCGCTTTTGAGTTGGGTGATACGGCAGGGACCAGCCTCGATCACGGTGACCGGAATGGATCTGCCCTCTTCGTCGAAGAACTGGGACATGCCCAGTTTCTTCCCAAGAATGCCGATGGACATAGGGAGGGGAACGACGCCAGCGGAACCACAGCAGCCCCCGTGCCGCAAGGCACCGGCGAAGCGGTGAAGCTGAATTCGGGATGTCGCAGAAACGGCCGGAGGCCGGGGCTAGCGAAACGAATCAGCGGGCTGGGACTTGCGGCGGGAGTGGTCCGGCTCCGAAGAGAGCCGCTCCTGTCAGCAGTTTCCCGGCGGATCGCACAGCGAGGATCGCTGCTTGAGCCGCACTGGCCGGGAAGCCCACCTCCACGGGTGAGCTTTGTGCGGAGCTCTGGAGGCCCGGCTAGCGGACGGGCACAGATCTGCAGCACAAGAAATCAATGTAGCATTGAGGTGGTTTGGCCCATGCTGAGATCTGCGCGGATCTGGCGCAGCCTTCCGGGTCTGCTGTCGGTTGTCTCCAGGGCTGTCAGACTGGTACCTGCCACCGTTCTTCCCGCTCCGATGCCCCTGCTGCTCACCGGCCGCGGTTTCCGACAGGACCTGGAGAAGGCCGGCGCCCTGGCCTTGTTCGTGCCCCTGGAAGGTGGCTCCGAGACCCGCTTGCTGCGGCGTCTGCGGGCCGCCGGCTACCGGGCTCAGCTCACCACGGCCCGTGGTCTCGGGGATCCGGAGGCTTACCTCTTCCAGCTGCATGGCGTGCGCCCGCCCCATCTCGGTCACCAGTGCGTTGGCCGCGGCGCGGCGGTTGGCGAGGTGCAGCGGGTGATGCCCCAGCTGGGAAGCCTGCTGGAAGGCGAGGCGCCCATCCTGCTCTGGTTGCTGGAGGGGGCGGTGCTCTCCAAGGCCGAACTGGCCTCCCTGGTGGCGCTCAGCCGGCGCGAGCCGCGTTTCAAGGTCGTGGTCGAGATGGGCGGTTCCAGATCGTTGCGCTGGCAACCCCTGGCCGAGCTGGCGGATGGCTGAGCCTCGTCCGTCTTCCCTGCGGGGATGAGGGTGCGGCTGGCTCCGGTGTGGGAGAGGTCTGCGTTGCCCTCGCAGCACCACTTCAGAGGGCTGGATCCCCTGGCGCATCCTGATCGCGCCCTGGCCGGTGGGTACTGGGTCAAGTGGATCGGCGGTGCCAGCAACCAGGATCTCGGCGCCCTTGAGGATCTGGCCGGCATCTACACCCTCGCCGGTGTGCATTGCCTGGATCTGGCGGCGGATGCCGCCGTGGTGTCGGCCGCACGGCGCGGCATCGCCTGGGCCCGCGAGCGCGGTGCCGCGCAGCCCTGGCTGATGGTGAGCCTCAGTGATGGGGACGATCCCCATTTCCGCAAGGCCTGGTTCGATCCCGCTCGCTGTCCTGCGGACTGCCCGCGGCCCTGCGAACGCGTCTGTCCCGCCCTCGCCATCGGCTCCTCCGGCGGCGTCATCGCCAGCCGCTGTTATGGCTGCGGTCGCTGCCTGCCGGCCTGTCCCCTGGATCGGATCGAGGAGAGGGCTCAAATAGTGGAGGGTGCCTTGGTGCCCGCTTTGCTCGCCCAGCTGCAGCCCGATGCCGTGGAGATTCACACCCAGGCCGGCCGCGGCGAGGCGTTTCGGAAGCGTCTCGCCGAAGTGCACCGCAGCGGTGTGCCCTTGCGGCGCCTGGCGGTGAGCTGTGGCCTGGAGCGGGGCGCAGGCGTGTTCAGCGGGACAGGGGGAGCGGGGGAGTCACCACCTCCTGTGCCGCTTGGGCCCGAGCCATTGGCGGCTGAACTCTGGCAGCGCCATGCGGCGCTGCGGGCCTGCGGTTTTCGGCCGCTCTGGCAGCTGGATGGCCGACCGATGAGCGGGGATGTGGGCGATGGCACCGCCCATGCCGCCGTGCGCCTGCTCGAAGACCTGACCCCCCTGGCTCCTCCCGGGCCGTTGCAGCTGGCCGGCGGCACGAATGGCAGCACCCTGCCGCGGCTGGAAGCCCTGGGCCGGCGTCTGGGTCGCCGCCGGGCTGGGGCCGCCGGTGTGGCCTTCGGCAGTGTGGCTCGCCGTCTGCTGCAACCCCTGCTGCTGGAGGCGGCGAGCCGGCAGCGGCCGCTGCTGGGGGAGGGTGATCTCTGGCCACAGGCCCTGACGCTTGCCGACGCGCTGGTGCGTCCCTGGTTGCCCCCAGCCCCTTGATCCTCAGCTCCGCCGGCGGGCGTCGGGCCGGAACCGCTGGCTAGAACGGGCATCGAGGTCTGCCGTCCGTCCCTACCAGCCGGCCTTCTTGCCCCTGTGGCCGATCCGACCCTGTTCCGGCGCACCACCGACGATCTCGACCGGTTGCTGGAGGTGCTGCCGCCGGTGGTCCAGGAATCCCTGCTGGCGATCGATGGCCATGAGCAGCTCCTGGAAGTGGTGCTCGATCTGGGTCGGGTGCCGGAGGCCCGCTATCCCGGCCGGGCGATCGACCTGGGCAGTCGAGCGATCAGCCGCGGCGATCTGGCGGCCGTGCTGGACCAGCTCGGCCCCTTCGGTGGCGACAACCGGGCCGGCATCGAGCGCACCCTGCACCGCATCAGCGCCATCCGCAACCGCAGTGGCGATGTGGTGGGGCTCACCTGCCGGGTGGGCCGCGCCGTGTTCGGCACAGTGGCGATGGTGCGGGATCTGCTCGATTCCGGAGAGTCGTTGTTGTTGATGGGCCGGCCCGGCGTGGGCAAGACCACTGCCCTGCGGGAGATTGCCCGGGTGCTGGCCGATGAGCTGGCCAAGCGGGTGGTGGTGATCGACACCAGCAACGAGATCGCCGGTGACGGCGACATCCCTCATCCCGCCATTGGTCGGGCGCGGCGCATGCAGGTGACCCGGCCGGAACTGCAGCACCAGGTGATGATCGAGGCGGTGGAAAATCACATGCCGGAGGTCATCGTGATCGATGAGATCGGCACCGAACTCGAGGCCCAGGCCGCCCGCACGATCGCTGAACGGGGCGTGATGCTCGTGGCCACGGCCCACGGCAACGCGCTGGCCAACCTGATCAAGAATCCCACCCTCTCCGATCTGGTCGGGGGAATCCAGTCGGTGACACTCGGCGATGAGGAGGCCCGCCGCCGCCGTAGCCAGAAGACGGTGCTGGAGCGGGCGGCTGAACCCACCTTCCCCCTGGCGGTGGAGATGCACAGCCGCAACCGCTGGCTGATCCACCGGGATGTGGCCGGCACGGTGGATCTGATGCTGCGGGGCCAGAGCGCCCGCCCCCAGATTCGTGAGCTGGGCAGTGATGGTCAGGTGCACTGGCAGGAGTCAGCCCCCTCGCCAGCCCGGGGAGCAGCGGCGCCCCATCGTCCCAAGGCTGCGGCCCTGGCCCCGGTTCCGCTTCCCGACCCCCACCAACCGGTTTTTCATCGCCGCTCTGCGGCCGTCTCGCCGAACCACGCCGAATTGGCTGACCCGGACTCGGAATTGGAGCTGGACCCGGAGCTGGACCCGCAGTCGGTGGCACAGGTGCAGGACCCGTTGCGGCTGCTGCCGATTGGCATCAGCCGCCACCTGCTGGAGCAATTGCAGCGCAGCCGCCGCTGGACGCTGCAGCTGGTGGATGGTCCCGAGCAGGCCGATGTGGTGCTGAGCGTGCGTCAGCAGCTCGGCCGCGATCCGGAGGGTCGCCGTGAGGCCCAGCGGCTGGGGCTGCCGATCCTGGTGATCAAGTCCGACACGCTCGCCCAGGTGCAGCGTGGTGTCGAGCGCCTGCTCGAGCGCCACCGGCGCGGCCCGGTTCACGCGTCCGTCGGAGAGGTGGAGGGCCCACGATCGAGGCTGGGGTACGGCAGTGCCGCTCACGACGATGCCCTGGCGGCCCTGGAGGAATGCCGCCTGGCGGTGGAGCAGGTGGTGCTTCCCCATGGCCGCCCCGTGGAGCTGTTGCCCCGCAGCGAGACGGTGCGGCAGATGCAGGCCGAGCTGGTGGGTCGCTATCGCCTGCGCAGTGCTGTGTTCGGCCGCGGCCTGGAGCAGCGGTTGCGGGTGTTCCCGGCCTGATCGGAGTGCGGCCTGGCCCGGTGCTGCTGCCGGGAGATTGACGAAGGACCGGGCGCTGTGGGTAACTATCTGAGCACCGGCTCAAGGCCGGAGCCGACCGACGATCGCCGCTTCGGAGCCCCTGCTCCCGAACTGCCTCGCTCGAGCGCTTTGGGCCGTCGCCAAGTGGTAAGGCAGCGGGTTTTGGTCCCGCCATTCCTAGGTTCGAATCCTAGCGGCCCAGTTTTTTCAGTCTGTTGTGGCGATTTCGCCTTCCCCGACCCCGTTACTCGTCTTCGATTTCGACGGCGTGCTCGTGGATGGCATGGCCGAGTATTGGTGGTCATCCCGCCGGGCCGCCCTGCGGCTGGATCCTTCTCTCTGTCTTCCTGAGCAGGCCCCTGCCGGCTTTCTGCAGCTGCGGCCCCTGATCCACAAGGGCTGGGAGATGGTGCTGATGGCCGCCGAGCTCGGCCGTCCGAACCTGGATCTGGCAGCTTTGCTGCTGGACTATGCCGCGTCTCTGGCGCCGACCCTTGAGCGGCGAGGCTGGAGGGCGCCGCAACTGCAGCAGGCGCTCGAACAGGTCCGCAGCGAGGCGATTGCCAACGATCGGCAGGCCTGGCTGGCTCTGCACCGTTTCTACCCCGGGGTGCCGGAGCGGTTGCGCCGGCTGGCGTTGGAGGGGGCTGACTGGGCCGTGCTCACCACCAAGGGCGGGGCGTTTGCCGCCGAGCTGCTGGCCGCCGCCGCTCTCGAGCCCCGCGCCGTCTACGGCCATGAACAGGGCAGCAAGCCGGATGTGCTGCTGCGGCTGAGGGCTGAGGCGGCCTCGATCGGATTCCTGGAGGATCGGCGTCCAACCCTGGAACAGGTGCGAGCCACGCCCGGTCTTGAGGCGGTGGTCTGCCTGTTGGTGAGCTGGGGCTATCTCGGCCCCGCAGACGCCTGCGCACTGCCTGAGGGCATCGACCTGCTGACCCCGGAGTCCTTCGCCGCACCGCTGGCACGCTGGCCCGGATTCGCTACAGTACGCCCGTACTAAGTTGGAGGCTCGGGTTGGGCGTGCTGGCGCAGTGGTGCAAACGGCGCAATGGCGCGGTGGTGCAAACGGCGCAATGGCGCGGTGGTGCAAGCGTCGCGGTGGCGCCTTGGCGCCAGTGGTCGGCGTTGCGTAGTGGGTGCAGCGCTCCCGGTCTTGCTGACGCATCGGCCGTGATACGTCGGCCGTTTCAGGTGGCACTGATGTTGTGGCACCGGCTCTGCCGTCCTGGCTCTGCCCCGGCCCCTGGCTCTGCCACTGGCGTTGCTTCTGTCACGGCCGCAGCGTCTGCCGCTGTCATCGTCTCTGTCTGCGTCACTGTCTACCTGCGTCACTGTTCTGTGTCCGCCACGCTCTCTGATGGTCACCTTGCCCCGGCGCTGACCCTGCTCCTGGCGTTGCCGCCCTCTCTGTCGCACGCTGTGCGGCGCCCCCTTCTCCGTTCCGATCGCACCGGCCCGTTCTCGCCGCTTCTTCCATGACCCCTGACTCCAAGGCCGTGTCCGCCACCTCCCGCAGCCTCGAGGCCCGCTCCCCCAGCGATCGTGACAAGGCGCTGGGACTCGTGCTGAACCAGATCGAGCGCAACTTCGGCAAGGGCTCGATCATGCGACTGGGCGACGCCTCCCGCATGCGGGTGGAAACCGTCTCCACCGGCGCCCTGACCCTGGATCTGGCTCTGGGGGGCGGCTATCCCAAGGGCCGGGTGGTGGAGGTCTATGGCCCTGAAAGTTCCGGCAAGACCACCCTCACGCTCCATGCGATCGCCGAGGTGCAACGCCGCGGTGGCGTCGCGGCCTTCGTTGATGCCGAGCATGCGCTCGACCCTGTCTACGCCGCGGCCCTCGGAGTGGATATCGAGAACCTGCTGGTCTCCCAGCCGGATACCGGTGAGATGGCCCTGGAGATCGTCGACCAGCTGGTTCGCTCCGCCGCCGTCGACATCGTCGTGATCGATTCGGTGGCGGCGTTGACGCCCCGGGCCGAGATTGAGGGAGAGATGGGTGATCTGGCAGTGGGCAGCCAGGCCCGCCTGATGAGCCAGGCGATGCGCAAGATCACCGGCAACATCGGCAAGTCGGGCTGCACGGTGATCTTCCTCAACCAGCTGCGGCAAAAGATCGGCGTCACCTACGGCAATCCCGAAACCACCACCGGTGGGAATGCGCTGAAGTTCTACGCCTCGGTGCGGCTTGACATCCGCCGGATCCAGACGCTCAAGCGCGGCACGGAGGAATACGGCATTCGCGCCAAGGTGAAGGTGGCCAAGAACAAGGTGGCTCCACCCTTCCGCATCGCTGAGTTCGACATCCTGTTCGGCCGGGGCATCAGCACCCTCGGTTGCCTGCTGGATCTGGCCGAGGAAATCGGGGTCGTGACCCGCAAGGGTTCCTGGTACAGCTACGAAGGCGACAACATCGGCCAGGGCCGTGATAACACCATCATCTGGCTGGAGCAGAACCCCGAGCAGAAGGAGCGGATCGAGGCGATTACCCGCCAGAAGCTCACGGAAGGATCGGAGGTGACCGCCAACTCGCTGCGGCCCCTGGCGGCGGCAGCCAAGCTGGGCGCTGACCTGTCCGATGATCCGGCCCGCGCCCTGGTCGAGGATCTTGGCGCTGCACCGCTTGAGCTGAACGCTCCTTCAGCGGCAGCGTCTCCTGCGAGTGCCACTGCTGGAGCCCGATCCTCCTCGCGCAGCACCGCCGCTGCTGCCACCGGCGGCTGACGCGCCGGTGCTCTCGGGTCATCTGGCCAGCCTTGCCTTGGGAAAGGCTTGAGAGCAAGGCTGGCGACGGCTGTTCGATTCAGACAGCCGTTGCGATTCAGACAGCCGTTTCGATCGGCTCGCTGGTCGCCAGCGAGCCGCGATGGCGAGGACCGCTGGGCTTCAGAACGGAGTGAATCGGAGCGGGCTCAGGCTTCTGGAGGATCTGGGTGACCCGCTGCAGCTCCTGGATGGCTTCGGCACCTTCCAGCTTCACCAGTTCGTGCCCGTCGCGGGATTCGACCCAGGTGATGCCGAAATCAGACACGAGAAATCGCACCGTGTGGTTGTCGCCCAGGTCGGCCACGAAGGAAGCTCCATGATTATCCCGGCCATCACCGCACACGTAGCAGGTGGCTACACAGCCTTGCTGCTGGAGGCTGCGGGCAAGAGCCTGAAGGCTCATCACCAGGTCGTGGACGAGGGTTCGGTATTGCTCAGCCAGACGCGGGAACATGACGGGCCAGCGGGGTCGGTGGCGCAATCCTAATGTTTTCTTCAGTTTTTCGCGGGCGCCATCGGTTTTGATCAGCGTCTGCTGGCAATTGCACCTGCTGGCCGGATTGGGCCTGCCTGCTGGGCGCTGCTCCGGCCGCGCAGGATTCAGCCGTCCGACAGGGTCCACCAGCCGGCGGCGGGGCCGATGAAGCGCACCGTGACCCAGAGCAGCGCCAGCGCGCCGATGCCGTACCAGGCCCCACGGGTGGTGATCGCCACGAACCGGTTGGCCTGATCCTTGCTCAAAGGCAGCCACGGCGCGACACGCTCCGGGCTCGTGCCGCTGCCTGCGGCTGGCTTGGGACCCCGCGGTGGCAGCCCCTGGGTGGAACGACGCTTGGCTTCCCCCATCCGCGCAGCAGTGGCAACTGCTGGCAACGCTAGTTGGGCAGCAGACGGCTCAGGCTCACCCAGGGTTCCAGGGCCCGCAGCACCGTGGCGCCCCAGCTGCGGCTGCGCAACCGTCCGTCCAGCACAGCCAGGCGCCCGCCGCCGCGGCGCAGGCCTGCCACGGACCGTTGCAGCCGGTTCACGGCCTCGGGCAGCAGCAGCTCCCGGAACCAGTCGAGCCCCTGCTGACGCAGGGCGGTGACCCGGGCGGCGGTGAGGGGATCCTCCAGGCTGGCGATCGGCAAGGTGGCCGCCAGGATCTGACCCGGCAGCGGCAGCCGCTCCTGCTGCTCCAGCCACCAGCTCCAGCGGGCGCAGAGAACCCCATTCGCATCGGGAGTGGTGGATTCGTGTTCCACCCGGCGGCCGAACTCCGCCGCCATCGCACTGGCCAGGCCGAGCCGCAGGCCGTCGTCGTCGCAGAGGATCACACTCAGCCGCCCTTGCCCCAGCACCAGGCGGCGGCTCTGCTCCAGCAGATGCTGAGGGAAGACGGGGCTATTGGGCAGCGGTTGGCGCAGGGGGGCGAACAGGGGCAGCGGATCGGCCAGGGGAGGATCCCCCAGATCGACCACCACCTGGGGCGTGAGGCCGAGGGCGGACCCGGGGGCTGCGGCGTTCGCCTGACTGCTCCGGCCGGCCGGAACAGAACCGGCCAACTGACCCAGCAGTACCGCCCCCCGGCCCCTGAGCAGGCCACCCAGGGCGTGGAGGGGCTGCAGGGGCTGGCGGTGCAGGGTCCACTGCAACAGCCGCATGTCCACCTCAGCCCAGCTGCTCCAGCCATCACCCCCCTGCTCCAGCCACTGGTCCCAGGGGGGCGGCAGGGGGCCGAGCAGGGCGAGCAGCTGGCGCAGCGGCGCCTCCTCCTCCGCGGCGATGGCCACCAGGCCGCTGGGCCGGCGCGGCGGTTCCAGAACCCGCCGGCTCAAGCGGTCGTGCAGGGCCATCAGGCTGGTTTCGGCCGCAGGCTGGCTGCGCAGCAACCGGTTCCAGCCGTCGGCCGTGATCCGCACCGCCAGGGAACGGCGCAGCTGCGGCTCCAGGGTTTCGGCCTCCGGGATCACCAGCTGGCGCTGCTCCAGCTGGCCGTTCCGCCAGGCCTCCATCAGCTCGCCGTGGTCCAGCAGCCAGATCCGATGGGGCGGGCAGGGGCCAGATCCTTCCCAGAGGGGGAGGGCGAGATTCACGGCCCGCAGCCGCGGCCATTCCACCTGCAGCAGGCGCTGGCGTAAGTCCTGGCTCAGCACCAGAGCCAGGGGGGCGTCGCTGAGGGCCAGCGGCACCAGCAGGCTGATCCACCAGTCGGGGCCGGTGCCGGGGGTGAGCCGGATCAGGGTGTGGTCGCTTCGCCGCAGGCTGCGGGCCACGAGCCGGCTGAGGCTGAGGTGATGCGGCCACTCGGCTGCTCCCTCCTGGCGCAGCAGGGCTTTCAGCTGTTGATGGGCCAGGGCTTCCAGCATGGGCGAATCGTAGGAAGCTGGTCCGACCCGGCTGCAGCGATGATGACCAACCCCGCCGAGCCCCGGCCTGCCTGGCGCCATGGCCCGGTGGGTGTGGTGGGTCTGGGGTTGATCGGCGGATCGCTCGGCCTCGACCTGCAAACGGCCGGAGCCGAGGTGCGGGCCCTGGTGCGCCGTGAGGCCACCGCCACCAGGGCCCGTGACCGTGGGCTGGCTTCGGTGGTGAGCACCGATCCCTCGGTCTTGGCAGGCTGCGATCTGGTGGTGCTGGCGTTGCCCCTGGATCAGCTGCTGGCGCCGCCGCCAGCCCTGCTGGAGGCCCTGCCTGAGGGGGGGGCAGTGCTGACCGATGTGGGCTCGGTCAAGGGGCCGTTGCTGCCGGTGTGGTCGGCGGCGTTGCGGCGGCTGGGCCGGGAGCGGCAGGCGCGTCGCTTCGTGCCCAGCCATCCCATGGCCGGCACCGCCGAAGCCGGTGTGGAGGCCGGCGTGCGCGACCTGTTCGTCGCCCGTCCCTGGGTGGTCACCCCCGCTGACGACACCGACCCCGAGGCGCTCGCCCTGGTGGCTGACCTGGCCGCGACCCTCGGGGCCCGCTGGGTGTGCTGCGAGGCCACGGCCCACGACGCCGCGGTGGCCCTGATCTCCCATCTGCCGGTGCTGGTGAGTGCGGCGCTGCTCCAGACCGCTGACCGGGGCAGCGCCGGCGAGGGCCAGCCTGCATCGAGCCAGCCGTCCCAGAGCCAGACCTCCCAGAGCAGTTCGCTGCCGAGCCTGGTGCGGACCCTGGCGTCCAGTGGCTTCGCCGACACCACCCGGGTGGGGGGCGGCAACCCCGAGCTGGGCACTCTGATGGCCCGCGGCAACCGGGAGGCGGTGCTGCAGGCTCTGGCCAGCTACCGCCACAGCCTTGATCAGCTCGAGCAGCTGGTGCGCCGGGAAGACTGGACGGAACTGCAGCAGGTGCTGACCGCCTGCCGCGACTTGCGCCCCCAGTTCCTCTGACCCATTCGGTTCAGATCCGCAGGGGCTGGCGGCGCTCCGCCAGCAGCTGGCGGCAGAGCATCAGCGAGGAGAGGCTCACGCCGGCGGTGCCCTCGCCGGGATGGATGGAATCGCCGCCGAGCCAGAACCCCGGCAATGGTGTGCGGCTGGCCAGCCCGAAGGGCCCGAAGCGGCTGGGGTGCTGGCCCAGCCCCCCCACATAGCCCCAGGGCCGTCCGGTCCAGCCGGCGAAGCCGCGGGGTGTGGCCAGTTCCCGGTGCAGCCAGTCGGTTGATCCGATCCCGAGCAGCTGCTCCAGGCCGGCCGCCATGGCGGTGCCGGCCTGGGCTTTGCGCGCCTGGTACTCGGTCTCGTCCAGGCCGAACCAGGGGTGGGCCGGCGTGAACACGCTGGCGATCACGGTGGCCTGGCCCTGGGGCGCCCGTCCATCGCCCTCCTGGCTCACCGACACGAACAGTGGGCCCGGGGCTGGCCAGTCGAGCTGGAGATGGCTGGGGGTGTGGGGCGGCAGCACGGAGCGCGGCACGGCTCCATAGAGCACCAGGGCGCCGGAGGGTTCGTGCAGATGCTGCAGGCGCTGCCGGTAGCCCGCTGGCAGCGCCTCGCCCAGCAGCTCGCTCAGGCACTGGGGGGGCAGGGTGCAGACCACCGCCTCACAGGCCAGGGCAAAGGGGGTGTTGCCGCCTTTGTCTCCCCGCACGATCCAGCCGCCATCGCGGCGCTCCAGCTGGTGGACCCGGTGCCGCAGTCGCAGGCGGCCGCCCCAGCGGGCCAGGCTCTCCTCCAGCGCCCGGCTGAGCTCCTGCATCGAACCCTCGAGGTGCCAGAGCCCCTGCGGCTCCTGCGCCACGGCCAGGGCGGTGGCGCCGTAGAGGGCGGCGGTGCGATCGGCGGGCTCCTGGGAGTAGAGCTTCAGTTGCAGGTCGAGGTAGCGCCGCAGGCGCGGGTCGTGGCCGCAGCCGCAGAGGGGCAGCAGATCGGCCACCGTGGCGCCCGTGGCCAGGGCACTGATCAAGGTGGCTGGCCGCAGGGCGCCGCAGAGCTGGCCCAGATCCCAGAGCGAGCGCGGTGGTAGCACCGGATCGCGCAGCGCGAAGGCCCAGTTGGTGCGATGCAGCCAGGCGCAGAGCTGCCAGAACCGTTCGCTGCCGGGGAACTGGCGCTGCCGTTCCGCTTGCCAGCGCAGCGGATCGCGCCAGAGCTGCACCGGTGGAAGGCCGTCGAGGAGATCCACCACACAGGCCGGATCCAGGGGTGTGGCCGCCGGCGGGGTCTGGTGCAGATGGGCGAACAGCCGCGCGTGAATGCCACCCACTTCCAGGCCGGCCACCTGGGTGGCGCCCACATCAAAGACATAGGGACCGCGCCGGAAGGTGCCGGCGCAGCCGCCGCTCTGGTGGTGGGCCTCGAGCAGATCCACGTCGAGGCCGGCGCGGGCAAGCAGGGCCGCCGCCGTGATGCCGGCGATTCCGGCGCCCAGCACCACCACCGTGCCGTGTGCATCGGTGCCGTCAGTTCCCGTGCCCTGCGACTGCGTGCCGTGCGCCTCCGTCATCGCGGCATGCTGGCAGCGTTCCCTTGGCCGGTGCGAGCCATGCTCCCGTCCCAGCTGGGTCTCTGGGCCCGGGATCACTGCGGTGAGGTGCCGGCCTCGGTGGAGCCGGTCGGCGGAGGCTGCACGGGCCGTGCCTGGCGCCTGCGGTTTTCCGCTGACCGCAGCCTGTTCGCCAAGACTCTGAAGCCAGCCGATCTGCCGCTGCTGCAGGCCGATGCCGACGGATTGCGCGCCCTGGCTGCCTCGGCACCCCCTGAGCTGGCGCTGCCCCAGCCCGTGTTTGTGGGGCTGGTGGCAGAGGCTGCCCTGCTGGTGACCGATTGGCTGCTGTTCGGCCAGTCGGGCGGCAACCAGGCGACCGCCAACAGCTCAGTCAGCCAGCGTGGCGACGCTGCAGCACGGCGGCAGCGGGGTTGGCAGCAGCTGGGCCGTTCCCTGGCGATCTTGCACCGGCGCAGCCTGGAGGGCGCCGATGGCCGGCATGGCTGGCCGCAGGACAATTGGATCGGTGCCGCTCCCCAGGTCAATGGCTGGTGCGACAGCTGGGTGGAGTTCTTCCGCGACCGTCGCCTGCTTCCCCAGCTGGAGTGGGCCGCACGCGGCGGCGCGCCACTGCGCCAGGCGGCCACCCTGCTGGAGCGTCTGCCCCAGTGGCTGGAGGGGCACCAGCCGGAGCCCGTGCTGGTGCACGGCGACCTCTGGGGCGGCAATGCCGCCCTGCTCGACGACGGCCGGGGTGCAATCTTCGATCCTGCCGTGTATCGCGGCGATCGGGAGGTGGATCTGGCGATGGCCCGCCTCTTCGGTGGTTTCCCACCGGCCTTCTTTGCTGGCTACGAGGCCGAGTGGCCCCTCGCCCCTGGCCACAGGGAGCGGGTGGAGCTCTACAACCTTTACCACCTGCTCAACCACGCCAATCTCTTCGGTGGCTCCTACCGGCAACAGGCTCAGGCGAGCCTGGAGGGCCTGCTGCGGCACCACGGGGACAGGGGCGCCGCCACCTGAAGGTCGCAGTTGGCCGGGGGGAGGTCCTGGCGATCAGGGCCTGAAGGGCGACATGGCGACGGGGCTGCCCTGCAGCACCTGCTCCCCTGGGCGGAGCTGGAAGCCCACGGCGGCCCGTGCTTCGAAGAGCATCACCACATCGGAGCCGCCGAAGGCGAAGTAGCCCAGCTCCTCCCCCTTGACCAGTCGGGCCCCCGCCTGGGCCGTGAAGTTCACCGACGACACCACCCCCATGCCCACCGGGATCACCGCCACCAGCCCCAGGGGCGACTCCAGAACCACAATTCCCCGCTCCTGGTTGAAGACGAAGCCGAGGTCGTTGTTGATCACACCGAGGCTGCCGTCCGCCTGACGCACCACATCCAGGTGCAGGGCCCCCATCACGGTGCGGACCTCCCGCACCACGCCGGCCACCGGGGTGTGGAAGCGGTGGTAGTTGAACGGGCTGAGGTAACTGTGCGTGAACACCCCGCCACGGAAGCGGTCCCGGTAGGGGCTGCCCTGCAGCAGGTCGCTCACGTTCCACTCCAGACCCTTGAGGGTGATGCGCGAGTCGTCCTGGATCGGCCAGGCCCCCAGGAAGGTGCTGTCGGCGGGCGCCACCACCACCCGGGGGTCGAGCGGGGCTGCAATCGGACGCTTGCCGGGGCGGACCGAGCGGGCGAAGAACTGGTTGAAGGTCAGCCAGCCGCTGGGGTTCTCGGCATAGTCCTCCACCCGGTAGAGGGGGTTGGCGCGAAAGCTGTCGAGCAGTTGCGCTGATTCCACCGTGTTGAAGAAGCTCCCGAGGGTGTGGACGTAGTCGCGCACCCAGGCCTGGAAGAGGGGATCCCGCCGCAACGTCTGATCGGGGGAGCTGGCAATCACGAAGTAGAAGTCGAGATTGTTGGGCAGCAGATCGCGGTTGTTGGGGATCTCCGTGATCATCCGGTCCAGGAAGGCCAGGTAGGAGGGCAGCAGGGGCTCCTCAAAACGCCCCGTCCGCCGCAGCGAATGCTCCACCAGGGTGCGGAGCTCGGGATGGGCCTGCAGCAGCGCGATCAGGCGCCCCACCACCGGCTGGTGCCGCTGATTCCCCGTCGGCGCCGGTCGCAGCGCTGACAATGGAGTGGCCGCCACGGCGGGCCCCGTTGTGATCGTGCCCAGCAGGGGCAGCCCGGCGGCACTCAGCAGCAGACTTGCCAGCAGCGCAGCATTTGCAAGTAGCGCAGCCTTTGCAGCTGATCTGCGGCTGCTCCGTGCGGGTCGTCCCATGGCAGCAGCAGAACGCTGAGGATGACCATAGCCAGACAGCCGCGGCCGCGGCCCTACCATCGCCATGACGATCTTCTGCCTGGGCCGCAACCACCCCGCCCTGCGGCCGGCTTCCGCCGGGGGGCGCGCCGAGGCCCCTGGCGAGGCCGACTCCCTCCTGGTGGCCAGCAAGGCCGATTCGGCCCTCAGCGGCCCCCGCGACCCCATCCCGCTGCTGCCGGTGCACCGGCAGGTGGACTGGGAAGCCGAGCTGGTGCTGCGCATCGGCCGCCCCGCCTTCCAGCTGCGGGATCCGGAGCAGGCCCGTGCCGTGATCTCCCACTGGGGGGTCGGGAACGACATCACCGATCGCTGGTGGCAGACCCTGGGCGGCGGCCAGTGGCTGAAGGGCAAGTCGTTCCCGGGCTTCGCGCCCCATGCCCTGGCGCCGGACCCGCCGGATTTCAACCTGGAGCGCCGGGTGCGCTGCTGGCTCAACGGTGAGCTGGTGCAGGACGCCTGGCTGCGGGACTATCTCCACCCCCCGGCAGCGGTGGTGCAGCAGCTGAGCCGTTTCACCCGCCTGCTGCCCGGCGATCTGGTGTTCTGCGGCAGCTTCCCCGGCATGGGCTTCCAGCGGCAGCCCCCCCGCTTCCTGGCCGCTGGAGATCAGCTGGACACGGAGATCGAGGGCCTCGGGCGGCTGGAGAACCCCGTGCGGACCGTCAGTCCGGAAGGCTGAACCGCCGGCGCAACTCCTCCAGGGGCGTGCGCCAGTGTTCCTCCCAGGGCTCCGCCAGGAAGGGGGGCGCTTCCATTCCCAGGGTGAAACCCCGCACAATCTGCTGGATCACGTGCTCACGATCACCGGCGGCCTGCGGGATGGAGCGGATCAGCTTGGCAGCCATCAGCAGGCAGGTGGAGGGGTTGCCCGTCTGGGTGAAGGTGAAGGCATTCATGCCCGATTCACCGGCTTCGCTGGCATCGAAGCCGAGCAGTACATGCCAGATGTCGTGCGTATCGCGCAGGCGATTGATCACATACGCCATGGCGTCGTCCACCCCCTCGCGGTGGAAGAAATGCGGATTGAAGTGGTGGCTGTCGATGAAGTCCGCATAGGTGCGGCCCAGGGTGCCCAGCGGCAGGCCCTCCAGGTCTTCGAGGGTCACCCCGGGCGGCTGATAGCGCTGCTCCACCAGGGCGGCGGTGGCGGGGTCCGCCAGGATGCGCTCCAGCATCTGCTCGTGGGTTCCCAGCTCCGAGAAGAAGCGGCTGATGGCGGCGTTGTCGTCGGCGTTGCCGGGACAGCGGAGATAGTTGATGAAACCGCCCAGGTCGCCGATGGGCTGCTGCCTCAACGCGGCAGACGGCAATCCAGATGGCTCGGCAGACGGCACGGCGGCCGGCTCGGTGTCGGGGGCCATGGCGGAGCGCTGAAGGGAGGGCTCCTCATTAACCGTGTCGCCTCTGCGTGTCAATTCCTTTCTCCCGGTGGCGGCGCAGCCCAGCATGGGGGCTCCGCCGGAGAACGCCGTGATGGCCCGCAGCAGCAATCGACCGGCCGTGCTGGCGGCGGCCGTCACGGTCTGCGTGAATGCCAACGCGATTCTTCCCCTGGTGGGGAAAGTGGAGATGCTGCACGTGATGCAGCGGATGTTTCTTTACGACGAGTTCCTCAATGTCACTGTTCTCTCGTCCACTCTCAGCCTGATTCTGGCGCCGCTGCTGCTGCAGGGCCGCTCCATCCGTGGATTGTTGCGGCTTGGCTTCCTTGCCCTGGCTGCGCTGAACACGATCCTGGCTTTCACGCAATTCGGTTGGCATGCCCTCTGGATCCGCGGCCTGATCGGTGTGATCTATGGCGCCATCATTCCCCTGGGGCAGTTCAACCTCGGCCAGATCCCCGTATCCGAAACGGAACGGGTGCGGTTGTTCAGCCTCAACATCGTGCTGATCCGCCTGATGCTCGTGGGTCTGCCCTTCGTGGGCATCGGCCTGATGCTGCTCTTCGGCGGCGCCGACGTTCTGTTCGCGGCCCTGGCAGTGCTCTCGGCCGTGGCGGCCCTGTTGATTCCGCCGGGGTTGCCCGAGTCTGCCCGGGTGCAGGCCACGCCCCTGGCTGAACTGCCCCTGGAGCGGCCGCGGCGCCAGCTGGCCTGGGTGGATGCGGTGCTGATCGTGATGCCCCAGGCGCTCTACGCCGTGCTGCTGGTGTGGCTGTCGCGGGCTGCCGGCAGTGAGAGTCGCTACCTGTTGCTGAGCCTGGTGTTCACGATCCCCTACGCCGCTGTTGGGATCTTTTCCCTGGGACTGGCGCGGCGTCTTCCGGCGCCGCTCTCGGCCCTGCTGGGGCTCTGGCTGCCGGTGCTGCTCTGCTGTGGACTGCTCGGTGGGGTGAGCACGGTGGAGGGACCCGCCACCCTGCTGGCGGTGGCCCTGGTGGGCTGGATCGGTCTGCCGATCACGTTCGCTCCGGGTCAGCTGATCAGCCTCTGGCCCACCGCCGGCGGGCGGCAGGTGGCCAACCTCGGCGTGATCCTGTTGATGACGCTGCCCCTGTCGCTGGGGCCAAGCCTCAGCGGGGTGGTGCTGGGGATGGGAGAACCCTCCCCCCAGAAGGCCCTGCTGCTCTGCCTGGTGAGCCTGCCGATGCTCCTTTGGCTGCAGCGGGCCTGGCAGGGCAGGGTGGTCCCCACCCTGCGGGATCCGGCAACCCTGGCCTGAGCGGCCTGGGCTTCAGCCCAGATATTCCTTGCGGAGGCCCTGGATCTGGGCCAGCACGGCGTTGCGCTTCTCGCTGGTGGTGAGGTTCTGCCAGCTCCACTGGCCCACCACGACAAGGCCAAGCAGTTCCAGTAGCCCAGGAACCACCGGTAGAAGGTTGATGGTGTCCAGCACCCCCTTGATCAGGATCTGAGCCACGATCACGGCCAGGAACACACCGGTGCCCTTGGCGATCCGACCCATCAGCGACCAGTCCACCTGGTCAAGGGTGGAGTTCACCTTGGTCAGAATGTCGCCGTAGCGCTCGGCGAAATTCACAGCAGCGTCGCCCACACCGGTGCTGCCGAACGGGCTGGTCGAGGCGCTGGCCTCACTTGCGTCGCTGCCGGCTTCCTTCAGGTCGGGCTCATTCAAGGTGGTGGTATCGCTCATGAATGGAGCCGCACAATTTGAAACGATCGAGGGCCAAGGTATCGGTGTGAGCTCCATTTGGCCAGCGCGGATCGGCTTCCGTCGGCGGGGGCTGACCTGCCTGGATGCCCTGCTGGCCGCCGCCAGCCCTGCGGAAGGCTGTGCCCTGCTGCTGGGTTGCCGCCGGGAGACCCACTGGCAGGTGGAGCGGATCTGGCCCTGTCTGAATGGGTGGCAGCCGATGGGGGAGCGGACCCGCCGCTTCGCGATCGATCCGCGTGAGCAGCTGCTGGCCCAGAAGTGGGGGCGGGCCCGTGCACTGACGGTTCTGGGGGCGGCCCACAGCCATCCCACCAGTGCGCCCCTGCCCTCGGCCACCGACCGGCAGCTCACTTTCCCCCCCGCCCTGCTGGTGATCGCAGGCCCTCCTGGCGGCGATGGCGACCCTCGCGGCAGTGTCCATGGGGACCTGCCCCGCACGGGCTGGGCCCTGCGCTGCTGGTGGCTGGACGAGGAGGGCAGCCAGCCGTTGCCGCTGGCGTGGACAATGGTGGATTGACCGGTCGCGCTTCTCCGATGCTTCCTCCCGACACCACCGGGGTGCAGCTGAGCCCCGACGAGGTGGCCCGCTTCGCCCGCCATCTGATCCTGCCCGAGGTGGGCATGGAGGGGCAGAAGCGTCTCAAGGCCTCCTCGGTGCTGTGCGTGGGCACCGGCGGCCTGGGTTCGCCGCTGCTCCTTTATCTGGCCGCTGCGGGCGTGGGCCGGATCGGCATCGTCGATTTCGACGTGGTTGATCACTCCAACCTCCAGCGTCAGGTGATCCACGGCACCAGCTGGGTGGGCAAGCCCAAGATCGAATCGGCCAAGGCCCGGATTCTGGAGATCAACCCCCACTGCCAGGTGGATCTCTACGAGACCGCCCTGACCAGTGAGAACGCTCTGGCGATCATCCGCCCGTACGACATCGTCTGCGACGGCACCGACAACTTCCCCACCCGCTATCTCGTCAACGACGCCTGCGTGCTGCTGGGCAAACCCAACGTCTACGGCTCGATCTTCCGCTTCGAAGGCCAGGCCACGGTGTTCAACCTCGATGCCGAAAGCCCCAATTACCGCGATCTGTTCCCCGAACCGCCTCCGCCGGGGATGGTGCCCTCCTGCGCCGAGGGCGGCGTGGTGGGCGTGCTGCCCGGCATCATCGGCGTGATCCAGGCCACCGAGGCGGTGAAGATCATCACCGGCATCGGCACCACCCTCAGCGGCCGCCTGCTGCTATTCGATGCCCTGGGCATGAAGTTCCGCGAGCTGAAGCTGCGGCCCAACCCGGAGCGGCCGGTGATCAACGAACTGATTGATTACCAGGAGTTCTGCGGCGTGGGTGGCACCGCTCCCGGCCAGGAGGAGGCGGGCAGTGTGCCCAGCATCACCGTGGCCGAGCTCAAGACGATCATCGACGGCGAGCTGGAAGACATCCTGCTGGTCGATGTGCGCAATCCCCCTGAAGCCGACATTGCCGTGATTCCCGGTGCCCTGCTGGTGCCGCTCGATCGGATTGAAAGTGGCGAAGCGATTGACGATGTGCGCCGGCTGGCCCAGGGCAAGAGGCTTTATGTGCACTGCAAACTCGGCGGTCGCAGTGCCAAGGCCCTGATTGCCCTGGGCCGTCATGGGATTGAGGGCACCAACGTGTCCGGTGGCATCGACGCCTGGAGCCAGGAGGTGGATCCATCGGTGCCCCGTTACTGACGACAGCTCCGGGGGGGGATCCTCAGGAGCGCCGGCGGGCACGGGAGCGCCAGCAGGAGGCGCAGCATCGGCTCGATCGTCGCCTGATCGCCCAGGAACGCCAGTACCTGCCCTTCCTGGTGGCGGCCCTGCTGCCGGTGCTGCTGATGCCGATGGCCAGCAGTGCCGGCCCCATGCCGCAACCGTTGGTGGCGCCGGTGGTCTTCGACCTGCTGGCCCTGCAGTCGCTGCGGACCCTGCCGGTGCTGCAGCCCTCCTGGCGGGCTCGGATCTACGGCCGGATCTACCAGGGGCTGGCCCTGCTCACCGCCGTGCTCGTGTGGGTGCCTGCTCTCTTCCAGGGGTGGCCGAATGGCCATCTGCGGGCTGGAGTGCTGCTGCTGATCTCCGTGTTCTTCATCACCACCTCCGTGCGGCTGGTGCAGCTCCTGGCCCGGGTGCCGCGGGTCAACCTGCCCGTGCTGGCCGGTGCCGCCGGCGGCTACGTCCACTTGGGCCTCACCGGCGGCATGGTGGCCACGGCCCTGGAGGTGGTGCTGCCCGGCACCTTCTCCCTGGGGTCGGTGAGCACCCATGAGGCCCTTACCGATCGGTTGCTCTATTACAGCTTTGTGACGGTGGCCGGGCTCGGTTATGGCGATGTGCTGCCCGGCAACCCGGTGGGCGAGCGCTTCGCCATCCTGCTGAGTCTCTCCAGCACCCTCTACGTGTCGTTGCTGGTGGGCCTGCTGCTCGGACGCTTCATCGCCTACGAAGCGGCGGAACTGGAGGAGGAGTGGCAGGAGCGCAAGGGCCTTGGGGAACGGGATCAGCTGCCGCCAGACGATCAGTAATCCACGCCGCGCTTGAGGTCGACGCCGCGTTCGGCGTAGTGCTTGTGGCACACCATTTCGGAGTGGACGCTGGCCAGGGCGAAGTAGGCCGGCAGGTTCTTGCAGCGGCCCGTGAGGATCACCTCGGTTTCGGCCGGCTTGCGCAGCAGGGCCTGCACGATCGGCTCCACCGGCAGCAACTCCAGGTCCACGGTGGGATTGATCTCGTCGAGGATCACGGTTTTGTAGAGCCCACTGGCGATGGCGGCGCGGGCGATCTCCCAGGCTCTCTCGGCCTCCACATAGTCGATCGGCTGCTGCTGGCCCCGCCAGACGATCGCGTCACGGCCGGAACGCAGATGATCCACCAGGTGGGGATAGCTCTCGCGCAGCGCCGCGATCGCCGCATCTTCGGTATAGCCGCTGCCCCCCTTGAGCCACTGCAGGATCAGCACCCGGTGGCTCTTGTCCTGGCTGATGCCCCGGCCGATCGCCTGCAGGGCCTTGCCCAGGGCACTGGTGGATTTGCCCTTGCCCTCGCCGGTGTAGATCTCGATGCCCTCGAGGCCCTGGGCCTGGCCCGGCTCCCCATCGGCGTCATCGGGGCGTCGATGGGCGCGCATCTCGGAATGGAGGTCAGCCAGCTGCACTAGGGCGCCGGGTGCTCCCCGGCCCGTGGCGATCACCTCCATCCCAGCCGGTTTGGCCGACAGGGTCCGCACCACCTCGTCGGTGTCGAGCAGGCCCAGGTCCAGTACCGGATTGAGTTCGTCCAGCACCACCACGGAATAGAGGTTGCTGGCAATCGCCCCTTTGGCGATGTCCCAGCCTCGTTGCGCTTCCTGGCGATCGAAGCGGGTTGCTTCCTCGGCCGTGAAGAAGTCGCCGCGGCCGGTGCGCACCTGGTCGATCAGATGGGGAAAGCCCTGCTGAAGCGCCTCGATGGCGGAATCTTCGTCGTAGGCCCGACCCGGACCCTTGAGAAAACGGAGCAGCAACACCCGGGTGCGCTTCTGTTCACAGATGCCCAGCCCGATCGTGCGCAGCACCACGCCCAAGGCCGCCTGGCTCTTGCCTTTGCCGTCACCGTCGTAGACGTGCAGCTGGCCATGGGCGCGTTCATCACTGCCGGCCGCCGTGCGGATGCCGATGCCGCGGCCGGTGCCCCGTTGCGGCGTCTGGGTACTGCTGGCGGGGGGAGACATCGCAGGGGCGGCGGCAGATCGATGCTAACGACGGACCGCCCCTGCGCTTGCCAGGATTGCCGCCATGACCCATCCCCGGATCGAGCATCTGCCGGAGCCTCTGGAGCGAGGCCTGGAACGGCTGCGTCAGCACCTGGCCGGATTCGGGTCGGTGGTGGTGGCGTATTCCGGCGGGGTGGACAGCACCCTGGTGGCGGCGATCGCCGCGGAGCAACTGGGCGAGGGTGCCCTGGCGATCACCGGGGTCTCGCCGGCTTTGGCGCCCCATCTGCGCGAGGAGGCCCGGCTGCAGGCGGCCTGGCTGGGCCTGCGGCATCGGGAGATTCCCACCGCCGAGCTGAATGACCCTGCTTACAGCGGCAATCCGGAGCGGCGTTGCTACGCCTGCAAACGCGAACTGCACAGCCTGCTGGCGCCGTTGGCCGCCGCTGCCGGCGGGGCGCCCGTGCTCGATGGTGTGAACCTCGACGACCTCGGCGACCATCGCCCCGGCATCGACGCGGCCCGTGAGCACGGGGTGAGTTCTCCCCTGGCCGATCTTGGCCTCGACAAGCAGGCGGTGCGTCGCATCTCGCGCGCGCTTGGGTTCCCATGGTGGGACAAGCCGGCCCAGCCCTGTCTGGCGTCGCGGTTTCCCTACGGCGAGCCGATCACGACCACGCGGCTGCAGCGGGTGGCCGCGGCCGAGGCCTGGTTGCGTCAGCGGGGGCTGCGGGATCTGCGGGTGCGCAGCCAGGGTGAAACGGCGCGGATCGAGCTGCCCGCCGCCCAACTGCCGGAGCTGATGCTGCGGCTGGCCGATGACGGCAGTTCCGCTGGTTTCCGCCAGGAGCTGGTGGAGGTTTTGCTGGGCCTGGGCTTCACGGCGGTGAGCCTGGACCTGGAAGGCTTGGTGAGCGGCAAGCTCAACCGCGGCTCGATCACGGCGTCAAGAACCGCCCATGACGGCCGGGCTGGCCATCACCCCTGAGCCTGTGGGGATGGCTGCGTTGGCCCTGACGGCTGAACTGGCAGGGACTGTGTTGAGTGGGTCGTGCCTGCTGACTTGACACGCACTGCGGCATCCAGCCGATCGGAGACCATAAAAAAAGCACCCATCAGGGTGCTTCCAGCTCTCACTGTGCGCCGATTGGGCTGGCGCCTTGAGATCCAAATGCTGATCCAGTCCAAACGCTGAGTCAGCAGTGGGGTGCAGGGGTCAGGCGGCCGCCAGGATCGGATCCCGATCTGCCCCGGCGATGCACTCCGGTGTTTCGCGGCGAAAGCTGGTGAGCTTGTGCGTTCGGGCCTCCAGCTCCTCGCAGAGCACCGCACAGGCCAGCTCTGGCATGGTGTGGTCACCGCAGGTGAACACATCCACGGCCGCGTACCCGGATTCGGGCCAGGTGTGAATCGAGATGTGCGATTCGGCCAACAGGGCAAGCCCTGTGACCCCCTGGGGATCGAAATGATGGGTGATCAGATTGAGCAGGGTGGCGCCAGCACGTTTCGCTGCTGTGGTGATGGCGGTCCTGAGAAAGGCTTCGTCGTTGAGCTTGGCAGACGTGCAGTCGTAGAGCTCAAGGATGCAGTGTTTACCCACCGTATCGGTGGTACTGGGCCCACTCACGCTCTGCAGGGTGGTGGGGGTGGTGGAGTGAGCACCAGTCCATCCCGGGTTGGGGTGGAGGCAGGGCAGGCTCTGGTTCATTGAATCCAGACAAACAGGGTTCACCATACGCCCCAAAGTCCTTGACTGGTGCAGGAAGTGACGCAATCCAGCCTCTGTCGCGCCGATCAGGGTCTGGATTCAGCCTCCAGCCTGTCCGCCGCCAGCGCGTCCGGTTCAGGCCCCAGGGTGCCGCCGCGCATGCGCACCAGCTGGGCGGCCTGCCGCCAGCCCTCGCCGAAGCCGTCCACGTGGGTGGCGCTGACCAGGCATTGGTGGCCGTCCCCCACTGCCTCCAGCAGCAGGCGCTGGCGCTGCGGATCGAGCTCGGCCAGCACGTCGTCGAGCAACAGCAGGGGTGGCGCGCCCACCACCTCTTCCACCAAGGCCAGTTCCGCCAACTTCAGGGCCAGCACCAGGGTGCGCTGCTGGCCGGCTGAGCCGTACCGCCGCGCCAGTTGCTCCCCCAGCAGCAGAGCAATTTCATCCCGCTGCGGACCCACCAGGCATTGGCCCAGCCGCAGCTCCTCGCTGCGTTGCTGCTGCAGCTGGGCCGCCATCGCCTCCCGCCAGGGGGCCTCGGCGTCCTCCCCCTCCAGCAGCGTGCCGCTTCGGTAATCGAGCCGCAGCTGGTCCCGGCCGCCACTGAGACGCTCCTGCCAGGCCGCCGCCAGGGGTTCGAGCCGCCGCAGGGCTCGCCAGCGCCGCCGGTGCAGCCGGGTGCCGATCGCCGCCATCTGCAGATCGAAGGCATCCAGCAGGGCCTCCCGCTGGGTTTCGGGGCCGCCGCGGCGCAACAGTTGGCTGCGTTGCCGCAACAGGCGGCCGTAACGGCTGAGCAGGTCGCCGTAGACGGGCTCAAGCTGCAGCACCACCCGATCGAGCCATTGGCGCCGCAGGGCAGGCTCCCCCCGCACCAGGTCAAGGTCGAGGGCGCTGAAGGTGACGCAGCGCAACCGCCCTGGCAGGTCCAGCTGCCGCTCCAGCACCTTGCCGTTGCGACTGGCGATCCGCCCCCCCCGCAGTCGTAGCTCCAGCTGCAACTGGTCGCCGTCGGTGCAGACCGCCTGCAGCTGGCTGTGGCTCTGGCCATGGCGGATCAGGTCACGGTCGCTGCCGCTGCGGTGGGAGCGAAGGCTGCAGAGCAGCTCCACCGCCTCCAGCAGGTTGGACTTGCCTTCGCCGTTGGGCCCCACCACCAGCAGGCGCGGCTCGCGTAACTCCAGCCGGAGATGCTCGATGTTGCGGAACTGGCGCAGCTCCAGACGATGCAGCCGGATGGCTCAGGTGCGGCGTGCGGTTAAGGTAGCCCTGTCGAGAGGCACATCCGCAGCCCAACCTGCTTCGGACGCTGTTGTTTCAGGGTCAGCTCTGGTTTCAGGGTCAGCTCTGGTTCGGCCGTCATCTTCGGCTCGACACAAAGGCCTCGGCGCAAGGGCATGTAGCTCAGTTGGATAGAGCATCAGATTCCGGTTCTGAGGGTCGGGGGTTCGAGTCCCTCCATGCTCGTGGCCAGCCTTGCCGAACTCAGCCCTGCCGATCCGAACGGCAGGGTTTTTTTATGGCAGGCCCCTCGCCCTGCCGGTTCCGGCCTGGCGCTCATCCGGGCTGCTGCTGATCCGGTCTGCCGCTCAGAGGTTCGCCCCGGGGGATCCCAGCGACAGGCCCATGGCGCGGATCCCGCCTGGATCGACCAGAAACCCCAGGGCTTCCAGCGGCAGGATTGCCTCAGGAGGGGCGGACAATGACACGCTGCAGCCGCCCAGTTCCCGCCGCAGCCGCGTCAGGGCCCCATGCAGCAGCGCCGCCAGGATCTCGGTCGGGTCGGGGTCCTGGGGATCGGCGAGCAGATCCCAGAGGTTGGCATTGAGGGCCTGATCACTGGTGGAGCGCACAAACCCCACCAACAGTCCGTCGGGTCCGCGCACAGCCAGGTGCCAGGCGCTGCGTTCGATCGCCTGCAGCCAGCGTTGGCTGGCTCGCGGCTGCTCGCCGCAGACGTCCATCAACCGGTTCAGTTCCTCCGGCGAGGGGATCGGATCCTGCAGCAGGCGGTAGCCCTCCCGAAGCTGGGGTGCGGCGGGTTGACTGCGGAACGGGATCAACAGGGAGTCCAGCACGGTCAACCGGTGTTGCGCATGCCGGCGGCAATGCCGTTGATCGTGAGTAGGGCGCCGCGCAGCAGCTCGCTGCGGCTGTAGGTGCGCCCGTCCTGGCCGGCGGCCAAGGCTTCGCTCATCGGCGGTTGACGGTTCTGATCCCGCAAGCGGCGCAGCAGGGCCACCTGCAGGTAACCGAGCGGCACGATCGTGCGGTTGCGCAGATCCACCGACAGCTGCAGGGCCGGATCGCTGTCGAGCAGGCGCTCCTGCCCGGAGATGCGCAGCACCAGATCACGGGTGCGCTGGAACTCGGCGGCGATCGTCTGGAAGATGCGCTCGAAGGCGTCGCGGTTCTCCTCCCGACCCAGCGCCTGCACGTAGTGGTGGGCGAGATCGATGTCCACCTTGGAGAGGGTCATCTCCACCTTGGAGATCAGCATGCGGAAGAACGGCCAGCGCTGGTGCAGCAGTCGCAGCAGCTCCAGCTGGCCGGGATCCCGATGCAACTCCTCCTCCAGGGCTGCGCCCACGCCGAACCAGCTGGGCAGCAGGAAGCGACTCTGGGTCCAGCCGAACACCCAGGGAATGGCCCGCAGGCTGGAGAGGTCCTTGGCGCCGCTCTTGCGCCGGGCCGGCCGGCTGGAGATCTGCAATTTGCTGATCTCCTCGATCGGGGTGACCTGCTGGAAGAAGGCCACCAGATCAGGGTTGTCGTGAACCAGGGCGCGGTAGTGATCACGGGAGCGGGCGGCGAGCCGCGCCATCAGCTCATTCCAGCTGGGGGTGTCGTCCACCGGAGCACTGATCAGGCTGTTCTGAAGCACAGCCGTGGTCATGGTTTCGAGGTTGTAGAGGGCCAGCTCCGGCAGTGAGTACTTGGAGGCGAGCACTTCCCCCTGTTCGGTGATCTTGATCCGGCCCTTCAAGGTGCCGCTGGGCTGGGCCAGGATCGCCTGGTAGGCCGGACCGCCACCGCGACCCACCGACCCACCGCGGCCGTGGAACAGGCGCAGGGCCACGCCGTGCTGGCTGGCCAGCTGTTCCAGGGCAATCTGGGCCTTGTGGATTTCCCAGTTGCTGGACAGAAAACCGGAATCCTTGTTGCTGTCGGAATAGCCCAGCATCACTTCCTGCAGTGGTGGGCCGCCCTCTTCCCCCGAGGCGATCAGGGCCCGGTAGAAGGGTTCGCAGAACAGCCGCTCCATCACGGCCGGAGCCCGTTGCAGGTCTTCCACCGTTTCGAACAGGGGAACCACCAGCAGCGACGACAGGGGCGCCAGCGGATCCACCAGGCCCGCTTCCTTGGCCAGCAGCAGCACCTCCAGCAGATCCGACACCGTGTGGCTCATCGAGATCACATAGGTGCGGCAGATGCGGGCGCCGAATTCCTGCTGCAGCCGCTGCAGCATCCGGAAGACCGCCAGGGTCTCGTGGGTGGCATCACTCCAGCGCACCGCCGGCGACACCAGCGGCCGGCGGGTCTTGAGTTCGGTCAGCAGCCAGCTCACCCGCTGCTCCTCATCCATCTCGCCGTAGGTCACCGGCAGCTGCAGATAGCGGCTCACCTCGTCGAGCGCATCGCTGTGGCGGGTGCTCTCCTGGCGGATGTCCAGGCTGGCAAGGCAGAAGGCGAAGATGTGCACCTGGCTGAGCAGGCTCTCCAGGGCTTCGCAACCCAGTCCGGTGCTCTCGAGGCTGTCGCGCACCAGTTCGAGGTCGGCCCGGAATTCGTCGACCGAGCCGTAGTGCAGTTCCGGTGGCGGAGGGGAGGCGAGGTTGCCGACCCCGCCGCCATCCCCGACAAAGGCCGACGGCAGGCCCGAGTGGCCGTCGCAGGGGGATTCCCAGCCGGCATCCACCAGCTGCTGGTTGCGCTGACGGGTGAGCTGGAGCCGCTCCAGGGTGTAGCTCAGCTTCAGGCGGTAGGGCTCCAGCCGGTAGCGTGCCGCCCGCTCCTCATAGATCTCCGGGAAACGCAGCCGATCCATTTCCAGGGATTCCAGCAGGGCTGGGCTCACCTGGCTCCACTGCATCGAGATGCTCAGCTGATCGCGCAGCTTGCCCACGGAGTGGATGTAGCGCTCCAACATCAGCTGACGCTGATAACAGGCTGTGCGCCAGGTGATCTCGGGAGTCACCGAAGGATTGCCGTCCCGATCGGAGCCCACCCAGGAGCCGAAGCTGCAGAAGGCATCGCGGGGCGAGAGCACGTCGGGGTAGCTGCCGCTCAGGGCCGTCCGCAGCCGCTGGCGCAGCTGGGGCATGGCATCGAACAGCACCTGCTGGAAGTAATGCAGGGCGTAATCCACCTCATCGAGAACCGAGGGTTTGAACTGGTGCAGTTCGTCGGTACGCCACCACAGCCGGATCTCTTCTTCCAGCTGCAGGCGGATGCGCTCGTCGTCTTCGATGTTGGCCAGGCTGCTGCGCTGCAGTTGCTGGATCAACGCCGCGACCTTCCGCTGCTTGTGGCGCACGGTGTGGCGCACGATCTCGGTGGGGTGGGCCGTGAACACCAGGCGAATATCCAGCTCCCGCAGCAGGTTCTCGATCTGGGCCGGCGGCACGTTGAGGTTGCGCAGGCGTTGGAACAGCTCCCGGAAGGTGGCCGGTTCGGTCTGGCTGGCCAGGGGCGGCAGAAACGGATCGGTGCTCGGCGGTTCAGGCTGCAGCTTGAGGCTCTCGAGATAACTGTCTTCCTCGATGTGCTGCTCAAGGATGTTCACCAGCTGGAAGTAGAGCGAGAAGGCTCTGGCTGCCGCGATGGCTTCAGAAAGATCCATGCCGCGGATCAGCTGCACGATCGCGTCGGTGGAGGCGGCGTTGGGCAGGATCGTGGCGCCGCCCTCGAGTGGATCGGTGGCGCTGAGCTGTTTCAGCTGCAGCAGCCGATCCGCCTGCTCCGGTGGACATTCGCTGCGCAGCACCGTTTCCCACAGGTCCTCCACCAGCTCCAGTCGTTCGCCGAGCAGCTGGCTCACCAGAGGCTTGGGCTCGGTGGTGGTGACAAGCGACTCCCGCATCGGGATGAACGGCATGGCGGTACGGGTCATGATCATCCCAAAGGGGGTTTGGTGTCTGTCTCGTTGGGCTCCGCGCCCAAGACCTCCTGCTGTTCCATCACCTGCGCCTCGCTGGCGATGATCTCTGCAATGGTGGCGCCGGATCGCTGCCACTCCAGCCAGCGCATCGCCTGATTGCCCTGGTCGATCACCTGCTGCACCGGGGCCAGCACGCTGGTGAGACCGAGTTCGCTCGCCAGCGGGGCCATCGTCTCGAGGCTCTCGCGGATCCAGTCGGCAGCGATGATCGTGCGGCCCGAGCGCCAGTGGGTCAGAGGGGCCAACAGGCTGGAGCGGGCGGCGGATTGATCATTGGCATCGGCCAGCTGGGCCAGGTCCTGGGAGTCCAGGGGACTGGCCCGCAGGGGATCGAGGGCTGCCGGGTCTGCCAGCAGCTGGTGCAGGCGCAGTTCGGCGAAGGCGGTCACCGCCAGCAGCAGCAGCGGATCGGTGATCAGATCGCAGATGCGGATCTCGATCCGGTTGAGCTTGTGGGGCCTGGCGTCCCCGTTGGGCCGCACCGAGGTCCAGAGGTGGCGCACGTTCTGCATCGATCCAGCCGCCAGCTGTTCCGCCATCCACTCCACGTAGTGAGCGTGATCGCGAAACAGCGGCACCTGCGCAGGGGTGAGCGGGAATTGCAGCCAGCGCTGCGAGTGGGCGCCCGTCACCGCGCCATCGAGAAAGGGGGAGCTGGTGCTCAGGGCCAGCAGCAGGGCCGCCTCACAGCGCAGCAGCCGCAGCCCAGCGAACAGGGCCGGCATGTCGGTGAGGCCCAGGTTGATGTGCACGCTGGCGGTGACCACCAGGGTGCCGTAGGTGGACTCGATATAGCCGTGATAGGGGTTGTCTGGATCCGATCGCTCGAAGTGACGGCTGTCCCCCAGGCTCAGGGTGCTGCCCGGCAGCAGGGTGAGCTGCCGCTGCTGCAGCCAGGGCCGCAGCCGTTGCCGCGGTTCCAGCAGCAGCTCCAGCTGGCGCTGGTAACTGGCTTCCGGCGGGGTGGTGTATTCGAGGTTGCGCCGATCCGGCTCGGTCACGAAATCGGGGAACTGGCGGGCCACTTCGGCGGAGCAGCCCACCACTGTGCCGTCGGCCCGGCCGGTGAACAGTTCCACCTCAAATCCCTTCGGCAGCAGAGGACAGCTCATGCCCGGACCTCGCTGCCGGAGGTGTGCCGCGTTGGAGCCTGCACGCAGGCCAGGGCCTTGAGCATGCCGCGCGCCTTGTTCAGGGTTTCCTGGTATTCGGCGGTGGGCTGGGAATCGGCGACCAGTCCGGCGCCGGCCTGTACCTGCACCCGCCAGCCGCCGTCATCGGCGGGCAGCACCACCATCGTGCGGATCGTGATGGCTGTGTTCAGGGCCCCTGCCAGATCCACCGCCCCGTACACCCCCGAGTAGGGCCCGCGGGCGCTGGGCTCCAGCGCATGGATCAGCTGCATGGCCCGGATCTTGGGGGCGCCGCTGACGGTGCCTGCCGGGAAGGAGGCCATCAGCAGATCCCAGACGTCTCGATCCGCCGCCAGCAGACCCTCCACCTGACTGACGATGTGCATCACGTGGGAATAGCGCTCGATCACCATCAGATCGGTGACCTTCACCGTGCCTGGCCTGCAGACCCGGCCCAGATCGTTGCGGCCCAGGTCCACCAGCATCACGTGCTCGGCCCGCTCCTTCGGATCGGCCAGCAGCTCAGCCTCCAGGGCCCGGTCCTCGGATTCGTCGCCACCGCGGGGACGGGTGCCGGCAATCGGCCGCAGGGAGGCCTTGATGGCGCCGCTGCCATCGGTGGAGGGTTCCGCCTTCACCATCACTTCAGGACTGGAGCCGATCAGGTACCAGCCGCCGAAATTGAAGAAGGCCATATACGGCGAAGGGTTGACCATCCGCAGGCTGCGGTAGAGGTCAAACGGGTCCCGGGCCACGTGGCTTTCGAGGCGTTGGCTCAGCACCAGCTGAAAGACGTCGCCGGCGGCGATGTGGGCGCGGGCCTGACGCACGGCATCTTCAAAGTCGGCCTGGCTGCGGTTGCTGCTGGGTGGTTCGGCCAGTTCGGCGCGGTCGTTCCAGGCCAGGGGCGTCAGGCCGGAGGGCAGGGGAGCCTGCATGCGGGCCTCCAGAGCCTCGATCCGTTCGAACGCTTCCTGCCAGGCATGGGCCGGATCTGCGCCGCCGCTGAGATCGGCGTAGGACACCGCCGTGATCTGGCGTTTCACCTGGTCGAACACCAGCAGGCTGTCGGCCAGCATCCAGCAGCCATCCGGTGGCCCCAGGGGGTCGGTGGCATGGATCGGGACGGTGGGTTCGATCCAGTGGATCAGCTCATAGCCCCAGAAGCCGAACAGTTGCCCCACCGGCGGCAGGCCCGGCACCGGTGCCGGGCGGACCGGCTCCAGGGCCTGGCGCAGCTGCGCGAAGGGATTGCCGTGCAGGCTTTCGCGGCGACCGTCGCGCCAGCAGCGTTCCCCCTCCTCGCCGCGCACCGTCAGTGTCCAGAGCGGATCGCTCACCACAAAGCTCCAGCGCCCCAGGCGTTCGCCCCCCTCAACCGACTCCAGCAGCACGCCATGGCGGCTGGCCTGGCCCACCTTCAGCCAGGTGGTCAGGGGCGTCTCCAGGTCGGCGGGCCAGCGTTTCCACAGCGGCAGGAAGCTGAGGCCTGCCGCCACCTGGGCGTGGAAGGCCTCATCGAACCATCCTCCGTCCAGGACATCCCCGTCGAGACCGGTGGTGCGCTGGCTGGGGCGCTCGGAAGGGACCATTGCAGCGGCAGGCGGGCAAAAAAAACGGGGCGCCTAGCCCCGCTGTTATAGGTCTTGGCCAGAACGGCTCAAGCGTCGAAGGTGTTCTTGCCGCTGAACTTGAGAGCCGAGGGATTGGGGTTGTCGCCGATGCGACGGGGGGTGTGACCCACCATCGAGCGCCCCTCATTCACTTTCTCGGGGAAGACACCATCTTTGGGGTGCAGATATTCGGTGTCACCGCCGGGATAGATGCGGTAGATCTTGTAATCCTCGATTCTGGGCTTGAACTTGGTGCGCAGTTGGGTGCCCAGGGCCAGGCACTGCTCCTTGCGGGCGAAATACATCACGTTTTCGCCTTCGTTCATTTCAGCCGCACCACCGGTGGGCAGCTCAAAGGCCTGGGCCTTGCTGCTGGTCCAGGTGATCGCGTATTTCTCTTCGGTCTCGGCGGAGTTCAGGAGGCCGCCGGTGCTGCCGATGTACTTCGGGAGTTGACCGCTCAGCGCCGTTGCTGTCATAGCTGTTCCTGGATGGGGAGTCGGCAGACCGTTTCAGGCGGAAACTAGCACCGTGATTTTCGTGGTTCCGCCACCCTCTCGGCAGTCTTCACACCCGTCAACAAACCGTCCGATCGCCAGGGCGCCCGAGACCCGCCCGTTCAGCACACGGGGAAGAAGACGGTGATATCGCTGCCGGAGCGCTCCGCCAGCCGTCCGCCCAGCCGATGGAACAGCCGCTGGGTGGCCTGCCGGCTGAGCTGCAGGCTGCCGGTTTCGGGGTCCCAGCTCAGCACGGGTCCCACCCGTCGACCGTCTTCGGGGCGCTGCGGCCGGGCCCCTTCGCTGCAGATCTGCAACTTGAGCCGATTGCCGGCAGGCTGGAGGCTGAGCCGCACCCGGCTGCCGCCGCTGAGGCCGCGGCTGAAGCGGTCCACCAGGCCGCCCAGCATCGTTTCCAGCCGGCTCGGATCGCTCAGCACCGGTGGCAGCTCATCGGCCAGCCGCAGCTCGAACTGCAGGCCGCGCCGTTCCAGCTGGCGCTGCCACAGCGGTTCCAGCTGGCGCAGCAGGGCACTCAGATCGGTGCGGGCCAGCCGTTCCCGTTCGCCATGGCCGCTCTCGTCGCTCTCGGGCTGGCGTTGCAGCTCGGCGGCGTGAAAGATCAGGCCGAAGCGATCGATCTGCTCGTTGCATTCGCCGTCGATCTGTTCGAGGCGCTCGCGCACCACGGCTGAGAGATCGCTGCGGCGCAGCAGCGAGCGGATCAGGGTCCGGATTGTGGCCAGGGGGGTCCGCACCTCATGGGTGAGCGCCTCCAGCAGGGCCAGTTCGCTGCTCACCGCCCGTGGGGTCTCGGCTCGGTTGCCGCCATGCACCAGCGGCTGCAGGGTGAGGCTGGGGGCGATCGTCCCCAGCCGCTCCGCCAGCCTCGGCCAGAAGCGCAGGGCGACATCCTCGGCATTGGCCAGGGGGCCCAGCTCCTGCAGGGAGCTGCGCAGGTCGGCGGCGGCGCTGGGGCGCTGCTGCTGCAGGCGCCGATCCAGCAGGGTCAGGGCGGCCGAGAGGCCGGCTGGATCGAAGCGGGCCACCAGTCGCCGCTCCCGGGGGGGGCCATCTAGGCAGAGGGCCACCTGCAGGCGTGGGGTGATCAGCAGCAGCAGGGGATCGCTGCCGTCGTCCTCGCTGAGCTGCAGCCGCTCGAACCCGGGAAGTTGTCCAGGCGCTGGTGTGCCCCTTGACCCGGCGGCGCCTGGCAGCAGGGGAGCGACGGGGCCCTGCAACCGCTCGAGGCTCTCCGGTGCCCACACCCAGCCCTTGAGGTGCTGCAGCAGCTCCGGTTCGTAGAGGGCGGGCAGGGGTGCCGCCAGCCAGAGGCCCCGCAAGGGGGGCTGCGGCAGCAGGAAATCCTCCTGCAGGGTGGCCAGGGCCGCCCACCACTGGCGGCGCACGCCGTCCTCGTCGCTGCGGCCTGCCGGTACGGCGGCGGCCAGGCTCTGGCGCAATGCCGCCAGCGTCGTGGAGCCGTGCTGCATCACCAGCGCCCGCGGCTGGCACGGGTCTGGCGGTTCACCGAGGCGCACAGGCCGAGGGCGATGAAATTCACCAACATCGCGAATCGCCCGTAACTCAGCCACGGCAGGGGAATGCCGGTGATCGGTCCGAGGCCGATGGTCATGTTGATGTTCACCACCACCTGGAACATCAGCATCGCCCCAACCCCCACCACCACCAGGGATTCGAAATCACTGGTGGCTTTGCCGGCGATCTGCAGCAACCGCCACATCAGCAGGGCAAAGCCGCCGACCACAAGCATGGTGCCCAGGAAGCCGGTCTCCTCTCCCAGGGCGCTGAAGATGAAATCGGTGTGTTGTTCCGGGATGAAGCGCAGCTTGGTGAGGTTGCCCTGCATCAATCCGGTGCCCCAGAGCCCGCCGGAGCCGATGCCCACCTTGCTCTGCAGCAGGTGATAGCCGCCGCCCAGGGGGTCCTTGGAGGGGTCGAGGAACATCACCAGACGATCCCGCTGGTGAGGCTTGAGGCCGTGGCTCCACAGCCATGGGGTGGCCACGGCAAACAGCCCCTGCACCGCCAGCACCACCGAGAGGGCCAGCCGCTTCCAGGGCAGGGAGCGCCAGGCGATCACTCCCATCAGCGGGATCCAGCCGGCCAGGGCCCAGGGCAGGGTGCCCGAGAGGATGGCGGTGAACAGGGGTGATAGCAGCAGCAGCACCCAGGCCAGGGGCATGCCGGCCCAGAACAGCATGGTGAGCAGCACGGCGCCGAAGACCAGGGAGGTGCCCAGATCCGGCTGGATGAACACCAGGATCCAGGGCAGTCCGATCACCATCGCCGGGCGCAGCAGATCAACCGGTCGCTCGACCGGGTAGCGCGACAGCACGCCGGCCAGCAGCAGGATCGCCGCCAGCTTGGCGAATTCGGAGGGCTGCACGTAGAAGCCACCGATGTTGATCCAGCTCTGGGCCCCCATGGCCGAGGTGCCGATCACGCGCACGGCGACCAGGCTGGCCACGGTCAGGCCGTAGATCGGCCACTGCAGGGTCTGCAGCCGCTTCAGCGGCACCCGGGCCAGCAGCAGGGCCAGCACCATCCCCACCGCCGCGGTGATCCAGTGCTGATACCACTCGGCGTAGGGGGCCTGGCGCTGGGTGCTGGCGATCAGAATGCCCGACACCAGGGTCATCGCCAGGGGAATGCCCCAGAGGATCAGGTCCACGTCCTGCAGCGGGCGACGGCGCCAGGCCCGTCGCTTCGAGAACAGGCCGCGGCGGCCCGCCGCGCTGGAGCGGGCCAGGGCGCTGGCCATGGATCAGGCCGCCGCCGGAGTGAGTGCCATCATCCGCTCGGCCAGGGCACCGAAGGCTTGGGCCGTCACCGATTCCGGGGCGCTGATCACCACCGGCAGGCCGCTGTCACCGCCCTCGCGCACGCTCATCTCCAGGGGCAGTTCCGCCAGCAGGGGAACACCGGCTTCATCGGCCAGGCGCTGGCCGCCGCCGCTGCCGAACAGGGCGTAGTGCTTGTCAGGCGCATCGGGGGGGATGAAGGCGCTCATGTTCTCCACCACGCCGAGCACGGTCACGCCCATCTGCAGGAACATCGCCAGGCCGCGGCGGGCATCCTGCAGCGACACCTGCTGGGGTGTGGTGACAATCACCACCCCGGCCATCGGTACGGCCTGGGCCAGGCTCAGCTGGGCATCGCCGGTGCCGGGGGGCAGGTCCACCACCAGCACGTCCCGTTCGCCCCAGTCGGCCTGATAGAGGAACTGGCGGATGATGCCGTTGAGCATCGGCCCCCGCCAGATCACCGGCTGGTTGTCCTGGATCAGCAGGCCCATCGACACCATGGCGATGCCACAGCTCTCGATCGGCACCAGGATCTGGCTGTCGCCACTGCCGCGCACCTCGGGGGTGCGGTCGGCCACGCCGAGCATGGTGGGGGCGTTGGGGCCGTAGATGTCCGCATCCAGCAGGCCCACCCGCAGGCCGCGGCGGGCCAGGGCGCAGGCCAGGTTCACGGCCACGGTGCTCTTGCCCACACCGCCCTTGCCGCTGCTTACGGCGATCACCTGGCGCACACCGGGGATGGCCTGCCGCTCCGGCAGCTGGCCCGGCCCATGGCCGGCGCCGCCGATCGGGGACCCCTGCTGCACCGGCTGGGCCAGTTCGATCTGCACGTCGTCGATGCCATCGAGGGCGAGCAGGGCGGCACGGGCCTCGGCCACGATCCGCTCCCGCTGACTGTTGGCGTAGCCCGGCAGCGCCAGCCGGAACACGGCTCGCCGCTCCTGCAGCCGCACCTGCTGGATCCACTCCAGCTCAATCAGGCCGCGGCCGCTGCCGGCATCCTGAAGGGCTTGGAGGGCGGCGTGCGCCTGGTCAGGGGTGGCCATGCCGGCGGGTCACTGGTGGCTGGATCCTAAGGAGAGCGCTGGCGGCCGCTGTCAGGCCGGGTCCGTCGCGCTTGCGATGCCCCTGGTGAAACAGCACACGAACCCGTGACAGACGCTCTCGAAGCCTTGTCTGGGGACCCGGCGGGCTGGAATGGTGAAGCCACCTTCCCAGCCCCAGCGGTGCCCGCCTTCATGGAGATGCCCCCCGCCGACTCCCGTGCCCGTGCCAAGGCCCTGCTGATGGGTCTGCAGGATTCGATCTGCGCCGGCCTGGAGCAGCTCGATGGCGAGGGCCGCTTTCAGGAAGAGAGCTGGGAGCGGCCCGAGGGCGGCGGCGGCCGTTCGCGGGTGATGAAGAACGGTCGGGTGTTCGAGCAGGGGGGCGTCAACTTCTCCGAGGTGGAGGGAGACCAGCTGCCGCCTTCGATCCTCAGCCAGCGTCCTGAGGCGGCGGGCCAGCGTTGGTTCGCGACCGGCACCTCGATGGTGCTGCATCCGCGCAATCCCTACATCCCCACGGTTCACCTCAACTACCGCTACTTCGAGGCGGGGCCGGTGTGGTGGTTCGGCGGCGGTGCCGACCTCACCCCGTATTACCCGTTCCTGGAGGATGCCCAGCATTTCCACCAGACGCTCAAGACCGCCTGCGATTCGGTGAATCCGGCCTACTACACGGTGTTCAAGCCCTGGTGCGACGAGTATTTCTTCCTGCGCCACCGGGCTGAGACCCGCGGCGTCGGCGGCATCTTCTACGACTATCAGGATCCCGGCGGCATGCTCTACAAGGGCCAGGATCCAGGCGGTCTGGCGGCGGCGGCCGCCACGGCGATCGGTCCGCTGCCCCAGACCTGGGAGCAGCTGTTTTCCCTGGCGAGCGCCTGTGGCAACGCCTTCCTGCCCAGTTATGTGCCGATCGCCGAGAAACGCCAGGACACCCCCTACGGCGAAAGGGAGCGCGACTTCCAGCTCTACCGCCGCGGCCGCTACGTGGAATTCAATCTGGTCTTCGACCGGGGCACGATCTTCGGCCTGCAGACCAATGGCCGCACCGAATCGATCCTGATGTCGCTGCCGCCGCTGGTGCGCTGGGAATACGGCTACACGCCCGAGGCGGGCAGCCGCGAGGCGCTGCTCACCGAGGTGTTCACCAGGCCGCAGAACTGGCTCGAGGACTCGACCCTCGTGGAGCGCTGCCAACCCCATCAGGCGGTGGGCTGAAGGGGCTCGTCACCCCGGCTCTGAGGGCCTCCACCACCCGGCCGGCGATCGCCTCGATCGTGGCCTGGCGGCGCTGCGGATCCCGCAGGCTGTCTTCCAGCGGGCCTTCCAACTTGCCGATTTCGAGGATGGCGATGCCGCGGCGCGGTGCTCCCAGGCCGCCTCGGTAGCCGAGGGGATAGGGCCCGAAGGCCGCCGCCAGGCTTTCATCCAGGCGTGAGCGGCTCCAGGGGGTCAGGGGTGGGATCAGGCCGGAGCCCACGCCATCGGGGCCGTAGGCGTCGTAGTGGATCTCCAGGGCATAGCCGCCCTGGGCCACATGGTTCCGCCCCACGCTCCAGTTGGTGCGCGGATCGTCCGCCTCGGCGATCGTGCGGGCCGGCGGCTCATAGAAGACGATGTTGAGGCCGCTCTGGCGGCCCAGCTCCACCACCGCCCTGGCGGTCAGCAGGTTCCAGTAGAGCTCGTCCCGCATGCTGGGATCCATCGGTGCGGCACCTCCCAGATCCACGGCGGCGCCGCTGGTGCCCGAGCCATTCATCGCTTGCGAATCGGCATGGCCTGCCATCACCAGGATCGGGATGGAGGGTGTCACGGGGCGAATCCCCAGCCAGTCCTTGGCCAGCCTGGAGCGCGGGCCCGTCAGGGGGTCGCTGCCTGGCATAAGGGGGGTGCGGGCCCCGGCCGCGCTCAGCAGCGGCGCCAGCAGCAGGGCCGTGAGCAGAGACAGACGCAGAACCCGCATGGGGGGTAAAGGGGGAGAAGGGAAACCGTGATGGTTGCGGGGATGGAACCGCTGCAATCAGGCAGGTGACGGTGGTGCTGTGTTTTGGATTGCTTGCTTCGGGAGGATGTTCGGATCGATCAGATCGGCGAACTGAGCAGGGCGCCGTCGCTGGCCAGCTCCAGCTGCGAACCCAGCTCCACTTCCAGGGCGATCAGTTCGTCCCGGTGGGCGCGCAGGCGCAGGGTGCTGCCGCTGGCCGACTCGTCGTTGATCAGGCGCAACTCGACGCTTTCGGCCCGCTCGGCGCGGCGCCGGTAGAGCAACCCCGCCGCCGGACCGAGCAGGGCCAGCAACAGCGGCCACCAGCCCAGGGCGGGCAGCAACTGGCGCAGCACCAGGCCGAGGCAGGCGGCGCCGATGCCTCCGAGCAGCGAGAGCAGCAGCGCCAGGGCGGTGCTGGAGCCCACCTGTCCCTGGAAGCGCAGCAGACGGAGATCCGGATCGCCGCCTGCCGATTGCCAGCCCCGCGCCGTGAGCCAGTCACTCAGGCCCTGCAGCACCTCCACCGGTGGCCGCGGCGAATGCACCTCCACCACGGTGGTGCGGTCTTTGCTGGCAGCCCGCAGGAAGAACACCAGCCCGATGGCCAGCAGCAGGGTGAGCAGGAAGGTGGAACCCAGGGTGGGCATGGCGGGGCAAGCAGCGTGCCGCCGGGCGGACGCGGTGTGAAGGATCCCCATTGTGGACGGAATGGGGAGTCCATGGATCCCGCCGCTCTTGACCGGCCTGCCTGAGCGGGCGCTCCATCACGATGGTGGGACCTGCCTGTCGCTGCCATGGCCCCGGCCCCCGGTTCCGCCCCCGCCCGTTTCGCCGTGTTTGACGGGGATCTCGATGCCGAGTGGCAGGCGCTCTACGCCGGAGCCCGGGCCCTGGCGGTGGATACGGAGGCGATGGGGCTGATCCACGGCCGCGACCGGCTCTGCCTGGTGCAGATCTGCGACGACCACGACAACGTCTGCTGCATTCGCCTGGCCCGCGGCCAGGACGCGGCGCCGCGGCTCCAGGCCCTGATGGAGAACCCGGCGATCGAAAAGGTGTTCCACTTCGCCCGCTTCGATGTGGCGGCCCTGGCCGAGAATCTCGACATCGCGGTGGATCCGATCTTCTGCACCAAGGTGGCCAGTCGCCTGGGCCGCACCTACAGCCCCAGGCACGGTCTCAAGGATGTGGTGCAGGAGCTCGTGGGGGTGGAGCTCGACAAGCAGGCCCAGAGTTCTGACTGGGGCCGGGTCGAAGACCTCAGCGAGGCCCAGCTGGCCTATGCCGCCGGGGATGTGCGCTATCTGCTGCCTGCCCGCGATCAGCTTGAGACCATGCTGAAGCGGGAAGACCGCTGGGATCTGGCGCTGCGTTGCTTTGGTTGTCTGCCGGTGTTCGCCGAGCTGGATCGCCACCGCTTTCCGCTCCTGTTCGAGCACTCCAGCGGCGGCAACCGCTGAGCCGCCAGTTCCGCGCCCAGTGCCGGCCTGATCTCAGCCTGATCTCAGACAGTTGTCTTTGCAGGCAGTGCACGTCCCGGTTCAGTCCTCATCGAGGAAATACTCCTCGCTGCTCACCGCCCCCAGCACCGAGGAGAGCAGAGCCTCGTTGTCGACTCCGCTGGCGATCACCTCCTCCAGCATCCGTTCGGCCAGCGCCACCTTGGAGGCCACGTCCCGCAGGGCTTCCTGGCTGGCCCGCACGTCCACCTTGCGGCGGGCGGAAGCGAGGCTCACCCCCAACCGGCTGGCCAGCCGGCCGCAGGCGGCGTTGTAGGTGCGGTCGGGAATGGCAACCATGGGCAGGGTCTGAGGCTCCGCTCATCATCCGCCGCAGCGGCGGACTGCCAGGGCCGGTGCTTACGCCAGCAGGTGCTGCCTGATCAGCTCCGCCAATCGCTGGCTACCGCCGGCGGGGCCCATGCGGCGGCGGCCGATGGTTCCCAGCCGCCGCCTCAGCTCCGGCTCGTCCAGCCAGCGCGTCGCCGTGCGGGCCAGTTCGGCAGGTGTGTGGCAGGGCAGCACCGCCCCACCCAGCAGGCGGGACTGGCGGCGGGCGAACCCCGGCTTGAACTGCGGCCCGGGGCCCGGCAGTGAGAGGGCCGGCACCCCCAGCCCCACCAGCTGCTCGGTGGCGGTTCCGGCGGTGGCGAGCCCCAGCTCGCACCAGGCCGCCCAGCGGCCGAAGCAGCCTGGACCCACCAGCAGGTCGATGCTGCCCGCCCGCCAGCGGTCCCGCGCTCCGATCGCGTCCTGCTCCGCGCTCAGGCAGGCGCTGCTGAAGCCAGCCCGGCGCAGCAGCGGGGCCAGCTCCGCGCTGGTGGGCTGGTTGCCGCAGGCCAGCAGCAGGTGGAGCGGGCCGTTGACCCGCACCTGCAGCGCGGCTTCGAGCAGACGCTCCAGATTGCCGAGCGCTTCCGGCAGGCGGCTGCCGGGCAGCAGCAACAGTCGCCGACCGTGGCGCAGGCCGATGGGCGCGGCCTCGGCCTGGAAGCCATCCATCATCGGGTTGCCCGGGGCGAGGGCGGCGACGCCGTGGCGCCGCAGGCCGCGGGCCGTGAGCCGGTCGCGCACGGCCACCAGACGACAGGGAGCGGCGCGCATCAGCGCCCATTCCCACGGATCCCATTCACTGCCCTTGCAGCGGTGATAGCGGTCGTCGAGGCCGGGCCGGCCCCAGCCCGGTGGCGGCGGCGTGGCCCAGGTGGCGTCGCTCTTGGGGGTGCCCACGAAGCCGTAGGGGCCGCCGCCGCTCCAGGCCAGCAGCAGGGGCAGCAGATCCCCCACCGCCAGCACCGGATGGCCGGCCTGTCCCCAGCGCCGCACCCAGCGCCACTGCCGTAGGGAGAGGAGGGGCAGGCCGGCCCGCAGGTCACGCAGCAGGCCCCGCAGGCTCTGGTTGCTGAAGCCACCACTGGGCAGGGAGCGGCGGGGGCCCACCACCTGCAGCCAGCCGGCGGCTTCGGCCGCCGCGTAGGTCTGGCCAAGGCCCACCAAGGCCATCACCGTCAGCTGGCAGTCCGGTTGCTGCTCCCGCAGGGCCTCAAGGATGCGCAGGGCGATCAGATCCTCGCCGTGGCCGTTGCTCAGGACCAGCAGACGGGAGGGCATGCCATGGCTGATACGATCCGCTGCAGGGAGTTTGCTCCCCGGTCGGCGGCATGGCCAAGTGGTAAGGCAGAGGATTGCAAATCCTTTACCCCCAGTTCGAATCTGGGTGCCGCCTTGATGATCCGAACTCCATCCGGAGTTCATGCTGGTGCTGAGCTCGATCTCCAGCTTCTGGGCCGTGTGGCCGCGAGCCTGCGCTCAGGTGAAGATGCCGAACACCACCGAGAGCAGTGCGAATCCGACGGCGCCCACCAGGGCAAGCAGCGATGTGGTGTGGAGCATGACGTCCTCCGATGGGCCAATCCTAAAGGAAATCTGTAGGCCCGCCAGTGGTTGTTGCAACCCTTTGCGGGGCACTCGGTGAACGCCCTCGGTGGTCGCACTCAGGGGTCGCACTCAGTGGTTGCCCTCAACGCGCCAGAGCCCACCGTCCCCGTCATGGGCTTCGCAGAGGAAGTGGTGTCGATCGAGGCGGCACTCCCCCCGGGCCAGGCGGCTGCTGGGCAGCCTGGTGATCAACCCCTGCTCGTCGTAGCTGCGGCTGGCGACCGTGCTCACCTTCACCAGCAGGGGCCATTGGGGGCTGCACCGACCTTCCTGGCACTGCAGGGAGGCGCTACCTGGCTCAAGGAATCCCACGAAGATCAGTTGCTCGCTGGCGAAGCGGGAGCCACGCCCGCTGCCGATGACCTGGATGCTGAGCAGTCCTTCCATCAGCTGATCGAGCCGCAGGCTCTGGCAGCCCCGGTTCGTCTTGGCGCCGTCTGCTGGTTCCCCCACCAGCAGGTGGGCGCTGCTGCCGTGGTTGGCCTTCGGTAGAGCCGCTGCCTTCAGCGGGGCCGCCGCAGCTCTCGCGGGTGTCTTGGCAGGGGCGGCAGAGGGCTCGCTGGTCGTCCCCGAGGGCGTGTCACTGTCCCCAGGGCCCCTTGCGGTGCTCTCCTCCAGGCTTGGCAGGGGCGGAGGGGGGTGTGGAGGCCGCGGCCTCTTCAAGAATTGCTCGGCGCTTGCGTCTTGCGTCCGGTTGGCAGGACGGGCTGCCCCGACGCGTTGGGTCACTCGAGCCGCCCGCTGTGGCGCAGGCGCATCAGGTTGGGCTGGTGCCACCTCAAGACTGAGCGCTTGCCACTGGCAGTCGCGCACGGCTGTTTCCCAGCGACCGAAGTCTTCCGGGGGCTTGCCTGCTGCCGCATCGGCCACGAGAACACCGCTGGCCCCGAAGCTCAGGCAGAGCGCCATGGCGATCGCCGCTCTCACCAGATTCGGCACGCTGCGCCTCGGCATCGTGGCACCGCTGCCGGTGTTGGCGGCTTTTCCGAGACTCAGTAGCCCGAATCAGCCACGCAGATGCCCTGGCAGCTGATGTCGTTGCTGGCAGTGCGGCCGCAGTGCTGACAAAGCACACGATCAGGCTGGTGGTGCACGGCTGGGTCTGCAGGCTTGGCAGCCAGCGCCACCGCCGCGCCGGCTGTGGCGCTGGCCTGAGCCGCGCTGGGTTCTGCGGGCAGGGAGGACATCGGGCTGGGGGCAGTGGGGAGCGGCACACGATCATGGCGTTTCCGTTCATGGGGTTCGGGAGATGGCGCTGCAGACCGCCCAGCCGGGGATCGGTGTCGGCACCTGGGCCTGGGGTAACCGGCTCCTCTGGGGCTACGAGCCCTCCCAGGATCCCCAGCTGGAGGCCACCTTCCGGCAAGCCCTGGCCCGGGGCCTGCAGTTCTTCGATACGGCGGATTCCTACGGCACGGGCCGCTTCGATGGCCGCAGCGAGGAGCTGCTGGGCCGCTGTTGCGCGGCCCTCTCGCCCCTGGAACAGCAGCGCCTCACCGTGGCCACCAAGCTGGCTCCCTTCCCCTGGCGCTGGGGTCGGGGGGGATTCCGCCGGGCATTCGCCGCTTCGCGCCGGCGACTCCAGGGAAAACTGGACCGGGTCCAGCTGCACTGGAGCACGGCCCGGTATGCGCCCTGGCAGGAAGCGCCGCTGCTTGAAGGCCTCGCCGATCTGGTGAGCGCAGGAGAGGTGGCCGGTCTGGGGTTGTCGAACATGGGGCCGCGGCGCCTGCGGCAGGTGCAGGCCCGTCTGGCAGAACGCGGTATCCCGATCCTCAGCCTGCAGGTGCAGCTCTCCCTGCTTGCCCCTGAGCCGCTCGCTGCTGATGGGGTGGCGGCGGTCTGTCGCGAGCTGGGCATCGCCCTGATCGCCTACAGCCCCCTGGCCCTTGGGGTGCTCGGCCAGTCCCCTGGAGAGGTGGCGCCATCGCTCTCGGGACCCCGGGGCGCCCTGCAGCGGCGGCTGTTGCCGGCGGCCCAACCGCTGCTGCAGGCCCTGCAGGAGATCGCCGGCTTCCGCAGCGCCACGCCAGCGGCGGTGGCGCTCAATTGGTGCCGGGCCCATGGCGCCATGCCGATTCCTGGGCTGCGGCGACCGGAGCAGGTCGATGCGGCAGCGGCGGCCCTGTCCTGGACGCTGAGCGAGGCGGAGCGTCAGAGGCTGGATGCTCTCGCCCTTGCCAACCGGGTCCGCATGCCTGGCAATCCCTTCCAGAGCGGCTGAGCCGATCTGGATCAGCCGATCGCTTCGGCCGGTTCGGGGGCTGGGGTGAGGACCACCGGCAGGGCGCGTGGGCGCTCCTCGGCTGCCGCCACCACGACCGGACCATCCAGCCGCCGCAGCAGGGGCGCTGGCGAACCTCCGGTTTCAGTCGCTTCGCTCGGTTCGCTCTCCTCGGACCCATCCGGCCCGCAGGCTTCCAATGCCTCCTGCAGCAGGGAGTCGAAGGTGGCGCCGGGCAGCCGGTGGCGTGCCACTTCCAGGAAGGCGCGGGCCAGGGATTCGCCGGCGGCGGCCCGCAACGCCGGGTTGCTGCGCCGCAGTTCCTGCTCCTCCTGAATGGCGCCGATGAACCGTTCGGTCACGTCCCGCTTGGTCGAGGCCCGGATGCGGGTGTCCTGCTCGGCTTCGCTGAGGGACACCTGGCTTTCGAGTTCCTCCAGACGCCGCCGCAGGCTTTCCAGCACCTCCTGCGCCTCCTTGGACACGTGGGCCAGCTGGCCATCCGACAGCCGCGGCAGATCGGCCACGTAGACCTTTCCATGATCCCGCAGGGCCAGGAAGGTGGGCCGCAGGCCACCGCTGCGAGGCCCGGTGAATCCTTCGCGGGGGCGTTGTGGACGGACCGGAGGCCTGGGCCCGGCGGAGCTACGTCGCCGGGTGATGCGTTTGGAGGTATCGAACATGGTTCAGAAAACGAATGACATTCGGCGCGCAGCGACCGCAGGCCTCGCTGCCGTGTCCCGCGGGAACGGAGGAGCGGACGCTGGGGAAGGTTAAGCAGGGCGGATGACCCCACCGGCGCAATGGCGGCTGGGTTCAGTACGGCAAACCGGCCAGTGGAGCCTCCTCTGGCGCCTCGCCTTGCCGCACCTCTCCGAGCAGCCAGGCCTGGTGGCCCAGGTCGCGGCAGGCCTCAAGCACCGCCTCGCTGGCTGTCTGCGGCACCACAAGGCAGAAGCCCACCCCGAGGTTGAAGGTGTTCCAGAGGTCGGCTTCGGGCACCTCGCCGCTCTGCTGCAGCCAGCGGAACAGGGCCGGTCGCTCCCAGCTGCCGGCCTCGATGGCGGCATGGAGCCCGTTCGGCAGGCAGCGGGGCAGGTTCTCCGGCAGGCCTCCACCGGTGATATGGGCCATGCCGTGCAGCGGCAGGCGCCGCTGCCGCAGTCCCGTCACCAGGGATCCATAGAGGCGGGTGGGTTGCAGCAGGCTGTCGATCAGGGGCTCTCCGGTCTGGGGCAGCCGTGTGTCCGGGGTGACGTGGTTGATCTCCAGGATGCGGCGCACCAGGCTGAAGCCGTTGCTGTGCACGCCACTGCTGGCCACCGCCAGGATCCGGTCGCCCGCCTGCACCGCCCGCCCGTCGATCAACTCGTCTTCCTCCACCACGGCCACGCAGAAGCCGGCCAGGTCGTAGCGGCCGGGGCCGTAGAAGCCGGGCATCTCCGCCGTTTCGCCGCCCAGCAAGGCGCAGCCGCTCTGGCGGCAGCCGTCGGCGATGCCTTCCACCACGGCCGCCATCGCCTCGGGGCTGAGCTTGCCGGTGGCGATGTAGTCGAGAAAGAAGAGGGGTTCGGCGCCGCTGGTGATCACGTCGTTGACGCACATGGCCACCAGGTCGATGCCGACGGCGTGATGGCGGCCATGGGCCTGGGCCAGCTCCAGCTTGGTGCCCACCCCATCGGTTCCTGACACGAGCAGCGGGCGCTTGAGGCCCTCGGGCAGGCGGCAGAGCCCGCCGAAGCCGCCCAGGCCACCCACCACCTCCGGGCGGCGGGTGGATTCAACGCTGCTGCGGATGCGATCAACGAAGGCTCGCCCCGCCACCACATCCACTCCAGCCGTGCGGTAATCCATCCAGGAGGGCTCCGGTCGTCGCTCGTCTGCCACCGATCCTGCCGCTTCTCGCTCCCCACCCCCTGCGTCCGCCCTCCAGGCGCCCAACTACCCATGAAGGCGGTGGCCGATTCCCAGATCGGCACAAATTTCGATCAGTGCAGCTTATGGAGGCGATTGGTCTTGCTGATGGCCCGGGACTGGCAAAGGGCCGAGGAAGCCTGTAGGTGTCAAGAATCTGGCGAATGATGACAGTTCCTGATCAGCAGTTGCCTGTCCATGGCTAACCAATTTGCTGGTGCAGTGCGGTTAAGTTCGGCTCGTTGTGATTTCCCGATAGGAACTCCGCCGACGGCTTCTTCCTCCTTCTCTTCCAAAATCGAGGTTCGAAGTCATCGTCAACTGGTCACCTGAATCCTTGGTGACCGTTGCATGGTGCGGCGAGTTTCGCCTGTTATGCGAGCAACATTTTCCCTCGGTGTTCTCACCGCCCTGATTTCTGGCGCCGGTTCTGTCTTCCCCGCCATCGCGGATGTCGGCAGAAGCACTCCTCTCTCTTTGAATGGTGCCCTTGACGGCCTTTCCGTCGATGTGGCTCCCGTCAAAGGGTCTTCGGATCTCGCGCTGGCGTCGTCGTCTGTGCAGAGCCCGGCTGTTGCCATTCGCCAGATCGAGGAGTCTGCGACTCCTGCCAGGCCGTCGTTGATGCAGCAGGCTCCGATCGTGCCTCTGGCCTCGGCTCCCGTCCGTCTTCCCGAAGTGGCGCAGGTGCTCAGCGGCCAGGCCAGCTGGTACGGGCCCGGCTTCTTCGGCAACCGCACCGCCAGTGGTGAAGTGTTCCGCCCTGGCACCCTCACGGCTGCCCACCGCACCCTCCCCTTCGGCACCAAGGTGCGGGTCACCAACCTCAGCAATGGCCGCAGCGCTGTGGTTCGCATCAATGACCGCGGTCCTTTCCACGGCAACCGGGTGATCGACCTGGCCCATGGCGCGGCTCGGGATCTCGGTGTCGTCGCCAGCGGTGTTGCTTCGGTCAAGCTCGAAGTCCTGCGCTGAGCCCTTGGCGGCCTCAGCCCCCTGGCCCATCCGTCAATCTGGCGGATGGGCTTTTGCTGTTGATCCTGTGTCCCGCTTGCCCCTTCCCCTGCTCACGTCGCGAACGGAGCTGAGGCGCTGGTGCGCCGAGATCCGCGCCTCGGGTCGCCCACTCCACTTCGTGCCCACCATGGGGGCGCTGCACCGGGGCCATCAGGAATTGATCCGTCGGGCGGCTCGGGGGGTGGGCTCCAGTTCACCGGCCGTGCTGGTGAGTGTGTTCGTCAACCCGCTGCAGTTCGGCGCCGGTGAGGATTTCGAGCGCTATCCGCGGGATCTGACGGCCGACGCCGACCTGGCGGCGGCGGCGGGCACCGACGCCCTGTTTGCTCCGGATGCGGACGAGATCGTTCCGGGTGGTGAGGCGGCCCTCACCCGCATCCAGCCGCCGGCCCTGCTGCAGGCCTCGCTCTGTGGTCGCCAGCGCCCCGCTCACTTTGAGGGGGTGGCCACCGTGGTGGCTCGCTTGCTGGCGCTGGTGCGTCCTGATCGGCTCCTGCTGGGGGAGAAGGACTGGCAGCAGCTGGTGATCCTGCGCCGTGTGGTGGCGGATCTGGCCCTGCCGCTGACCGTGCAGGGCTGCGGCACCGTGCGGGACCCTGATGGGCTGGCCTGCAGCTCCCGCAATCGCTACCTCAGCCCGGCGGAGCGGCAGCAGGCGGCGACGCTCCCCGCTGCCCTGGCCCGGGCCACTGAGCTCTATCGCCGCGGTGAGCGGCAGGCCGCTCCTTTGCTGGAGGCTGTCCGGGCGCCGTTGGAAGCGGCGGGCTTGGCAGTGGAGTATGTGGAGCTGGTGGAGCCCCATGGACTCCAGCCTCTGCTGCAGGCGGGCCCGCTCGGCCTGCTGGCGGTGGCTGCCCGCTGCGGCTCCAGTCGCCTGATCGATCACACCTTTCTGATGCGCCGCTCCCCGATCGTTGCCATCGATGGCCCCGCCGGTGCCGGCAAAAGCACCGTGACCCGTGCCTTCGCCCAGCGGCTGGGCCTGCTCTACCTCGATACGGGGGCGATGTACCGGGCCCTCACCTGGTGGGTGCAGCGCCAGGGCCTCGATCCGGCCGCTCTCGCCGGCCTGGCCTCGCAGCTGCAGGCCCTCGAACTGCAGCTGAGCCTGGCGGAGGACGGCAGCCAGCGGGTCACGATCGATGGGCACGATGTGACCGAGGCGATCCGCGCCCCCGAGGTGACGGCCCTGGTGTCGCAGGTGGCGGCCCAGCCCTGCGTTCGCGACGTACTCACACGCCAGCAGCAGGCGCTGGGCCGCAGGGGAGGCCTGGTGGCGGAAGGCCGCGACATCGGCACCGCCGTGTTCCCCGACGCCGAGCTGAAGGTGTTCCTGACCGCCACGCCGGCGGAGCGGGCCCGCCGGCGCGCCCTGGATCTTGAGCAGCGGGGATTCGCGGTGCCGCCCCTGGCGGAGCTGGAAGCGCAGATCGCCGAGCGGGATCATCTCGACTCCACCCGTGCCGTGGCGCCGTTGCTGCAGGCCGAGGATGCGGTCGCTCTGGTCACCGATGGTCTGACGATCGAGGCCGTGATTCAGCGGCTCGTCGACCTGTTCCGCGAGCGGGTGCCAGAGGATGCCTGGCCCGCTGTGCCCCTGCAGGATTGACCAGCGCCTGCAGGGCAGCGGGGCTGCTGATGCGATGGGCAGCCCCGGCTGCCTGTCTCACTCCAGACTGCGGCGCAGCTCCTCCAGCAGGCCGCCGCAGGCATCTTCGAGCAGATCCAGGACCTGCTCGAAGCCCTCGTCGCCGCCGTAGTAGGGATCCGGCACCTCCCGCGCCCTGAAGCGGCGGCAGTGGTTGGTGATCGGTTCGATCAGGGCGCCACCGTGGGCTGCCCCATCCCCGTCTGTTCCCTCTGCGCCTGTCCTTTCTGATCCCTTCCGTCCTGGGCGGGCCAGACTCTTCACCGCCCTGAGGTTGTCCTCGTCCATCGTCAGGATGCGATCGAAGCGGTCCAGGTCAGCGCGCTCGATCTGGCGGGCCCGGCTTGGCAGAGCAATGCCGCGCCGGGCCGCGGCGGCCCGCATCCTGGGGTCGGCCTGCCGGCCCACGTGCCAGCCGCCGGTGCCGGCCGAATCCACCACGACGGCCTGCTCCAGGCCCTCGCGGGCCAGCAGATGCAGAAACACCCCCTCCGCAGCGGGGGAGCGGCAGATATTGCCGAGGCAGACGAACAGCAGACGCGGTTCAGCCATGCTGCGCCTCCAGGCGGTGGATGGCTTGCTCCGCCCGCAGGCGCACCACGGCCGTGGCCTCAAGGTGGCTCTCCCTGAGACCCTCCAGCGCCTGGCGCAGCCGTGGCCGTAGCTCCGCGGTGGGGCTCAGCTCGGCGGCCAGGGATTCCAGGCCCACCACCACGGCGTAGCGCACCACCCATTCGCCATCGCCGCAGCTCGCCTCCAGGGCTCCCAGGCAACGCTGCACGAGGGCGGCACGGGGGGCTTCCGCCAGCTCCTGCATCTTCAGCTGACCGAGCCCCCGGGCGGCAGCACGGCGCACGCTCGGTCCGATGTCCTGGGCCAGGGCGTCTTCGAGCACCTCCAGGCCCCGCACGTCGCCGATGCCGGCCAGGGCACGCACGGCCCAGGCCCGAGCGCCGTAGTTGTAGCCATCGAGATTGGTCAGGATCGCCTCCACGGCCTGGTTCCCCAGGGCGATCAGGCCATCCACCGCGGCCACGGCGGCGCCGGGATTGTTGAAGCCGAGCACGTCCACCAGGCAGGGGGCAGCGGCAGGGTGGGCGGCGGCGGCGAGGGCCTGGGTGGCCTGCAGCAACTCCAGGGCGGTGCTGGCCTGTTCCACCCGCTCGATCAGCTCCTGCGTGAGCTGGAGATCGGCGGTTTCGCCCGTCGTTGAAGCGGGAAGCGTCATCGGTTCAGGCTCTCAGAGCAGGGCATCCATCGCCTCCAGCACCGCTGCAATCTCAGAATCGACCTGGGTGGCGGCATCGTCGCCCTGCTCCACCAGGCCCCGCAGGGCAATCAGCTTGAGGCTGTTCTCCGCCAGGGTGGCGGCAATGGGCTGCAGGGCAGGCCGCCAGCCCGCCGCTCCCAGGTCCATCAGGGCGGCGCGCCGCACCTGCAGCTGGGGATGCTGCAGCAGCACGACCAGCTGCTCCCCCCAGTGGGCCTCGCCGGTGAGCTGCAGCAGGGCGCGGCAGGCCGCGCTGCGGATCAGCGGGCGTTCGTGCTCCACGAAGGGACGGATCACCGCCACAACTTCGTCGCTGGCCACACCGATGTCCCCCAGGGCCTCCAGCAGGGCCTCGCAGGGTTCCACCAAGCGGGGGCTGTTGCTCTGCTGGGCGCCGGCCCCCGCTGGTCCACTGGCCAGGCGTCGCCGCAAGGGCTCGACGGCAATGGCGGCCCTGAGGTCACCGAGGGCTCGTGCCGCCGCCTCCCGCAGTCCATCATCCGGGTCGTCCAGGGTCTCGAGCAGGTCGCCGATGGCCGGGGTGGCGGCCGGTCCGAGCTTGCCCAGGGCCCGGGCGGCGTTCCGTGCCACCGCGTTCTCTTCGACGCCGGCTCCGGGGTCACGGGCGCGTCGCTGTTGCAGGGCGAACTGCAGCAGGGGCACGGTGTCGGGATGGCTGCTGCGCGCCCGCCCCAGCCACCAGGCGGCGTAGTACTGGGCCGAGGGATCGTCGCTGCACCGGAGGCGCCGCAGCGCTTCCGCCTCGTCGATCGGATCGCCCTCCGCTGGGATGGCCTGGGAATCGCCGCTGCCGCTCATGGCCCGCAGACTGCTGCTCAGATGCTGCCGATGCTGACAGCCGCAGCCTCCTGGCGAAGCGCCTGCGCAACAAAAAAGCCCCCCGTGAGGGGGGCTTGAGAGCAGGGAGCGAACGAACCTCAGGGAACGAAGGCTCGGAGCGGGATCAGACGAGGGCCGCGATGGCGTAGTCGATGTAGTTGTTGGCGATGACGCCGGGATCGCCGGAGACGCCGTGGTTGGCCTTGATGTAGTTCAGGGCTTCGACGTACCAGGAGGGGGACAGTT
>NZ_JAHLYT010000002.1 GCF_025128095.1 Synechococcus sp. CS-1328 | reverse complement strand
CTGCCGAAGCCCTCAAGGGCTTCGGCGGGCTTGAGCACTCCAGTGGCCATCAGCAGACCGGCGACCAGAAGACCCGTGACTTCCGGGGCAAGCCAACCGCTGATGAACAGCACGATCGCCAGCGCCAGCACCAGCAGGGTGATCAGGGCCTGAGGCTGGAGGGCGGCCTGGAGCAGGTCGTCCATGGACGCAATCTCTATGTGAATTGCGGCCAATCATGCAGCAAGTCGCGCAGATGCTGCAACCCCAGCCCCTCCGTTGCTGAAATGAACACCACATCGGCCGCCAGGGCCAGGGCCCGCTCCAGCTCCCCTGCCGGGCAGCGATCGATCTGGTTGGCCACGAGTCGCCGCGGAACGCTGCTGCCGAGGGAATCGAGAATGGCGTTCACCGTGGTGATCTGTTCGGGCCAGCCCGGATCGCTGAGGTCCACCACCAGCAGCAGGCCGTCGGCTTCGAGGGTTTCCTCGAGGGTGGAGCGGAAGGCTTCGATCAGCGGCGGCGGCAGATCGCGGATGAAGCCCACCGTGTCAGTGACCAGCAGCGCCACGGGAGGGCCACTGGCGGCAATCAGGTCGATGCGGCGGGTGGTCGGATCGAGCGTGGCGAACAGTTTGTTCTCTGCCACTACCGCCTGATCGCCTTGGCGGCGGGTGAGGGCATTGAGCAGGGAGCTTTTGCCGGCGTTGGTGTAGCCGACAAGGGCGATCCGGCGGAGGCCATGGCGCTGCTGCCGCAGGCGGGCCCGGTGGGCGCTCAGCTGCTTCAGCTTGGCCTGGAGGTGGTCGATGCGGCGGGCGATGGCGCGCCGGTCTTTCTCCAGCTGGGTTTCGCCCGGGCCTCGGGTGCCGATGCCGCCCCCCTGGCGCGAGAGGCTCTGGCCCCGGCCGGTGAGCCGCGGCAGGCGATAGCGCAGCTGGGCCAGCTCGACCTGCAAGCGACCGGCGGCGCTGGCCGCCCGCTGGGCAAAAATGTCGAGGATCAGCTCGCTCCGGTCGCTCACCGGCAGATCCAGCAACCGCTCCAGGTTGCGGCCCTGCACCGGGCTGAGTTCCCGATCGGTCACCACCAGGGTGGCGCCGAGTCGCCGGGCTTCCAGGGCGGCTTCGCTGAGTTTGCCCTCGCCCCAGAGGCTCTGGGGGGACTCCTGCCGGCGGCGCTGGGTCACCAGTCCCACCGGTTCGGCCCCGGCGCTGCGGACCAGCCCCTCCAGCTCGGCGATCTCCCGGCCGGCCTGGTGCTGGTCACTTGGGGTCAGGACCAGCAGCAGAACCCGCTCTTGACCAGCGGCTGGCGCTCCCCTGGCTGAAGGCCGATCGCCCGGCGCCATGGAGGCAGGGGCAGTGAAGGGCGGGGCGGTGGAGGCGAAGGGCAGGCCGGCGGGATCGCGGCCGCACAGCTCGCCCAGATCCCCCTCCTCCAGGCCCTGCCAGGGCTGCCCTTCGCCGCTGGGCACGAACAGGCCGGCCGGCCAGTGTCCTCCGGCAGCGGGTTGGTCTGTGAAGCGCAGCCACAACCGCGGTGCCAGATCCAGCCCCACGATCCCTTCCTGGGTTCCGGGTTCGAGCTTGCGGCTGCGGCCGCAGCAGGTGAGCAGACGCCAGTCTTCCCCCAGGCGCCGGCTCGATCCCGGCAGCCGCTCCAGCAGACGGCCGGAGGTCTCCAGCGGTCCCACCCAGAGCAGCCGGCCGAGGCCGCGGCCGTCCACCAGCAGCGTCAGCGGGGTTTCGAGCTCGTGGCTGAGCCCCGCCAGGCGCTGCAGCCCCAGCGTGTCGGCCGTTTCGTCTGGGCGATGGCGGCGATGACAGAGGCGCTCCAGCTGCCGCCGCTGGGCGGGGCGCAGCCCTTCGGTGCGTCCGGCCAGAACACCCTGTTTCAAGACCGATCCAGGCGCAGGCAGCGCACTCCGGCAGCGGCGGCTCCCTGTTCATCCTCCGGGCTGTCCCCCACGTGCCAGGCCTGCTCGGGCTCCAGCTGCAGTTGATGGAGCGCCTGCCGGAATGGCAGCGGTGAGGGTTTGGCGGCCCAGGCCCTGCTGGAGACCACAACCACCTCCAGCCAGCTGGCCAGGCCCAGGCCCTCCAGCAGGCCCTGGAGGCGCTGGTCGAAATTGCTGACCACGGCCAGGCGGATCCCCAGGTTGTGCCAGCGGGCCAGACAGTCCGGCACCTCGGCGTAGACCGTCCAGAGGGCTGGATCGGCGAAACGCTCGAACAGGGCGTGCTGCAGCTCTGGTGATGCCACCACGCCGCCCGCCTGCTGCAGGGCCGTTGAGATCCGCTCCCCCCACCACTGCCGTTCAGCAGCCAGCAGCTCGGCGCCGTCCAGCCCCGGAAAGGCCAGAGGTGGTGCCTGGCGGTAGATCGCGCCGAAGACCCGGTCGATGGCGGCGGCCTCCACCGTGAGCCCGTGGTCGGCGGCCACGGCGGCGTAGGTGTGCCCCACCGACTGGCGCAGGGTGATCAGGGTGCCCATCGCATCGAGCAGCAGGGCCCGCGGCCGGGGCCAGGCTGCCGCAGCCTGCCATTCAGCCTGCAACTCAGCGTCCATCGGTGAGCCAGCCGGCCGCCACCTTGAGCTGCAGGGGCAGGCCGGGCAGACGGGTCAGGTAGGCCAGGCGCCGCAACTGGAAGGCCGCGGCGCCCGCCAAGGTGAAACCACCACCGGTGAGGCTGGCTTCGCCGAGCCCGAGGCTGATCATCTCGCCCAGGTCGTTCCAGTGGAAGGGGTCCAGCGGTTCGCCGGCCAGGGAGTGCAGCAGGTTGGCGGCAAGGCAGGGGGCCTGCTGAAAAGCCACCTGGGCATTGGCGGGGAACGGCTCGCCGTCCTCGTCCGCCACATGGGCGCCATCGCCGATCACAAAGACATCGGTATGCCCGGTCAGCCGCAGGTCCGGCTGGCCGGGCAGGCGGCCGTTGCGGTCGCCCCGCATCGGTGGGTTGAGGGCCGGTGGGCGGGCCTGGAAGCCGGCGGTCCAGATCACCGCCTCCGCCGGCAGACGTTCCTGCCGACCGGCCTCGTTGCCCGGCTCCGGCAGGAGGAGATCCAGGCCACCGGGATGAATGGCCCGTACCCGGGTGTGGCAGCGCAGGCGCACATCGCGGCGTTGCAGGGCCAGCCGCGCCTGTTCGCGGTTGAAGGAGCGGGCCTGGGGCAGCAGATCCTCCCCCTGTTCGATCAGCTCGATCAGCGTGCTGCCGCCGAGCAGGTCGGCCAGCTTGCAGGCCAGCTCCACACCGCTGGGGCCAGCCCCCACGATCGCCAGGCGTTGCAACGGCAGCGCCTGCTGCCGCAACTGCCGCACCAGCCTCTGGAGCTGCTCCACGTCTTGGAGCGTGCGGAAGAAGAGGGCGTGCTCGAGGGCGCCCGGCACGTTGAAGGTGGCGGGCTGGCCGCCGCTGGCGATCACCAGGCGGCCATAGCGGAGTTCATGGCCGCTGCGGGTTTTGAGCGTGCGCTGATCGGTGTCGACCTGGTCCACCCGGTCCTGCAGCCAGGCGATGCCGCGGCTGGCCAGCAGGGTGTCGTAGCGGGGGGCGATCTCCCAGCTGCGCATCTCTTCACTGAGCAGTTCGTACAGCAGGGGCTGGAAGACGAAGCGTTCGTTCGGCTCGATCAGCAGGATCGGCGGGTGATCGCGGTGCTGGGCCAGGGCCAGGGCGGTGTAGAGGCCACCGAAGCCGCCGCCCACAATCACGATGCTGCGATCGATGGATCCCGTGGCCGACGAGGCGCCAGGTGCGATGGGATCGGAGCTCACGTCGGACACGCTGGGTCAGGGATGGGGAGGGCTCGGACGGTGGGCCGCTGGCGAGGCTGGGTGCGGTTGATGCGGGCGGGGAGGGAGATGGGTGCAGGGTTGGACGGTCTGTTTCCTGTTCCAGACGTGCCCGATCGGCACCCTAACCAGCCGTTCCATCGCGGGCGATGATGGAGGGATGGTGACTGCCCCCGCCGCAACCCTCCCCGTTGATGTCGCGGGGCGGTCCATCGATCTGGCTGCGGCCCGTGCCGACCTGGATCCGCTCAAGGCCCAGGAGCGTCTCCAATGGGCCTTCGATCGGTTTCAGGACGGTTTCGCCCTGACCACCAGCTTCGGGATCCAGTCGGCGGTGCTGCTGCACATGGTGAGCCGCCTGGAGGGCGATGCCTCCATCCCGGTGATCTGGGTGGACACCGGCTATCTGCCGCCCGAGACCTATCGGTACGCCGATCAGCTCACGGCCCGTCTCGGCCTCAACCTGCACGTGGCGCAGTCGGGTCTGTCGCCGGCCCGGATGGAGGCCCTGCATGGCCAGCTCTGGGACACCGGCCGGGTGGAAGACCTGGAGCTCTACCACCGCATCCGCAAGGTGGAGCCCCTCGATCGTGCCTTCGCTGACCTGCAGGTGCGCTGCTGGGCCAGCGGTGTGAGGGGCGGCCAGACTGATCACCGCCGCAGCATGGAGGTGCTCGATCCGATCCGCCAGCGCTGGTCGTTGCGGCCGCTGCTGGTCTGGAGCAATCGAGACGTCTACTACTACATGGAAGAGCACGGTCTTCCCCAGCATCCGCTGTTCGAACAGGGCTACACCACCGTGGGCGACTGGCATTCCAGTGCCCCCGACGATGGCAGCACCATCGGCCGGGCGACGCGTTTTGGTGGACTCAAGCAGGAATGCGGCATCCATCTGCCCGGATTGATGGGTGAGGGCATCTGAGCCGCTGGCGAGCTGGTTGCTGATCGGTAACAGCCGCTGGCACTGGGCGCAGCGACCGCAGGAACCGGGTGCGGCCCTGCTCTTCTGCCACACCTCGCCTGAGGCTGGGATTCCGGCAAGCGGCTTGAAGGCCTGGGCGGCGGTCGGGCCCGTTCCGGCCACTGCAATGGCAGGCCTGGCCGGTGCCCCGCGGCTGGATCTGAGCCAGGTTCCGCTGCTGGAGATGCCTGCCTGGCTGGGGATCGATCGGGCTCTGGCGGGGTGGGGGGCCTGGAGGCAGGATCACAGGCCCGTGCTGGTGGCCGATGCAGGTACGGCCCTGAGCCTCACGTTGGTAGATGGCACCGGCCGATTTTGCGGCGGGCGCCTTCAGGCCGGTGCCGCCCTGCAGCTGCAGGCGCTGGCGGCAGGAACGGCGGGGTTGCCACGGCTGGACGCATGGCCTCCGATGCATGGCGACAGCGCCCCTGTTGGCGCTGCTGCAGCCTGGCCCCAGGAGACCGCCGCTGCCATGGCCGAAGGCGTGGTGCGGGGTCTGGCGGCGGCGGTGGTGGCGGCCGCTGCGGATGCCGCGGCTGTCTGCCCCGGATGCCGCCTCTGGCTCACCGGTGGCGATGGGGCCCGTCTGCTGCCCCTGATCGAGGCAGCCATGCCAGCGGCAGCAGCACTCGAGCTCATCCATGCCCCCAATCTCTGCCTGGAGGCTCTGGTGCAGCTGGAGGACGCTCAGACCAGACCGAGATCTCCGAGGATCTGATCGGCCATTTCCTCCGCCTTGACCTTGAGGTATACCAACTCGAGATTTCCCTCAGGGTCCACCACAAAGGTGTGGCGCATCATGCCCATGGACTCCTTGCCCATGAACTTCTTGAGGCCGTAACTGCCGTAGGCCTCGGCCACCGGGCAGGGCTCCGCATCGCTGAGCAGGGTGAAGGGAAGGGTGTATTTGCCGATGAACTTGGCATGGCTGGCGGCGCCGTCCTTGCTGATGCCCAGCACCGTGATGGCATTGGCGCTGAAGCTGCTCCACTGATCGCGGAAATTGCAGGCCTCTTTGGTGCAGCCCGGCGTGTCGTCCTTGGGATAGAAGTAGATCACCACCCGCTGTCCGCGGAAGTCCGCCAGGCTGACGGAGTTGCCGTCCTGGTCGGGCAGCGTGAAATCTGGTGCGGGATCACCGATCTGGAGGGCCATGGCTGGGCGGGGTTCGGAGGGCGTGAGCCTAGAAGCGGCCCCCCAGGTGTGGCTGGTCTCCCTGGAGACGACGGCGGATGTCCTGGAGCAGCTGGCCCCCCAGGAACGGCGCTGGTGCGCGGCGCTGCCGGAACCCCGCCGCAGCCGCTATGCGGCCAGTCGTGCCCTGTTGCGCGCCCAACTGGCGGTGCCGCTGCGCTGTGATCCAGCCGCGGTGCCCCTGCACAGCCCCCCCGGGGAGGCACCGCGTCTGGAGGCGGGGTACGGCTGGACCGGCATCAGTCACAGCGGCGATGCCCTGCTCACGGCCTGGTCATCCCGGCCGATCGGTGTCGACCTCGAACCCCTGTCCCGTCGCCTGGCGGCAGTCGCGTTGCTGCAGCGCCACTTCCCTGCAGCGGAGCGCCGCCAGCTTCTGGACGGCCCCTGGAGCCGCGATCCCCGGAGCTTGCAGCGGGCGGTGCTGACCAGCTGGGTCCATAAGGAGGCGGCGATCAAATGGCGCCGCTCCAGCCTGGCTGTGGAACTGCGCCATTGGTGTTACGACCACTGCCGCCGCGAGCTGCGCCAGTTGGTTGACGGGGCCGCGCCCCCCTGTTGGAGCCGCCAGCAGGGGGAGTGGCTGCTGGCGGTGGTGGGGGAGGGTGCGCAGCGGGCCCGCCTGGTGGAGCCAATGCCGTGATCCAAGGTACGTGCATTGTTGCCGCGCTTGTGCTCAGATAACCCGCGAGTCGGGGTTGGCCAACCCTGCATCCCGTCCAAAGGATTGCCAGTCTCTGGATGCTCGCCTGAGCCGCGTGTCGCGATTGGAGTTGACAATGTGACCATTTGGTGACAATCCTGCGAGCCTGGATTGCTTGCTTGCTCGGTTGGCTTATGGCGTTTCGGGCTGGGACTGGAGAGATTGTCGTTGGCTTGGTCTCGTTGGAATTCCTTTGACTGGCTGCGATCGGTAGGCGGTCTGAGAGCTTCGGGTGCGACTGGGCTGGGACGGCTGATGGGGTTATGGCCGCTTTGCTGCCGTCCATCGTTCGGTGACGTCTTGGCAAGCAGGGGCTTGCCACGTGGGCGACTTTGCGGTTGAAGGCTAGTTTTGGATCGAAGTCCCCCTTTTATTTCCCGTGCTGAAGCGCCTGCTTGCCGGTCTCGCTGTGGGAGCGGCCCTCACAACCGTTGCTCTGCCGGCCTCTGCCGCCGTCGACAACGATCTCCCCGTCCGTTGGAACAGTGGCGGTGCCGTCTGGTCCACCAATCTCGATGCTTTCAAAACCTTCATTGATTCCGGCGACGTAACCGATCGCGGTCTCGCCAGTGGTCTGTCCCGCTCCGGCTGGACCTCCGAAGAGGTTCGCACCGGTCTGTCCAAGACCTACAGCGTCGACCTGGTCGGTGTCTCCCGTTTCCTCTATTCCGATAACGGGGTCAAGTTCCTCAAGAACGCCACCCGCAGCTACTTCCCTTACTGGACGATGAACACCTACGCCGTCCAGGCGCTGCGTTCGGCCATCATCGCCGATTCGGTGGATGGTTCGATCTCCTCGGCCGGCATCATGGCGGCCCTGCCCACCGACTTCCGCCTGGCTGATACCTGCAACACCTACGACGGTAAGCAGAACATCTGTGCAGAAGGTCGTTGCCAGGGCGAAGCCCAGTGCACCTCCCTGCTGTCCTGGTACGTCTTCCTGCCCGCCTGCATCCAGGCGAACCAGATGGCCGATGCCATGGTTGAGCCCCGTGCTGCCGCTCCCGCCCCGATGCCCGTTGAGCCCATCCGCGGCCTCTGGTGATCCAGGGCCTTGTTCGCTCCCTTCCGCCCCGGCTTCGGCCGGGGCTTTTTCATGTCCGTCTGGCCCTGCTGTGCAGGGCTGTTTCTGTCGCAGGGCGGCGGGCCCGCAGCAGCCGATGCTCGAGGCGCTGGGGCAGAACGGCGTTGGGCAGCCCTTCCAGTTCCCTCCGAAGCCTGCCCAGGGCCTCAGCCTCGCCCTGCTCCTCCAGCCTGCGGCCATAGGCGCTGCCGGGAGCAAACCAGCGCTCCAGCAGGGCTGGCGTGAGCGGCAGTGGCAGGGCCTCCTCCCAGGCTTCGCTGCTGCACTGCCAGTCCCGCTCGGCCAGGCCGGCCAAGGCCCAGCCCTCGGCGGCCAGTTCCTGCCGCAACCACTCCTGCTCCAGTGTCTCCAGCCGCTTCAGAACCGCAGACCCGACGCCGCCTCGGGCCGCAGTCTGCTTGGGTTTGGCTCGGGAATCGCGCAGACTGCGCAGGGCGCTGGCTGGCCCGAGCAACGGTGCGCTGAACAGCAGGCGGATCTCGGCCGATGGGGCCGCCAGCCGGTCCAGCTGCTCCAGCCAGGTGCTCCAGCCTGCGGCCCCGATCTGCCGCAGCGGTTGGCGTGCCACGATCCATTCGAACCGCTCCTCCGGTGCCAGCAGGTCGCCCGCGGTCCTGAGCCCGGCGGGTCCGGCAGCGAGCAGCCGCGGCCGCTGCAGGCTGTCGAGCAGAGCCAGGTGGCTTTGGATCCGTTCCCGGTCACCGTCCGTGGCGGCCCCGATCACCACGCCTCCCTCCGGGACCCGCTGCAGGGGATCCAGGGCCCAGAGCAGGGATCGCGCCTCCAACACCAGCACCCGGTCGGTACGCTTCAGGCAGGCCTGGTTCCAGAAGCGCTGACGCAGGCGATCGAGCCTGGCCCCTTCGGCACTGGCCTGGCGCTGCAGCCACCGCTCCAGGCGGGGATCCTCCGGGCTGCTGCTGAGCAGCTCGCCGGCGTCCTCGGTGAGTTCCGCCGCCGCCGCCAGCTGGGCCGCCCGCCGCTCCTGCAGCCGCTGGCGCCGCTGCCCCTCCCAGCCCGCCGCCCCTGGCTGCCAGAACACCTCGCCCTGCAGGGAGCCTGGCAGGTACTGCTGGGCCACCCAGTGCTCGGCGTAGGCGTGCGGGTAGCGGTAGCCGACCCCATCGCCGAAGGCCTGCCCATCGCGGTTGGCATCGCGCAGATGGGCCGGCACCTGTTGCCTGTTGGCGGTGCGGACCACCTTGATCGCATCGAAGACGCCCAGGGCGCTGTTGCTTTTCTCGGTGCCGGCCAGATACAGGGCCGCCTGGGCCAGCGGGTAGAGACCCTCGGGCAGGCCGATCCGCTCGAAGGCCGCGGCGCAGGCCTCGACCACCACGATGGCCATCGGATCGGCCAGGCCCACGTCTTCTCCGGCCGCGATCAGCATGCGGCGGAACAGGAAGCGGGGGTTCTCCCCGGCCTCCACCATCCGAGCCAGCCAGAACAGGGCGGCATCGGGATCGGATCCGCGCAGGGATTTGATGAAGGCGCTGATCGTGTCGAAGTGGGCATCGCCCTGCTTGTCGTAAAGCACGGCCCGTTGCTGGATCGACTCCTCGGCGATGGCCAGATCGATGCTGACGGTCCCATCCGGGTCCGGTTCCGTCGTCTCCACCGCCAGCTCCAGGGCATTGAGCAGGCTGCGGGCATCCCCTCCGGCCACGTCCACCAGGTGCGCCGCCGCCTCGGGCAGCAGCCGGATCGCCCGGCCGCCATAGCCCCGCTCCTCGTCAGTGAGGGCCCGCTGCAGCAAAGCCTCCAGATCGCCGCTCTCCAGCGGTTGCAGCCGGAACAGCCGCGAGCGGCTCACCAGCGCCTTGTTGACCTCGAAGTAGGGGTTCTCGGTGGTGGCGCCGATCAGGGTGACGGTGCCGTTCTCCACCCAGGGCAGCAGCGCGTCCTGCTGGGCACTGTTGAAGCGGTGCACTTCATCGATGAACAGGAGGGTGCGCAGGCCGTGGCGCTCCAACCGGGCGCGGGCCTCCTCCACCGCCAGCCGCAGGTCCTTCACCCCCGCCAGCACGGCGTTGAGGCTGGTGAAGTGGGCGCGGGTGGTGGCCGCGATGATCCGGGCCAGGGTGGTCTTGCCCGTACCCGGCGGGCCATGCAGGATCAGGTTGCCCACCCGGTCGGCGCTGATGGCCCGGTGCAGCAGCCGTCCGGGCCCCAGGATCGACTGCTGCCCCACGAACTCCTCGAGGCGCCGCGGCCGCAGCCGATCGGCGAGCGGGGCGAGCACCGCGCGCCGCTGCTCGCCGTGATGGCTGAAAAGGTCGCTCACACCGGCGGCTCCTGCTGCTGTGGACGATCCTGACGCCAGCCACCCCCGCTGGCGGGGAGCCGCCCCAGCCTGCAGAATGCGGCCGATCGATCCAGGATGGGCCTTGTTGGGCTTGAAATGCGCGACGGGATCCACGACTGAGCGGTGGAAGGCATCAGGCCGGCTGGCAGCCACAGGATCTCTGGCGGCATCCCTGAGCACGCTTTTGCTTCTGGCGGCCTGCGGCAAGCCCGCCCCTCCGCCGGCCAAGCCCCTGGTGGTGAGCACCGCGCCGGTGCAGATCGCTCCGTTCAGCGAGCTGGTGGAGACGGTGAGCACCCTGGAGGCCATCGATGAGGTGCAGCTGGCGGCCCAGGCCGGCGGCCGGATTCAGCAGCTCGGCATTGGCCAGGGTGACAAGGTCAAGGCGGGCCAGCTGCTGCTGGTGCTCGATCAGGTTCAGCTCCAGGCCGATCTGGCCACCCTGCTGGCGAGGGAGGAGAAGGACAAACTCAATTACCAGCGTTACGAGTACCTCGTCCGTCAGGGAGCGGCCAGCGCCATTCAGCGTGACCAGTTCCGGGCCCAGTACGTCGAGTCGCGTGAAGCGGTGCGGGCCAAGCGGGCCGATCTCGCCTTCCGTGACCTGCGCTCGCCGATCGACGGCACCGTGGCGGACGTCCAGGTGAAGGTGGGCGATGTGATCAGCGCCGGTGATCCCTTCACCCGTCTGATTCGCAATGATCGCCTCTTCGCCCGCATCGATGTTCCGGCGATCTTTTCTGATCGGATCCGCCCCGGCCTGCCCGTGACCCTCAAGCAGGCCGGCTCGGATCGGGTGCTGGTGCAGGGCCGGATCGACTCGGTGGATCCCAACGTGCTGGCAGGGTCCCAGGCTCTGCTGGTCAAGGCGGCGTTCGCCAATCCGGGCGGTGGCCTTCGCAACGGCCAGCGGCTGCGGGCCACCGTCGAGCTGGATCGGCGGCAGTTGCCCTCCGTGCCTTTCGCGGCTGTCACCCAGTCGTCGGGCCAGAGCTTTGTCTTCAGGGTCGGCACCCTGGCTGAGCTGAAACTGCAGCCGGGCAAGGCGTCGATCGAGCAGCTGGAGGCTCTGCCGCCCGGTTCCCGCTTCGCCCTGCAGACGCCTGTGAAGCTCGGCGGTCTGCAGAACAATCGCTACCCGGTGCTCCAAGGCCTGGATTCCGGCCGGCAGGTGATCACCAGCAACCTGCTCAACCTGCGCCACGGCATGCCGATCAAGGTCAACTAAGGCGTTCGCGTTCGCCTCCACGCATCAGTGTCGTCTTCGGATTCGAGTTCACCGTGTCGCCTTCCAACGGTTTTATCGTTCGCCCCGTGCTCACCACGGTGTGCAGCCTGCTGATTGTGATTGCGGGGCTGATCTCAATCCCGCTGCTGCCAGTGGAGACCCTGCCGGATATCGCGCCACCCACGGTGAATGTCAGCGCCACCTACACCGGGGCCGATGCGATCACGGTCGAGCAGGGCGTCACCACGGTGCTGGAGCAGCAGATCAACGGTGTCGAGAACATGGACTATGTCAGTTCCAACAGTTCTGCCGATGGTCGCAGTCAGATCACGGTCTCGTTTGCCAGTGGCACCGATGGCGATATCAACCAGGTCAACGTTCAAAACCGGGTTTCTCTAGCCAATCCCTCCTTGCCGGAGGAGGTGCGTCAGGCGGGCGTGGTGGTGAACAAGGCGTCAAACTCGATTTTGTTGGTCTATAACTTCGTCAGCGAGGACCCTGACAAGGTCACCTACAGCGTTGAGACGATCAGTGGCCTGCTGGATCAGAACCTCACTGATTCGATCAGGCGTGTGCCCGGGGTCGGTGAACTCACCTATTTCGGCGAACGCAGACTCGCCTTCCGCCTCTGGCTCGATCCCACCAAGCTCACCGCGTTTAGCCTCACCTCCAACGACGTGGTGGCTGCGCTCAGCAGCCAGAATCGCCTGGTGCCGTCTGGAAGCATCGGCGGCGAACCGGCTCCCAAGGGGCAGGAGTTCACCTTCACCGTGCAGCTGCAGGGCCGTTTGCTCAGCGTTGAAGATTTTTCTGATCTGATCGTCAAGACCACCCCTGAAGGTGGAATCGTGCGGCTGCGCGACGTGGGTCGGGCCAGTCTGGGCGGCGAGAACTATGCCCTGCAGGCCACCGATATCCGCGGCGTTCCTTCGGTCGGACTGGCTGTCTACCAGCTGAGTGGCAGTAACGCCCTCAAGACATCCGAGGGCGTGAAGGCTGTGCTCGATGAGTTTCAGGCCGTGATGCCGGTGGGTCTGAAGATGGAGAAGATTTACGACAACACCGAGTTCATCAATGCCTCAATTCAGGGCGTTGTTGATTCCCTGCGTGATGCCGTGATTCTGGTGGTTCTGATCCTGTTTCTCTTCCTGCAGGACTGGAAAGCCACCCTGGTGCCGGGCATCGCCATCCCTGTGGCCCTGATTGGTACCTTCGCCCTGGTCAATGCCTTCGGCTTCTCGCTCAACCAGCTCACCCTGTTTGGACTGGTGCTGGCCACGGGTCTGGTGGTGGATGACGCCATCACCGTGATCGAAGACACCTCCACCAAAAAGGCTTCGGGCCTGACGGCGGCCAAGGCGGCCATGGCCACGATGGATGAGTTGTTCGGCGCGGTGATCGCCACCTCTCTGGTGTTGTTTGCGGTGTTTCTGCCGGTGCTCTTCTTCCCTGGAGCCACCGGCACCATCTACAAGCAGTTCGCGGCGACGATCATCTTTTCGGTGGCGATTTCCACCTTCAATGCCCTCACCTTTTCGCCGATGCTGTCGGCCTTGCTGCTCGCCCAGGATTCCGAGCCGCCGGGACGCCGCACCTATGCGATCGCCGGTGGTACGATCGGTTTCATCTATGGCCTGTTGGCCGGCGGCACTGGTGTGTTGCCCGTGCTCTCCGCATTGGTGGTGGGTCTGTTCGTGGGCTATCTGGCCAAACTGCTCACCGGCCTGCCCCTGCGTCTGCCTTTCACAATTGGCGCAGCTGCGGTGGGGCTGGTCTTCGGCGGGGTTGATAATCCGCTGAAGGTGTTGATCTTCGCTGCGGCGGGCCTGATCACCGGCTGGTTCACGCCGGTGATCTTTCGCCGTTTCAATGTCATTTACGCCGGCTTTGAAGTCCGGTACAAGGGCCTGCTGGGCTGGGCGTTGAATCGACGCATCCTGGTGATGGCTGTGCTGGCAGGAGGGATCACCCTCACCGGGGTGGCCTTCAGCGCCATCCCGGGAGGGTTTGTGCCGATCGAGGATCAAGGCTATGCCATCGGTTTTGTTCAGGCACCGGATGGGGGTTCGCTGCAGGTCACCGATCGGATCAACCGCAAGGTGGCCGAGATCCTGCAAACCGAGAAGGACATCACGGCGGCTTCGGTGTTCAGTGGCGCCAGTCTCGATGGCAATGCCCCGAATAAGGGTCTGTTTTTCTTCGGCACGCGCAACTGGGATGACCGCCAGTCACGGGACCAGGAGATGGGCGCCATTGTTGGACGCCTCAACCAGAAGATGGCCTCCCAGATTCAGGAGGCACGGGTGTTTGTGGTGGAACCACCGGCGATTCCAGGGTATGGCACCTCGGGAGGTTTTGAGTTCCAGCTGCTGGATCGCAGCGGCGGTGGCCTCAACCTCCAGAGCTTCTTCCAGGCGGCGGGTACGTTGATCCGCCAGGCCAATGGCAGCGATCTCTTCCAGCGGGTCTTCACCCTGTTCTCCCCGGAGGCTCCCCAGCTGTCCATTGATGTGGACAGGGATCGCCTGGCCTCCCTGGGGGTTGACTTCGGCGATGCGATGCGATCGTTCAGCGTCAACTTCGGTGGCAGCTACGTCAACGACACCTTCCAGGAGGGCAAGGTGCGGCGGGTCTTCGTCCAGGCCGATGAGGACAGCCGCGCCACACCGGAGAAGCTCAAGGCTCTCTACGTGCGCAATGCCTCAGGGGACCAGATCCCCCTGTCGGAGTTCTTCACGGTGCGGTCCACCCAGGGACCCAGTGTGATCCCCCACTTCAATCTCTACCGCTCGATCCAAATTGAGGGCAGCCCGGCTGCCGGCAAGAGTTCAGGCCAGGCGATCAATGGCATGCGTCAGTTGTTCGAGGCTCAGTCGTTGCAGGGGCTCAATTTCGACTGGACCGGCATCTCCCGGGAGGAGGTGAAGGCCGGATCCCTGGCGGTAGTGATCTTTGCCCTGGGCATCCTGGTGGTGTACATGGTTCTTGCTGCCCAATATGAGAGCTATTCCGATCCCCTGATCATCCTGATGACGGTGCCCACCGCCATGCTGGGTGCCCTCACCTTTCTCGCCCTGCGCGGCGAAGTGCTCAACATCTATGCCCAGGTCGGTCTGGTGATGTTGATCGGCCTAGCGGCCAAGAACGGCATCCTGATCGTCGATCTCGCCAATCAGCGCATGGCCGAGGGGGCAACGGCCCTCGATGCCGCCCGCGACGCTGCTCAGTCGCGTTTGCGGCCCATCATCATGACCGCCATCTCGTCGCTGTTCGGCTTCCTGCCCCTGGTGCTCGCCAGTGGTGCCGGGGCCCGCAGTCAGGCGTCGCTCGGCACCGTGGTGTTCGGTGGACTGCTGGTGGCCACGGTGCTGTCGCTGCTTGTGGTTCCAGTATTTTATGTGGTGGTCAAGACGTTGCTGGCTGGTGGCTCCACGCCAGACCAACCCGCGCCCACCCTTCCCGGTTCCGATGGCGCTTGAACCTCCGACCATGTCGTCCTCTTCTCCTCCCGGCAACGATCACAATCCCCCCTCTGCGCAGGGCAAGCGGCCTTCCTTTCAGGGCAAGCGGGTCGTGGTGGCCCTGCTGATCGGCATGGTGATCGGCTGGGCCGTGGGACTGTTCATGGAATCGATCGTGCAGCATTCCCCCACCTCAATCGATCCAGGTGATCTGGTCTGGCTGCGTCGCCTGCTGGCGGCGGCCGGGGCCCTGAGCGGGCTGGCGATCGAAGCGATGCGTCAACTGCAGGCCGCCAATCCCGATCCGATTTACCATCAAAATCGCCAGGGTGTGCGGCGCAGATGGTGATCAGAGAGATGGTGATCAGAGCCGATCACGCCTATCCTCCGCCCAGCCTCCAGGATTCTGTGAAGTCGCTCGTTGCCCTCAGGTTCGGAGCCGGGCTGGTGGCGCTGACATTGCCCCTGCAGGCCTGCAGCCCACCGAAGCCGCCGCCACCGCAGGCGCCCCTGGTGCAGATCGAGCAGCCCACACCACGCACGTTCAACGATCAGGCCACCTACCAGAGCACGCTTGAGGCGATCCGGGATCTGAAGCTTGCGGCTGAGATTGATGGGCGGATTGTGGCGATGCCGATGCGGGAGGGGCAGAGCGTCAGCCAGGGCCAGCCCCTGTTCCGGCTGGATCAGGTGCAGCAGCGAGCCGAGGTGGATGCGGCGGCCTCCGAGGCCCGCAGGGACCTGGTGAACGCCCAGCGCTTCATCTTCCTGAACGAGCAGGGAGCTGTCTCCACCCTGCAGCGTGACTATTACGTCACGCAGGCTCTCACAAGCCGGGACAAGCTGATCGGCCAGCAGGCCACCCTGGCCTACAAGGATGTCGTCGCACCGATCGCCGGCCAGGTCGGCAGCATCGCCTTCAAGCTGGGCGACTTCGTGCGGGCCGGCACCGTGGTGACCACGGTGATCGATAACTCCGTTCTCTGGGTGCGTCTCGATGTGCCGGCCTCCCAGGCCTGGCGGGTGCGCCGAGGACTGCCGGTGATCCTGCAACTGCCGGATCAACAGGGGCAGCTGGCCCGGGGCGCTCTCACCTTCGTGGCCCCCTCGGTGGACAAGACCAGCCAGACCCTGCTCACCAAGGCCACGTTCGACAACCGCGAGGGCCTGCTGCGCAACGGGCAGCGGGTGAGTGCCACGCTGGTGTTTGCCCAGGAGCCCCTGCTCTCGATTCCAGAAAGTGCGGTTCTGCTGCAGGCAGGCAAGACGTTCGTGTTCCTGGCACTGCCGGCGGCCGAGGCCAGCCGTCGACTTGGACGTCCCCTGGCGACCCAGCCCCCATCGGGCGCTCTGGTGGCTGTGCAGGTGCCGGTGCGGGTCGGTGCGCTGCAGCAGGGACGCTTTGCGTTGCTGGATGGATTGCAGAGCAGTGATCGCTTCATCCTCGGCAACCTGGCCCAGCTGCGTTCCGGCTCGGTGGTACGCACGACTCCGGCGGGGTCCGCACGTCCATGAGCCTCTCGGATACCTTTATCCGCCGCCCGGTGCTCAGCACCGTGTGCAGCATCTTGATTCTGATGGCTGGCATCATCAGCCTGCCGCTGCTGCCGATTGAGAACCTGCCCAACATCGCGCCGCCCACCATTGCGGTGACGGCCAACCTGCCGGGTGCCGATGCCCTCACGGTTGAGAGCGCCGTGACCGGACCTCTGGAGGAGCAGATCAATGGGGCGCCGGGGATGGATTACATCACCTCCAACAGCACCAGCCAGGGGGTGAGCCAGATCAATGTCTATTTCAAGCCGACCAGCAACGCCGATATTGATCAGGTCAATGTGCTGAACCGTGTGCAGACGGCCACGGCCCAGCTGCCGGCGCAGGTGAATGCCCAGGGCATCACGGTGCAGCAGACGGCGTCCAGTTATCTGTTGGTTTATAATCTTACGTCCACCAAGGGCCAATTCGACCGCAATTACCTCAACGGTCTGTTTCAGCTCAACCTCCTCTATCCCCTCAGTCGTGCCGATGGGGTGGGGCAGGTCAATGTTTTTGGAGCCAGCGATCCTGCCTTTCGCCTTTGGGTCGATCCCCTCAAGCTGGCTCGCTTCAATCTCAGCATCAGTGATGTGATTGATGCTCTCAGCTCCCAGAACCAGGTGGTGATCGCCGGCAGCATCGGCGGCCCCCCCTCGGTGCAGGACAATCGCCTCACCTACCCGTTGCTGGTCAACGGTAACCTTGAAACAGTCCAGGAGTTTGAGAACCTCATCCTGGCCAAAGGCCCGGGCGGGAGCCAGACGGCTGAGGGATCTGATGGCGGCCTGATTCGTCTGTCGGATGTGGGCCGTGCCGAATACGCGTTCCAGAACTTCTACCAATCAGCGATCAACGCCAAGACCGGCTATCCCTGCGTTGGTTTTGGTGTGATCCAGCTGCCCGGTAGCAATGCGATCTCAACCGCAAAATCGGTGGATACTGTTCTCAAGCAGTTTGAAAGTACCCTGCCTCCAGGCGTGCGGCTTGAAAAGGTCTTCGATCAGACTGATTTTATCAATGGCTCCATCGAAGCGGCGCTCGATGCCCTGCGCGATGCCGTTGTGCTGGTGCTGTTGATCATCTTCCTCTTCCTTCAAGACTGGAAGGCCACGGCCGTGCCTGCCCTGGCCCTGCCGATCGCCCTGCTCGGCGCCCTGGTCTTCGTCAAGGCGTTCGGATTCTCGATCAACGAACTCACCCTGCTGGGGATCATTCTGGCCACCGGCCTGGTGGTGGACGACGCCATCGTGGTGGTGGAAGCGGTCTCGGCCCGCATCGAAGCAGGCGACCCGCCGTTCAAGGCGGCCTCAAATGCGATGAAGGAACTCACCGGCGCGATTCTGGCCACGGCGCTGGTGCTGCTGGCTGTGTTCATTCCGGTCACCTTCTTCCCTGGGGCGACTGGCGTGATCTACCGCCAGTTTGCTCTGACGATCGTGTTTTCGATCCTGGTTTCCACCTTCAATGCGATCACCGGCAAGCCATTGCAATCGGCGTTGCTGCTGGGAGGCGGCAAGACCAATCCCACCGGATTGAAGTGGACCCTGATTGGAGCCGCCATCGGTGGGCTTTACGGCTATATGGTGAATGGCTGGGTCACGATGCTGCTTTTCGGATTGCTCGGTGCCGTGATCGGCACCTTCCTGCAGCCGATCTTCAAGGCCTTCAACGCCTTTTTCGAGCGCCTGGCCGCCGGCTATGCCCGGTTGCTTGACCAGGTGATCCGTCTGAGGCGCCTGGTGGTTGCTGTTCTGCTCGGTGGTGTGGTGCTCACGGGCATTGCCTTCACGGCCGTTCCCACCGGTTTTGTGCCCACTGAAGACCAGGGCTACGGGCTCGGCATCATCCAGCTACCGCCGCAGGCTTCGATCGAAGCAACTATGGAAGTCGCTGATAAAGCGCGAAAAATCATCGCCGAAGAACCTGAGGTCGTCTCTGGTGAGTTGATCGGTGGTACGGGATTCAATGGTGGAGCATTCAACCAGGCCATCTTTTTCTTCGGTCTCAAGCCGATTGAAGAGCGCACCTCGCCACAGCAATCCGCGCAGGCGATCATTCGTCGCTTCAACCAGAAGTTCCGTGAGATTCCCGGTGCCGTGGTTCTCTCCCAGTCTCCCGCTGCGGTGCCTGGGTTCAGCGCCCAGGGGGGATTCTCGTTTCAGTTCAACGACCTCAGCAATGGTGGCTATACGCCTACCGATCTCTCCAAGCTGTCTGATCAGCTGATCACCAAGGCGCGGGCCACGGGGGATTTCTTCAATATCTATACCCAGTTCGTCAGTGATGCCCCGGTCTGGCGGCTGGATGTGGATCGCGATCGGATGGCCTCGCTCGACATCAACTACGGCGATGCCATGGCCACTCTGGGTGCCCTGGCGGGAGGACGCTTTGTGAATCCCACCTATGAAGATGGTCAATACCGGCAGGTGTATGTGCAGGCCGAAGGAGAGAGCAGGAGTGTGGTGGAGGATCTGGCCAATCTCTACGTGACCAACGGCAAGGGACAGCAGATCCCCCTCTCCAATGTGATTCAGGCCCGGCTGGACAGCGCACCGCCGATTGTCAGTCACTTCAACCTCTATCGCACCGTGTTGATCCAGGGGGCCGAGGCGATCGGCAAGAGCAGTGGCCAGGCGATCGACAGCTTGGCCCAGTCATTCAGCCGGCTTGATTTCAGCAACATCGGCATGGATTGGTCGGCCCTGTCCCGCTCAGAGGTGCAGGCCGGTTCCCTGGCGATCCTGGTCTTCGCCCTTGGCATTGTGGTGGTCTATCTGGTGCTCTCCGCCCAGTACGGCAGCTACATCGATCCGCTGATCATCCTGATGACCGTGCCTCTGGCGATGCTGGGGGCCCTGGCCTTCCTGGTGATGCGCGGCCAGGTGAATAACGTCTATGCGCAGGTTGGGCTGGTCACCCTGATCGGCCTGGCCGCCAAGAACGGCATCCTGATTGTTGATCTGGCCAACCAGCGCCTCGAGCGGGGCGAATCGATCCCGGCGGCGGCCAGCGGAGCGGCTCGATCCCGCCTTCGCCCGATTCTGATGACGGCCATGGCGGCCCTGGCCGGCTTTTTCCCGCTGGTGATCGCCGATGGAGCCGGCGCCCTGAGTCAGCGCTCGCTTGGTTCCGTGATCTTTGGCGGCCTGCTGGTGGCCACCGTGCTCAGCCTGTTCGTGGTGCCTTCGTTCTATGTGCTGATGAAAAACCTCGAGCGCGACTGGTTTCCCGCCAGCGCCGACACCTCCGATCCCCTGGCCGACGATCCCGTTCCCGCCGTGCAGCCCCCGGTTCCGCCCCAACCGGCGCCCTGAGCGGCTCTTTCCCAGGTTCGCTGCCCCTGTGCCATGCCTCTCCCTCCTCCTCCTGGCTACCGCCGCGGCCGTCAGCGGCGCGTTGATCGACGCCGCATCGCCCTGGCCGGCACCCTGATGGCCTCAGCGGCGGCTGTTCTGGCGCTGCTGGCTCACCGTGCCATGCGCACCCCTGGCAGCCTGCTCACACCGATCCCGTTGGTGAAGTTGGCGGTGGTGGTGAGTGTGGCCGGCGCCTGCGGCAGCTGGGGTGAAACGATGCGGCAGCTTGCTCTGGTGGCGAAGCAAGATCCGGACTCAGATTCCTGGGGTTGATTGGGCGATGAGCCTGGCGGCTGAATGCCAGGTGCAGGTGGCAAGATGCTCACTCGCCGGCCTGCTGTGGGCTCACTTGATGGTCACTCATGAAGGCTGCCACCGGCTGGCGCGGCGCCGGATGACTGGACGTCATTTGTCTGGACGTCATCGCTGACTCCGGCCGAGGCGCAGGCCGGTGCTCTCGAGCGCAAAAACTCCTGCCGGACGCTGCTCAGGGTGGGGAAGATGTGATCGGCACCGATCGCTTCCAGCAAGCCCGCCCGTACCAATTGGCCGTAGAGATCCTGTTTCACCCGCGCCAGGCCCAGCACGATCTGCCGATGGCGGAGTTCCTGGATCAGCTCGATCAGCATGTCTGCCGCTGAGATGTCGATCTCCACGATCGCTTCGGCGTTGACCACGAACCAGGCCACCGGTGTGGTTTCGGCTTCGATCGCGGCGAGGGCCCGGCGGCGGAAGTGGTCGGCATTGGCGAAGCAGAGGGGCGCGTCGTAGCGGTAGATCACCAGCCCGGGCAGGGTGCGTGCTCCTGCCCAGTCGTGGATGTCGTGCAGACCCGCCAGCTGGGGCACCTCCCCCAGCACCGCATCGTGGGGGCGCACCAGCCGGCTGAACAGATCGATCACCGACAGGGCCACCGCCAGGGCCACACCCGTGAGCAGATCGGTGACCAGCACCCCCACCAGGGTGGCCAGGGCCAGCTGCCATTCACTGCTGCGAAAGCTGCGCAGGCGCCGGAATTCGCCCAGATCAATCAGCCGCAGCGCCGCATAGATCACGATGGCCCCCAGGGCCGCTTTGGGGAACAGGGCCAGCACCGGTCTCAGGACCAGCAGCACCAGGATCACCACCAGGAAGGCCACCAGGGAAAACACCTGGCTGCGGCTGCCGGCGGTGTCGCCGATGGCGGTGCGGCTGCCGCTGCTGCTCACCGGAAAGCCCTGCAGCAGTCCGTTGCCCAGGTTCACAGCCCCCAGGGCCAACAGTTCCTGGTTGGCATCGATCCGGTAACCGTTGCGAGCCGCGAAGGCCCGGGCTGTGAGCACGTTGTCGGAGTAGCCCACCAGGGCGATGCCTGCCGCGGTGGGCAGCAGAGACCTGAGTGTTTGAAGTGTTTCGCCCTTGGGCAGGCTCAACTGGGGCAGCCCCGCCGGGATTGGGCCGATCACCGCCACCCCCTGACGGTCCAACTGGAGGGCCGCCACCATCGCAGTGGCCAGAAGCACCGCCAACAGGGGAGCCGGCAGGCTGGGCCAGCGCCGTTGCAGCACGATCAGGAAGGCCAGCACCGCCGCCGCCATCACCAGGGTGGGCCCGTGCACCTCCGCGTGCCGCTGCACAAGCTCCTGGATCTGCCCACCGATCGAATCGGCCGCCAGGGTGAGCCCGCAGATCCTGCCCAGCTGACTGGTGATCATGATCACCGCCACACCGGCCATGTAGCCCACCAGGATCGGTTTGGAGAGCAGATCAGCCAGGAATCCGAGCCGGGCCCAGGCCCCCAGGCAGCAGAGCCCACCGACTACCAGGGCCAGCAGAGAGGCCAGCTCGGCGTAGCGGCCTGGATCGCCAGCAGCCAGTGGACCCAGTGCCGCGGCGGTCATCACGGCCGTTGTGGATTCCGGCCCCACCGACAGCTGGGGCGAGGAGCCCAGGAGCGCATAGAGCAGCAGCGGCGGCAGGATCGCCCAAAGGCCGGTGATCGGGGGCAGCCCCGCCAGCTCGGCATAGGCCATGCACTGCGGAATCAGGTAGGCCGCCACGGTGATGCCCGCCACCAGATCGACCTTCCACCACTCCGCTCGCCCCCGGTTGAGCGGCTGCATTCCTGGCGGCGGCCAGGACGGCCTCATGGGCTGGAGCCGATCATTTCACCGGGTACCTTGCCGCGGCCTTGTCCCTGCAGATGCTGCGGGCCTGGTCGATGTTGCTGCCGGCTTCAACCTGCTCCAGGAAGCAGGTGCAGGTGAACTCCCCCATGCCAGCGGGTGGGGTCTTGCCGGCGGCGCCCATGGCGGCGTTGAAGCCCGCCATGCAGAGTGCCTTCACCTGATCACCGTCGACGGCCCTGGCCGGTGCAGCCTGCCCGATCCCCAGCAGCAGCAGGGCCAGGCCCAGAACTCGCACGCTTGGCCATCGGGGCCGCTTGCCTGAGGCAGACAGGCGGCTTGTTGCGGTAGGCCGGCGGACTGTTGTGGCAGACCGGCGGACAGAGGGTGTGGTCATGCCGAGGAAATGGACCGCTACTCCGGAGGCTAGGAGCCGGGACGAGGCTGGTCAGTGTGGGCAGGAGATCACCGATCCAGTGATCACGGATCAGGCGATCACGATCAGGTGATCACGATCAGGTGATCACGGTGGGTCGTTCCATGCCGGTGCGCTGGCGGATCTCGGCCAGCTGGTCGGTGGCCTGGATCAGATCGCCCAGGGCCTTCTGGGGATCCAGGGTGAGGGCACCGCCGGCAGGCACGTAGCTCTCCAGATACACCCGCAGCGTGGCGCCCTGGGTGCCGGTGCCGGAGAGGCGCAGCACCACGCGGCTGCCGTCGTCCAGCAGGATGCGCAGACCCTGCCCCGCACTGGTGGATCCATCCACCGGATCGGTGTAGGAGAAGTCGTCACCGGCGGCGATCGACCGACCCGCGAAGCGCTCCCCCTTCAGGCTGGGGAGCATGGTCTTCACCCGGCTGTAGAGCTCTGCCGCGGCGCTGGAGTCGATCGCTTCATAGTCGTGGCGGGAGTAGTAGTGGCGCCCGAAGCGGGCCCAGTGCTGCGTCATCACCTCTGCCACGGAACACTGGCGGCAGGCCAGGATCTGCAGCCAGAACAGCACTGCCCAGAGGCCGTCCTTCTCGCGGATGTGGTTGCTGCCGGTGCCGAAGCTTTCCTCCCCACAGAGGGTGATGCGGCCGGCATCCAGCAGGTTGCCGAAGAACTTCCAGCCCGTGGGTGTTTCGAAGCAGGCGATGCCCAGCTCCCTGGCCACCACATCCGCCGCGGCGCTGGTGGGCATGGACCGAGCCACGCCGCTGAGCCCATCGGCGTAGCCCGGCGCCAGGCTGGCGTTGGCGGTGAGCACGGCCAGGCTGTCGCTCGGGTTCACGAAGCAATCGGCGCCCAGGATCATGTTGCGGTCGCCGTCGCCGTCGCAGGCGGCCCCGAAGCGGTAGGCATCGCCTTGCAGCAGCAGTGCGGCCAGCTCGTGGGCATAGGTGAGGTTCGGATCGGGGTGACCGCCGCCGAAATCCTCGAGGGGAATGCCGTTCCGCACCGTGCCGGCCGGAGCCCCCAGCAGCCCCTCGAACAGACGGGTGGCGTAGGGGCCGGTCACGGCGTGCATGGCATCGAACGCCATCGGGAAATTGCCGCGCAGCAGGGCTCCGATGCGATCGAAGTCGAACAGGCCCTGCATCAGCGCCACGTAGTCCTCGACCCCGTCGATCACCTCCACCTCGAGGTCGCCGACCCTGTGGCGACCGGGCTGGTCGAGGGGGATCGGATCGGCGTCCTGGATCCGGTAACCATCGAGCCCCAGGGTGCAGGTATAGATCGCATCGGTGACCGACTCCGGCGCCGGCCCGCCGTTGGCGCCGTTCACCTTGACGCCGAAATCTCCCTCGGGGCCGCCGGGGTTGTGGCTGGCCGAGAGGATGATGCCGCCGATGGCCTGATGGCGGCGGATCAGATGGGAGGCGGCTGGCGTGGAGAGGATGCCGCCGGTTGTGGTGATCAGCCGCGCCACGCCGTGGGCTGCCGCCATGCGCACGATCACCTGGATGGCGTGGCGGTTGCCGTAGCGGCCGTCACCGCCCACTACCAGGGTGCCGCCATCAACGCCCGGCAGCACCCGCAGGATCGCCTCGAGGAAACTCTCGAGGTAGTGCGGGGTCTCGAACTGGCGGCTGCTCTTGCGCAGCCCGGAGGTGCCGGGCTTCTGGTCGTCGAAGGGCCGCTCGAGCACCACTTGACGCACACCGCTGGTCATCACGTAAGCCGCAACAGGCCCACGCTACCCCTGGCCCCAGAACGGGCTGGCTGCCGCGGCCGTCGCTAGCGTTTTCTTACGTATTGGGGCGTCCTCCGCCTCAACTCCATTTCCTCCGGCTCACCCGTGCTGCCCTCCCCTTCCCGTTCTGCCGGCCTGGTCCTGGTGTTTGCGGCCAGTGTTCTGTCCCTGGTCCGGCCTGGCCAGGCGGCACCCATGGGGCTCGGCCCGGTCGACTCCTATCCCGCCGCGATCCAGCAGACCCGCCAGGCCGCAGAGGCGGTGCTCAGCCATGCCGGCAAAGAAAGCTGCCTGCGGGGCAAGCTCACCAACGCCCTGCTCAAACTCAGCGCCAGCTGTTCGGCCGCTGGCCGTCAGGGCGGAGCCTGCGAGCTGGCCGACCGGGCCATCGTGGTCACGCCCTGGTCGGTGCCTTTTATGGAGACCACCTCGCGCGCTCTGCTGGACGCCGCCGAGACTCCAGACTCTTCCGCTCCCTGAATCTGCTCAGCGTTGGAACGGTGAGGACGGTTTCCCGGTGCTCGGGGTCGGTTTGGCCGGGGCGCGGCAGATCGCCATCAGGTCCCCGGCCGCCCGGTTGAGCGCTTCTCGCCTGGTGTAGCTGTTGAGCGTCGTCACCTGGGAGCCCTCACGGATCTCCCAGAGCACGTCTTTGCAGGCGGCCGGCAGGCGCGGGTGATCCATCAGGCGATCGGCCTGGTCCCGGGCCGGCGTGCAGGTGGCGCTGTTGTTTTCACGGCCGCAGTCCTGGGCGGCCAGCTGCAGCTGGCGGAACACGGCGTTGCCGGGGTAGGCGGGAAGCTCGTCCGCCAGGGCGGCAGGCAGCGGCAGGCAGAGCAGCAGGGCGGTCAGCCGCAGCAACCGTTGCCCGATCGCTGACGGCCTGATCGCCGATAGCCCGTGGCGTGGAGCTCGGCGCCGTGCTGCTGTTCCCCAGGGCAGATCCAGCCGCGGATCCCCTGGGTTGGCGCCGGCAGGGGCAGAGTTGGGGACAGGGTTCTGAGCCATCACTCCGCTCGGGCAGGCCGTTGCATCATGGCGGGCGCCCACGATTCCAGCAGGCGCAGGCTCTCCAGCAGGTTCAGTGTGGTCACTCCCTGCCGCAGGGGTCGCTGCTGCTCGATCCAGTGATGGCGCAGGGCCGGAGCCAGCAGCGGAGCCCCCGCCAGCAGCAAGGCCCGCAGCCAAGGCTGCCCCTGCAGCAGCATTCCCCGTTCGGCCTCCTGGCGTTGCAGGGTCTGCAGGGTCTGGATCTCCGGCAGACGTTCGGCTGCGATCGTGGCCAGGGCGGCATCGAGCTGTGAAGTCGCTGGCTGGGCACCCTCCGCCAGGAGCGGAATCAGATGGTTCGCGGCAGCCAGGGCATCGCGTAGGCCCATATTGATCCCCTGAGCCCGCACCGGACTCATCGGATGGGCGGCATCCCCCAGCAGCAGCAGGCCAGGCCGATGCCAGAGGGGAGCCAGGCCCACCCGGACGGCCAGGGGCACCGGTGCCGTCGCGTGCACACTGCCCTTGCGCAACCAGGCCGCCAGCTCCGGTGGGCTCTGGCGGGCCCAGCACTCCGGCCAGGGGGCCGCCGCTTGTGGGTGCTGCCTCGGGTCTGTCGCCTCGGCGCGGTGGGGACGAACCCAGGCCAGTTGCGCTACGCCGGTGGCCCCGGTGAACAGGCTGAAGATCCCGGCTGGGCCCACCACGGTGGTGAACCAGTCTCCCTGGGGCAGCGGCGGAGCGGCAGAGGTCGTGGAGGCCCCTGGCAGCTGGAACCAGTGCAGATCGAGGGGGCTGCTCTGCTCCTGCAATTCCAGGCCGGCCTGGCGGCGCAGCGATGAGCTGCGCCCATCGCAGGCCAGCACCAGATCGGCCCGCAGCTCCTGGCCGTCCGCCAGCCGGACTCCCGCGATGCGACCGTTCTGCTCCAGCAGCCCAGCGGCAGCGGTGCCCCGCAGCACCTGACAGCCTGGACAGTCCGCCGCCCGCTCCAGCAGGCGCTCCAGCAGGGCCGGTTGGCTCACCAGGGTGCAGGCAGGGCCAGGGGTCAGGGGTTCCGCGGCCCGAAACAACTCCCGCCCATCCAGCACAAACCGCCAGCCGGCCAGGGGCCGCTGGGGCAGTCCGTCCAGCAGGTCGGCACCGCCGATCTGTTCGAGGGCGGCCAGGCCGCTGGGCATCAGGGCCTCGCCGCGGAAGAGCCGATCCAGGCTCCGGCTGGCTTCAATCAGGATGAATGGAATGCCCCGCTGACTCAGCAGCAGGGCGAGGGCGGCACCGGTGGGCCCCCCGCCCACGATCAGAACCCGTACCGGCTGGCGTCTCACCCCGTCTGTGGCTGCGGAAGGGGGCGGGTCAGGTGAAGGAGTTGTAATTGAGACCGTCGCTGGGTTTGTGCTTGGCGCCGCCGCTGAGACCCTGCTTTCGCGCCAGCAGATAGTCGACCAACTCCTGCTGCAGGGCCAGGAGTTCGTTGGTGCAGCCGCGGAAGGCGGCTCTGTGGCGGATCTCGTCGTGCCGGGTGTGGAGATCCCGCAGCATCAGGTTGATCGCGTCCAGGGTGGCCGACGGGTTGGGATCTGTAGCGCTGCGATCAGTAGCGCTGCGATCAGTGGCGCTTGGATCAGTGGCGCTGCGGTTGGAGGTGGCTGGCTGCTCCACTACGGCTCCGGCTCGTCGCGGTCTGCTGGGATCGTAGTCGCGTGCCCTTGGCCGCATGTGCGTTGCAGCCGCTCGATCCGCCGCTCCAGCCTGGCCGTGATCCCCAGCTCGGCGCCGCTCCAGAGGCGATCAATCTCCTGGGTGAAGTGGCGGGCCAGGACAGGCGAGTCGATCACCAGCAGGGTTTCGTCGTTCTGGTGGGCCGCGGATGGACTCCAGTTGAAACTGCCGCTGATCACCCGTTTGCCATCGATCACGGCGATCTTGTGATGCAGCTTGTCGCCCCCGGCCAGCTGGGGGATGCCCACGCCTGCCAGCGGTTCCGTCCACTGGCGATTGCCAGCCTCGATCTTGCAGCGCCGATCCGGCAGGGCCACCCCCAGCAGATCGAGCACCTCACTGAAGGAGCGGTTGGCGAAGCCTGGGTCGGCCAGCACCCGGATGGCCACACCCTGCTGATGCCGCTGCGCCAGCACAGTCGTGAGGTTCTGGGCCGAGAACACGAACAGGGCCAGATCGATGCGCCGCTGGGCCTGGTTGAGCAGCTGACCCAACCAGCTCAGGCCGTTGTTGGGATCGCTGCGGCGATGGGGCGCAAACAGCACCTGCACCGGTGTGCCTTGCACGATCACCCGCTGCGGGGCGCCGCCCCCCTTGCCGATCCCGAACTGGCTGTCGGGCTTGCCGCCGGGGCCGTCTCCCCAGAGGCGTTCGAATTCCGCCAGGAACACGGCCGCCAGCTCCCTGCTCTCGAAGCGCAGCAGATGGTTGACGTTGCCGCGGGTGCGTCGATCGTCCGGGTCGCCGTGGATGCAGGACGGGGTGAAGTTGGCCGAGCCGGTCATCACCACACGGCCATCGACCACCAGGAATTTGTGGTGCATCAGGCCGCTGCCGGCGCTGCCGTCGGCGGTGTCGTCCAGCATCGGGACCCCGGCCCGCCGCAGGATCAGCAGGGCATCGCCCCAGCCCAGCGCCTTCAGCTGGGCCTGCCGATGGCGCAGGTGGGGCACCAGATCGGCGGGATGCTGCTCGCTCCAGGGGGTGCTGTAGGTGTTCTCCAGCACCAGCCTGACCCGAACCCCTTGCTGGTGTTTGCGCGCCAGGGCCTCAGCCACCTTCGGCAGGGACAGCTCCTGCACGGCCACGGCGATATCGCGATGGGCCGCCTCGATGGCGTTCAACAGCATGGCTTCGAGGTCGTCGCCCTGTCGCCATTGGCCGTCGATCGGGCTGCGGTAGTGGCCGGCGGTGCGGTGGTTGAAGCCCACATCAATGCCTGGCGGCAGGGGCAGGCGGGGCTCAGGCTGGCCCAGCAGCCGAGCGGTGGCGCTGCAGCTGCCCAACAGCATGGCCAGGCCACTGACCAGCAGCAGCGATCTCGCCGGCGGCCCGGCGCGCCTGGGCTGAGGCTGGGCTGCGGGCGGTGGGACCAGGCCGGCCATGAACAAGGAGATCGCTGCTGTCAGCGTTCCCCAGGTCGGTCAACGGCAGGGTTGATCCTCGGCTGAGGGCTCAGTGGCCCGGCATTTCGGAGGTCCGCAGCATCAGGGCGAACCAGAGGCAGCCAATGGCCACAGCGGCTCCAACCGCTGCCTGCAGGCTCACGTGCACGATCAGCAGAGGGATCAGCAGGGCGAAGCTCACGGCACCCAGCACGGGCGTGATGGCCACGAGAACGCGCAGGCCGCGGCGGGGAGGAGAGGAGGTCATTGGGGGGACACGTCTGGTGTCAGAACCACTCGGGGGCGGCCTGGTTGGAAGGATTGCTGTTGTCTTCCGGGGTCAGCCGGCGGAAGTCGAGGGTGATGTTGCGCTTCTGCTCAGCGTCTGCGGCCACGGCCTCGATCGGGTACACCTGCTGGCCGTCACGGAAGGGAACCTGCACCCGGAAGGTGCCATCAGGGGAGAGGGGCACCTCTTCGCCGCCGATGGTGAGGCGGGCGGCGGGATCGGTGGCGCCATAGACAATCAACTCAGCATCGGCCACCAGCCAGAAGGAGCGCTGCCGCGGTGCCACTCCGCCTGCGCCCGACGCCTGGCGGCCGCTGGCCCAGATGCCTGCACCGGAGGCGTGGTGGCCCTGGTGATCGGCGCTGCTCTCATCGAGTTCATGGAAGGCCTCGGATCCACGGCCCAGCTTGCGCCAACGGGCGGTGGCCGTCTGATACAGCCGCTCGTGCAGGCCGGAATCGCTGCTCTCCACCGGTGCCGGCAGGGAGGTGGGGGAGGCTTCGAGGGTGAAGGGAACGAACTGGTCGAGGATCTGTTCGCTTGGATGCAGGGCAGGAACCCGGGCCACCGAGGAGAAGGCCAGGGAGATCCAGCCGCCGGCGCTGCCTTTGCGGTACCCGAGCTCGACCCGGTAATCACGATCACTGAGCGGCACCGGCAGATACCACTCAGTGGCATGGCTGTCGACCACCACTTCCTGCAGGGTGTGGGGATGGGCTGAGCCTCCAGCCAGGCCGGTCACATCGGCGACCCGCAGACAGAGCTGGTTGGCACCGGCCTGAAGCGCATGATCCAGGTCGTCTTCCGAGATCTCCCAGAACACATAGGCCCACTGGGGATCACGCGGCAGGAAGACCACACGGGTCTCGGCATCCGGTTGTGGGGCCGGGGTCATCTCGGCCTCGATCTCCTGCAGCGAGATGCTGCCCTCTTCGTGACGGGAGCTGATCGCGTTGAGCAGCTCTTCCTTCGATTTCCGGCTGTAGAGGCTGACCCCAAGATCGCTGGCCACCTGGCGGAGCTGTCGCAAGGTCAGTCGCGCCAAAGTGGTCAGTGACTGGCTCACAGCATCCGGATACGTTTGAGAAGCAGTTTGAAGGACTTTCTCCTCGATCAGTCGGTGCGGCCCGTTGCGGTCAGGATCCACTGACCAGGGCATGGCCAGCAAAAAGGCGGTGCCGAAGCACCGCCTTCTGGTCCGGAGGACCCGGTGACGTTGGGGTTGAAGTCTCAGCGGCCGATGCTGCGATAGGGAACCTTCGAGAGGTAATCCATGCTGGTGTTGCCGGCGGCGGCACCACGGGTGCGCATGGCGGGCAGGGTCCGCACCCAGGGGAGGTAATCCTCGGGGAAGCCGCCACGGCGTTGGCGTGAACGCTCGGGGTAGGCCTTGGCGGTACCGGTGTAGACGATCTGAGGGAAGCCCAGAATGCCGCGGTGGTACGCCTCGTACCGGGGTGAGGTGATGTTGAAGGGAGTTTCGCCGACGCTGCGGGAGCCAACCACGCGGTTGCGGTGGAAGGGAACCGTGTCGTAGCCGAAGTTGTCCAGGTACTCCTGGCTATCGAGGATGTCGTCCACCATGCCCCGGACCCCACGGGTCATCAGCACGGCCGACCAGGCGATTTCCTCGGATTTCCCGTAGGTCTGGCGACCCAGCAGCTTCTCCACCAGGTGGCGAGCCACGCGGTAGTTGCTGTTGAGGTTGTAGAAGCTGCGGGTGAAGGTGTCCGACAGGCAGAGGGAGCGGATGAAATCACGCACCGTGATCTGGCCGTCGCGCAACTGGCACTCAAGGGTGCGGTCGCGGTCCACCTTGAAAGCGTGGAAGAAGATCTGCCGGTAGGCGGCCTCAATCACGAAGTTCTGATCTTCGCGGTCCATGGCCTTGTCCATGGACACGGCCTTGGGATCCTCGTCTGAACCCACCCGGAGGGCATCCACGCGGGAGTTCTGCGTTGTGGGTGCGTACTTCAGGAGAGGAAGGGCCACGCGTGCTCAGGCATCCGTCTCGGGGATCGTAGAAGTGCGGCCCCGTCGCGACTCGTCGCCCCCAGGCAGGACTCACAGTCCGTAACGTTCGACACCGGCTTCAGCAGCCCAGACTTAAGCAGCCCAGACTTCACCAGCCCAGTGGAGAGAGCAGCTGTCCGTTCTCCGGTGCTTCAGCTCGGCTGGTTCCGGCGCTCGGCTCCAGCACCCGGGTCTCCACGCAGAACGACGCGGTGTTGGAGAGCCCCTCGACGGTGCTGGTGCGCAGCCGCACATCGGGCCCCGCGAAGCTGAACCGCTCCAGGCTGCTCATGGTTTCGTAGTCCGTGCTCAGCAGCAGTCCGTCGCGATCGTCCATCTGGAAATGCCCGGCCACCGGGGCCGTTTCGGCATAGCCACGGTCGCGCAGCAGCAGGCCGGCTCGGCCTTGCCCGTCGGTCGGAATCAGTCCGAAGACGCTCTCGCCTTCATGGGCTTCGCCGGCCTTGTCCCAGGCCATCGACCCGCTCCAGCGCACCCGACAGCCGCCCACCAGGCCGATCGGATCCTGGCTGTGCAGGGTCGCCACCGCCACCAGCAGGGGGTCAGTGGCGGAGAGTTCCACCACCTCGATGAAGGAGCCGCCCGCCTCGGCGCGGCGATGGAGCAGGTGGTGGCTGCTGCGCTGCGACCGCCAGCGGCCGCAGCTGAGGCGGAAGAAGCTGATGGCGTCGCTGATCGATCCGCTCACGGGACCCAGGGTTGCTGCAGCGATGATGGCAAGGCGCTCAGCTCGCAGGCGGTCGTGGGCTGTTACTTGGACACAGCTTTATTGGACAGAGCCTGTCGACAGCCTCGCCGTCGCCTGCTCGCAGCTCCAGCCGATCAGATCCTCCAATGTCAGGTCCAGCGGCATGCAGGCTCTCTGCCGGGCCAGGGCTTCCAACTGCTGCCCCAGCTGTCCCAACTGATCCAGGAACGTCTCGGCGAAGTCGGCATCGGCGGCGAGCACCGGCTGGGTTCGGACCCAGAGCTGCACCTGGGCGGGCTGCGGCAGTGGGCCGTGCTGCCTGCCGGCGATGGTCTGGAAGGTCCGCAGGCCGTGGGCCAGCAGGCGGAGGTGGTGGCGGTCGAGCACCGGCAGCAGGGTGGACTCGATCGACTCGAGCTCCTCAAGCAGGAGCGGGCCGCCGGCCGCGGGATCGGTTGGGCTCACTGCTCTGGGCTTGGCAGAGCGGCAGCCTCGTCGGTGGGCTCAGACCTGGGGGTGAGCCGGAAGCCGCAGGAATGGCCTTCCTGCAGGCGCCAGTGCACCCGCTCGACGCTGCAATCGGGGAAGGTGTGGCGGATCATCTGCAACTCCTGATCACAGACGCAGGGGAACTGTTCGGCGATCCGCATCACCGAACAGTGGTATTCGCTGAAGACCCAGCTGTCGTCGTCTGCCACGCACTCAGCCACGTAGCCCTCACCCCGCCTCAGTTCGACCAGTCGATCCAGGCGCTGCGGCAGGCTGCCAACACCGATCTGAAGCTGGTAATCGGCGGCCTTGTCGATCGCCTGGCGGTTGAGCAGGGCCTTGATCGTGTCGGGCGGAAGGCTACTGGCCATCGAGGTCAGCAGGCTGAGGGTGAACTGCTCGCTGTCGTTCGGGAACTGGTTGTGGCCGCTGGCGGTGAGGCTCCAGTGATTGCAGGGGCGGCCAGGGCCATCCTGGGACGGGCTCGACGCGACCAGTCCTTCCTCTTCGAGGCTGCGCAGGTGGCGGCGCATCACCTGCACGGACACCGCCAGCTTCTGGGCCAGGGTCGCGGCAGTCGCATGGCCAAGGCGCAGCAACAGTGTGAGCGCCGCCTCGCGGGTGCTGGCCTGGTTCGATACCGGGGCTGGGGCGGTCATGGCTGGCCACTGACCGCCACACCATGCCACGCACAACAGGGGGATGGGGGCCGCGTTGCGGCAGTCGTGGGGTCACAATGAACCTTCACCCCAAGGCTCGGACCCCTGCCCTAGGCTCGGGCAGATACGAAACCAGCTGGTTTCGTATCTGAGTGATCCGTCCTGGGCTGGGTGCCCTCTACCTCCTGCTTCATGTCCGACGCCGCTGCCGCCCCCTCCGCTGACAGCCTTGAGGTGATCCGCAAGTTCGCGGAAACCTATGCCCAGCGCACGGGTACCTATTTCTGCAGCGATCCGGGGGTGACGGCCGTGGTGCTGGAGGGGCTGGCCCGCCATAAGGATGACCTCGGCGGTGCGCTCTGCCCCTGCCGCCACTACGAGGACAAGCAGGCCGAGGTCTCCCAGGCCTTCTGGAACTGCCCCTGCGTCCCCATGCGTGAGCGCAAGGAGTGCCACTGCATGCTGTTCCTCACCGAGGACAACCCCTTCCGGGGCGACAGCCAGACGATCAGCATGGAAGAGATCCACAGCCATACCTCCGGCTGAGCACTGCTAAAAACCGTCCGCCGCATCCATCCATGAGCAGCACCGCCACCGTTGGGGATCTGGTTTCGCAGCCGTATAAGTACGGCTTCGTCACCGATATCGAGACCGACAAGATCCCCAAGGGGCTCAGTGAAGATGTGGTGCGGCTGATTTCTGCCAAAAAGCAGGAGCCAGACTTCCTGCTGCAGTTTCGTCTGCGCGCCTACCGGCAGTGGCTGGAGATGGCTTCCCCGGACTGGGCTGCCCTGGGTTTCTCACCGATCGACTACCAGGAGATCATCTATTACGCGGCACCACGGCAGCAGGAGAAAAAAGCCAGCCTGGATGAGGTGGACCCCAAGCTTCTCGAGACCTTTGACAAGCTCGGCATCCCCTTGAGCGAGCAGAAACGGCTCTCGAATGTGGCCGTGGATGCGGTGTTCGACAGTGTCTCGATCGCCACCACCTACCGCGAGAAGCTGGCCGAGCATGGGGTGATCTTCTGCTCAATCAGCGAGGCGGTCAAGGATTTCCCCGCTCTGATTGAGCAGTATCTCGGCACAGTGGTGCCCAGCAACGACAATTACTTCGCGGCTCTGAACTCAGCTGTGTTCAGTGATGGCTCGTTCGTGTTCATCCCGAAGGGGGTGGAATGCCCGATGGAGCTCTCCACCTATTTCCGCATCAATTCCGGCGACACCGGCCAGTTCGAGCGCACCTTGATCGTGGCGGAAGCGGGAGCTTCGGTCAGCTACCTCGAGGGTTGCACGGCGCCGATGTTTGACACCAACCAGCTCCATGCCGCGGTTGTGGAACTGGTCACGCTTGAGGATGCTGCGATCAAGTATTCCACCGTGCAGAATTGGTATGCCGGTGATGAGCATGGCAAGGGTGGCATCTATAACTTTGTCACCAAGCGCGGCCAGTGCCGCGGCGCGCGCAGCAAGATCAGCTGGACCCAGGTGGAAACCGGCTCGGCGATCACCTGGAAATACCCCAGTTGTGTGCTTCAAGGGGCTGATTCCGTGGGTGAGTTTTATTCCGTCGCCCTGACCAACAACTGTCAGCAGGCCGATACCGGCACCAAGATGATTCACGTGGGTCCGCGCACCCGCTCCACGATTGTGAGCAAAGGCATCAGTGCCGGGCGCTCCTCCAACAGTTATCGCGGTCTTGTGCAGGTGGGTCCCAAAGCCGTGGGAGCCAAGAATTACAGCCAGTGCGATTCGATGCTGATCGGCGATCAGGCCGCTGCCAACACCTATCCCTACATCCGATCGCAGCAACCTGATGCCGCGATTGAGCATGAGGCCAGCACCTGCCGCATCTCAGAAGACCAGCTCTTCTATCTCCAGAGCCGTGGGATCGGCTTCGAGGAGGCGGTGTCGATGATGGTGAGCGGCTTCTGTCGTGATGTGTTCAACCAGCTGCCGATGGAGTTCGCGGCCGAAGCCGACAAGCTCCTCGCCTTGAAACTCGAGGGCTCGGTGGGTTGATCTCCTTCCACGGCTGCCATCCCTAGACAGCTGTCATCCCTAGACAACATTTTCTCCCTTCTGTTTTCCCTCTGCCTTCCCTGTTGCTGTGATCCGTTCCGACGCTCCCATTCTGCTTGAGATCTGTGATCTCCATGCCTGCGTCGAGGACAAGGCGATCCTCAAGGGCGTGAATCTCACCATCCGTGCCGGAGAGATCCATGCGGTGATGGGTCGTAATGGCAGCGGCAAGAGCACCCTGTCCAAGGTGCTGGCCGGTCATCCCGCTTATCAGGTCACTGGTGGCACGGTGCGCTACAGGGGCGAGAATCTGCTGGATCTGCCTCCGGAGCAGCGGGCCAGAATCGGGCTGTTTCTTGGGTTTCAGTACCCGATTGAGATCCCCGGGGTGAGCAACCTCGAGTTCCTGCGGGTGGCCACCAATGCCCGCCGGCTTGAGATGGGCGCCGAAGAGCTGGATACCTTTGCCTTTGAGGATGTCGTGCGCGACAAGCTGGCCGTGGTCCAGATGGATCCAGCCTTTCTGGAGCGTTCCGTGAATGAGGGCTTCAGCGGTGGCGAGAAGAAGCGCAACGAGATCCTGCAGATGGCCCTGCTGGATCCAATGGTGGCGATCCTCGATGAAACCGATTCCGGTCTTGATATCGACGCCCTGCGGATTGTGGCCGGTGGTGTGAACCATCTCGCCACGGCCGAGAACGCCACCTTGCTGATCACCCATTACCAGCGCTTGCTGGATGTGATCACGCCCGATTATGTGCACGTCATGGCCGCTGGCCGCATCCTTCGCACCGGTGGCAAGGAGCTGGCGCTTGAACTTGAGGAGAGGGGATACGACTGGGTCGATCAGGAACTGGCGGTCCTGGAGTCCTCAGCCCAGGGGCGTACGCCGGTGGAGGTGGGCTGATGGTGACCCTGCCCGTTGCCATGGCGTCCACGGCGGTGCGCTCCTCCTCGACGCTTGAGGCCTGGACAGGTGATCTGATCGCCTCCCTGCCCCCTGCGGCCGGTCCGCTGGCGCCCTTACAGGAGCAGGCCCGTGCGGCCCTGTTGGAGCTTCCTGCCCCCCATCGCCGCCAGGAAAACTGGCGCTTCACCGATCCGGCCCTGCTGGCGTCCACCTCACCGCGATTGCTGCGGCCTGAGCAGGGTGCCGGCACGGTGTCGCCCCATCTGCGCCTGCGTTTCGATGGCAGCGGCGACCCTCTGGATGGGGTGACTCTGCCCGCGGGGCTCGAACCGATTGCCGGGGCAGAACTGCATCAGCGCCTCGGCTCGGTGCTCGAGGCGACCGGGTGCGCCCACCACTGGCTGACCCAGCTCAACCAGGCCGCAGCCGAGCATGTGCTGGCCCTGCGCGTGTCTGGAGTGGCGCCGCCGCTGGAGTTGCTGCTTCCCGCTGGCGCCAGCGACGGGGTGCTGCCGCTGAGGGTGTTGCTGGTGCTGGAGGAAGGGGCCGAACTGGAACTGCTGCAGGTGCATACCGCCAGCGGTGCCAGCGCCACCAGCCTGGTGTTGGAAGCCCATCTGGGCCGTGGAGCCCGTCTGCGTCATGGGCTTCTCGCCCAGGGACATCCCCAGGCGTCGCTGCTGGCCCAGTGCGTCTACGCGCAGGAGAGTGGCAGCGACCTCAGCGTCGTGAGTGGCTGTGCCGGTTGGGGCCTGCTGCGCCTCGAGCCGCGGGTGAACCAGCTCGATGGTGCGGCCCACACCAGCCTGCGGGGCCTGCAACGGGTGATCGATCGCCAGATCGCCGACACCCACAGCCAGGTGACCTTTTCGGGGCCCGATGGCCAGCTCCAGCAGGTCCACAAAGCCGTGGCCGATGGCCAGGCCCGCAGCGTGTTCAACGGAGCCGTGCGGGTGCCTCGCCAGGCTCAGCGCACCAATGCCTCCCAGATCAGCCGCAATCTGCTGCTCTCGGATCGGGCGCGGATCGACACCAAGCCCGAGCTCGAGATCGTGGCAGACGATGTGCGCTGTGCCCATGGCGCCACCGTGAGTCGCCTGCAGCAGGACGAACTCTTCTATCTGCAGAGCCGTGGCATCGCGGCCGACCAGGCGGCCCGTCTGCTGCAGCGGGCCTTCTGTGAGGAGGTGCTGCGGGAGCTGCCGGCCATGGCCGCCGCCTGGCGGCCGATCGATCGTCTGCTGGGGGAGGCCTGAGCTGATGACGCCTGCTGCCGACGCTCTGCTGAAACTTGCATCTGCCGTCTCGCCGGTGGTGAGCGACACCGCCTCCCGAATCAACGCAGCGCCGAAGCCCCAGGATTCGCCCGTGGCGCCGCAGCCCTGCGAAGACCTGGCCAGCCTCACCCGGCCTGACTTCCCGCTGCTGGCCCAGACGGCCTGTCTCGGCGAGCCCCTGATTTATCTCGACCACGCCGCCACCAGCCAGAAGCCCCGCCAGGTGCTTGAGGCTCTGCAGCACTACTACGCCCACGACAACGCCAATGTGCACCGTGGCGCCCATCAGCTGAGTGCACGAGCCACCGAAGGCTTCGAAGGAGCCCGTGGCAAGGTGGCCGCCTTCGTGGGGGCGGCCAGTGCCCGCGAGATCGTCTATACCCGCAACGCCAGCGAGGCCATCAATCTGGTGGCGCGCTCCTGGGGTGAGGCCAACCTGCGCTCCGGCGACGAAGTGCTGCTGTCGGTGATGGAGCACCACAGCAACCTGGTTCCCTGGCAGCTGCTGGCTGCCCGCACCGGCTGCGTGCTCCGCCATGTGGGCCTCACCGAAACGGGCGAGCTGGACCTCGACGACCTGCGTCGCCAGATCAACGAGCGCACCCGCCTGGTCAGCCTGGTTCATGTGAGCAACACCCTCGGCTGCCTCAACCCGGTCGCGGAGGTGGCCCCCCTGGCCCATGCCGCCGGTGCGCTGCTGCTGGTGGATGCCTGCCAGAGCCTGCCCCACCTTCCTCTGAATGTGGCCCAGCTGGGCTGTGATTTCCTGGTGGGCTCTTCCCACAAGCTCTGCGGCCCCACCGGCATGGGCTTCCTCTGGGCGCGCGAGGAGTTACTCGAGGCCATGCCTCCTTTTCTGGGTGGCGGCGAAATGATTCAGGACGTCTACCTCGACCACAGCACCTGGGCGGAGCTGCCCCACAAGTTCGAAGCCGGCACCCCCGCCATCGGTGAGGCGATCGGCATGGGTGCCGCTCTCGATTACCTCCAGGGCCTGGGTCTGGAGCGCATCCACGCCTGGGAGCAGCGGCTCACCCGCCAGTTGTTCCAGCGCTTGCAGGCGATTGAGGGGGTGCGGATCCTCGGACCCACCCCGGAACAGCAGCCTGATCGGGGGGCGCTGGCCGCCTTCACCGTCGACGGCCTGCACGCCAATGACATCGCGGCCCTGCTCGATTCGGCCGGCATCTGCATCCGCAGCGGCCATCACTGCACCCAGCCGCTGCATCGCCTGTATGGCATTCCCGGTTCAGCCCGGGCCAGCCTCAGTTTCACCACCACTCCTGAGGAGATCGACCGCTTTGCTGATGAACTGAGCGGCACGATTGGTTTTCTGCGGGAGCACAGCTGAGCCGGCCGCTTCCGGGTTTCAGATTGGCTCCAGCTGGGCCAGGGCTTCGGCCCGCTGTGGGCCGTTCCAGCGCCAGGTCCAGCGCCAGCCTGCCGCCTCCGCCTGGCGCACAATCTCGGCACGATCGGCTGGGTGGTCCAGCTGATGGATGTGGTCGAGCACCTGGGTGCGGGCCTCGGCGGGCAACACCGACCATTGGCTGCGGATCCGGTGTCCATAGCGCCCCAGGTAATCCTGGCGGGATTCACCTGGATCGCGGAAGACATCAGCCCAGAGAAAGAGTCCGCCGGGGGCGAGGCGCTGGCGAGCCTGGCGCAGAAACTCCGCTTTTTCGCTGTCTGAGAGATGGTGCAGCGCGAAGGCCGTGTGGATCAGATCGACGGGTTCGTCGTTGCTCGCTGCCCAGACGCGCAGATCGGCCGCCTGCCAGCGGGTGGGATAGGGCACTGCTCCCAGGGCCTGGCGGGCCAGGGGCAAAACCTGGGCGGTGAGATCGATCCCCTCGTAGCCACCCAGGGGGAGTTGCCGCCAGACAGGCGCGAGTGCGCTCAGATCGCCGCAGCCCAGATCCACGGCAAGGGGCGGCCGAGTGCCAGGGGCACGAGCCTCAAGCCAGGAGCGCAGGGCCAGTTCGGTCGCAGCGGTGAGGTCAGCGTGCCCCATCAGGTCGTGCTGCACCACGGCCCGGTAGGTGCTCCAGTTCTGTTCGAACAGGTCCATCGGCACAGCAGAGGGCATGGTCACAGTCTTGTCAACAGGGCCCCGACCGCACGCTGCCTGGCCTGCCGCGTCTCCAGGCTTCGGAGATAGTCCCCTGTTGGGGGCATCGCAGCCTGGCCTGCTTGCCGAAACTGGAGCCAACGAAAGCAAGGAAGCCCGCCATGGCTGACCCCACCATGACGATCAACACCAGCAGCTGTCTTGGGCGCACCTGCCTGAAGTGGGGAGCCGATGGCGATCTCACCGCCCTGGATCTGAAATTGGTGTTGGAACGTCTGGCTCAGGTGGATGTGGATGTGGCGGCCCTGCTCCAGGGCTCTCTGGATCGCGAACCATGGCCATCGATCAGCTGAAAACCAACAAAAACCAACGGGGTTGTGCGCTGGTAACGAACTCCCCGCCGCGTCGCGCTGCGGGGATCACTGTGAATCAGCACTCCTAGGCTGGTATCACTCTGAGATGGAGGCCCCATGGCCACCTGCGACCGGCCGACCCTGGCTGCGACGGTTCCCGCTGCGGATGCCCTGCACCACCTGAAGGATCTGCTGCAACACGACCCTGCCTTTGCCAACGACCT